>JBGAFL010000043.1:0-43521 GCA_044227265.1 Methylobacterium sp.
AAGGTCCACAGCTATCGGCCCTACACCCGCCCACCGAGGGCGATCGGAAGTGGAGAGCCGGATGCGGTGAAAGCCGCACGTCCGGTTCGGAGGGAGGCTGAGCCCTGTTCTCTCTGAGACGGAGCCAGCCTACCCTACTCATGCTGCTCTGGGCGGCCGGCGTCGCGGCGGGCTATCGGGACCAACGCTGGCTGACCTTCCGCCAAGCCCTGTCCCTCGGCGGCTGCGTGCGCAAGGGAGAGCACGGGACCGGAATCGTCTACGCCGATCGCTTCACGCCGGCAGACGAGCGCCGACGAGCCGATCGCGACGGGGGCGCCGTCCGGCAAGTGGCGTTCCTCAAGCGCTTCACCGTTTTCAACGTTGCGCAGGTGGACGGCTTGCCCGCGAACCTCACCGATCCGCTGCCCCCGCCGCGCGAGGACCTCGTCATGCCGCGCTTCCGCATGCTGATGGAGGCCTCCGGCGTCACCATCCGCATCGGCGGTAGCATGGCCTTCTACCGTCCTTCCGATGATGTCGTTGTGCTACCCCCGCCGGAGGCGTTTCACGAGCCGATCAACTTCCACCGTACCGCCGCGCATGAGCTGTCGCACGCTACCGGTCATCGCTCGCGCATAGACCGCTTGATGAAAGGGCCACGCGGCGGCCCCTGCTACGCCCGCGAGGAACTCGTGGCGGAGATTTCCGCAGCCTACGTGTGCGCGAGCCTCGGCATCGTGCCCACCGTGCGCCACGCCGACTACATCGCCGCCTGGCTTCAGGTCCTGCGCGAGGACGAGCGAGCCATCGTGCGTGCGGCCTCTCACGCCAGCAAGGCCGCCGACCGGCTGCTTAGCCGTCTCGCGCTCGCGGAAGAGAGCTCGGAGACGGTCGGAAACGACGGCGAAAGAACGCCAATCCCGGTGACCGCGCGGGAGACGCAGCACCTGCAGGATCGGGCCGCGTGACGCGTTTCGGCGGTTCGCTCCGATCAACAAAAGATACGGGAGATGGAAAGCGGAGGGGGTCGATGCCCCCCGACTATGCGTACTTGGAGATAGGCTGCCACCTTAACCCCAGGCTCTGCGGCCCAACCGAGGAAAGAGGGGCCCTCTCGATCGTTGTAAACTGGCCGGGTCATGGTTCTGACGATGCAAACCTGCGTCTCGCGTCGGCAAGTCGCGAGGCGCTCAGGCTACGCTGATCCAGTCTGCCGTTCTCCCCATCGCGGCGCTGCCCTCCAGAGGAAGAGGGCGGCGCTGCGCGTCGTGACGGATCGAGTTTGGAGGAGAGGCCTCCGGCGCCCGTCGCGGAGACAGTACAATGGCGAATACGGTTCAGAAGATCACCCTGGCACCCGCCCGCCCGATCCCCTTCAACAAGCTGGTGTTGAGCCAAGCGAACGTCCGGCGCGTGAAGCTCGGTCTGCCGGTCGAGGACCTCGCCGAGTCCATCGGCCGGCGCGGCCTGATCCAGAGCCTGCACGTTCGGCCGGTGCTCGACGGTGAGGGTCGGGAGACCGGGATGTACGAGGTGCCGGCTGGCGGCCGGCGCTACCGGGCTCTCGAACTCTTGGTGAAGCAGAAGCGGCTGGTGAAGACCGCACCGATACCCTGCATCGTCTCGGATGCCGCCAGCGGCGTCCTCATCGAGGAGATCTCGCTGGCCGAGAACGTCGAGCGGGCGCCGCTCCATCCCCTCGACCAGTTCCGCGCCTTCCAGGCGATGCGCGAGAAAGGCATGACCGAGGAGGCTGTCGCCGCGGCCTTCTTCGTGCCGGTCAACGTGGTCAAGCAGCGGCTGCGCCTCGCAACGGTCGCGCCCGCGCTGCTCGAGGTCTACGCTGTTGACGGCATGACGCTCGAGCAGCTCATGGCCTTCACCATCACGCACGATCACGCCCGCCAGGAGCAGGTCTGGGAGGCGGTGCGGAATTCCTGGTCGAAGGAGCCTTACCAGATCCGGCGGCTCCTGACCGAGAAGGCCGCGCAGGCGTCGGACAAACGGGTCCTGTTCGTCGGGATGGACGCCTATGAGGCGGCCGGGGGCACCGTGCTGCGCGACCTGTTCCAGGCCGATGGCGGCGGCTGGCTCCAGGACGTCGCGCTTCTCGATCGCCTCACGGCCGAGAAGCTGAAGGCCGAGGCCGAGGACGTCGCGGCCGAGGGCTGGAAGTGGATCGAGGCCGCGATGAGCTTCCCCTACGGTCATCAGTTCGGCCTTCGTCGGATCGACGGGGAGCCCGTCGAGACGACAGAGGCGGAGCAGGCGACGATCGACGCACTCACGGCCGAACAGGAGCGGCTCGTCGCCGAGCATGGTCAGGAGGACGAACTGCCGGAGGCGGTCGACGACCGGCTCGGCGAGATCGAGGCAGCGCTCGAGGAGCTGGCGAACCGCCCGTTGCGCTACGATCCGGCCGAGATCGCCTGCGCAGGCGCCTTCGTTGGCCTCGGCCATGACGGCCGGTTGCGGGTCGAGCGTGGTTACGTCAGACCTGAGGACGACGTGCCAGCTACTCCGGCCTCGGAGAGCGAGGGCGACACCACGGGCGGCGAGACCGACCGAGATGGTGCGCCCGCGCAGCCGGCGGTGCAGCGGGCCGTCATCACCATCGGGGGGACGTCGCCCGCTCACGAACCGGAGGAGGAGGACGGCATCCGGCCCCTTCCCGAACGCTTGATGGCGGAGTTGACGGCGCACCGTACGCTGGCGCTGCGCGATGCAGTGGCGAGCCGTCCACAGGTCGCGCTGACGGCGCTGCTGCACAAGCTGGTGCTCGACACCTTCCGCGTCCGCTCGGGATCGGGCTGCCTCGAGGTCTCGGTCCGAGAGGTCCACTTCACCGCGCAAGCCGATGACCTTAAGGACAGCGCCTGCGCCCGCGCCATCGCCGAGCGTCATGCGAGTTGGGAGGCCGAGTTGCCCGCCGAGAGCGATGCGCTCTGGGACTCGCTCGACGCGCTCGACGAGGCGAGCCGCCTGGCCTTGCTCGCGCACTGCGTCAGCTTCGGGGTCAATGCTCTTCACGAGAAGCCGAACCCCTACGGCGGGATGGGCGTCTCGGAGCACGGGCTGCGGGTCCGCCTCGCCCAAGCCGACCGGCTCGCGCGAGCGACGGACCTCGACATGGTCTCCGCCGGATGGCGGCCCACCGTGGCGAACTATCTCGACCGCGTCACCAAGGCGCGGATCCTGGAAGCCGTACGGGAGGGGTCAGGCGAGCGGGCGGCGCAGCTCATCGATCACCTGAAGAAAGGCGACATGGCGAAGGAGGCCGAGCGCCTGCTCGCGGACACCGGCTGGCTGCCCGAGCCGCTGCGCCTCGCCGTAAGTAACAGCGAGCCAGCCGCGACCGCAGAGTGTGACGCCGATTCCTGCGGAACGTAGGAGGCTGACGCGCTACCGCCTTTCCTGGCCGCCGACGCCGAGGAGGACGGTCCGGTGGCCGAGTCCTACGACGTCGCCGCGGAGTAGGCGTCACGCCAGACCGGACAAGCGGCTTCGGGCACAGGCCCGGAGCTGGCCCTCCTCGCCTGACCCTGACATCGTTGTCAACGCCGGTTGAACTCTGACCCGCTTTCGTCCTGCTCGCCGATTGGAATCTGACCCATCCTGCTTCCAGGTAGGCATGCCCACCCGGAAGCCGCGTCAGGCCGCTGCCTTTTCCCGTGCTGGTCGGGCGATCAGGCCAGCGCGCCGCTTGCCCTTGAGCCGATAGCTCTCGCCCTGGATCGTCACGACCGTGGCGTGATGGAGAACCCGGTCGAGCATGGCGGCGGTGAGGACCGCCTCGCCGGCGAAGGCCTGGTCCCACGAGCCGAAGGTCAGGTTCGAGGTCAGGATCATCGAGCCGCGCTCGTAGCGCTTGGCGACGACCTGGAAGAACAGGTTCGCCTGCTCGCGCCCCAGCGGCAGGTAGCCGATCTCGTCGACGATCAGGAGCCTGTAGAGGTTCACGGCCCGGTGCATCGCCTCCTTGATCCGGCCCTGGCGCTGCGCCGTCTCGAGGGCGAGAACGAGATCGGCGGCCGTCGTGAAGCGGACCTTCCAGCCGCGCTGGGTCGCCGCGTAGCCGAGCGCGATCGCCAGATGCGTCTTGCCGACGCCGCTCGGGCCCAGGAACACGACGTTCTCGCCTCGCTCCACGAAGGCGAGGCTCGCCAGTTCCTGGATCTGCTGCCGCGGTGCGCCGGTCGCGAAGGCGAAGTCGAAGCTGCGGATTCCGACGGAAGCCGGCCACCCATTCCGACGCGAAGCCGGCCAACGTTCCGATTTGATGTCGGCCACTCGGTAGCCGGCATCGGCTATGGCGCATCCCCGCGGGTCAGCAACCGCGGCATCCCAGTCCTCGACCACGAGGAGGATGGGATGCCGGCCAGGAGAGAGCTGACCATGCGACAGATCAAACAGATGCTGCGGCTCGCCCACGACGGGGTGAGCGCGCGTGAGATCGGGCGAACGCTGGGCATCGCCCGCTCGACCGTGCAGGACAACCTCGGCCGAGCCACCGCCGCCGGCCTGACCTGGCCGCTCGACGCCGAGGTCACGGACGCGGTGCTGGAGCAGCGCCTGTTCGCCCGGGCCGGCGTGAAGCAGGGCATGCGCCGCCTGCCCGAGCCGGACTGGCCCTGCGTCATCCGGGAGATGCGCCGGTCCGGGGTCAACCTGACCGTGCTCTGGGAGGAGTACCGGGAGACCCATCCAGACGGCTACGGCTACTCCCGGTTCTGCGATCTCTACAGGGAGTTCGAGCGCCGGCTCACCCCGGTGATGCGCCAGCACCATGCCGCCGGCGACAAGGTCTTCGTCGATTACTCCGGCAAGAAGATCGAGATCGTCGATCCCACCACTGGCATCGTGCGCGAGGCCGAGATCTTCGTGGCGGTGCTGGGCGCGTCGAGCCTGACCTACGCCGAGGCGACCTGGACCCAGACGCTGCCCGACTGGATCGGCGCGCATGTCCGCCTGTTCCGCTTCCTCGGCGGCGTCCCCCGCCTCGTCGTGCCCGACAACCTCAAGAGCGCCGTTCACAAAGCCTCGTTCTACGATCCAGAGATCAACCGCTCCTATGGGATGATGGCCGACCATTACGGCGTCGGCATCCTGCCGGCCCGGCCACGCAAGCCCCGCGACAAGGCCAAGGTCGAGGCCGGCGTGCGCTTGGCCCAAACCTACATCCTGGGGCGGCTTCGGCGACAGACGTTCTTCTCGCTCGCCGAATGCAACGCCGCCATCGCCACGATGGTCGAGCGTATCAATGCCCACCCGATGCGCAGGCTCGGCACGACCCGACGCGCCCTGTTCGAGGCGATCGAGCGAGCGGCGCTCCGTCCCCTGCCGGCGGAGGACTACGCCTTCTCCGAATGGCGGCTGGCCCGGGTCAACCTCGACTACCACGTCGAGGCGGCCGGCTTCCTGTACTCGGTGCCCCACGCCCTGATCCGCGAGCAGGTCGACCTCCGCATCACGGCGCGCACCATCGAGGTGTTCCACCGCGGTCAGCGCGTCGCCGCCCATGAGCGCCGTTATGCCGGCCGGCGACACGGCACCGATCCCGAGCACATGCCGAGCGCGCATCGGCGCTACGCCGAGTGGAGCCCCGAGCGCTTCCGGCGCTGGGCACGCGGTATCGGCCCGGAGACCGAGGGGCTCGTCGTCGCCATCCTCCACGACCGTCCGCATCCAGAGCAGGGCTTCCGTACCTGCTTAGGCATCCTGCGCCTCTATCGCGGGCTCGACCCCGGCCGGGCGGAGGCCGCCTCGGCCCGCGCGGTCGCCATCGGCGCACTCACCTACAAGAGCATCGCCTCGATCCTCAGCCTGGGCCTCGACCGCACCGCGCCGTCTGCCGAGGCCGCTCCCGTCCTGCTCCACCCCAACCTGCGCGGCCCGCGCTACTTCCACTGACGGAGACGACGATGCTCACTCATCCCACCCTCGATCTCCTGCGCGAACTCGGCCTGACCGGCATGGCCTCTGGCTACAGAGCGCTCGACGCCAACCCGGAAGCCGGCGCGCTCTCGCACGCCGAGTGGCTCGGGCTCCTGCTCGAACACGAGGCCACCGCCCGCCGGCAGAAGCGCTTCGAGACCCGCGCACGGGCCGCCCGCCTGCGCCACCCTGCCAGCATCGAGGATGTCGACTACCGCAGCCATCGTGGCCTCGACCGCGCGCTGTTCCTCAAGCTCGCCACCGGCGACTGGATCCGGACCCGGCGCAACCTCGTCATCACCGGCCCCTGCGGCGTCGGAAAGAGTTGGCTGGCCTGCGCGCTGGGACACAAGGCTTGCCGGGACGACCTCTCGGTTCTGTACTATCGGGTCCCGCGCCTGTTTGCGGCCTTGAGCCTCGCCCGCGGCGATGGCCGATACGGCAGGCTGCTGCGCCAGATCGCCCGTGTGAACCTGCTGATCCTCGACGACTGGGGCCCCGAACCGCTCCTACCCGAGCAGGCGCGGGACCTCCTCGAGATCATCGAGGATCGCTACGACACTGGCGCGACCCTGATCACCAGCCAGGTACCGGTCGACCGCTGGTACGAGATCATCGGCATTCCGACGCTCGCCGATGCCGTCCTCGACCGGCTGCTTCACAACGCGCACCGGATCGAGCTCGCCGGCGAGAGCCTGCGCAAACGAAAGGCGGCCGAGCAAGCCGCTTGACCGCCTGAACCAACCTCGTGATCTTCCACCCAGACCCGCGGGAGCGCCTCCGCCACCGGCCGGCTTCAGATCGGAACGGTGGCCGGCTTCGCCTCGGAATGACGGCCGGCTTCAAATCGGAATCCCCGGCCGGCTTCGTCGGAATACGCAGTCGAAGCCATCCAGCGTCTTGACGGCCGGGAAGCCCTCCACGCGCGCGAACATCTCACGGGCCCTTGCCCGTCGCGCATCCCGCTCACCTCGCAGCACCTCCTCCAGGAACGCCGCATAGGAGATCTCCCGCGCCACGGCGCCCTGGGCCAGCGCGCCGTAGAGGTCCGGGACCGCGCTCAGCCGCAGCTCCGCGCAGAGCTCGGCCAGTCGGGCATGCTGAAGGTCGCTCATGCCAAGCCTCCCGCGAACGCATCGTAGAACGACAGAGGATGCTGCAGGCCGAGGATCGGGCGCGGGATCACCGTCTCGACCGCACGCACGATCCGTCCACCGTAGGGCGCCGGCACGGGCTGAAGATGGGTGCGCTCGACGGCCAGACGCTCGGCTGGAACAGCGCCCGTCGTTGCGTGAACGCGCGGGTTGGCGACCTCACGAAGCCAGCGCGCGGCCGCGACGTTGGCCGCTTCGCGGTCGACGACGAGCCCATCCTGAGCCAGCCGGCTCGCGAGCGGAACGTAGAAGCTGCCGCGCAGGTAGCGGATGAACCGCTCCACCTTGCCCTTCGTTTGTGCCCGGTAGGGCTGGCATAGCCGAGGCCGGAAGCCGCAATGCCGGGCGAAGTCGCCAAAGGCGGGATTAAAGCGATGGCGCCCCGTCCCGTAGCCGTGCCGCTCCGCTACGACCGTGCGCATGTTGTCGTAGAGCACCTCCCGCGGCACCCCGCCGAAGAACAGGAACGCGTTCTCGTGCGCGGCGATCAGGGTCTCGATCCGCTCGTTGGCTACGAACTCGACATAGGCGGCCCGGCTCCAGCCGAGCGTGGCCACGAACACCGACAGACGGTCGCGCCCGCGCCGGATCGTAGCCCAGTCGACCTGCATCTGCTCGCCGGGCGCCGTCTCGAAGCGCAGCGCCGGCAGCGCGACCGGCCGCGGCCTGAGCGAGGCCATGAAGACCTTCAGCATCGTGATCCCGCCAGCGTAGCCCCGCTCACGCAGCTCGATGATCAGCACCGTCGCCGGGATCCGCTCCGGTGCCGCAGCATCAAGCCGCTGGCTGACGTAGCCCTTGAACGGGTCGAGCTTGGTCGCCCGAACCGGACGCGCCTTGTAGCGAACCGCCGCCTCGTCGCGCAGGTACCGCCGCACCGTGTTGCGCGACACGCCCGTTTCTCGGGCGATCGCCCGAACGCCCTTCCCATGTCGATGCAAAACCCGAATCTCCAACGCCGCCTCCGCTCCCACCACACGGGCCTCCTCCGTCCAGAGGAGCCCAAACCTACAGAGTGGGTCAGCATTCAATCGGCGACCGGGTCAGTTTCACATCGGCGGCTACATCGTAAAAGCGGCAGCGCCATCAGCCGCCTTATGGTGCTGGAACGGGATGTGGATCGCGAGGTGCTCAACCAAGCGCCGATCGGATGCTGAACCCGTCACGGCGGTCCCTGAAGCGGCGTGTCACCAGCCTCTCCGTGATGGTCCTGTCGCAGCCCGGTGACCGCGCGGCCTCTCTCATGGCCTGATCTGGCTGGGGACGGCTGACGCCTCGTCCGGCTTAGCCGCAACGGCGGCCGGCCAAGTTTCTTCCCCTGCTGCGCTGACGCTCTCGCATTCCTCGCGGGACAACAAACCCGCCCGCCAGCCGTCCTCCACTGACGCTCCAGCCTGCACACGCAGGTGCGGCGCCGGTCGCCTCCGGCCTCACCGATCGCCATCGAGGCCGCGGCGGTCGCGGGCTCGGAACAGACACGGAGACATCCCATGGCGAACATCGGCAGCTTCACCAAGATCGAGGAAGGCTTCACCGGCCAGATCGTTACCCTCTCGGTCCAGGCTCGCAACGTCCGGATCGTCCAGGATCCCCGCGCCGCCGGCGAGAACGCCCCGAGCCACCGGGTCTATGTGGGTCGGGCCGAGATCGGAGCCGCATGGTCCAGGCGCTCGAACGAGGGCCGCGAGTACCTCAGCCTGAAGTTGGACGATCCGAGCTTCACGGCGCCGATCTACGCGAACCTCTTCGACGACGGAGAGGGTGAGGGCTACTCGCTGATCTGGTCCCGGCCTACGGGGCGCCGGGACTGAGAGTCGCTGCGGTGCCTCGTCTGGTCATGCCGGGCGAGGCGCAGCCGTCTCCGGTCAGGTCATCTCTTCGTCATAAATGAAAGTCGGAAATCACAGATCCGATTTTGCTTCGAACGTCTGCTGTAGGTTGATTTGCAACTGCCCGCTTCCGAGCAGCAGATGCATTATAGCGGACGTCGACCTGCCACCCGCTTGGAACCCAAATCAGCCTCTTAAATCCGTTCCGGCAACGGTCAGATTAGCCAGAAAGCCGCCTCTCCGCGAGTTCATTGAGACATCTGCGTGCCTGCTTGGCATCTGAGTGCAGCACAGGGCAAACTACTTGATTTTGCACGTTCGCCGGCCGCGTTATCGCTTCGCGAAACCGATATCGGCCGCAACCGCCTTCAGCCGCTCAGGCTCCTGCTCCTTCCGCTCGCTGTAGCGGTCGACGAGGTACTCGGCCCGCTCGCGGGTGAGCAGCGTGAACTTCATCAGCTCCTCGCAGACGTCGACCACGCGGTCGTAGAGCGACCCAGGCTTCATCCGGCCGGCGTCGTCGAACTCCTTGTAGGCCATCGGCACCGAGGACTGGTTCGGGATCGTGATCATCCGCATCCAGCGGCCGAGCACGCGCAACGAGTTCACGGCGTTGAACGACTGCGAGCCGCCCGAGACTTGCATCACCGCAAGGGTGCGTCCCTGCGTCGGCCGCACCGAGCCCTCGCTCAAGGGCAGCCAGTCGATCTGGCTCTTCATCACACCGGTCAGGTTGCCGTGACGCTCCGGCGAGACCCAGACGTGCCCCTCTGACCAGAGCGAGAGCTGCCGCAGCTCCTGCACCTTCGAGTGATCGGCCGTCGTGTCGTCGGGCAGGGGCAAGCCGTGTGCGTGGAAGATCCGCACCTCGCCGCCCATCGCCTCCAGCAGCCGCGCCGCCTCGTAGGCGAGGAAGCGGCTGAACGAGCGCTCGCGTAGCGAACCGTAGAGGATCAGGAAGCGCGGGGCGTGAGTGACGGGCGTGACGGCATAAACGCGGTCACTCGTCGGCGCCTCGAAGTGCGCCTCGCTCACGTTCGGCAGACCATCGGTGAAGGGCTGATCGGGCTTGTACACGAACTCACTATCATCTACGTCTCAACACATGTTGAGATGTTGGACTGACTATGGACGAACCGCAAGCCCTCGTCGCCTTCGCGGCCCTGTCGCAGGAAACTCGCCTGCGCGTCGTCCGGAACCTCGTCACGGCCGGTCCTGACGGTCTGGCAGCTGGTGTGCTCGGCAGCGAGATCGGGGTCTCGACCTCGAACCTGTCTTTTCACCTGAAGGAGCTGGAGCACGCCGGGCTCATCCAATCGCGGCGCGAGGGCCGCTCGATCATCTACAGCGCCGTTTACCCGACGATGTCGGCGCTCATCGCCTTCCTGATGAAGGATTGCTGCCAGGGCCGCCCCGAGGTGTGCGCGCCGGCTGTCGCAGCCCTGGGCGACTGCTGCGCTCCTGAAGAGGTGCTTCATGCCTGATCGCGTCTACAACGTGCTGTTCCTCTGCACCGGCAACTCGGCCCGCTCGATCCTGGCCGAGGCGATGCTGAACAAGGAGGGACAGGGCCGCTTCAGGGCGTTCTCAGGCGGCAGCCAGCCGAAGCCAGACGTAAACCCGCTCGCCCTGCAGGTGCTGCGGGAGACCGACTACCCGATCGAGGGGCTGCGCTCGAAGAGCTGGGACGAGTTCGCCCGGCCCGACGCGCCGATCATGGATTTCGTCTTCACGGTTTGTGGCAACGCCGCCGGCGAGACCTGCCCGTACTGGCCGGGCCAGCCGGTGACGGCGCACTGGGGCATCGAGGATCCCGCCGCCGTCGAGGGCACCGACCTCGAGCGCATGACGGCCTTCGTGACGGCCCAGCGCTACCTTAAGAACCGCATCGCGGCCTTCGTCGTCCTGCCGATCGCCAGCCTCGACAAGGTCGCGCTCAGGTCGCGCGTTCGCGAGATTGGCCAGCAGACGGGCGCCACCTCGCCCCGTCCGGAGGTCGCATGATGGACGTCGTGATCTACCACAATGAGGCCTGCGGCACGTCCTGCAACACGCTAGCGATGATCCGAAATGCCGGCATCGAGCCGCACGTCGTCGAGTACCTGAAGACGCCTCCGACACGGGCGCTCCTGTGCTGGCTGATCGACCGGGCCGGGATCACCGTGCGCGGCCTCCTGCGCGCGAAGGGCACGCCCTATGCGGAGTTGGGGCTCTCCGATCCGTCGCTGACCGACGACCAGCTGCTCGACGCGATGATGGAGCACCCGATCCTGATCAACCGGCCGCTCGTGGTCAGCCCGAAAGGCGTGCGCCTCTGCCGTCCCTCCGAGGCCGTTCTGGATCTCGTGCCGGCGCAGCGGGGCGAGTTCGTGAAGGAGGATGGCGAGCGCGTCACCGACGAGCACGGTCGCCGCGTCGCCACCGCTTGAGGAATCCCATGAGCACGTTCGAGCGCTACCTGACCATCTGGGTCGCCCTCTGCATCGTGGCCGGCATCGCGCTCGGCCACGTCATGCCAGGCGCCTTCCACGCTGTCGGCGCCGCCGAGATCGCCAAGGTGAACCTGCCTGTCGCGGTGCTGATCTGGCTCATGGTCATCCCCATGCTGCTCAAGATCGACTTCGCTTCGTTGCGCCACGTCGGTCGGCACTGGCGCGGCATCGGCGTGACGCTCTTCATCAACTGGGCCGTCAAGCCGTTCTCGATGGCGCTGCTGGGCTGGCTGTTCATCGGCTACCTGTTCCGGCCCTACCTGCCGGCCGACCAGATCGACAGCTACATCGCCGGCCTGATCATCCTGGCGGCAGCGCCCTGCACCGCGATGGTGTTCGTGTGGTCGAACCTGACGCGCGGCGAGCCGCACTTCACGCTTAGCCAGGTCGCGCTGAACGATACGATCATGGTCGTCGCTTTCGCGCCGATCGTCGGCTTGTTGCTCGGGCTCTCGGCCATCACCGTCCCTTGGGGCACGCTGGTCCTCTCGGTCGTGCTCTACATCGTCATCCCGGTTGTGATCGCGCAGGTGATCCGGCGCAGCCTGCTGGCCTCGGGCGGGCAGGCGGCCCTTAACCGGCTCCTGGCCAAGCTCGGCCCGATCTCGCTCGTGGCGCTCCTGGCCACGCTCGTCATGTTGTTCGGCTTCCAGGGCGAGCAGATCCTGGCGCAGCCCGCGGTCATCGGCCTGCTGGCTGTACCGATCCTCATCCAAGTGTACGCGAATTCCGGGCTGGCCTACCTCCTGAACCGGGCGGCCGGCGAGGAGCATTGCGTGGCTGGTCCCTCGGCGCTGATCGGTGCCTCGAATTTCTTCGAGCTGGCCGTGGCCACCGCCATCAGCCTGTTCGGGTTCAACTCGGGCGCGGCTCTGGCTACTGTCGTCGGCGTTCTCATTGAGGTGCCGGTGATGCTGACGGTGGTCTGGATCGTGAACCGCTCCAAGGGGTGGTACGAGCGCGGCGCTTCACAGAGCGCGGCCCTCAAGCCTGCCTCTCGTGAGATCTGACGCCATCGGCCATCATCGTCTGCTGGTGATCAGCGCCCTGGGCGTAGTGCAGATCCTCGCCTGGGGCTCGTCGTTCTACCTGCTCGGCGTGCTCGCCGGCCCGATTGAGGCCGACACAGGCTGGGCGCTCGCCTGGGTCTTCGGCGGTCTGACCCTGGGTCTGCTCGTCGCCGGCCTAATCTCGCACAGCGTCGGCCGGCTCATCGGCGAACGCGGCGGCCGGCCGGTGCTGGCGGCCGCGGCCGTGGTGCTGGCTTGCGGGCTCGTTGTGATCGGCGCGGCGCCGTCGCTGCCCGTGTTCCTGGCAGGCTGGGCACTGCTCGGCCTCGGAATGGGCTGCGGGCTCTACGATCCGGCCTTTGCAACGCTCGGCCGGCTCTACGGCGCGGAGGCGCGGCCTGCGATCACCACGCTGACGCTGTGGGGCGGCTTCGCCAGCACGGTCAGCTAGCCGCTATCGGCCTTCCTGCTCGACCATGTCAGCTGGCGAACCGTGTGTTTCATCTACGCCGGGCTGCAGCTCACGGTGTCGCTCACTCTGGTCCTCCGGCTCGTTCCGCCCGTGCCGGATCGGGCGGCCGACGCGGTGGCCGCTCCTCCGCCGGCCGTGGACCTTGCGCCGCGCGAGCGCTGCCCATTCCTGCTGATGGCCGGTGTGTTGATCCTCGGCAGTGCGGTGATGAGCCTGTTCTCGGCACATGTGCTGACGCTTCTGCAGGCGCGGGGCGTGCCGCTGGCCTCGGCCGTCACCTACGGCACGCTGATCGGGCCGTCCCAGGTCGCGGCTCGGGTGGTCGAGATGGCGTTCAAGGGCCGACATCATCCGCTTTGGACTCTGACGGTAGCGATGAGCCTCGTCGCCATCGGAGTCTTGATGCTGGCCCTCGGCCTGCCGCTGGTCGCCCTGGCCGTCATCCTGTACGGCGCCGGCAACGGGATCTATTCGATCGCGCGGGGTACGGTGCCACTCGCGCTCTTCGGTCCCGAGCGTTACGCGCCGCTGGTGGGACGGCTCGCTCGGCCGAGCCTGATCGCCCAGGCTCTCGCTCCTCCCCTAGGCGCCTCCGTGCTCGCTCAAGGTGGAGCCGGGGCCACGTTCGGCTTGCTCGCCGTCATGGCGCTGCTCAACGTCGGTTTAGTAGGCGCGCTTTGTCAGACGAAAAGAGGGAAGCGTGGCGCTTTTTGAGGTGTGAGGGAAAACTCGAAGTACTGAAAAGTCAACTTCGGAGCACGTTACAAGCTTCCGGTGAATCTGAAGCGAACATCTGCTTCACATTCCGAGCCGAAGTAGCTGCCCGGCCGACGAAGAGCCGCCTTCGGGCAGCGCCGATCGGTGTTGCCACGATGGCATCGGCCAATAGCGGCGGTTCAGCCAGACCGAATTTCAATCTGAGACATCGCCTGATCTCCGCTCCGCCGAGATCGACGGGCCCTGTAACCTGCCAGCCTCGCCCTGGACGTCACCCCGCCTGGTAAGGCGCCCTTTCTCGTCCTGCGTGCTCGACGAGGGCGCCGGGAGTGAGAGGAAGGCCGGGACAGGATCGAGCCGGTGCGGATCGAGAGAGCGCCGCCTGAGCTCGGTCCCTCCTGCTCTCCTGGAATCTCGTCAATGACCGCCCTCCCCTCCTCCGCCGCGACCTCAGTCGCGGCGGCGCATCTGCACGTCTCTTGTACCGATCAAGCCGCCGCGATCGTCACGGCTGCCCGTCTCCTCCAATCATGCCTGGAGCGCGGCGAACCGGTCGACGCCGCAGCCCTGCGCTCCACTATGGAGACCGCCTTCGGCGCGTCCGACGCGGCCGGTGCCTGGGACTGGAAGCTGGCCTATGAGGCAGGTGAGGCGGCGACCGTGCTGTTCCTGCGCAAGTACGGTCGCGCGCTGTTCCGCGCGGTTCCCTCCCCGGTTGCGCGCCTCCGGCTTTTGTCGAAGATCGCCGGCCTTCTGCCCGCGCACACGCGGCGCTCCGCGGAGACGCTGACGCACCAGCAGTTCTCGACCCCCCTTCCCCTCGGGTTCGCCGCACTGACCGCCGCAGCGATCACCCCGGGCGATCGAATCCTCGAGCCCTCGGCCGGCACAGGACTTCTGGCCATCCTGGCCGAGATCGCCGGCGGCGTGCTCACGCTCAACGAACTCGCCGAGACCCGTGCCGGCATCCTGGCCTCCCTTTTCCCGTCGACCCCCCTCACCCGCTTCGACGCCGCTCAGATCGACGATCATCTCGATCCGGGCGTCACGCCCAGCGTCGTGTTGATGAACCCGCCCTTCTCGGTGCTCCCTGATGTCTCGGGCCGCATGTCCGACGCTGTCCTGCGCCACGTGGCCTCGGCGCTGGCTCGCCTGGCGCCCGGCGGCCGGCTTGTGACGATTACCAGGGCAGGCTTCTCGCCGGAAGCATCCGCGTGGCGCGACGCCTTCATCCGGCTGCAAGCCCAGGGCACCGTCGTGTTCACGGCGGCGGTCGACGGCGCCGTTTTCGCGCGCCACGGCACGACGATCGATACGCGGCTCACCGTCTTCGACAAGCGGCCGGCGGACGAGCCCACCCGCTTTCCGGCCTCGGCCGGCATGGCACCGGACGTCCCCACCCTTCTTGCCTGGATCGTGGAGAGGGTGCCGCCGCGGCTGCCGATCGCGGTACCGCCGCTCCCGCCGAGTACACCGATCGTCGACAGGCGGCCTGCCGGCGTGCTGCCAGGCGCCGCCGCCGTCCACCGACCCGCCCTCGCCCGCGCCTTGGTCGAGCTCAAGGGTGCCAAGCTGGTCTACGAGACCGTGGACGGGCAGCCCGACGACAAGGGCAGGCTGACGGAGGCCCTTTACGAGCCCTATGCTCTGCAGGCGATCCATATCCCGAGCGCACAGCTGCACCCCACCAAGCTTGTGCAATCGGCCGCGATGGCCTCGGTCGCGCCGCCGAAGCCCTCTTATCGCCCGCTGCTGCCGGCGAGCGTGGTCGCGGACGGCTTGCTCTCGGATGCCCAACTCGAGACCGTCATCTACGCCGGCGACGCACACGCCGTCCATCTGGCCGGATCGTGGACGGTCGATCCGACGTTCGACACCGTCGCCCCGGCGCCTGAGGACGCGGCGAGCGCGGTGCGCTTCCGTCGCGGCTTCATGCTCGGCGACGGCACCGGAACCGGCAAGGGCCGCCAAGTGGCCGGCGTCCTCCTCGACAATTGGCTCTCCGGCCGGCGCAAGGCGGTGTGGGTGTCGAAGTCCGATACCCTGGTCGAGGACGCACAACGCGACTGGTCGGCACTCGGTCAGGAGCGCCTGCTGGTGACGCCGCTGTCGCGCTTCCCGCAGGGCAAGGCGATCGCG
This sequence comes from Methylobacterium sp., assembly GCA_044227265.1. Classification (GTDB taxonomy): domain Bacteria; phylum Pseudomonadota; class Alphaproteobacteria; order Rhizobiales; family Beijerinckiaceae; genus Methylobacterium. The sequence goes on from JBGAFL010000043.1 coordinate 15,730, forward strand.
TTGCCGGAAGGCATCTTGTTCGCCACCTACGCCACCCTGCGCTCGGACGGGCGCGGCGAGAAAGTCTCCCGCGTCCGCCAGATCGTCGATTGGCTCGGCGCCGGCTTCGACGGCGTGATCGTCTTCGACGAGAGCCACGCCATGCAGAATGCGGCGGGGGGCAAGGGCGAGCGCGGCGACGTCGCCGCCTCGCAGCAAGGTCGGGCGGGACTACGCCTTCAGCACGCGCTGCCCGACGCCCGTGTGCTCTACGTCTCGGCGACGGGGGCAACAACGGCGCACAACCCTGCCTACGCTCAGCGCCTCGGTCTCTGGGGCGGGGCCGACTTTCCCTTCGCCACGCGTGCGGAGTTCGTCCAGGCGATCGAGGCGGGCGGCGTCGCTGCGATGGAGGTGTTGGCGCGCGATCTGCGGGCGCTAGGCCTCTATACAGCCCGCTCCCTGTCCTACGAGGGCGTCGCCTACGACCCGGTCGAGCATGCGCTGACGCCCGAGCAGACCGCGACCTACGACGCATATGCCGGGGCCTTTGCAATCATCCACGCCAACCTCGACGCGGCGATGCGGGCGGCCAACATCACGGGGACGTCTGGCACGCTGAACGCCCAAGCGAAATCCGCCGCGCGTTCGGCCTTCGAGTCGACCAAGCAGCGCTTCTTCGGCCATCTGCTGACCTCGATGAAGACGCCGGCGCTGATCCGGGCGATCGAGCGGGATCTGGCGGCGGGTGATGCCGCGGTCGTGCAGATCGTCTCGACCGGCGAGGCCCTGACCGAGAGGCGACTGGCCGAGATTCCGCCTGAGGAATGGGACGATCTCTCGATCGACGTGACGCCGCGAGAGTACGTGCTCGGATACCTCCAGCACGCCTTCCCGGTGCAGCTCTACGAGCCCTTCTCGGACAGCGAGGACAACCTCTCCTCCCGGCCGGTCGCGCGCGATGGCCAGCCGGTCTTCTGCCGCGAGGCGGTGGCGAGGCGCGACGCGCTGATCGAGCGGCTTGCCGCGCTCGACGCCGTGCCGGGCGCCCTCGACGCGATCGTGCAGCATTTCGGGACCGATCGCGTCGCCGAGGTCACCGGGCGCTCGCGCCGAATCGTGAGGAAGCGCGGTGCAGACGGCATCGACCGGCTCGCGGTCGAGAGGCGTGCGGCGGGCGCCAACCTTGCCGAAGCCGCGGCCTTCATGGACGATGTGAAGCGCGTCCTCGTGTTCTCGGAGGCGGGCGGCATCGGGCGGTCGTACCATGCGGATCTGGCGGCGAAGAACCGGCGGCTGCGGGTGCATTACCTGCTCGAGCCCGGCTGGAAGGCGGATGCGGCGATCCAGGGGCTCGGGCGGACTAACCGCACGAACCAGGCACAGCCGCCCCTGTTCCGGCCGGTCGCCACCGACGTCAAGGCCGAGAAACGCTTCCTCTCGACCATCGCCCGCCGACTCGACACGCTGGGGGCGATCACACGGGGTTCCCGCCAGACGGGTGGCCAGGGCCTGTTCCGGCCCGAGGACAACCTGGAGAGCGCCTACGCGCGCGACGCCCTTCGGCAACTCTACGGGCTGATCGTGCTCGGCAAGGTCGAGGGCTGCCCCCTCCACATCTTCGAGACTGCGACCGGCTTGAGGCTGACGGGCGAGACCGGAGGCCTCCTCGACGAGCTGCCGCCGATCACCACCTTCCTCAACCGGCTGCTGGCGCTGACCATTGCCCTGCAGGGCGTCTTGTTCGAGGCGTTCGAGGGTCTGCTCGCTGCCCGGATCGAGGGGGCGATCGCCAGCGGGCACTACGACGTTGGGCTGGAGACGCTGCAGGCGGAAAGCTTCACGGTCACCGATGACCGTGTCATCCACGTCCATCACGGCACGGGTGCTCAGACGCGGCTGCTCACGATCACCCGACGCGAGCGTAACCGACCGTTAACCCTGACTGGCGGTCTCGACCTGATGTGCGAGCGCGGTGGCCGGCTTCTCGTCAACGATCGCTCCGGCCGCGCCGCCGTGCAGGTCTCGGCTCCAAGCGTGATGCTCGACGACGGCTCGGTCGAGCGACGCGTGCGGCTTGTCCGACCCATGGAGACGCAGAGCCTGCCGGAGCGGCTGATAGCGGAGACACACTGGGTCGATGCAGGGCGGGAGGCCTTCGCCGCGACCTGGGCGGCGGAGGTCGCCGGGGTAGCGCCCTTCACCGACTCGACCCTCCACATGGTCGCCGGGCTGCTGCTGCCCATCTGGAAGCGGCTGCCGGCCGACTCGACGCGGGTGTACCGGCTCAAGACCGACGCAGGCGCGCGCCTCATCGGGCGGCGCGTGTCACCGGCCTGGGCCGCCGCGGCACTGGCAATTGGGGGCGGGATCACGTTGTCGGCTGAGGCAGCCCACGCTGCTCTCCTCGAGGGACGGACGGTGCTCGACCTCGCTGACGGACTCCAACTCCGCCGGGTGAGGGTGATGGGCGCGCACCGCATCGAACTCCTTGGCTTCACCATGCCAATGCGCGAGCGGCTGCGCGCGCAGGGCCTGTTCAGCGAGATCATCGCCTGGCGCCTGCGCTTCTTCGTGCCGATCGATGCCGGTGGCGTGACAGTGCTGGAAGAGCTTCTCAAGGCGCACCCGTTGACCCGCATCGCGGACCGCGAGGCGGCGTGATGGACCGCGTCGCGATATCCGACCTGGCCCGCCGCCTCGGTGAGGAGGCCGAGGCGGTCTGCCGCCACTACCTCTCCAGGGGCCGACGTCAGGGTCGGTACTGGCGCGTCGGCGACGTCCACAACAGCCCGGGCTCGTCACTCTACGTGCGCCTGACCGGGCCGGTTTCCGGCAAGGGCCGGCGCGGCAAGTGGACCGACGCGGCCACTGGCGAGCACGGAGACCTTGTCGATCTGATCCGGCTCAATCTTGGCCACGACGATTGGCTCGAGACCCTGGACGAGGTGTGCGGCTTCCTGCGCTTGAAGCGGCCCGCCATGTCCAGCGCCGAGGCCTGCCGCGGGTCCGGCCTAGACGTGGTTCGGGATGCCTCGGAAGCCGCCAAGCGATTGTTCCGCATCGGCCGGCCTCTCGCTGGGACACCGGCTGCCACCTACCTCGCCGGCCGTGGGCTCGCCCACGCGCTCGCCGCGCCCGCCCTGCGCCACCATCCTCGCTGCTACCATCGCCTGACGTGCGGCACGACGCTCCAGCGCCCTGCCCTGCTGGCGGCCGTCACGGATCTGGGCGGGACGGTCACAGGGGTCGCTCGGACCTGGCTCGCCCGGGACGGACGTGGCAAGGCCGACTTGCCCGATCCGCGCCGGGCGCTCGGCCACCTGCTCGGCCACGGGGTCCGGTTCGCCGGGACCGGGCCGGGCGTAATGGTGGTTGGCGAGGGTCTGGAGACCGTGCTGTCGGTGAACCGCCTCCTGCCGGGCATTCCGGCGGTGGCCGCGCTCTCCGCCAGCCATCTCGCCGCCCTTCTCCTGCCGTCCGGTCTGCGCCGCCTCTATGTCGCCCGCGACGCCGATCAGGAGGGCTCGCGTGCCTACGAGACACTCCGAGCTCGGGCTTCAGCCGCGGGCGTCCCCGAGGTGTGGGAACTCGTCCCAGCGGAGGACGATTTCAACGCGGACCTGATGCGCCTCGGCCCGCGCGGCTTGGCCCTCCATCTGGCGCCCCAGATCGCCGAGGTGGATGCGACGGCCCATCTCCGCTTCGGTGGCGAACCGGCCGACTCGGTGACCTGATCCGGTCGCGAAGGGGGACGGCTCGCCGGTCTAACGGAATGCGCCGAGGTGTCCGAGAGAGCCGGCGCGGCGGCCCTTCCGAGAGGACGACCCATACCGAGCCGGTTGGCGCGTGCAACGGCCTCGCGATCGGCGATTTTCCGCCGCCGCCTTCAGGCGGCTTTGCAGCGCGAGGCAAAATCGCCCCCGCCGGCCGTCCTCCGCTGCCGCTGCGGCCCTCGCGCCCCATCGCGACCGCGTGCGATGGGGCCCCTCCCCGCTCGGGTGCGCGCGCCGTCCGATCCCGGTCCAGGTCGCCGTGAAGGCCGCGGCGGTCGCGGCTTCCCGGACCCGAAGGCGCTCCCATGCTCGACCAAATCGATACCCACGCGTTCGCTACGGACCATTACGGCAACGGCCAGGGCGATCACCTCCTGCACGCGTTGCTGACGCATCATTACCGACCCTTCGAGCAGGACGCGGACCCGCGTCCCCTGCCCGAACCCGAGGCGGTCGAGGCGGCAATCGTGGGTGCGATGAACGCGCTCACCGATCTGCTCACCGAGACCCGCCTCGAGGATGATGCCACAGACGTGCTCTGGGGCTTCGTCAATCTTTTCCAACGCCGCGTGGAGACCCTCGACCGCAAGCTAGACGACAACGAGGTGGCGCAGAAGCGCTCCCAGGGCGAGCAGGACGGATCCGAGGTGCGCTCGGTCGAGCTCGAACGGCTCATCGCCGAAGGGCTCAGCCTCACCGAGCGACGCAACGCCTTCGAGTTCACGAGGGACGCGGCAGCCGCATTCTACCGCGTTCAGACCGGCTCGCTCTGGCGCCCGCGCTCCGGCTCGCAGGTCAACCACCGCACCATGACGGCAGCGATGATCGATAGCCGTGACTTCCTGGCCGCCAAGCGTCGGGTGGAGACCGAGACTCTGGTGCCCCCGGGTCCGCGCATCGCCTTCACCGGCGGCAATGACTACCAAGACGTCGAGCGAATTTGGAGCGTTCTCGACCGGGTGATGGGGAAGCATCCGACGATGGTGTTGTTGCATGGCGGCAGCCCGAAGGGCGCCGAGCTGATCGCCGCGAAGTGGGCCGACGCGCGCAAGGTACCGCAGGTGGCGTTCCGGCCGAACTGGACGAAGCACGCCAAAGCAGCGCCCTTCCGTCGTAACGACGCGCTGCTTGAGGCGCTGCCGATCGGGGTCGTCGTGTTCCCCGGGAGTGGCATCAGTGAGAATCTCGCCGACAAGGCCCGCGCCAGGGGAATCCCGGTGCAGCGCGGCGTACGAGACGGCGCTTAGGCGTCGGTATCTCCGGGATGTCGTTCGGTGAAACGGCGGCGATGGACGGCTACCTGCCGGCTTCATCGCCGCTCCTGGCCGATCGTTGGCAGCAGAATCGTCGTGAGGCGCCTGTGCTTGAAACGGGATCGTCCGGATTGAGCGCGTGCCGATGCGCCCGACGCCCTGCAGCGCGCAGAAGCAGCGGACACGTCGAGCTCTCACGGGATTCGTCCGATCTCGGACTGTCGGCTTGACCTATAGCAGTTGGGAGCTCCCAACAGCGTCCACGATCGAGAGCCGGCCCTCTCAGGCGGTGCATCGATATCGTATTGTTGGGAGCTCCCAACTGGCTGCTTGGAACTTGCCGAGGACGTCGGGAGACGGCGCGCGTGCGAATCGAGGATGTTCGCGCGACCGTCCAGGGCGTTCGCGGTTATGCGTCCGGCGCCGAATCGCCCTCGGCATGGTCCTGTCTCGGTCACAATTGTCCGTTGTCGACGCCTGAATCGTGCCGTGGGCGGCCGAATCGCTTGACTCTTTCCAGTCGACTCGCCCCAACTACGCCGAATGCGGAGATCGGGGCTTCAGAGCGTAGATGGCCAAGCGTGGCGAAAACCGGGTTGAGGAGCGTGGACGAGCCGCGCTGCCGTCTTTCGACACGGTGATTGCCGGCCACGCGCAGGCGCTCTCCGAGCAGTTGAACACGATGCGGATGCGGCTGTTTCCCCCCTCCGCCGAGAAGCAGTTGCGTCGCTTTCCGACTGGGGAGGCTGCGCGTCTGATCGGTATCACCGACGCCTATCTGCGTCAGGTCACCCTCGCGGCCGACGGTCTCGAACCCGAGAAGGGGCCGGCCGGGCGGCGTCTGTTCACCTTGGAGCAGATCAACGATTTGCGTCGCCATCTGTCCCGGTCGAAGCCGTCATATCTGCCCCATCGGACAGGCGCAGAGCATCTTCAAGTCATCGCCGTCACCAACTTCAAGGGCGGCTCCGGCAAGACCACCACGGCGGTGCATCTCGCGCAGTACCTCGCGCTGCAGGGGTATCGGGTCCTCGCGGTCGATCTCGATCCGCAGGCTTCCCTATCGGCCCTCTTCGGCTACCAGCCGGAATTCGATGTCGGCGAGAACGAGACGCTCTACGGCGCGATCCGCTACGACGATGAGCAGCGGCCGCTCGCCGACATCGTCCGCTCCACCTATTTCACGGGCATCGACCTCATCCCCGGCAATCTGGAACTGATGGAGTTCGAGCACGAGACACCGCGCGTGCTGCTCGAACGCCGGCGCCCCTCCGACGGGATGTTCTTCGCGCGCATCGCCAATGCGCTGTCGACCGTCGAGGCGGCCTACGATGTCGCCATCATCGATTGCCCGCCGCAACTCGGCTACCTGACGCTGGGCGCCCTATGCGCCGCGACAGCGGTGCTCATCACGATCCATCCGCAGATGCTCGACATCGCGAGCATGTCGCAGTTCCTTCAGATGACCTCGAACCTTCTGGAGGTTGTCCGTGAGGCCGGCGGAAATCTCGAGTACGATTTCCTGCGCTATCTCGTGACGCGCTACGAACCCAACGATGGACCGCAAGCGCAGGTCGTCGGACTTCTGCGGTCGCTGTTCGGGGACGAGGTGCTGACCCACGCGATGCTGAAGTCGACGGCGATCTCGGACGCGGGCCTGACCAAGCAGACGCTCTACGAGGTCGGTCGCGAGCAGTTCACCCGGCAGACCTACGACCGTGCTCTCGAAGCGCTGGACGCCGTGAACGGCGAGGTCGCGGGGCAGATCGCACGCGCCTGGGGGAGGGGGCCGGCATGAAGCGGCGCGACGCGTTACGCGAACTGATGAAACCTGCGCTCGCGAGCGAAGGACCGACCGCCGACGATCCGGCGGAGGCAGCCCGGCCGGCCAAAACGCGCGCCGAGCCCGTTCGGCCGGGCGCGCTGCGCACCATGGGACTCTCGCTCAAGCAGATGTCGGCCGACGCCGACGATGCGCGAACCCTTCGCGCGCAGATCGAGGGCGGCCAGCACGTGGTCGATCTGGATCCGGCCCTGGTCGATCCGTCGTTCGTCGCGGACCGCATCCCCGTCGAGCATGATCCAGGCTTCGACGCCTTCGTGCAGAGCGTCGCGGAGGCGGGACAGCAAGTGCCGATCCTTGTGCGGCCTCATCCGGACGTTCAGGGGCGGTATCAGGCCGCCTATGGACACCGGCGGCTGCGCGCTGCGGCCGCGCTCGGCCGCAGCGTGCGCGCGATCATACGCCCGCTGACCGACACGGAACTCGTCGTCGCGCAAGGCAAGGAGAATGGTGAGCGGCGAGACCTCTCCTTCATCGAGCGTGCTACCTTCGCGACGCACCTGGAGCAACGTGGCTTCGATCGGCCGACGATTATGGCCGCGATTGGCGTCGACAAGGCCGACCTGTCGCGTCTGATCGGCTTGGCCAAGAGCGTGCCCGTCGCCCTCGTGCAGGCCGTCGGGCCTGCTCCGAAGGCGGGTCGCCCTCGCTGGTCCCAACTCGCCGACGCGATCGCCCGACGCGCCGATGCGACCGCGGCCATAGAACAGACTCTTCGGACCGCCGCATTCGCGGCCGCCGACAGCGATCGGCGCTTCGGCCTCGTCCTGTCCGCCCTGAAAGCACAGGACGCGTCCGCGCCGCTCGAGGCGTGGAGTGATGGGGGGGGGAGGGCGCTCGTTCGCATCGAGCGCTCGGCAACCGGTACCAAGTTGCACGTCGACGAGCGCCTCGCGGCGGGGTTCGGCGATTTCCTGATCGAGCGCCTGTCGGCCCTGCATGACGAGTTCATGCGAACCGGGATGCCGACAGCCCGCACACGCGCCGAAACGCCTCATCGGCCGCCCCGGCGTGGTGGGGCCGACGGCGCGAAACGGGCGCGCTCGAACCAGCGCTCCGCAGAAAACCCAGGAGGTGCCGATCGAGACTGATGTGAACGAGAACCGCTCCGCCATCGGCGGACGCCTCAGAGCCGCGCCACCGAAGCTAGACCGAAACTCCGGCTAGGGGACGGTGGTCAACCCGCGAGGCTCTGCTGCAGCGTAACGTCGGACACGGCCGCTCGCGAACGGCAGCGCTGTTCTGACGAATAGCATCCGCTCCGCCATCCCGGCGTGGCGATGCGTCTTCACCCCGCTCCCGATCAGGGGCTCGCCCTTCGGGAGCCTCTCGGCAACCTGAAACGAAAGGATCGTCCCGGCAAAAGAAAAAGGCTCCCGAACTCGACGCCCGGAAGCCCCTCTCTCAGTGTGTTTGGCGACCATGAGAGAATCACCTCCGGCACAAGCTGTCAAGAGTCGCGCCGATTCGGCGAGCGCTGATCTGTTGCCTGACGACAGGCATGACCATGCGACTGACCCAACCGACGACGCCCTTTGGGCGGCGACCGCTTTCGCTCGCCATGATGACGGCGCAGGCGAACGCAAAGGCGTGTCCCGACGATGCCGCCGCGCACAAGTGGCGGGTGTTCCGAAACCTGACCGAGGCCAAGACGCCCCTCGGCCTCGGTGACCGAGAACTGGCGGTGCTCTCGGCTCTGCTGACCTTCCATCCCGACGTTGCGCTGACGGCTGGCTCCGACCTCATCGTCTTCCCATCGAACCACGAACTCTCCGTTCGCGCGCACGGACCCTCGCCGACGACCCTTCGCCGCGCGCTTGCTCAGCTCGTCGAGCACGGGATCGTCATTCGGCGGGACAGCCCCAACGGCAAGCGCTACGCCAGGCGCGGGGAGGGGGGCGAGATCGAGCAGGCCTTCGGCTTCGACCTCGCACCGCTCGTCGCTCGCGCGGCCGAGTTCGAGCGCTTGGCCCAAGAGGTGAGGGCGGCCGCCAAGGCGCGCGTCCTCCTGCGAGAGGAGATTTCGCTGCATCGTCGCGACATCGCCAAGATGCTCGCGGCCGCGCTCGACGAGGGGCTTCCCGGCCCTTGGGCCGAGCTCATGGTTCGGTTCCGCGACCTCGAAGGTATGCCCCCGCGCTCAGCGGATACGGACCGTCTCACGATGGCCGTCGGTGCGCTGCGTAAGCTGCGCCTCGATGTGGATAAGCACCTCTGGGAGACGCTCAATTCTCGGAATCTGGATGGCAATGAGTCCCAGGATGGGCGCCACCATCAGAATTCAAAACCAGAGTCTCCTGAGAATCTTGAACGAGGCTTCCGAGAAAGCCCCGGCCAAACCGATGAGCCTCCTTCGCGATCGGAGGGTTCGCCACCGAAGGCATTTCCCCTCGAAATGGTCCTCCACGCTTGCCCCGACATCCTGATGTACGCTCGCGACGGCATAAGGAGCTGGCGCGAGTTCGTGACGGTCGCAGCACTCGTGCGCGGATCGCTCGGTATCTCATCGAGCGCGTGGGAGGCGGCGATAGCGGCCATGGGCGAGGAAGAGGCTGCGATCGTGATCGCTGCAATCCTCCAGCGCGGATCGATGATCAACTCGGCCGGCGGCTATCTGCGGAACCTCACCGGGAAGGCCAAGGAGGGCAAGTTCTCAGCCTGGCCCATGGTGATGGCTCTGTGGCGTGTGAGCCAAGGTCTCACGAAGAAGGAGTGATGTTGCACCGTCGCTCGCGCGCGCGAAGGCTGCAACGCCTCAGGCCGGGCGGTCATGCGCTCCAGATCGGACGTCGTTAAAATACGGATCGGACGATTGTAAATTCGGGATTGGACGGTATGGTCGGAAGGGTCTCAAGACACGGCAGGTTCGATGTTTCCTCGCTACGCCGAAGGCGCCATTCGCGAAGCCCTGGCCGATACCCGTGTCGTGGCGATCAGCGGGCCGCGTCAGGCCGGCAAGACCACCCTTGCGCGCAAGATTGCCGGGCGGGACCGGACCTTCCTCACCCTCGACGACGCTGCGGTGCTGGCGTCTGCCCGCCGCGATCCGAATGGACTCGTGCGGAGTCTCGACGCCGCCGTCATTGACGAGATCCAGCGCGCGCCCGAGCTGCTCCTCGCCATCAAACAGTCGGTCGATGAGGACCCTCGGCCCGGGCGTTTCCTCATCACAGGCTCGGCCGATCTCCAAGCCATCCCGCGTACGCAGGACTCGCTTGCCGGACGCATCGAGGTCGTGCCGCTGCTCCCGCTCGCGCAGGCCGAAATCCTTGGATATCCGTGCGCACCTCGCTTCGTCGATGCCGTCTTCGCGGGCGAAGTCGCTCGTCCTCCCTACAAGGGGAGCATCAATTCAAGAGATGCCGACGATGCAATGACGGCCGTCCTCGCCGGTGGTTATCCTGACGCCGTCGCACGCCGCAGCGGGCGCCGAAGGGCGGATTGGTATCGCGCCTACGTCTCCGCGATCCTCACACGCGATCTCACCGATCTCGCGACGCTCGACAAGATCGACCGAGTGCCGAACCTCGTCGAGGTGCTGGCTCATCACGCCGGAGATCTCGTCAATTGGGCGAACCTCGGTGGAAAGCTCGGCCTCGATGCCGCGACGGTGCAGCGCTACGTCACGCTGCTCGAGCAGTTGTTCCTGGTGCGCCGCGTGCGCGCCTACAGCGGGAACGAACTCAAGCGCGTGGTCTCGACGCCAAAGCTGCACTTCCTGGATTCCGGCCTGCTCGCCGGGCTTCTTGGCCTTGAGGCCGACCGGTTGCGTGTCGACCGGCAGCCGCTCGGACCGGTGCTGGAAGCTTTCGTCTTCGCGGAGCTGACGAAGCTCGCTGCCTGGAGCGATGCACGGCCCGCGATCTACCACTATCGCGACAAGGATCAGGTGGAGGTCGACTTCGTGCTGGAGGATGCGCAGAGAGGCGTCGTCGGCATTGAGGTCAAGGCGGCCGCCACCGTTTGGGACAGCGACTTCAAGGGTCTGCGTCGGCTGCAAGCCCATCTCGGAGATCGCTTTCGGCTCGGCCTCGTCCTCTACGACGGCGACCGGCTGCTTCCGTTCGGCGACCGGATGGTGGCAGCACCCCTTTCAGCTCTGTGGCAGTGAGCCAGGCTGAAAGAGGCGCGAGGGCGCGTCCGTCTGGCCTTTGGCCAAACGGTCAGGCTCTACTCGGGGCCTGCAGCCCCTCCCCGAACCGCGCCGCGTTTCGGCCGCTCACGCGGTGACGATCCTTCGCGCGGGTGCCCCCTCCTGAACCGGGGGGTCTGCTCAGTCCCCCCAGAATACCGGCCCGCGCCCGTCCGCTTCAAGGACAAGCGGTTCCCCCAAAATGCTGGCGCATTTCGGCTCCCCCGCTCGCCGGCTCCGCCGGGCTCTACCGCGCTCCTTGACCCGACCCGACACGACCCCGTGCGCGCTCTCGTCTTCGCATGACGAGAGGAACAGGACATGTCGCACATCGATCACGTTGCGGAACTGCGCGCCGAGCTCGCCCACTGCCTGCTGACCAAGCGCGAACGCGCCCGACTCGAAGCAGAGCTGAGGAGGGCCATTGCGGCTCGGGCTTCGCGCAACAGGCCGATCCCGACGCCATGCACGGCACGTACCTAGCCCGGGGCCGAATGCGCTCAGGCGACAATGGAGGTGGCGGACGCGCCGCCTCCTCGCCTCTCGCGTGATCGACTCGATGCATGGGCGGGCACCAGCCGAACACGCGGCAATCCGGCGACAGGCGTTTGCCCGGGCAAACACCTGAGACTTTTACCAGGCTGTCTCGGGTGCGCAGCCATCGGTAGGGTCGCTTCGATCCGCCGACGATCGTGATCCCTCGCTCTCGCCGAGCAGGAGCGATGGCGCCAGCCGGACCGTCTCATGAAAGTGCTTGTCGTCAACAATCAGAAGGGCGGGGTCGGCAAAAGCACGATCGCCGTTCACCTCGCCTGGTACTTCGCAGAACTCAGCCAGCGGGTGCTGTTCGTCGACCTAGACCCGCAGCGCAACGGCACGTCGACCCTTGAGGCTCATGCCGGAGCGCTGCCGGCCTCCGCCCTGTTTCTTGATACCGTGCTGATCGACCCCCTCTCGGAACCGGGCATTCGCGTTGTCCCGGGCGATCCCAGGCTTCAAGGCATCAACAACGTCGAGGCGAACGTCATCAACCGATACAAGGCGAACTTGATCGCGGTCGACGACGGTTTCGATGTGGCGGTCATCGATACGCCGCCGACCTTCGGTGTGCGCAATCTCGCGGCGCTCATCAGCGCCGGTTATGTGCTCGCTCCCATCGATCTCGACGAGTACGCGATCGAGGGCATCGAGGCGCTCCTGCGCAACGTCACCGGCGTGAAGCAGCGCTTCAATCCCGATCTGACCTTCCTCGGACTGATGCCGAACCGACTACAGGCGACCTCCCCGCGCCAGCGCGCGAACCTCGAAACGCTCGTGCGCAACGTCGGCCCGCGCTACCTGTTCGACGGCGTCATCCCGCAACGGTCGGCCTTCGGCGAGGCCTTGTCCGAGAGGAAGCCCGTCTGGGAGCTCACGAAGACGTCGGCACGGGAGGCCGGCCGTGAAATCCGGGCCGTGCTCGCAAAAGTTGCGACCCGGATGGAGATCGCAGCATGAGCTACGCCCAGAAGGTCGAGGGCTTGTCGGGCCTGTTCGAGGGCCTCGACGACGTCGCCGGCGCTGCGAGCGGAGCACCCCTTGAGATCGCGCTCGACGCGATCGAGGAAGACCCCAACCAACCCCGTACCCGCTTCTCAGAGCGCGAACTCGACGAACTCGCGGCCTCGATCGTCGGGCGTGGCGTCCGGCAGGCCATCACCGTCACACCGAGAGGGGAGGGGGGGCGTCACCGTATCCTGTACGGGGCCCGCCGGTTTCGGGCGGCCCGGCGCGCCGGTCTCTCAACGATTCCGGCCGTCATCCGGGAGCCGTCGCCCGATGACGCCTACGACCAGATGATCGAGAACATCCAGCGGGACGACCTGACATCGGTGGAGATCGCGGGGTTCGTCTCGCGTCGCATCGGGCTCGGTGAGAAGCAAGCAGACATCGCTCGTCGCCTCGGCAAGGATCGCGCCTTCGTGGCCATGCATGCCGCCGTGGCCCACATGCCGGACGCGCTGCGGCGCATGATCGATACGTCGCCCATCCGCGGTGTGTACGAACTCTATCAGGCGTGGCGCAAGCATCCCGAGCCCATCCTCGCCTTCTGCGGATCACGGGACCGGTTCACGCGCGCCGAGGCGATCACCTTCGTCGACAGCCTGAAGAACACTCCTGCGGCCGGTCCAGACAGCGCTACGTCGATGGAGGAGGCGCAAACGTGTTCTGGGTCAGCCGATCCTCCCGCGGCGAGATCCCCGGCACAGTCGCGCGAGGCCCGCGTAGGACGTAAGGTCGACCACCTGGACGGCGTTGCTTCGCTCGAGGCGGCGTCGGTCCCGAGAGCCGAAGCCCTCGTCCGCGTCGGCCGGCGCGAGGGACGGCTTGTGCTCGACCGTCAGGCCGATCTCGGCGCCGATCATGCCCGCGTCCGCTACGACGATGGTGCCATCACCGAAGTTGCCCTGAGTGACCTTCGCCTCGTGGCGGTGCGCACTCGGCAGTCCCAATGACTTGGTCCTTGCGTGTCTGCGGGGGCGACACTCGGGTCCCGTCCGCCGGCCCGCGGTCCAACTCCGTCCTCTCACCCTGGAACCGAGCCGCTTTTCCACCCGCAGGGCGGAGTGGAACGCGGAGCAGCCGGAGGCCGAACGCGCTTCCCCATAGCGCCGTAGAGAGGCCGGAGGCTGTGCGGAAAGCGGCTCCCGCTCGCGAAGCCTGCGGAGCGATGGGGCTCACCCCTTGTCGTGGCCACACCGGCGACCCGCTTCCTCGGTATTTCCGCTGGCCTCTGCAGAGCTGCAAGACGAACACCCCGAACCAAGAAGCCTCAAGGAAGGTGCAAGGTCTAGTGCAGGATAGGCTTGCCGCCAGCATCGTATTACAGGGGTGTTTATCCATCGAGGCGCCATGGCGACGCTGACGTTTCGCGTGCCGGATGAGCTCGCTGTACGCTTTGCGGCGCATGCTCATCGCCAGGGAGGTAAGTCGGCCGTCCTCCGGCGCTTGGTCGACGAGGCCGTCGGTGCCCACCAAGCGGTATCGGCAGACGGTGCCGGATCGGCGCTGCCGGCGATCTCGGCCGCATTCGGACCGTCGACGAAGGTGACGTTGCGTCTGCGCGTGGAGGAGGTGAATCAACTCGTCGCGCTCGCCGAGGCGCGCGGGATGAGCCGTACTCAGTGGATCACCTCCTTGGTGCGGGCTCGGCTCGGCGTGGAGCATCCACAGACCGGCGACGAACGCGTCGCCCTGCGGGCGATCGCCCGCGAGCTCAACCGCATTGGCGGAAACGTCAATCAAATCGCCCGCGCCGCGAACACCGATGCGCGGTCGAATCGGGCGGTCTCGGTCGACGTCGGTTTCCTCGCGGACATGAGTGCCGCCGTGGACGGGCTCACGGACGCGCTTCGCCAAGCGCTAGGGCGCAGCGCCGGCTATTGGGATAGCGAATCGTGAATGGAGGAAAGGCCGGCGACCTGCCGCCGATCTCCTACGTGTGGCAGACGCCGATCCGCCGTCCCAAGCGGCAGCCTTGGGACATGCCCGCGGCCCCAGGCGGGAAAGCGGTCACCCCCGCGATGCGAAGCCGCCTCGAGCGAATCGTCGCGCGCGTGCCCGAGGTGATGGTGAAGGTCACCGGACGCACGAAGGGCATCGCGCATCTGTGTTCTCATCTCACGTATATTACGCGAAACGGCAATCTCGCAGCCGAGACAGAGACCGGTGTCGCTATGGAAGGGCGTGAGGGGCTGCGCGATCTCCAGGCGCGATGGTCCGAGGATGTCGCTCTCGACACGAAGCGGGCAAACCGGACGCTGTCGGTCAACATGATCCTGTCGATGCCGCCGGGAACCGACGGGGTGAAAGTGCGCGACGCGGTTCGGGCCTTCGCGATCGACACCTTCGAGGGGCGGTACGACTACGCCTTCGTGCTTCACCAAGACGACGTGCATCCCCATGTCCACCTCACCGTGCGCGCGGCGGGCTATGACGGTCGACGGCTCAACCCGCGCAAAGCCGACCTCCACCAATGGCGCGAGCAGTTCGCGCACGAACTCCGATCCCGCGGGATCGCAGCAGAGGCAACGCCGCGCCGAACGCGCGGCCAAGTGCGCAAGGCTGATCGGGGGAAGGTCCGAGCCATCAAGGAGCGCGGGGTGCAGCCCCGGGTGGAGCGTCAAGCGCGTGAGGAGGTGGTGCAGACTCTGTCACGGGACACGGCCGCGCGACCTTGGGAAGAGCGGATCCGGCAGCGTCAGGCTGACATCCGAACCCGCTATCTTGCGTTCGCCGAAGAGATGGGCCGCTCCGCCGACCCGGCTGACAGGGCGTTGAGCGCGCGCATCCGCGGCTTTGTGGAGGAAATGCCGCCGTTGGAGACGCGCCGGCATGCCCTGCGTGAGGAACTCGCGCGCATCAGCGCTTTTCGAAGATCACAGCGCGAGCCGCTCCTGCGCGATGGTGACCGTAGATATAATATGCCAGAGGAGGACCGGTCGCGCTGAGCTACTACAGCACCAGGGAGTGTTCCAATTTGAGATTTTCATGCCGTCTGCGCTGGCTTGATTCACGAGGATCTGCTTCCGAGCGGCGGATTGAAGAAGCGGACGTTCGGCCTTTGACGGAAGCGGGCCGTAAGCTGTCTGTCTGCTTCGGGGCTCGAACAGTAGCTAAGCGGATGTCTGGTAAGGCTTAAGTGAAAGCCTCAGAATGACCCCCTTCCGGACCTTTTGCCTCCTGCGCAACCTCCTCTCCGCGGTCCTCTTGGCCGCCATAATCGCCATCGGTGCCGCCGTCTCCGACTTCGTCTGGGGCACCCTCGCCGCCGCGGGCGTACACCCGACCCTGTTCGCGTTCACCGCCGCGCCGGCCAAGGCACCCGAGGCCGGGCACTCGGAGGGCGATGGCCGCAGCCATGAGGGCGCCGAAGAAGGCCGAGGCCGGGCACGACCACGAAAGCCACGCCAAGCACGAGCACGGTGGGCAAGAGCATAAGGAGGGGGAGGAACACGCCGAGGAAGGCGTGATCAACGTGCGGCCGGACCTGGTCGCCGGTCAGGACATCAAGATCGCGAAGGTCGACAGCAGGACGCTCGCACGGCACATCCTCGGAGCCCGCGGCCAGCCTCGGTCTCCCAGCTCCATACGCCCGCCCGGCGGCCAGGACCGCCGCCGGCACCGCGCCCGTCGTCGCGACGAGGCTTCGCCGGCGGCATGGAAACACCCCCAGGGCCCGTCGCCGCACCGCGACAAACCCGATTGTATTCGCGGCCTCGAATCGCCATATAGACCGGGATGACCCTCGGGATGCGGCATAAGAGCTTCGACGCCGGGCGTGGCTGGTCGGTGACCACCCTGCGCCTGCTCGCGCTCGTGCTCGTCCTGCTCATCGCCGCTCCCGACCTGGGCTTGGCAGCGGATTTCGCGTACCACGGCAAGGCACCTGGCGGGACGGAACTCTCGGTGGTCGAGCCGGCTGACGGCTCCGCCATCGACACGACCGATCCGGGCGTGACCTGTCACGTGCATTGCAGCTGTCACCCGGCCATCACCGCGGACGCCGCTCCGGCGACGACGCCCGCGGCGGCTGCCCAGCCCAATCGGTCCCGGTCCGTCGGCGCGCTCGCATCGACCTGGCCGGACCGCCTGTCGAGGCCTCCTCGCGCGTGAGGTGACCGCGCCACCGAGGTGGCACGGGCCGCCCGGCGACCCGCCAGGCCAGTCGACACCTTACGTGAACATGCGGGATCGACCGTCACCGCCGCGCAGGCGGCCAAGCGGCGTCCCGGTCGAGTCAGGTTCAATGCGCATTCTCCTGTCCGTGGTCATCCTGGCCACCGGCATCGCCATCGGTGGTGCCGTTCCCCGCGTGTCCGACTTCGTCCAGGACGCCCTCGCCTCGGTCGGGGTTCCGAGGATCCACCCGGCGCCCGCCGCCGGTCCGCCCCCCTCCGAGACCGACGTCCCGGAGCCCGCGGGCGAGCATCCTCGCCCGCGAGGGGCGAAGCCGGAGACCGGGCATGCGACCGCCGGGCATCCGCACGGGGAGGGTGGGAGAGAGGCCGAGCCGACCGTGATCAAGATGCAGCCCGAGCAGGTTTCCGGGCAGGACATCACGGTCGTGACGGTGGAGGGGGGCACGCTCGCGCGCCACCTTCTCGTTCCCGGCACCATCGCGCCGGACGCCGACCGGATCGCCCGGGTGCCCGCGCGCGTGGTCGGGATTGTGGCCGAGATGCGCAAGCGCCTGGGCGAGGAGGTTGTGAAGGGTGAGGTCGTCGCGGTGCTCGACAGCCGCGAGGTCGCGGACGCCAAGAGCGAGTATCTCACCGCCTCAGTGAAGGCAGAGCTTGAGAAGACTAATTTCGATCGGCAGCAGGCGCTTTGGGACAAGCGCATCTCGGCCGAATCGGCCTTCCTCAATGCCAAGGCCGTCTATTCGGAGGCGCAGCTTCGCGTCGACCTCGCCCGGCAGAAGCTCTCCGCCCTCGGCCTCAACGCCGCCGAGGTGGCGAGCGCGGCCAAACGGGACGAGACCACGCCCAACACCTCGACGCTGCGCCGCTACGAATTGCGCTCACCGCTGAGCGGGCGCGTGGTTGAGCGCAAGGTCGACCTCGGCACCGACGTCGGCGGTCAAGGCGACCCGGACGACCTGTATACGGTCGCAGACCTGTCCACCGTCTGGATCGAACTGGCGGTGCCAACCACCGAACTGGCCAAGGTCAAGGAAGGCGCCCGCGTCGTGGTCACCCCGAGCCAGGGCGACGCCGACAAGCAGGCCGAAGGCAAGGTGATCTTCGTCAGCCCGATCCTGAACCCCGACACACGCTCCGCCCGCGTCATCGTCGGGCTGCCGAACCGGGACATGGCCTGGCGGCCCGGAACCTTCGTCACCGCCGAGGTCGAGGTCGGCCAGGATGCGGTCAAGGTGCGGGTTCCGAAGGCCGCGATCCAGACCGTCGCCGGCGAGAAGGTCGTCTTCGTGCGCACGGCCACCGGTTTCGAGAAGCGCGAGATCGAGCTCGGGCGCTCCGACGACGATGCTTACGAGGTCGTCTCGGGCCTGAGGCCGGGCGACGAGATCGCGGTCGCCAACTCCTTCCTCCTCAAGGCTGAGCTCGGCAAGGCCGCGACCGGCGACAACGACTGAGCGAGAGCCCGCCCATGATCTCCCGCATCCTCGACTTCTCGGTCCACCAGCGCTGGCTGGTGCTGCTGCTGTCGCTGCTGGCCGCCGGCTTCGGCGGCTACGCCCTGACCAAGCTGCCCATCGACGCGGTCCCCGACATCACCAACAACCAGGTGCAGATCAACACGGTCGCGCCCTCGCTCTCGCCCATCGACATCGAGAAGCAGGTCACCTACCCGGTCGAGACCGCGCTCGCCGGGATCAAGGGCCTCGAATACACCCGGTCCTTATCGCGAAATGGCTTCTCGCAGGTCACCGCGGTCTTCGCGGAGAAGCTCGACATCTACTTCGCCCGCCAGCAGGTCGCCGAGCGCCTGTCCCAGGTCAAGCAGGACCTGCCGCCCGACGCCGAGCCCCGCATGGGCCCGATCTCGACGGGCCTCGGCGAGATCTACATGTGGTCGATCCACTACGCGAAGCCGGACGAGCGGACGGTGTCGCCCGCGGGCAAGCCGGGCTGGCAACCGGACGGCAGCTACCTGACCCCGGAAGGCCAGCGGCTCAGGACGGAGCTGGAGCGGGCCGCGTACCTGCGCACGGTGCAGGACTGGATCATCCGGCCCCAGATCAAGACCGTGCCGGGCGTGGCCGGCGTCGATGGCATCGGCGGCTTCGAGAAGCAGTACCACGTCCAGCCGGACCCGACGAAGCTCACCGCCCTCGACCTCTCCTTCTCCGACGTGGCGCGGGCCTTGGAGGCCAACAACGCCAACCAGGGCGCCCGCTACCTGGAGGACAACGGCGAGGGCTACGTCGTGCGCGCGGCCGGGCGCCTGGAGAGCATGGGGGAGATCGAGAACGTCCTCGTCACCACCCGCGGCGGCGTGCCGGTGCGGATCAAGGACATCGCCGAGGTCCGGATCGGGCGCGACCTGCGCACGGGCTCGGCCAGCGAGGACGGGCAGGAGGTCGTCGTCGGAACCGCGCTGATGCTGATCGGCGAGAACAGCCGCACGGTGGCGGCGGGTGTCGACGCCAAGATGACGGAGATCCGCAAGTCGCTGCCACCCGGCGTCGAGGTCCAGACGGTCCTCAACCGGACGCTCCTGGTCGAGGCCACCATCAGGACCGTGGCCAAGAACCTCGCGGAGGGCGCGGCCCTCGTCATCGTCATCCTGTTCCTGCTGCTCGGCAACATCCGGGCCGCCATCATCACGGCGCTGGTCATCCCCGTCGCCATGCTGATGACCATGACCGGCATGGTCGAGGCGAAAATCTCGGCCAACCTGATGAGCCTCGGCGCGCTCGATTTCGGCCTCATCGTCGACGGAGCGGTCATCATCACCGAGAACGCCCTGCGTCATCTCGCCGAGAAGCAGCACGGTCTCGGTCGCACCCTCGACACCGAGGAGCGCCTCGCCACGGTGCGGGCCTCGGCCGAGGAGATGATCAAGCCCTCCCTCTACGGGCAGGCGATCATCATCCTCGTCTACGTGCCGCTCCTCACCTTCACGGGCGTCGAGGGCAAGATGTTCGAGCCGATGGCGCTGACCGTGATCATCGCGCTGGCCGCCGCCTTCGTCCTGTCGCTGACCTTCGTGCCGGCCCTGATCGCCATCGTGATCACCGGGCGCGTCACCGAGAAGGACAATTTCATCATCCGCGCCTTCAAATGGGCCTACCGGCCCGTGCTGGCCGGGGCGGTGCGGGCGCCGATGGTGTTCATCGTCGCGGCCCTGCTGCTTCTCGTCGGCGCGGGCGTCCTGTTCACCCGGCTCGGCACCGAGTTCATCCCGACGCTGGATGAGAAGAGCATCGCCATGAACGCGCTGCGCATCCCCTCGACCTCGCTGTCGCAATCGCAGGCGATGCAGCTGAAGATCGAGCAGGCGATCCGCCGCTTCCCGCAGGTAGCCTACGTCTTCTCGAAGACCGGCACCGCTGAGGTCGCGTCCGACCCGATGCCGCAGAACTCCTCGGACACCTTCGTGATCCTTAAACCCCAGGAGGAGTGGCCGGACCCGGACCTGTCCAAGGCCGAGCTCCAGGAGCAGGTCGAGAAGGCGGTCGGCGCCTTGGCCGGGAACGTCTTCGAGTTCTCCCAGCCGATCCAGCTCCGCTTCAACGAGCTGCTGGCGGGCGCCCGCGGCGACCTGGCCGTGAAGGTGTTCGGCGAGGAGTTCGGGCCGATGACGAAGGCGGCCGATCAGATCGCCGAGATCCTGCGGAGCATCAACGGGGCCGAGGACGTCAAGGTCGAGCAGACGGCGGGCCTGCCGTTCCTGGAGATCAAGATCAACAAGGTTGAGGCCGCGCGCTTGGGCCTGAGCACGGGGGCCATCCAGGAAGTCATTGGGGCAGCCATCGGCGGCAAGGAGGCCGGCCTCGTCTTCGAGGGCGACCGGCGCTTCCCCATCGTGGTGCGCCTAACCGACAAGGTGCGCGAGGACCGCGAGGCTTTGGAAAACATCCCGGTGCCCTTACCCCCGGGCCCGAACGGGCGCGCTGCGTCGGTCCTCCTGAAGCAGGTCGCGAGTTTTTCCGTCACGGAAGGGCCGAACCAGGTCTCGCGCGAGAACGGCCGGCGCCGGGTCGTCGTGACCGCGAACGTGCGCGGCCGCGACATCGGCTCGCTCGTCGCCGAGGCCCAGGCCAAGGTCGGGGCGCAGGTGCAGCTCCCGCCGGGCTACTACGTGACCTGGGGCGGGCAGTTCGAGAACCTCGCCTCGGCTAAGCGGCGGCTCATGGTCGTGGTGCCGGTCTGCTTCTTCATGATCTTCCTGCTGCTCTACTCGGCCCTGGGCAGCCCCCGCGACGCGCTGCTGGTGTTCAGCGCCGTGCCCCTGGCGCTGACCGGCGGCATCGCGGCCCTTTGGCTGCGGGGCATGCCGGTCTCGGTGCCGGCGGCGGTCGGCTTCATCGCGCTCTCGGGCGTGGCGGTGCTCAACGGCCTCGTGATGCTGACCTTCATCAAGCAACTCGTCGCGGAAGGGCGGCCGCGGCGCGAGGCCATCCTTGAAGGCGCCATGACCCGGCTGCGGCCGGTGGCGATGACGGCGCTCGTGGCCTCGCTCGGGTTCGTGCCGATGGCGCTCGCGACCGAGACCGGCGCCGAGGTGCAGCGGCCGCTCGCCACCGTGGTCATCGGCGGCCTGATCAGCGCCACCCTGCTGACCTTGATCGTCCTGCCGGCCCTGTACGCGCGCTTCGGCGGTAAGGAGGTCGCGCGCTCCCCGCGCCGGGCCGAGGAGGCTTCGGCCGGCGCGCGGGCGCGGCTCCGGCAGGCGGCCGAGTGACCCGGGCCATGCATCCCCGGACCCGCGAGGCGCGGTCGCGACGGACCCGAGGGGGAGGCCCGTGATGCGGACGCTTCGTCGTGCGCTTGCGGCGGCGTTCCTAGTGGCGGCGGCCGGCATCCCGGGGTCGCTTGCCGGGGAGGCGCCCTTCGGCCTGCGTTGGGGTCCGCTGGCGTCCGTGCCGAAGCCGTCCATGGCGGACCGAGAGGGGAACGTCACGGCCCTGTTCTATTTCCAGGGCCGGCCCCCGGCCTCCGGGCCCGATACGGAGCAGGTCGTCCTGGAGGTCTGCCGGGACGAGGGCCTGCAGCAGGTCATCTGGTTCAGCCGCCCCTTCGCGGAGGCCGAGCTCGTGCCGGCCTACGCGGCGATCTACCGGGAGGGGGTGCGGCGCTACGGCGAGCCGCAGGAGGCCGGGCGGCCGAACGCCGTGACGTGGCCGGCGGGGCGCACGCTCCTGGCGGTCCGCCCTGCCGAGGGCGGCGGAAAACGCATCGTCATGGTCGCCGCGGGCGAGCTCTACGGGAAATGCTCGTCGGCGCACGAGGTCGCGACCGGCCACCCCGCCGCCCGCCATACCTCCGACCTACTCGAATCCCGGGACCGTCGGACGGTGCCATGATCATCCACCGACCGGGGTTCGACGGCGCTGGCTCCGGCTCATTCCACGAACTGGAGCGAAGGGGAGCATCAATGCGGAGAACACTGATGGTGGCCCTCGGCATCATGGTCGTGATGTCCGCGCAGGCAGGATCGACGGCCAAGATCGTCGGCATCGGCGCACAGACCTGCGCAGAGTTCAACAAGGAAATCTCCTCGAACCAAGCTGCCGAGCTGTACTTCTTCGCCTGGGCGCAAGGTTTCATGAGCGGCGCGCTGATTCGTGCGCCGGCAGGAATCGATGAAGACCTGGACCTGACACCGCCGTCCGTCCCGCTTCAGGCCCAAGTTCATTTCCTGCGCACCTTCTGCGCCAAGAACCCGGGTCAGGACTACATGGATGCGGTGAGGGCCCTTTACCATCGTCTGCGCGGGCCTGGGATCTAGCCGAGTTCGGCAGCGGGCCGGTCGGGGCGGCGCAGCGGCCACGCCGCTGCGGGCAATCCGGGGATCCGGGCCGCCGAAGGCGGCGAGCGCAACGGCCGGCGCCCATCCGCGGCCGGGCAATGCGCGGGCGTCGGTCGGACCGGCACGGGCCGGGAGGGATCGTGATGATCGGCTGGAGGAGGTTCGCGTGTGTCTTGGGGCTGGCCGCCACGGTCACGGGCTGTATTCACGTGCCCGACGTTCCGGGCTGGGCCACGGTCCCGTTCACCCTTCAGCTCCCGTCGGGGGAGCGCCTCACGGGCAGCGTGACCACCCGGCTCACGAGGCGCGAGTTCTACGCGACCGACGGGCGGACGACCTGCAGCGGCTTGTTTCACCCTTCCGGGGCGGACATGCCGGCCACTGTCCGGGTAAACTGCTCGAACGGCCAGCACGGCACTGGGTCGGCCGTCGGAACAAGCTCGTTGGGCGGGAGCGGAACGCTGAGAATGGAGGGCGGCTCCACCACGTTCCGGTACGGGCACGCCATCCAGGGTGGGTGACGGTCCGCACGCCTGCATCGGCCAACCCCGGTACCCGGGGGCGCCGCCCGTCCGTACCGCAGCCGCCAAGGCGGCCGTTCCCAGACCGCCGCTGGCACTCGACCGGTGCGCCGCGTTGCTGAAGGTTCCTGCGCATGTCCCACACCGAATGCGTGGAGCGTTGGTTCGAGCAGTTTCCCGTGCTCGGAAAACTCCCGGTCGACCACCTGCACATCCTGCGCGCCGGCGTGCACTTCCCCGTTCTGGAGGCCGGGGCGACCGCCTACGAGCTGGCGGGCGAGTGCGCGAACTACCTGATGTGCATCGAGGGCCGGACACGCGTCTTCCGGATGTCCGCGGGCGGGCGGCAGATCCTCATCTACCGGGTGGGCCCACGGGGGACCTGCGTCCTCACGACCCAATGCCTGCTCTCCGGCGGCACCTTTCCCGCCGAGAGCGTCGCGGAACAGCGCACGGTGCTGGCGGCCCTTCCGGCGGAAACCTTCCGGCACCTCATGGCCGCGTCGCCCGCGTTCCGGACTTTCGTTCTCGATGACTACGCCAAGCTCACGGCCATCCTGTTCGGACTCCTCGACGAGATCGCCTTCGCGCCCCTGGAGCAGCGCCTCGCCGGACACTTGCTCGCCCAAGCCGACGGTCGTGGAATGGTGACGGCGACCCACTGGCAGATCGCGGCCGATCTCGGAACCGTGCGGGAAGTCGTCAGCCGGCATCTCGCCGGCTGGGAGAGGGCGGGATGGGTCCGGATCCTGCGTGGTCAGGTCGAGATCCGTGACCGCATCGCCCTGGCCAGCCTGAGGACCAGGCCCTGAGGACAAGTGGGCCCCGGTGAAGCCCGGAACCCCTCGCGCCGGGAGGTTCCCACCCCGTTCCCACCGGGGGCGGCGAGGTATGCTGGGTTCCGGAAACCCAGCATGTGGCGCTGCGCCCTGGCCTGCCTGCTCGCCATCGCCCTCACGGTCTCTCTCGTAGACCCGGCCCTGACCGCCCCGGCCTCGTCGGACGAGGACGCTGGCGGATCCGGCATCGTCACGATGCTTGACGCCGTCTCCGGGGCGCCCGCTGCGGACGAGCCCTCCGAGCGCGGCCTTGCGGGGCCCGCCCGTTGCAGCGCGCATTGCGCCTGTCATGCCGTCCTCCGTCCGGACAGCCCGGTCGTGGTGCCACTGCGCACCGCCAGGCCACCCGAGTTCACCCTCGGCACCGCCACTCTCTCCTCGCTGGCATCGTCGCCCCCGAGCGAGCCTCCGCGCGCCTGACCTGCCGGCCGCCGCGTGCCGCGGCGGCGCTCCGGGTCGCACGGCCATCCCCAAGGCCCGGAACGGAAGGCGCCCGCCTCGCGCGGCGCGGGTCCCGTCGTTGCGGCGGGACGACCTGTGGCAGCATCTCGCAGGGTGAGCGATGCCCGTCCCCCTCATCATCACCGAACCGGGAGCCGTCCCAGGAGAAGCGGCGCTGCGCGCCGGCGCGTCCCCGCTCGCCCGTGCGGGCCGGGCATCGGTCTCGTCGCGCGCCGCAGATCGGGGGCGCCGCGCTGCCGAACCTCCGGAAGGCGGTACGCCCCGGCCGCCGCAGGTTTTGGGTGCGGCCGATCCGGTCTCCGCCACAACGATCAGCCCCGACCAGGCTACCGGGCCGCCAGCCTCTCCGCGCTCCGGGCTCTTCGGGAGGCCTCGCCAGCGGCCGGCAATCGCTGAAGCTGGACCGCGCGATCCGGCTCCCACCGGTCGGTCGGGCCGCCAGAACACCGAGCCGGCCCTGCGCCGGTCCGAGGCTTGGCCGGAGGCGCGCGGCGCCCACCGGCCTTCCTATCGGTCACCGAGTGCCCGGTCACGGCGAACCCTCGCGGCCTGCGGCCTGAGTGCCGCGGTCTACCTGACTGGAGCCGCCGGGGGAGCCCGGGCCGAGACGCTGGAGGGTGCCCTCGCGCGCGCCTACCGCGCGAACCCGGAGCTGAACGCCGCTCGGGCGGGCTTGCGTGCGACGGACGAGGAGGTCGCGCAGGCCAGGGCGGGCTACCGGCCCACGGTCGGCCTCGACGCCGACATCGGGATCGAGCGGCAGCAGGGAGTCGAGGGTGGGGAACGCTTCGCGCGAACGGCCCTGCCCGGTGGGGCCGGCCTGACCGTGAACCAGACCCTGTTCAACGGCTTCCAGACCGACAACAACGCGCGGCGGGCAGAATCGAACGTGCTCGGCCAGCGCGAGAGCCTGCGTTTCACCGAGACCGCGACGCTCCTCGCCACCGTCCAGGCCTACATGGACGTGCTCCGGAACACCGCGACGCTGGAGTTGAACCGCAACAACGTCGCGGTTCTGCAGGAGCAACTCCGCCAGACGGCCTTCCGGTCCCAGGTCGGCGAGCTGACCCGGACGGACGTCGCCCAGGCCGGGGCACGCCTGGCGCTCGCCCGTGCGCAGGTGAGCGCGGCGGAGGCGCAACTGACCGCTAGCATCGGGACCTATCGCCAAGTCATCGGCGTGGAGCCGCGCCAGCTCTCGCCAGGCCGCCCCCTCGACCGCTTCGTGCCGGCGAGCCTCGACGCCGTGGTCGGAATCGGCCTCAGGGAACATCCGCAGATCCTGTCGGCCCTGCATGCGGTCGATGCCGCCGAGGCGCAGGTCAAGGTGCTGGAGGGTCGCCTCTACCCGCAAGCCGGTCTGACCGGACAAGTCGCCCAGCGCTACGACCAGGAGCAGCCCGGCGACAGCGCCGCCACGGCCTCGATCTCGGCCCGCCTAACCATCCCGCTCTACCAGGGCGGCCAGGAATACGCGCAGATCCGCCAGGCCAAGGAAGCGGTGAGCCAAGCACGCGTCCAGGTCGAGCAGGTGCGCGACCAAGTCCGGGCCGCCGTCGTCTCGGCCTGGGGCCAGCTTGAGGCAGCCAAGGCCCAGGTGGCCGCCTCACAGGCGCAGGTCCAGGCCAACGAGGTGGCGCTGAACGGCGTGCGCGAGGAGGCTCGGGTCGGCCAGCGCACCACCCTCGACGTGCTGAACGCGCAGCAGGAACTGCTCAACGCCCGCGTGCAACTGATCCAGGCCCAACGCGACCGCGTGGTGTTCTCCTACGGCCTCGTGCAGCAGATCGGGCGCCTCACGGCCCGGTTCATCTCGCTGGCGGTCGCCGCCGACAGCCCGAAGACGCACTTCGATCAGGTCAAGGACCTCTGGTCCGGCGTGCGCACACCGGACGGCCGCTGATGGGGCGGGAGACCTTCCGGCGCCAGGGCCGCCCGCTCATCCCTGGCCGGGCCTGCCGGGCGGTCTGGGACCGCCGGCGCACCCCGCCCGCCCTCTCCTTCGCCAGACACCGCCGAGCGCACCATCATGTCCCATTCCTGGCTCCGGCCAACCGCACGTCCCCTGTCCCGCGCCGGCGCCGCGCTCCTGATCCTGGCGCTGCCGGCCTGCGCGATCTCGCTGCCGATCTCCCGGCCTGCCGACGGTTCTCCCGGCGTGCCGGGGCAGGCCACGAAGCGCACGGCGCCCCTAACGTTCCCGGGGCTCGACCCGGAGGATTGGCGCCGGGCGCGCGGCATCCTCGGCCTCGCGTTGGAACCCAGCGGGAACGGTCTGCGCATCCGTTGGGACAACCCGGCGAGCGGGCGGAAGGGCAGCGTCGTGCCGACCGCCGCGCCGGTCGTACACGCGGGGCGGATCTGCCGCGCCTTCCTGGCAACCGTGGAAGAGGCGCACCGCACCACCAGGATCCGCGGCACGGCCTGCCAGAACGTCGGCGACGATTGGGAGGTGACGGAACTCGACCCCGGGGGCAGCGCGCCGGACCGTCAGGGCGTAACGAGGCGCGACGCCGAGCCGACCGGAACGCGCTCGCCCTAATTCGGGCCGCTCCGGCTAGGTTCCGTCAGGCGCGAGGGTCACCGCCGGCGCGCCGCTGGCGGCCCGCCTCGGAACGGCGGCACGACGCGCGGACGGACCATCGGGGCGTTCTCACACTGGCGAGGGATCATGGGTTCGTACTCGGGCATCTGGGGAGACCTTCCCAATCACTTGGTGCGGCTGGCCCTCGCCTTCGCGTTCGCATTCCCACTCGGCTGGAACCGCGAGCGCGAGGCGCGCAGCGCCGGACTGCGCACCTTCCCCATCGTCGCCATCGCCAGCTGCGGGTTCATCCTGCTCGCCAGCGAACTCCTCGGCGCGCGCACGCCGGAGCAGGCGCGCATCCTCCAGGGACTCATCACTGGCATCGGATTCATCGGCGGCGGCGCCATCCTGAAGGGCGGCGACAACGTTCACGGCACTGCGACCGCGGCGAGCCTGTGGAATGTGGGCGTGATCGGGGCGGCCGTCGGTTTCGGCTACTACGACCTTGGCCTCATCCTGGCCCTGTCCAACTTCCTGGTCCTCGCCTTCTTGACGCCCTTGAAGCGCAAGCCGCGGACGGCCGCGTCTCAGGACCGGGGCGCCGGCACCGAGCCGGGGGGAGGGCCGGCCGGCACGGGCGGGGCCGGGCACATCGAATGATGCCCCCCGGGATCGGAAGTCAGCGCGGACCGGCTCGGCCCGAGCGCGCCTGCCGCGCCCAGATCCGATAGGTGCCGCCGAAGGTGTCGGGATGGCGGGTCTCGAAACCGTGCCACGCCGCCGGCGACCGCGCCGCGGCCAGGTCCGGGTGCTCGGCCGCGAATCGGGTCCGGTCCAACGAGGGCAGCGCGACTTCTGCTCGCTGAGCAACGCTAAGGCAGCTCAAATCGTGAACGGGCAGAACGTTAGGCCTGGGTGCCTTCAAGCGCTGCGGTGAAGACCGGCGCTTGCGACCTCTCGATAGACAGTCGATCGCCCG
>JBGAFL010000044.1:0-42274 GCA_044227265.1 Methylobacterium sp.
GCGAAGGCTTCGACATGCCGCTGCTGATCGGCGGCGCCACCACCAGCCGCGTGCATACGGCCGTGAAGATCCATCCGGCCTATGCGCGCGGGCAGGCGGTCTACGTGACCGATGCCAGCCGCGCCGTCGGCGTGGTCTCGAGCCTGATCTCGAAGGAAACGCGCGGCGACACGATCGAGAAGGTGCGGGCCGAGTACAAGAAGGTCGCCGAGGCGCATGCCAGGTCCGAGGCCGACAAGCAGCGCCTGCCGATCGCCAAGGCTCGTGCCAACCCCTTCAAGGTCGATTGGTCGGCTTACAAGCCGGTCAAGCCGAGCTTCACCGGAACGCGCGTCTACGGCTCCTACGAAGTCACCGATCTCGTCCCCTATATCGACTGGACGCCCTTCCTGCAGACCTACGAGTTCAAGGGGCGCTACCCGGCGATTTTCGAGGACCCAGCGCAGGGGCCTGCGGCCAAGGCCCTGTTCGACGACGCGCAGAAGATGCTCAAGCAGATCCTCGAGGAGCGCTGGTTCAATCCGAAGGCGATCATCGGGTTCTGGCCGGCCAATACCGTCGGCGACGACATCCGGCTGTTCACGGGCGAGAGCCGCACCGACACGCTCGCGACCTTCCACGGCCTGCGCCAGCAGCTGTCCAAGCGCGACGGGCGCCCGAATACCTGCATCTCGGACTTCGTCGCCCCGCACGAGAGCGGCATCGGTGACTATGTCGGCGGCTTCGTCGTCACCGCGGGCATCGAGGAAGTGCGTATCGCCGAGAAGTTCGAGCGGGCGAATGACGATTACCGCTCGATCCTGGTCAAGGCCCTGGCCGACCGTATCGCCGAAGCCTTCGCCGAGCGCATGCACGAGCGCGTGCGCAAGGAGTTCTGGGGATACGCGCCTGACGAGAGCTTCACGGCCGATGAACTCGTGCACGAGAAATACGACGGCATCCGCCCTGCGCCGGGCTATCCCGCCCAGCCCGACCATACCGAGAAGGTCACGCTGTTCGACCTGCTCCAGGCCGAGCGCCGCATCGGCGTGAAACTGACCGAGTCCTACGCGATGTGGCCCGGGTCATCGGTCTCCGGACTCTACATCGCCCATCCGCAGGCGCATTACTTCGGCGTTGCCAAGGTCGAGCGCGACCAGGTCGAGGATTACTCGCTGCGCAAGCGCATGGATGTGCGCGAGATCGAGCGCTGGCTCGGCCCGATCCTCAACTACGATCCGGCCGGAAAGCTCGCGATCGCAGCGGAATAGCCTGCGCGCGGCACGCTCCAGGACACTTGATTGCGAACGCCTCTTCGTATCGGAGAGACGCTCGCGGTCACGCGCGCATCAATTCAATTTTCACGGCCGCCTCGCCCAGCAAACCCTCGGCTTGACGGGTCAATCTCGCCGTCGTCTAAGCTTTCGCCAATGCCTGTCCGGGCGAGGGGAAATGCCGTGACCGCAAGGCCGAGAAACGCGATTCTCCGATGAGGTTGCGCGGCATTCTGCTGGCGGGAGGCGCGCTTGCCGGTCTGGCATTGGCCGGCGCGCTCACATTGCCCATGCTGGGTGGCTGGGCGGCACGGCAGGTCGAGACACGCCTCGCGCAGGAGACCGGCCGCACCTGGCGCGTCGGGAATGCCGACGTTCAATTCCGGCCGATCCCGCGTCTCGTCCTTCGCGATGTCTCGGTCGGCGGCAAGGCCGAACCGGACGCGACCGCTGCCACGATCCGCGAGATCCGCGTGTCGGACCCGTTCTCGCTGTGGCTTGGCTCCGGCAAGAGCGGCCATGCCATTGCCGAGGGCCTCTCGGTCAGGGCTCCGCTCGCGGGCTCGGCCAAAGCGCCGAAGGAAGGTCCTGCCGCGCCGTCCACGCCGGCCGGATTCGGAGGCTCGATCAAGGCCGTGATCCGCGGCGGCGATGCCGAACTCGTCGAGGATGGCCGCGCGCTCGCGGCAAAGGCGGACGCTGTCGAGATCGATTTCGACCGCACCGGGCGGAGCGACCCCACGGCGATCCGGGCGAGCCTCGAAATGCCGGCCTATCTCGCCACACTGAGCCTCGATCTTCCGCGCGGAGGCGGCAGCGAGACGACCGCGCCTGCGGACCTCACGCTCGAACCGCGCGGAGTAAACGGGCACAGGATCGCGGCCAAGGCCCGCGCCAGCCTGCGGTCAACCGCATTGACCCTCGATTCCGTGACGGGAACCATCGACAAGGAGCCGTTCACCGGCAGTTTCGAGTTCGCCTGGTCAGGACGCCCGCGTTTTGCGCTCGATCTGCGTCTCGACGCTCTGACCGTAATCGACGAGGCCAATGCCCCGGCCGTCGATGGCAAGCCTGCGGACGGCCTCGTCGTCGCAGTCAAGCCGGACCTGATCCCGGATAGTCGCTGGTTTTCCGGCTTCGACGGCAAGGGCACGATCGGCGTCGCCCGACTGACTTTGGGCGGCGTTCGCTTCGAAAAGGTCGAGTTCACGAGCGCCGTGAAGGAGAGCGGGCTCGATGCCGCGCTCGTTTCCGCTTCCGGCTATGGCGGCGCGATGCGCGGACGCTACGTGCTGGCGCCGGATTCCGAATCGGGCGGTAGCCGCCACCAGCTCAGCCTCTCGCTCAACAAGGTTCGCGTGCTGCCACTTCTGACCGACATCGCGAACGCGCGCGGCGTCGACGGCATCGGCAGCCTGCGCGTCGATCTGCAGGCCGAGGGCACCGAGGTCGATGCGGTGCGCCGCTCGGTCGCCGGCTCGGCCGACGTCTCGGTCACGGAAGGGCGTATCAACGGCCTCGATCTCGCCGGATCGATCGCGGGCGGCCTCATCCCCGCCGATGTCGTCCGGCGCGGCAACGCGCTCGGCACCCGCCTCGACCAGCTCTCCTCGAGCTTCACCCTGAACCAGGGTCAGGCCGTCACGAACGACCTGCTGATCCGTACGGGCTTGATGGAGGCGAAGGGCATCGGCAGTGTCGACCTGATCGACCGCACCCTCGACATTCGGCTGAAACCGCAGATTCTCGCCTCGAATGGGCGCCCGAGTTCGGGCAAGCTCGATGTGCCGATCACCATTTCCGGCCCCTGGGATCGGCCGTCGGTCTCGGCCGACCCATCCGCTCTGCTCGACAATCCTGGGGCTGCGATCCAGTCGCTGAAGGATATCGGCGCCAATGTGCTCGGCGGACATGGCGGGCAGGGTGGAGGCGGCCAGGGTGGAGGCAGCCAGGGCAGTGGTGGTGATGACGGCTTGGGTGGGCTCGGTGGGTTGCTGGATTCCTTCATTCCGAGAGGGCGTGGCCCACGGAGATGAGCGCGGCATGAAAAGCGGAAGAACCGGGTTCCAGGCGCCACGCCCGGGCATCTCGAAGGCTACCCGCCGCCGCGCCGGGTGTCTTGCACGCCTGGCCGGAATCCTCCCTCTCGCCATGGGCACCGCGCAGGCCGCCGAAGACGCCGCGCAGGCGCGATCGGCCGAGTTGTCGGTGAGCGTGCGGCCCGTCAGATCGTTGTGCTTCCAGGACCGGATCGAGGTGACCGGCGTGCTGGCGGCCCGCGAGATGGTCGAGGTCGGCGTTGACCGCGAGGGCCAGAAGGTCGCGCAAGTCCTGGTCGAACCGCTCGAGGAAGTCTCCACCGGCCAGGTTCTCGCCCGGCTGGTGCGCCTCGACGAACCGGTGAGCACGGCGACCGGCCTTCCGGTCCGCGCGCCGGTCTCGGGCGTCGTCATACGCAGCGGCGCGATCGTCGGCATGCCGGCTTCGAGCCGCCAGGGTCCGCTCTTCCGGATCGCGGCCGGAGGCGATCTCGACCTGCAGGCAAACGTACCCCTGTCCGATCTCGCCAAACTGTCCGTCGGGCAGGCCGTCCAGGTCACGCCGCTCGGCGCGACCGAGATCACCGGCAAGGTCCGGCAGATCGACCAGACGACGGATGCCGCGAGCCAGCTCGGCCGCGTCCGGATCGGATTGAGTTCAGGCCAGGATCTGCGGATCGGCACCTTCGCGCGCGGTGTCATCAGGGCGGGCGAGAGCTGCGGGCTGGCGGTGCCTTATTCGTCGGTGACCTACGAGGCGGAAGGCACGATCGTGCATGTCGTCAACAATGAGCGGATCGAGGCGCGCCAGGTTACGCTCGGCCTGCTCGGCGGCGACAATGTCGAGATCCGGTCAGGCCTGACCGAGGCCGATCTCGTGGTGGTGCGCGCCGGCGCTTTCGTGCGCGAAGGCGATCACGTCAACGCGATCCGCGTGCAGGAAGCGGGCGAAGCCGGCACCAAACGCTCGCGATAGAGGGATGATGGAGGGCCCCGGAGATCCGGCCTGGATTTCCGCGAAGTCGTCCTGCCTCAGGTCGATGGGCCGGCAGTCCCGAGCTGCGGGGCCGGGACGCTCTCGGGTGCCGCCGGCTCGGCGGCGGGTGTCTCCGGCTTGTTCTTGCGCTGCAGGAGCGCACCGACGCGCCTGAAAGCGCCGGCCGCACCATCCTCGAGTTTCGAGACCAGCACGAACACGGCTGGCACGAAGACCAGGGACAGCAGCGTCGAGAAGATCAGGCCGCCGATCACCGCGATCGCCATCGGCGAGCGAAACTCCCCGCCGATGCCGAAGGCGAGCGCCGAGGGCAGCATGCCGGCGACCATGGCGATCGTGGTCATCACGATCGGCCGGGCGCGCTTCTGCCCAGCATCGATGATCGCCGCCTCGCGTGACATGCCGTGATGGATCGACTCGACGGCGAAATCGACGAGCATGATCGCGTTCTTGGTGACGATGCCCATCAGCATCAGGATGCCGATCGAGACCGGCGTCGTGAGCTGCTTGCCGGTGATCAGAAGCGCGATGACGGCACCGCCGAGCGAGAGCGGCAGCGAGAACAGGATGGTGAGCGGCAACAGGAACGAACCGAACAGCAGCACGAGCACCGCGTAGACCATCATCAGGCCGGCACCCATCGCATGCGCGAAGCCTTCGGAGAGCTCGTTCAGACTTTCGGCATCGCCCGATTGGCTCACCGTGACGCCCTTGGGCAGCGACTTCATCACCGGCAGATCGTCGATCTCGCCTAGCACATCGCCCAGCGCGGCCGTACCCACGAGATCGCAGGCAACTGTCGCCTGGCGCTGACGGTCGTAGCGGCCGATATTCGAGGGGCCCTGCTGGAAATCGAGATCGGCCACAGCGGAAAGCGGGATCGAGCCGCCGCCGCCCTTCGGCACGCGAAGCTGTTCCAAGATGTGGCGATTCAGGCGGGCGCGCTCGTCGAGTTGCACGCGGATCGGCACCAGCCGGTCGCCGGCGTCGAACTTGGCCAGAGCCGGACCGACATCGCCGATCGTGGCGACGCGGATCGTCTCGGCAAGCGTCGTCGGCGAGATGCCGAGCCGGGCGGCGAGATCGAGATTGGGCCTGATCTGCAGCTCCGGCCGGTCGAGGGTCGTGCCGGAAATGACGTTGGCAACTGCCGGCAGCCGGCGCATCTGCACCGCAAGCTCGTTGGCGACGTTGGCGACCTGGCGCGGATCGGGCCCGCGCACGACCAGCGAGATCGCCCTCAGGCCATTCTCGTCGACGAAGTAGAACCGGATATCGGGCACCTCGCGCAGGCGTTTGCCGATCTCCTGCTCGAGCTCGCGCTGGGTGATCGAGCGGTCGGCCTTGGGCGTGTAGTTGATGATGAACGAAGCGCGTCGGAACTCGATCGGCTCCTTGGGCACGCGGCCGCCATCGACGAAGACGCTCTTGACCTCGGGCAGCCCGCGCATCACCGCGACGATATCCTCGGTCACCTTCTCGGTATCGCTGAGCTGCGAGCCCGGCGGCAGCTCCAGGGCCATCACGGATCGGGAGGTGTCCTGGGCCGGCAGGAAACCCTTGGAAAGGAGTTGGGTGCTCGCGATCGAGAGGGCGAAGACGGCAAGACCGATCAGCACGGTCAGAAGCGAGTGCTGCACGGAGAGCGTCACGAGCCGCGTATAGGCGCGCAGGATCGGCCCCGGCGGCTTCTCCTCATGAGTATGCGGCTTCATCAGATAGGCCGCGAGCATCGGCGTCACAAAACGCGCGGCGATCAGCGAGAAGAACACCTGCACCGCGACGGTGATGCCGAACTGCTTGAAGAATTGGCCGGCAATGCCCGACATGAAGCTCGCCGGCGTGAAGATCGCGATGATGGTCAGCGAGATCGCGATGACAGCGAGCCCGATCTCGTCGGCCGCATCGATCGCAGCCTGCACCGCCGGCTTGCCCAAGCGCATATGCCGGACGATGTTCTCGATCTCGACGATCGAATCGTCGACGAGAATGCCGGTCGAGAGCGTGATTGCCAGGAAGCTGATCAGGTTCAGCGAGAAGCCGAACATGTCCATCGCCCAGAAGGCGGGGAAGATCGACAAGGGCAGCGAGACGGCGACGATCACCGTGGCGCGCAGGTCCCGCAGGAACAGGAACACGATGATGACGGCGAGGATCGCGCCCTCGAACAGCGTGTGGATCGCCGCCTCGTAATTGCCGAGCGTGAAATCGACCGAGGTATCGATCAGCTTCAGGTCGAAATCCGGATTCTCGGCCTTGATCTCGTCGATGCGCTTCTCGACCGCCTTGGCGACGACGACGTCGCTGGCGCCCTTGGCGCGCTTGATGCCGATCGCGACGGTCGGCTCGCCATTGAACCGCGCGAAGGTGCGCCGGTCGGCGATGCCGTCGGTAACCCGGCCGAGATCGGCGAGCCGAACCTCGCCGCCGGTCGGCAGGGTGAGCATGGTGCCGGCAAGATCATCGAGCGTCTTCGCCGAAGCCAATGTGCGGATCGCCTGATCGCGCCCGCCGATCTCGGCGCGCCCGCCTGTCACGGTGACGTTGGTGCCGTAGAGACGCCGGCTGACATCGGCAGCGGTGAGCCCGAATGCCTGGAGCCGGTCGGGATCGAGCGAGACCAGGATCTCGCGCTCGACGCCGCCGATAACCTCGACCTGCGCCACACCCTTCACGTCCTGCAGCGAGCTCTTGACCGTGTTCTCCATGAACCAGGAGATCTGCTCGGGGCTCTTGCCCTGGGCGGAGGCCGCGTAGGTGACGATCGGCAGGCCGACCACGTCGACACGCTGGATCAATGGCTCCTGCACGCTGCGCGGCAGGTCGGCGCGCACGCGTGTCACCGCGTCCTTGACGTCGTTGAGCGCCCGGTCGGTGTTGGTCTCGAGCCGGAAGGCAATCGTCGTCACCGAGAGCCCGTCGGTCACCGAGGACTGGATGTGGCGCACGCCCTCGACGCCCGAGACACCGTCCTCGATCGTCTTCGTGACCTGGCGCTCGATCTCGGCCGGTGCCGCTCCGAATTGCGAGACGACGACCGAGACCAGCGGAATGTCTGCGCTCGGCAGTCGGGTGACCGGCAACCGCGTAAAGCTCGTCCAGCCGAGGATGAGCAGGATGATCGAGAAGACGACGGATGGAAGCGGCCGCTTGATCGCAAGCGCGGAAATGTTGAGCGACATCAGCGCCGATCCGCCCCGTCCTTCCGATCCGAGATGACAGGCGTCACGCGGTCGCCTGGTCGTAGAGCCGTTCCGGCATTGGCAACGACTGGTTCCCCATCCGTCAAGCCGTCCCGGATCTGGATGGTGCTCTCATCGAACAAGCCGGTGCGCACGCTGCGCGTCTCGATGGCATTGCCCTTGAGAACCTGTACGGTCGCCGAGCCGTTCTCATAGGACACGGCCGAGCGCGGGACCGTCAAGCCGCAATCGCGCGCCGTCTCGAGGACAGCGCTGGCGAATTGTCCAGGCCGAAGGCCCGATGGGGGGTCGATCGAAAGGCGGGCACGGCCGAGCTGGGTCGCGGGATCGACCTCGCTCACGGGCACCCGAACCGTACCCTTGATCTCGTCGCGGCCATCGGCAAGCACCCTCGCGACGAGTCCGGCCCGCAATTTGGTCGCATAGAGGCTCGGCACGTCGACGAGCAGGTCGATCCCGGTATCGGCCATGATCCGCACCTGCGGCTCGGGTGGCATGCCAGGAGCCGCAGGGGCGGCGGGCATCCCGGTCGTCATGCCGACGCGGGCATTGATCCGGGTAATTTTTCCGGCAATCGGCGCGCGCAACTGATAGGTCGTCGGGCGGGGTGCCAAAGCGGCTCCAGGATCATCGCCCAGTCGCGCGGCACGAATGAGTTCCTGCCCGACCGTGACCGGATCGCCTTCCCCGACCAGGATGTCGGTGATCCGGTAGCCATCGAGCGGAACGCTGGCGCCGCCTTCCTCGCGCGGCATGGCGAAGCCCGTGATGCGAATCTCTTCCTTGAGACAGGCCGAGCCGGCACGCACGCCGAGCACCGTCGTGCCTTCGAGAGTGCTCTCGGCCCGAGCGGGGAACGCAGCCCAACCCGAGAATGCCGCTAGGAATGCGACGGTTGTCGCGACTTTGCCGTATCGATGACGGCGGTCGATCGAAACCTCGCTCATGCCCCCGGATGCTCCGCCCTCGGGTTTCGGAGCCGCGGGTCAAGGCGTAACGCGAGCGGCTCCGTCCGGATGTCCTACAGCATCGCCAGCGCGAAATCCGTGATCAAATTGCGCGCGGTGCGAATTCTGATCCCATAGCGGGCGACGGGCGCGGCGCGCTCGCCGACCGAAACGGCGCATGGGTTGCGCAGTTCTCGCCGAGCGGCCGCGATCAACGACCGGCGGTCTTGACCTGCGTCATGTTCACGGCCTGCACGCGCCGGTTCTCGGACGCGTCCGGGTCGGCCGTGTTCTTGAGATGCGATTCGCCATAGCCGACCCCGATCAGGTTCGTGGCCGGAATCTGGTAGTTCTGGACGAGGAAACGCTTCACGGCATCGGCGCGCCGCTCCGAAAGCTTCTGGTTCGCGGCATCCGTGCCCTTCGCATCCGTATGGCCGGCGATCATGAAGGTCTGGCCCTTGAGCGCGGGATTGGTCAAAGCCTTTCCGAGTTCCTTGGCCGTCGCCAAGGCCTTGCCGCGCAATTCGTCCGAGTTGAGGTCGAACTCCATGACGAGGTCGATCTGGAGCTTGTCCTCGGCCACTTGCTCGAGCTTCTCGCGCTCGCTGACAGACAGCGAATGCGTATGCTTGTTGCGCAGAGAATCGAGGAAGGCCTGGTCGGGGCCGGCCACTTCCGGCTGAGCCGGCGTGCCGAGCGAAAGGCTGCGCGTCTTCACCGGGGTCAACGCCCGGAGGATCTGCGTCTCGGTCACGTCCTCGGCGCGGGCCGAATGCGCGACGAGCAGCAGCGCCGCAATTCCGAGCCCTGACATCTTGATCACAGTGCTTGATGAGCCCAACATCGGAGCCTCCAAATCACCTTGCAGGTCGCCCTGCATTGGAACTTTCTTCACACGGCGCGGCGCGCCGATCAACGACGTGATGACAGCATTCGCTGGAAAGCCGCGTGCGCTCCAGCACGGCTCCAGCGCCTTTGATTGTATTCTACCAATATCGCGTTCGTACGGGGCTCACAATCAAGCTGCCCCGGCTACGGAACGGGCTCTCCACTGAGTGACGCGAGGCGCGGGAGCGCGCCATTCGGAGCCGGGCTCAGCGCAGACCGTAGACCGCGAATTCCTTGTCGATCGAAGGGTTGAGCTGCAACGCCGCCGCGACGTCCTGCTCGGCCTGCGCGCCCTTACCGAGCTTGCGATAGGCGAGGCCACGGCCGTAGAGGGCGGAGCTGTGGTTGCTTTCGACGCGGAGAGCGGCATCGTAATCATCGACCGCCGCGCGGAACGCGCCGACCTTCAGGTGCACGAAGCCACGGCTGTCGAGTGCATCGACGAAGTTGGGGCGCAGCTTGAGCGCCTGATTGCAATCCTCGAGAGCCCGCTCCAGATCGTTCGCCACTGCACGCATCCAGCAGCGGTTGTTGAAAGCCTCCGGATTATTGGAGTTGAGCTTCAGCGACTGATCAAAATCGGCGATCGCGAGGCCGGCATCGCCACGCTGGGCGAAGAATTGACCGCGTTCGTAATAGGCCAGTTCGTCCCGTGAATCCTTCGCGATCCGCGCATCGAGCACGTTCTTCCGCTTGAGTTCGACCGACGAGAACGGCTTCGGCTGCGCCGATTCGCGACTCGGCTCTTTCGAGGTTTCCTTCTGAGTCTCCTTCGAGGCCTCCTTGCTCGCCTCGTGTTCGGCCGCCTCGATCCGGGCGATCTCGGCGCGAGCACGCGAGGCAAGCGATCCGGAAGGATGCCGGCTCAGGAAATCCTCGTAGGCGGATTTGGTCCCGATTCGAGCCGCCGCGTCGAAATCGCGGACCGCCAAGTCTTCGGCCGTGATCGAGGCATCGGGATCGACGGCCGCGACCTCCTTGTTCGGCTTCGTGGCATCGGCACTGCCCTTCTTGCCGCCGGGCTTCGAGGTGGTCGGATCGCTCCAGACCGTGTCGGGAGGCGTCTTGCCCGAGTCGGGCTCCTTCGTCTCCGCTGCGGCCTGCTGTTTCTTCGGGTCGTCTGCCGGCCTGGTGCTCTGGGAACCGCTCCCCTTCTGTGAGGGATCGAAGAAGAATGGCTCCTCCAGCCCCGAGGCGAGAGCTGGCAATTGCTGTGAGCGCGTCGCCCGCGACACGGCGTCCCGGCAGGCCCGAAACGCCTGCTCGGCGCTCTGATTGAGGATGCCGATCTGCTTGATGAGCTCGGTGACGAACAGGCTGCGGGTCGCGTTCGTCTCGTTGACCACGCTTCCCGCCGCCGCGGAATAGAGCGTCAGCGTGCCGGGTGTCGTCGCAGTCGGCGCGAGCCCCGTCGAGAAGCTGCGGAAGCGGCGCTCGAACGGGTTGCGCCGCGAGGCGTCGAGAATCGTGATCCGCGTATTCGCGCCGCGCTTTGCGATGTCGGCGAGCAGGCCATCGACGCCGAGCCCGTCGCGCAGAACGTCCTGCTCGCCCCAGATCCGCGCATCCACCGGGATCAGGTAGTTCTTCCGCGCGACCTGGATGCCGTAACCGCTGAAGAAGACCAGTGCGACCGAGCCGGGCTCGATCCGGCGCAGAAAGCGATCGATCGCCGCCTGCATATTGTCCTTGGTGACGTTCTCGGCGATTTCCACCGTGAACTCACGCCGCTTCAACTCGTCACCCAGCGCTCGGGCATCGGCGATCGGCGTCGGCAATTCGCCGTCGCTGTCGGGATAGGCGGCATTGGCGATGAGCAGGGCGGCCCGCTGTGCCGAGGCAGCCTGCACGCTGGGCACTTGCCCGCGACCGGTCAAACCCGCAAGCACCAACAATAGGATCGCAACGCAACGAACGGTTCGCATACGGTCCTCGGCGGACTTGAAGGCGCGCCCGCTCACCAGGGAGCATGGCACCTTTCAAAGTCTTTGTGTTGTCGCGCTCCGCCCTGATACCCGCCCGACCTCTGCCTTCGCAATACCACAGGTTCGCATCGGCCGGGTAATGCCTTCAAAGTGATTGTCGTGGACCTTTTCGCTTGGTCCGCTCCGATGCCCTCAGCGGCCGGAATCCGCGTCGGAATCGTCGAGCTGCAATTCTGTGGACGACCCGGTACCGAGGCCAGGAAAAATTCAATAGTGCGGTCATCCGCAGGCGGCAGACATTCGATCGGAAGGTCTCGCCCTGCGAATGCTCTCGCCTCCGGCATCGAATTATGGAAGATCAGTCTTGCGGGCCCGGGTCTTCGAGACACGGGTCGCCGCATGCGAGGAGGCTCGGCCATGGTCCGGTTCGTATCCTGTCTGACGATTGTGACGGTGTTCGCGCTGGGCAGTGCCGCGAGCGCCTTTGCCCAAGGCGGCCAACGCGGCATGCGGCCGGGAGGACCTCCGGAACACCGTGCGGCGAAGTTCAACGGCGGACGCGGCGAGACCTGGAAATCGGGCAAGAACGAGCACGGATTCCTGGGGACCTATGGCGGCTGCCAGTACGAGGGATTTGCCGGACCGAACGGCTATCGGCTCGACAAGCGTTGCTGAGCCTGAGGGCATGAGCGGTGCGTGGCCGGTCCCAGGCCGTGCACCGCTCGACCTCAAGCCGCCGCCTGACCTTGACAAGCGCCCGGCTCTTGCCCGTCATCCGCCGGCCCGTTTTGCCCCAGGCTCGTCGGGCGATCTCGGCGCTCCTGCCGGCAAACTGAAGTCCGTATGTCCGTCGGCCTGGACGTTTCTCACAGACCGGTACTCGGCCACGCTTTGGCGCTGCCTCAAGCTCCGACCATGGCGCGACGGGGCGCCGTCCCCGGTCGGCGCGCGCGGTGTTGCGCGGCAGCCGGCGCGGGTCTTCGCAGCCCCGCGCGGCGACGCGAGTTGTCGCCATGAGCGCGCTGAAGCGGACGATCGCGGCGATCCTCGCCGCCGACGTCGCGGGCTATTCGCGCCTGATCGCCGAGGACGAGGACGACACCCTCTCCCGCTTCGCCGAATATTCCGCGATCTATCGGGAGGAAGTGGCCCGTGTCCGCGGGCGCGTCTTCAACACCGCGGGCGACGCGATCCTCGCCGAATTCCCGAGCGCGGTGGAGGCGCTGCGCGCCGCCATCGCCATCCAGGAGCGGCTGCGCGCCCTCAATCTCGAATTCCCGCCGACGCGCCGCGTGCAGTTCCGGATGGGACTGACGATCGGCGACGTGGTCGAAGTCGGCGGCGGCGATCTGCTCGGCGATGGCGTCAACGTCGCCGCACGGCTCGAGGGTATCGCCGAGCCGGGCGGCATCTGCATTTCGCGCTCCGTCCACGAGGCCATCGCCGCACGCCTCTCGGTCGGTTTTCGCGATATCGGTCCACAGCGGCTCAAGAATATCCCGCGCCCGGTTCACGCCTTCCGCGTCATCCTGCCTTCGGACGGACAGGGCGCGGGCAAGGGCGAAAGGCGGGTGCGGCTGCCGCTCCTCCTCAAAGCCGGCGCCGCGTTCGCAGGGCTCGCACTCGCGATCGGCCTCGGCTGGGCCGTTCTGCCGGGCCTGTTCCGCGGGCCGGATGAGCCTTCCGGCGATCCCGCCGCGGAGAGCGGCGATCCGGCAGCGCTGGCCGCAGCAGCCGTAGCGCGCGAGAAGGCACCGTTCATCACCGTCGCCACCGGCCGGCCCAAACGGGTCTGTTTCGAAGACCAGGTCTGGCTCAACGGCACCCTGGTCCCACGCCGCGAGATCGATGTTGGCGCCGATTCAGAGGGGCTGCGGATCCAGAAGGTACTCGCCTCGCCGATGGACAAGGTCGGCGCCGGACAGGTTCTGGCGCAACTAGCAAGGCCCGACCAGCCGGATCAGACCATCGCCAGCCTGCGGGCTCCGGTTTCGGGAACTATCGGCCGGAGCACAGCTGTCGTCGGCGGGTTCACGACGTTCCGGGGACCGGCGCTGTTCCAGATCATCGCGCAGGGCGAACTCGAACTCGCGGCGGAGGCGCAGCTTCGCGCGCTCGACAAGCTGAAGCCAGGCCAGTCCGCGACCGTGACACCGCTCGGATTCCCCAACATCGTCGGCCGGGTCAGAATGGTGGCCGCGGGCGTCGACGGTGCGACTCAGCTCGGGCAGGTCCGCCTGCTGCTGCGCACGAATGCGGATCTGCGTCAGGGCATGTTCGCGCGCGCCGTCGTCACCGTGGGCGAGCGCTGCGGCCTCGCCGTTCCCGCTTCGGCCGTGCTGAAGGGGCCGGAGGGCAGCGTGGTCTATGTCAGCAACAATGGGCGCGTCGAAGGGCGGCTCGTGACGACCGGCCTGACCAATATCAACGACATCGAAATCACCGAGGGGCTCGACGCGAACGACGCGGTCGTGCTCCGGGCCGGCCCCTTCGTGCGGGAAGGCGATGCGATCAGACCGCAATCGCTCGCGGGTGCCGACGCTGCGGAATGATTCTCGCGATGATTCCTGCACGCGATGATCGCTTGTCGTGATTCGTGCAGAAATTCAGTCGCCGCGCCAGGTGCAGCATCGAATGCTCGCCGGCGAAACAGACGCTCATCAATAGCCACGGCAACATAATGTTGGGTGACAACTATACCGGCAAGTTGCGCCGGGTGTCTCAACGCACGGCACGGCCCGATTTTCAACTCATACACGGTCCAGCCTGTGATTTGGCCGTTGCGTGAGAGCGTGGCCAGGCGTAGTTTTCAACGTGTGCAAGGGCGTCGTTAACCCGATGTCTGGGCGCATGCTCGTTTGAGGGCAGTGTGGTGAACCGCTTTCCGATTGTCCTGGTCGTCAGCTTCCTGCTGACCCTCTTCGCGGAGCAAGCCTCCGCCGAGGGCAAGCGCGTGGCGTTGGTGGTCGGCGTCTCGGCCTATGAATCGGTTCCGCGCCTGTCGAACGCTGTCAACGATTCCAACGCGATGGCGGATCTGTTCCGCAAGGCGGGGTTCGACGTCGTTACCGCTCGCGCCGATGTCGGAAACCTCGCCTTCAAGCGCTCCATCCGCGAGTTCGAGGACGCGGTGATCGAAGCCGACATCGCGG
The DNA here is from genome assembly GCA_044227265.1 of Methylobacterium sp. Classification (GTDB taxonomy): domain Bacteria; phylum Pseudomonadota; class Alphaproteobacteria; order Rhizobiales; family Beijerinckiaceae; genus Methylobacterium. The sequence goes on from JBGAFL010000044.1 coordinate 14,408, forward strand.
TCGTCTATTATGCCGGCCACGGCATCGAAGTCCGCGAACAGAACTACCTCATCCCGGCCGACGCCAAGCTCGCCAACGAGCGCGACGTCGAGGACGAGGCCATCTCTCTCGACCGGATCATCACCGCGCTCGAGCCGGCCAAGCGCCTGCGCCTGATCATCCTGGATGCCTGCCGCGACAACCCCTTCGCCGGCAAGATGCGCAAGCGTGTCGCGACGCGCGCGATCAGCCCCGGCCTCGCCAAGGTCGAGCCGCAGATGAGCGACACGCTCATCGCCTATGCGGCCAAGGAGCGCTCGGTCGCGACCGATGGCGTCGGCGACCACAGCCCGTTCACGACGGCCCTGCTCGACAACATCACCGTGCCGGGCCTCGATATCCGTCTGGCCTTCGGCCGCGTGCGCGACGAGGTTCTGAAGGCGACCGGGCACCAGCAGGAGCCCTTCGTCTATGGTTCGCTCGGCGGCGGCACCGTCGCTCTCGTCCCGGCCCCCGCCGTCGCACCGCCGACCTTGAGCAGCGCCGATTCCGCCAAGTCCGACTACGAACTCGTCGAGCGCGTCGGAAAGAAGGAGGCCTGGGAGGTCTATCTCAACACGCACAAGACCGGCCTCTATGCCGATCTGGCGCGCGTGCAGCTCGCCAAGCTGAGCGAGCCCAACGGCATGGTGAGGACCGACGCGCCGAATACGATCGAGGGCATTCCGAACCGCGATACACCGAAGGTCAACGCACCGCAGATCGAGCCCGAGCCTAAGCCGACGCTTGCGGAGCAGAAGGCCTGGGACAAGCTGAAGAACGGCACGGATCAGGCGGCCATCCGCAAGTTCATCGAGAAATATCCGTCCTCGCCTCTGGTCGCGGAGGCCGAGGCCCGCCTCGCGATGCTCGAGCGGCTCGCCCGCGAGCGCGAGGAGGCCGCACGTATCGAGCGCGAGGCCGCGCGCCAGCGCGAAGAGGACGAGAAGCAGCGTTTGGCCGCCGAAGCCGACCGCAAGCGCTTCGAGCAGGAGGCTGAGGCCGAGCGCAAGCGCGTCGCACAGGAAGAGGCTCGCCGGCGCGCCGAAGAAGAGAAGGCCAAAGCTGCAGAAATTGCTCGCCAGAAAGCCGAGGCCCTTGCTGCCGCCAAGCAGAAGGAAGCCGAGGAGAAGGCCCGGATCGCCGAGGAGAAGGCCCGGGCCGCCGAGGCCCTCGCCAAGCAGCGTGAGGAAGAGGAAGCCGCGAAGGCTGCCCTGATCGCCCAGCGCAAGAAGGAGGCGGAAGAGAAGGCCGCAGCTGCCGAGATCGAGCGCAAGCGGGTGCAGGCCGAGGCCGCCGAGCGCAAGCGCCAGACCGAGGAAGCCGCGCGGATCGCTGCCGAGGAGAAGGCCCAGCGCGAGGCCGAGGAGAAGGCCCGGGTGCGTGAGGCCCAGGAGCGCGAACGTCAGGAGCGCGCTCGCGCTGCCGAACTCGCCGCGCAGGAAGCCGCCGAACGGGCGAAAGCCGCCGCCGCCGAGGCAGCTGCACGCAAGGAGGCCGAGGACGCGGCCAAGGCCGCCGGAATCGACAAGAAGAATGCCGAGCGCGAGGCGATCGCCAAGCGTGATGCCGAAGAGAAGGCGAAGGCTGCCGAGGCGCTCCGCCTGAAGGCGGAGAGCGAGGCTGCGGCACGCCGCGATGCCGACGAGCGCGCCAAGGCCGCCGCCGCGGAGCGCAAGGATGCCGAGCGCGAGGCCCTTGCCCGCAAGCAGGCCGAAGATCGCCAGCGCGCCGCCGAAGCCGCTGCCCGCAAGCGCGATGCCGAGGAGCAGGCCCGTGCCGCTGCCGCGGATCGGAAGGCTGCCGAGCGTGAGGCTGCCGCGCGCAAGCAGGAAGCCAACGAATTGCGGGAAGCCGAGGCTCGTCGGCAGCGCGCCAAGGCGGATGCCGAGGCCGAGCGCCGCAAGGCCGCCGAGGCAGCCGATCGGGCCGCAGAGCGCCAGGCGGAACGGGCGGCAGCTGCCAAGAAGCGCGAGGCTGAGGACGCGGCTGCGGCTGCGGCAGCCGATCGTCGCCGGGAGGCCGCCGAAGCCGCCGCGACACGCCGCAAGGCGATCGAGGACGCCGCTGCGGAACGTCGCAAATCTGCAGCCGAAGCGGCGCGGCGTGCCTCCGAGCGCCAGGCCGAACAGGCCGCCGCTGCCGATCAGCGGCGCCGCGCAGCCGCAGCCCGCGAAGCTCAGGAGGCGGCCAAGGCTCGCGCCTCGCAGGCACGGGCAGCCCAATCCGCTTCGCGCGTAAGGGCCGAAGCGTCCGCCCGTCCGGCTCCGGCACCACGCATGAGCGGTGGGGGCGGCGGAGGCGGAGGCGGAGGCGGCGGTGGAGCCGCACCGATGGTCGGCATCGGTTTTTGATCAGATTGGCCCGGTGCCGGATTGGCCCGGGCCGAAAACTTTCTCGGATGCGGGATCGATTGGAGTTCAAGATGGTACGGATTGTTCAAGGCCTTCGTCACACCGCGATCGGCTTGGTGGCGCTCGCTGGGCTGACGGGCTCTGCCCTGGCGGGCGCTCCCACGACGACGGTGCCCTGCGGCTACGTCGCCATGCGATCGGGTCCGGCCATCACCCATCCCTGCCGGATCGCCGACCGGGCGGTCGTCAAGCGGGTTGGCCTGCGCCCGCTGCCGCTGGGTGACCAGCCGATCCTGTTCGCCGAAGCCGATGCGCTGCGCGGTCCCTTCCCCGCATTCCTGCTCCTCGGCGTCGGATACTGACCGCGCCCAGGATCTGACGGTTCTGGAGAGCCGTCGATCGCTTGGAGCTTAGTGCGGCCCCCTCGCCTTTCCGCGCGGAGGGCCAGCCGCTTGCACGTTTCGCTCCCCAGGTTCTACGACACGGCAGATCCGGGAACACGGCGTGCGCCAGTCGTTCCCGGATCTCTTCGTGTTGGGATGATGGACAACCCCGCGATCGTCATCGCCGGCCGGCATGACGGCTGAGGACGGGCCAGCCGGAGGCTCCGTTTTCCGCCTTTTGTCCCCTGACTGACGCAAGGTTCGACATTCGGTTCCGATCCCAAGGGATCGGTGGCACTCGGGCCCCCTGCCGCTCTTCATCTCACCGCGAACGACTTGGGATAGAGCTCGGTCGAGGTCTCCGAACCCGCTGTTTCGGGCAACTCTATCGCTCAGCAATTTCCCGAGCGGCGGCTCCCACCTTTCCGGCTGATACGAAATCCGATTGATTGCTTCGCAAGCGGATTTCACTTTGCTCAATCGCCGCACGGGCTTGGTGATACGGTTTCCGACTGATTCAGTCGGAAACCGTATGACGTCTCAAATCGACCGCGGCAAAGGCTTACGCCTCGGCACAAAAAAGGCGCTGCCATGGACCGGACATCCATGGCAGCGCCCTTTTTGCCGTTTCCGAGCCCTCGCGGCTCGGAAACGTGTCGTTCTCGTCAGTTCTTGGCGACGATGGCAGCCGGCGCCAGGGGCAATGTGTCGAAGGTGAAGCGGTAGTTCACGCCGACCTTGACGATGTCGCCGCTATGCTGCGCGCTGACGAAAGCCGAGTTCGGTGCCGCGACACTGTTGACGCGATTGTAGGTCTCGCGGTCGAGTTCGAAGTGCATGTACTCGGCTTTGGCCGACCAGTTCTTGGTCAGGGCGTATTCGAAGCCGGCGCCGACCGTCCAACCCGTCGAGAGGGCCTTGACGTTCGAATCGCCCAGAACCGCTCCGAACTGCTGCTGCAAGAAGGTCGGCTGATTGGCGAAGTTGTTCTGCTGCTTCTCCGACGTATCGGCGAAGGCGGCGCCGCCCTTGGCATAGATCAGGGTCCGGTCGAAGGCGTAGCCGACGCGGCCGGTCGCCATGTAGAGCGAGTTGACGTTGCTCTGGCAATTGAAGAGGTTGCCGTCGAAATCGGAGGCGCAGTTGCGCCCACCCTTGGCATTCGAGAAGCCGGCATCGCCAGCGACGCCCAGGACGATATTGCCGAACTGGTAGTCGTAGCCGATCTGGCCGCCGACATAGACGCCCGCGACTTGCGGCTTGGCGCGCTCGATATCGTTGAAATTGAGACCCGCCTGCTGCTGCTTCGATTGGCCCCAGAGGCCGCCGACCGAACCGCCGACGCTGAAGCCGCTCCAGTTCACCGGGCCGTCGACGACCTGCAAAAGCGAGGGACTGTCGCCCTTGGTGATCAGCGGCGTCGCGGCGAGCCCGGGGTTGAAGTGGTAGCGCAATCCAGCGCTGAGGCCCCAGCCCTCGACGCGGTCGCCCGTACGGTAATCGCCGCGGAAATAACCCACCCAGCCTGTGTTCAGCACCTGGCCGGCGATGCCGCCCGAGAACTGTCCGTAGGTCTTGATGCGGTAGGTGTTGATGACGCCCGTCGAATCGAAGCCGGAAAGATCTCGTCCGAACAACTGGCCATAGGAGGCGAAATCGGTCGAGAAATCGGTGCGGACCGGGTCGCCGAACTCGCTGATGACGCTGGCGGTGACGAAGGGCTGCACGCCATATCCGCCGATGACGTAGTTCTTGCCGAAGCGCAGGCTGGCCCGGCCGAGGATGCTCTCGAAATCGCGGATCTTGATCGAGAGCGGCGCACCGGCATTCGGCGGGGGCTCGAGGAAGATGTTGCCGCCGGTCTGCAGCCGGTCGACGCTCACATGCGAATAGACGGCGCCAGCGGAGGGCTCGATGAACCAGCCGTCATCGAAGGGAATCTGGTAACCGACGTTGCCGTTGACGCTCCAGCTGCGCGCGTCGAGACGTTGATTGAGTAGCAGGTTGGCCGGATCACTCAGGCGCCCCTGGAAGAAGTCCCAACGCACTTGGCCGTCAGCGAAGAAATTGCCCTTCGTGACGGCGGCATAGGCGCCCACGAACGGGGTCTGGAAATCCGCATTGAAGGTCGAGTTGGTCGTGACCCGGGACTCGGTGTAGCCCACCGTCACGCCGGTATGGATGTTCCAGCCGTCAACATTGAGCCGCGCGATGTCGGCGCCCGTCTGGAAGCCAGTATAGCTCTGGAAGGCGCGCGTGTTGTCGCAGCTTCCGGACGCAGCATCGAACAACCGACCCGGATTGACGACGACGTTGCCCGGCACGGCCGTGTCGAAAGTGCCGCCGACACCGCGAACCCAGACACCACCACCGTTGGTATCAGCGGGCGGATTGCCCGGCGCGCCAACGAAGCTCGAGGTCTGCGTCAGGAACGCGGTATTCTGCGTGGACAGGACGCCGACGAGCGACTGGATGCCGGAGACCGTCGACCTCAAATCCAGAAACGGATTCTGGGGAAGATTGGGGTTTCCGCGCCCGGTCGTGGTGCATTGGGCATGAGCGGCCGTCGCGGTGAGTGCGAGCGCCAGAGCCGTGGTCGCCTGCAAGGCGGCCTTGCGGGCAAACCCTGTCGAGGTGCCGCGCATCCCGCCCGGGCTCGAAGCCTGCATCGTTGCCGTCATGTGATCATCCGCCCCCAGTCACCGGGCGCAGGCCGCAGGGCCACCGCACACCGGCAGAATCGTCGCGGCTATTCTGCCTGTTTCGGCCAAGCTGAACAGTTTCCAGGCGACGAATCGCGCGAACAACTGTGCCATGTGTCTGCCTGGCAACACTCGGGAGGGTCAGGCAAGGCGCCCATATCACTCAGATTTGCTGGCGGAACTGAGTTGTCCCCGCAAATCAAACGATTGCAAACTGCTGGGTTTGAATATCCTTAACAACAGGTCGACGGAACACGATGGCGTTTCGAATTGGACAATTGCTCTCGGGACCGGCGAAGCCTGATTCTGTGCTTCGGGATGCCGTGGATTGGACTGAATATGACGTAAGGTTGCCGTGACACCGACCCGTTGCGTTCGGTTCGTCACGCTTCTCGGCTGGATCGTCCAGGCTCTTTCCCGATTCTGATTTCGTTAATGCCGGGTCGGAGGAGCAGGCGGATTCTGGGCCACGACTGCCTCGCAACCTGCGATCAAGGATCCGCGTACGTCATCGGGGTCGAAACCCGCACCGTTCGGGAAGGCCACGACATAGACTGTCGCGCCTTCGCCGCTCCGGATGCGTCCGACCCATCCGTCCGGCGTCTGCTCGAACGACACCTCATAGGAATTGCCGTCATACTCGAAGTGATGCGGATCCATCGCCGTCCTCGTCGTCCCGCCTTGTCGCAGCCCGAACTGGACCCCTGCATACCGGTTCGCTCGATATGGGTGGCCCCCCGTTCTCACGCGAGCCCACAAACCCGGAAAATGCGGATGACAGTTTCGAGAAGCGACGTGATCGCGCAATCAGAGCGACCGTCGCCGGCTGGCCGGCGGGCGGGGTTGGCGATCGCGCTCGCCGCCACCGTCTTGACAGGACCGGCAATCGCGCAGGGGCGCCCCTCGCAGACTGGTATCCCCGCAAATCCGTTCGCGTCGAACCATCCGTCCGAGCCACCTTCGCGCAGGACGATGGCACCGAGCGGGATCAAGGTCCCGCCAATTCGCCGAAATCGACAATCATACCGAGAGGGAAGCCGAGCGGCTGACGAGCCGATCCCACCGGGCACCATTCCAAATCGCTGAGACGGCGGCAGGCCGCACGGGTAGCAGGTCGTGGATCAGGCCTCTCCCAACTCGGCGACGATTGCCGCGATCACGCGCGGATCGGTCGGCTCGATCGGCGTCGCGAAGGCCGCGCGCAGGCTGCCGTCCCGTCCCACGAGATATTTGTGGAAGTTCCATTGCGGGGTCTGGCCGGGCTTCTCGGCAGCGGCCCAGCGATAGAACGGATGGGCCGCGGCCCCCACGACATGAGTCTTGTCCGTCACCGGAAAGGTGACGCCGTGGCTGCGGCGCGCGGATTCGGCGATTGCCAGACCGTCGAGCGGTTCCTGGTTGCCGAAATCGGGCGAGGGCACGGCGATCACCGTTAGGCCGCGCGCGCCAAAGCGCGTCCACAATGCCTGGAGACCGACAAACTGTCCGGCAAAGCCGCAGGCGGTGGCCGTGTTGACGACGAGAATCGGCTTGCCGGTAAAGTCCGCGAGAGCAAGCGAGCCGCCTTCCGGCTTGTCGAACGCGAAGGCGGCAGCTTTCGCCGTATTGCGGGCGGCTTCTTCCGCACGCGCGCCGCCGGCGGCAAGCGCTCCGATCAGGAAAAGACAATCGCGGCGAAGGATCGACATGGGCCCGCCCCTCGAAAGACGACGGGATTTAAGATAGGGGGCGCAGCGGGTACGTCCATCGCGATCGAAGACCGCTCAGGCCCGTGCGGCGAGCGCCTCGCGGACCGTCATCGCGAAGATGCTGTCCTTTGCACCGGGCGGAACCACCAGTGCATCCGGCACCAATTCGGCGGCATCCTGGTCGCCGATGTCCCGGGCGAAGATAACGTCGAGCCCCGGCCGCAGAGCACGTGCCTCCCGGGCGAGACGCGAACATTTGAGATCGCCGTAGAGATCGGCATCGGTCACGAGCACGTCGATCGGCAATCCGAGGACGAGGATAGTCAGGGCGTCGATACCCGAATCGACCACCGTGGTCCGGTACCCTGCTTGGCGAATCTGTGAGCCGACGAGATCACGCCATTGCTTGCTGCGACCGGCGATCAGGACCTGGATTCCGTAGCAACCGCGATATCGCGAGGCCGTACTCAATGCCGGATGTCCGATCCCGCCATCCTCGCAATCGTTCATTTTTCCTTGGCCTCTTCGCATCGCACCATTGTAGCGGGATGTTGTATTCTTTCAAGCTCGAACGCGACGACGAGTGTCGGCACAGACCAAAGGACCAGCGTCGCCCGGACATGTCATCGGCTGCAAGCAGCAATCAGGCGACGCAGAAAATCTTCCCCCTGTTGCAATGCATCGAGGGTGATGAACTCGTCAGGCTGGTGCGCCTGATCGATTGAACCCGGCCCGCAGACGACGGTCGACAACCCCGCCTGCTGGAACCGTCCGGCTTCGGTCGCATAGGGCACGGCTTTCGTGCGGTCGTGGCCTGAGAGCGACAAAGCAAGGCGCTCGGCTTCGGAACCGGGATCGGGCGCGAGGCTCGGCACCGAGACTTCCTCGCGCGTCTCGATTCGCCCGAAATCGCCGTAGCGGTTGAGGCGATCTCTCGTCACACGCTGGCTCACCTGAGCGAACAGGCGCGGAATCTCGGTCATGTCGAGATTTGGCAGACCGCGGAATTCCCAGTTGAAGCTGCAGAGTTTCGGAAGGACGTTGCGGGAGGAGCCTCCGGCGATCCTGCCGACATGGACCGTCGTCGCCGGCGGATCGAACCGGCCAGACGGGTCGCCGCGAAGAATCATCGCGTCGGCAATTCGGTTCAGGGCGGCAACGAGGTCGCCGGCCGCCATCACCGCATTCGCCCCATGCATCGGTTTCGACGCATGGGCCTCCTGCCCATGCACGGTCGTCGTGAAGGTCACGACACTGCGATGTGCATCGATGACTTCGAGATCGGTCGGCTCACCGACGAGGACGAGGCCGGGGCGCGGCAGGCTGTGGCCGAACTCGGCGATGGCATCCGCGGTCCCGAGGCAGGAGACCTCCTCGTCATAGGACAGGAGGAGGTGCACCGGCCGGGCGAGATCCGCGGCCAGGAAATCCGGCACCAGCGCCAAGGCCAATGCGCAGAACCCCTTCATATCGACCGTTCCGCGGCCATGGGCGCGGCCATAAGCCACCCGAAGCCGGAAAGGGTCGCTCGTCCAATTCTGGCCGGTTGCGGGAACCACATCGGTATGCCCGGACAGCAGAACGCCGCCATCCTTTATCGGGCCCAGCGTGGCAAACAGGGCCTCCTTGTCGCCGGTGGCATTCGGGATGCGCCGATAGGGCACCTGCCAAATGTCGAGAAAATCGGCGACGAAGGCGATCAGTGCCCGATTCGAGCGGGCGCTCTCGGTGTTGAAGGCGACGAGGTGTTCGAGGATCGAGAGCGGATCGTCGCGGCGCCTGGGGGCCCGCGTCCCGTCAGTGGACGCTGCGCCGGACATGCGGCGAGTCGAGCGAGAAGGCCGGGATTTCCGCCTCGAAACTCTCTCCGCCGATCGTCGACATCGTGTAGCTGCCAGCCATCAACCCGTCGGGCGTCGTCAACGGGCAGCCGCTGGTATAGCTGAAAGATTCACCCGGCCCGAGAAACGGTTGCTTGCCGACGACGCCGGCCCCGCGAACCTCCTGACAGGACCCATGGCCGTCAATGATACGCCAATGACGCGAACGCAGCTGAACTTTCTCGCTACCGTTGTTTACGATCTCTACAGTGTAGGCGAAGAAATAGCGGCTTTCGCCCGGCGAGGATTCCTCCTCGACGAAGCGGGGTTCCACAGTCACAGTGATGCCGCGCGTCTCGGCCCTGTACATCGCCGCAGGTCTCTCGGTGGATGCGAAGCAGGCCGCGACGCGACACCTGCGCCATCACGTGGTACGTGGCACCCGGAAGCACGTCAATCGCGGCGGAGTACGTCGGAGTTACTTTGCGAAACGCCGCCAACAGGCTGATCCCACCCTCGCTGCTCCCCTCCGAATCCGACCCCTCGCCCCGCTACTGGATCGGCTTTCTCGCGGTGCTGGCGCTCGTCGGCGCCTTCGCTTGGTGGCGCCCCGGCGAATACGGCCCGGCAGCTTTGGCACTCGCTGCGGCGCTCGTCGTCGATCTCGCCGCGCGCCTCGCCGTCGTCACGGCGGCGCGTCGTTCGGGCCTCGAGGGTCCGGTCCGCGGACTTCCCTCGCTGGTCCTGCTGGTCGGCAGCCCGGTCGGCATCGCGCTGATCGCTATTCTCGGCATCCTCGTATTGGGGCCGGACCGCTTCCCCATCCTGGCGAGCCTCCTCGCCGGGATCGCGACGATGAATGCGGTGGCACGGCTCGCGGCGGCCCGCAGCCTGCTCGTCGCCAAGAACCAAGCGGATGACGAATGATCGCGCTCTTGCATAGCATCGCCGATCGGCCGCAGGTCCGTCCTCGCAGCACGGACTGCACAGGAAGAGCGAGAAGACCAGCGTGATAGGCCACTCCGTGCCAGATCCTGCGCCCAAGCGGGACGGCATCCAGTCCGCGCGTGGCATCGCCGCCTTGACTGAGGCCGGCGCGATCCGCCCGGATCGTCCTTACGCGCCCGACCAGATCCAGCCGGCGAGCCTTGATCTCCGGCTTGGCCGGCGCGCCTATCGAGTTCGAACGAGCTTCCTGCCCGGAGCGGCGCGCAAGGTCGAAACCTGCGTCGAGGCGCTCGCTCTGCATCCGATCGACCTGACAGCCGGTGCGGTGCTGGAGACCGGCTGCGTCTACATCGCGGAACTCCTCGAATCCTTGGCCTTGCCCGAAGATCTCGGCGCGAGTGCCAATCCGAAGAGTTCGACCGGCCGCATCGATGTGTTCACGCGCGTCATTACCGATAACGCTGCCGCTTTCGACCAGGTCGCGCCCGGCTATGGTGGACCGCTCTATGCCGAAATCTCACCGCGCACCTTCCCCGTCCTGGTGCGGACCGGTTCGCGTCTCTCGCAGATCCGCTTCCGACGTGGCATCCCGCGTCTGAACGAGGCCGACCTCGCCGCGCTCCATGCCCGCACCGCGCTCGTCAACGTGGCGGCACCCTCATTTCAGGGCGGCGTCGCGGTCTCCGTCGATCTTGCGGGCTTCGACGGGCTGATCGGCTATCGCGCCAAGCGCCATACTGGCCTCATCGACGTCGACAAGCCGCGCGGTCATCGCATCGCGGATTTCTGGGAGCCGCTCCCGGCGGATGGACGCGGCACGCTGATTCTCGATCCCGGCCAATTCTACATCCTGGCCTCCAAGGAGGCGGTGCAGGTGCCGCCCGACCATGCCGCCGAGATGGTGCCGTTCGATCCGCTCGTCGGCGAGTTCCGGGTGCATTACGCCGGCTTCTTCGATCCGGGCTTCGGCTTTGCCGAGGCCGGCGGCTCAGGCGCGCGTGCCGTGCTCGAGGTGCGCTCGCGCGACGTGCCATTCCTGCTCGAAGACGGCCAGATCGTCGGGCGCCTGATCTACGAACGGATGGCCGAAACGCCCGACACGCTCTACGGCGCGGGCGCGGGTTCGAACTATCAGGCACAGGGCCTGAAGCTCTCGAAGCACTTCTACTGAGCGGGGCCATCCCGGCGGGCGAGCACCGTCGTTCCCGGATCGGGCTTCAGGCCACTGATCTCGAGAACGAATTTCTGCCGGAGCGCGCGGGCGAAATCACCGTAGCCGCGTGCAGGAAGCAGGAAGGCGCCAGGACCGCCAATGACGTATTGGCGATACCAGGCTTCGAGCGTGGTGCCCTCGCGATAGGTCCCCTCCGGCAATTCGCGCAGGCCATAGCCGGGCGCGCGATAGGCGCCGACGCCGACGATGTCGTTCTCGCCCGGCACCAGGATCGGCAGGCCGTTGATAACGACACCGCTGTCGAGCAGCGCATCGCGCTGGGCGCGCAGGTCGTCGGGGTCGGTGCAATTGTCGATCCCGTCGCTCGACACGTCGACGACCACGCGCTCGGCCGGGACCGGCAGCCGCTGCAACACCGAGCCCGAGATCGTGCGTAGCATGCCGCCGAGGCAGGTGAAGTTGCCCGGCTGGCGCGGAACGGCGCGGACCAACGCCGCCACCGCCGCGGCATCGGCCCGCGAGGCGATACGCCGCCAGTCGACCGAGACGCGGGCCGCATCGGCCCAGGTCACCATGGCGAAGGCAATGCCGCCCGGGCTCCCAGTGATAGCGGCGAGCACGGCAGGATCCTCCAGCGCCTCGGCGATCCCCTCCATCTGCAGCTTGTAGCGGCTTTCGTCGACGGAGCCCGAGACATCGACCGAGACGACGAGCGCGGTCCCGACGCCGGCCGCAGGGTTCTGCTGCGCCTGCCCCTGTACCGCGATTCCGAAAGGCACGACGGCGAGTGTCGTGACGAGCGACAGCCTACGCCACATTCTTGCTGGAAGGCTGGAGACCCGGCGCATCAAGGGGCACCCGTCACGATGTGCGAATTGAGGACGGCGACGGTAGCGCAGAGACCGGCACGGCACCACGCTCGATGGCCCCCATCCCAACCGCTCCTGGAAGTGAGCCGAAGGCTATCATCCGCAGGATCAGATCGCCGAGGCAGCCCTTTCGAACCAGCCGCGGATCGCTGCTACGGTATGCGGGAAGCCTACTCAGATAGCGATGTCCGGCGCACCGGTCTCCCTGAACGAGCCGGAAGCGCCGTGCCGGAAGCGCCGATTTGCTCGATATCGTAGGCTGCGCCGTCGTCTTCGAGCACCGGCAATTGATCGACGCGGAACAACGACGTGTCACGGGGGGCGGATGATGCCTCGCGCGAAGCCGCCGGAGCCGGCGTCACGGTGCGAGCAGCGGCAGGCTGAATCTGAACTGGCTGAGCCGGGGCCATGCCGATACGCTTGACGATGGCCGCCGGCTCGCTCGGACGGACCGTCACGAGATTCGCCGTCACAGGCTTTTGGGCCACAGGCTGCTCGCGCAGCGCATAGGGGACGACGAACAGGCCGCCGGCAACCGCTGCGGCGATCGCCACCATGCAGATCACGCCGAAATCGCCGCGGCTCCGGCGCGCGGACACGGCCCTGAGCGGGCCGGCCACATGCCGGCGACGCAAGCGAAAGCGGCTCGGCGCTCTCAAGCTCGTCAGATCCGCGTAAACCGCCGTGTCGTACCGCCCCATGACGCACCCTCCGGCCTCAACACGCGAAGCCGGATGAAAGAACTTTTCAGTTCTGCGGCAAAAATGTGGCAACCTGTGCGCTATCGCACATCTCGATTGTGCAGAGCGTACAGAACCGGCCTCGGCTTCTCGACTGAGCCCCCCGCGCCACAGGTCAGGCGTCGGCCGCCTGCTTGTCGAGATACCAGGTGAGCGTGCCTTGGCTCGTGACTCGGGCCGCCGGCAGATCCTCACCACGGCTGAGTCGCGTGAGCGGATCACGCTTGCTCGCGCCATTCACAAGGAACAGCGACGCACGCGTGGAGGCGAGCGCCGGAAACGTCAGAGTGACGCGCGGCACGTAGGGTTCCAGGCCAGCTTCGGGCACGGCAGCGACCCAGGCGTCGCGCTTGTCCAAGGCCGGCTTTCCGGGAAACAGTGAAGCCGTGTGGCCGTCGCTGCCGAGCCCGAGCAGGACGAGATCGAACAGCGGCCGGCCCGGATCGAGCGTCTCGGCCCCATAGAATTCCTGCAAGGTCGCCGCGTAGGCGCGCGCGCCCGCCTCGGCATCCCCCGATATGGGGATGGGGTAGAGATGAGCCGCATCTGACGGGCCGCCAATTCCGAAAGCCTCGCGCAAGAGCCGGACATTGCTCAGTGGATCGTCATGCGGAACCAGCCGATCATCGCCGAAGAACAAGTGCAGGCGCTGCCACGGAATCTTTCCGGCATAGTCGGGGCCGGCGAGCAGTTCGTAGAGGCGCTTGGGCGTCGAACCGCCTGACAGACAGATTGCGATGCGCTCATCGGGCGCCGTCGCGACGATCGCCAGGAGTTCATCGGCCGCGGCCCGCGCCGTCGCCTCGGCATCTGGAAAGATCACGGAATTTGGCGGCAGAGGGATCATCTGTCCTCTCCGCTGCCCATGGGTGGCTTCGGCGCGCCTTCGATATGGCCTCCGAACCCTTTTCGCATGGCCGAGAGCAGCTTGTCGGCGTAGCTCTCCTTCTCGCGCGAGCGGAAGCGCGTGTAGAGCGCATTCGACAGCACGGTCGCCGGCACGGCCTCCTCGACCGCGGCATTGATGGTCCAGCGCCCCTCGCCGGAATCCTCGACGAAGCCCGAAAAGCCTTCCAGCGACTCGTTGCCGGCGAGCGCCGCCGCCGTCAGATCGAGCAGCCAGGACGACACCACGCTGCCGCGCCGCCAGACTTCGGCGATGTCGCCGAGATCGAGATCGTAGCGGCGGTGCTCGGGCACCTGATCGGAATTGGCATGCCGCAGAATGTCGAAGCCTTCTGCATAGGCCTGCATCAGGCCGTATTCGATGCCGTTATGGATCATCTTGACGAAATGCCCGGCGCCCGTTGGGCCGGCATGGATGTAGCCCTGTTCGGCACGCGGATCGCGACCATCCCGTTTCGGCGTCTTCGGGATCGTGCCGATGCCCGGCGCCAGCGCCTTGAAGATCGGATCGAGCCTGTCGATGACCAGCTTTGCTCCACCGATCATCATGCAATAGCCGCGCTCGAGCCCCCAGACGCCGCCCGACGTGCCGACATCGACGAAATGGATGCCGCGATCCTTCAACTGGTCGGCATGGCGGATATCGTCCTGGTAGAAGGAATTGCCGCCATCGATGACGGTGTCGTCTTCTTCCAGCAGGTCGTGGAGGGCGGTGATCGTCTCGTTGGTAATATGGCCGGCCGGCAGCATCACCCAGACCGCGCGCGGCTTGTCCAGCTTGGCGACGAGATCGGACAGGTTGTCAGCGCCTGTGGCGCCCTCTCCGACCAGAGCCGCGACCGCCTTGGGATCGCGATCGTAGACCACGGCGGAATGGCCATCTCGCAGGAGCCGCCGCACGATGTTGCCGCCCATCCGGCCGAGGCCGATCATGCCGAGTTGCATCTCATGACTCTCCGATTGGAGCGGACCTGATTTCAATCCATCCCCCCTTCCTCCCCCTCATCCTGAGGCGCCGTCACGAAGTGGCGGCCTCGAAGGAGATTTCCAGAAAGCGCGCGATACCTGGAAACTTCCTTCGAGGCCCGCTGACGCGGGCTCCTCAGGATGAGGGGGAGGCTGGGGGAAAGAGCTACGCCACAGCCTCCTTGATCGCCGCGGCGATTCTCTTGAGGCCGGCTTCGACGTCGCCATCCTTGATGTGAACCCGCAGGGCCCGGCGGCCGCGCTCGGACAGCACGGCAAGATCGCCACGCGCCTGAGCCGCGATCACCGTACCGAAGCCGAGTTTTCGGCCCGGAATCGCGAGATCTTGCGAGGGGTCGGCCGTGATCTGGAGGAACACGCCCGTATCGGGTCCGCCCTTGTAGGCCTGGCCGGTCGAGTGCAGGAAGCGGGGCCCGAATTCGAGGCAGGTCGCGACCTTGCGCGCATCGCGAAGCCGCAACCGCGCCTCCTGCAGGATTGCGTGGTTGGTGGGATTGCGCGCGACATAGGCGAGCAGGGCGACGTAATCGCCGGATTTCACCCGGGCGAGATGCGCGGCAATCGCCTGATCGAGGCCCTCGCTCGCGCCAGTCAGATCCTCGGCGTTGGCCGGATCGGCATAGAGTACGAGGCTGGCATCCTCGAAGATCGGCGTCTCGGCCGGTAGGGCACCGGTCTCCTCGGCGGCGGCGAACAGCTTCTTCGTCTCGATCTTGCTCGCCTCGACATCGGGCTGGTCGAACGGGTTGATGCCAAGCAGGGCGCCTGCGACCGCCGTGGCGATCTCGAAGCGGAAGAACTCCTGGGGCAACTGCTCGGCCTTCTCCAGGTCGATGCGTGCAACCGGATGGCCCTCGCGTTCCAGGCCCTTGATCGCCTCGTCCTGCTGCGGGTCGCCATGGCCATCGAGGCGCAGATAGACGAAGAAGCGGTCATCGCCATAGGCGGCTGGCACGCTGACCGGCTCGCCCTCGATCGGGATCAGGCCGACGCCCTCCTTGCCGGTCGATTCAGCGATGAGCTGCTCGGCCCAGGTTCCGAACGTGTCGATGCCGGGCGAGGCGATGATCGTGACCTTGTCGCGCTTGGCCTCCAGCGCTGCCGTCGCCATGGCGGCGCCGAGCAGGAAGCCGGGATTCTTGTCGGGAGGCACCATCGGCCCGCAGGAGCGGACCATGATCTGCGCGCGCTCCAGAAAATCCTGGATCTCGACGCCGGCAACCGAGGCCGGGACCAGCCCGAAGGCCGAGAGCACGGAATAGCGCCCACCGATCTGCTTCACGCCGTAGAAGATGCGCCGGAAGCCGTCGTCTTTCGCGGCCTTCTCCATGGCCGAACCGGGATCGGTCACGGCCACGAAATGCCTGCCGGCCTTCTCGCCGACGACCTCCTTCATCCGGCTGAGGAAATAGTCACGGAACACGTTGGGCTCGAGCGTCGAGCCGGATTTCGAGGCGACGATGAACAGCGTCGTCGGCAGGTTCACTGCGGCCTCGATGGCGCGAACCTCATCCGGATCGGTCGAGTCGAGGATGCGCAATTTCGGAAAGCCGTCGCGATGGCCGAAAGTCTCGGCGATCACTTCCGGGCCGAGGCTGGAGCCGCCCATGCCGAGCACCACGGCGTCGGTGAAACCTTCTGCGCGGATCTCCTCGGCGAAGGCTTCGTAATCGCCGGCCTTCGGCAGCTCGTCCTCGACGATGCGCAGCCAGCCGAGCCACTTTTCTTCGTCGCTTCCAGTCCAGACCGTGTTGTCATGCGCCCAGAGCCGGCGCGCGGCGCCGCTCGCACGCAGGGCTTCGACGGCCTTTGCGGTCTTGTCCTCCAGCTTGCCAAGCTTGAGAGTCTGGCCGTCGAGCCGGGCTTCCCCGAGAAAGACGACGCGCTTGCCAGCGACTGCGCCGAGCACCTTGTCGGCAGCATCGGCAAAGAGCTGCACGCCCTCCTCAACGAGTTGGTTCGCCACTGCCTCGATGTCGATGCCGGTTTTAGCGAGCCGCGCCATCACAGCCTCGGCCTCGCCGAGACCGGCTTCGAGCGTCGCGGCAACCTTCCCGTGGTCGCGAAAGGCGTCCATCGTCGCGGGCGGCACGGTGTTGACGGTGTCCGGCCCGATCAGCTCCTCGACATAGAGCACGTCGGAATAGGCCTTGTTCTTGGTGCCGGTGGAGGCCCAGAGCAGGCGCTGCTTCCTCGCGCCCTTGGCGGCGAGCGCCTCCCATTTCGGCCCGGAGAAAATACGCTTGTAGCGCTGATAGGCGAGCTTGGCATTGGCCACCGCCACCTTACCCTTGAGCTCGAGGCCATCACCCTTCTCGTCGAGCAGCTTGTCGACCAGCGTATCGATGCGGCTGACGAATAAGCTCGCGACGCTCGCGACCTTGGAGACATCCCCGCCCTTGGCGGCGAGTTCGGTCAGACCATCGATATAGGCGTTGGCCACCGCCTCGTAGACCTCCTGCGAGAACAGCAGCGTGATGTTGATGCTCATGCCCTCCGCCGTGAGCTGGCGGATCGCCGGCAGGCCCTCGCGCGTGGCCGGCACCTTGATCATCAGGTTGTCGCGGCCCACCGCCGCGTGGAGACGCCGCGCCTCCTCGAGCGTGCCCTCCGTATCGCGCGCGAGGTAAGGCGAAACCTCGAGGCTAACGAAGCCATCGGCACCCCCGCTCGCCTCGTAGACGGGCTTGAGCACGTCCGCGGCAGCCTGGATGTCGGCGATGGCGAGACCCTCGTAGAGATCGATCACGCGCGCATCGCCCACACCGAGCACGGCCTTCAAGGCCTCGTCATATTCGTCGGAATGGCCGATCGCCTTCTCGAAGATCGCCGGGTTCGAGGTGACGCCGCGCAGGCCATCGGTCTCGACCAGCGCCTTCAGCTCGCCCTTGGCCACGAAGCCGCGCGCGAGGAAATCGAGCCAAACTGCCTGATCGTGCTCGTCATGCAGGGCTTTCAGCGCATTCATGTCGTCGTCCTTGAAACCTGTCCGGGAGGCCGATTCCGAGCCACCGGATGCCTATCTAGCGGCCGTCACCGAGGCTTGCGAGGCCGAGAACCGAGAATGAGGTCAGCCTGCGACATGCCGGCCTCGGATCGGATCGCGGTCAATCCTCGCGGCGATTGGTGACGAGGCCGTCCATCGCGACCACTTCGAGATCCTTGGTCTTGATCTTCATGAGCTGCCGCAGATTGTTCACGTTCCAGCGCTCGTCCGGCGCCCCACTGAGAAAAAAGTCACTGCCGTTGTCAGCGAGGATCATGCCGTAGGTCTTGAGTGCCTGCAGGATCACCCGCGCCTCGGGCGCGAAGCCCGAAATGTCGTAATCCGCCTTGAGGCGCACCCGCATGCCCATCGGCGGCAGGTCCTCGTCATCGCTCTCGCTCGCCCAGTGGCTGGCGGGCGGGACATAGGCGCGGCGTGTTGTCTTTAGGGTGAAACGCAGAGCGTGGTCGAGCGATCCCTTTTCGACGACCTCGTCGTAGCGCGCGAGGCCAGGCAGGATCGGCAAGCCGGCGGCATCGGCTGAAGTCCAGCCATCCGGGCGAACCTGGTTCTCGCGCAGGTTCCAGACCGCACCACCCTCCGCCTTCCAGGCGCCCTTCCCGACGGGATGGGCATTGAACATCTCGAACAGCAGCCAGTTGTCCTTGTCGAGCACCAGGACATGGCGGTCGCCATCACCCTTGGGGCCGCCCTCGATCGGCGCATCGGATGGGATCGGATAGGGGCCGGGATCGCTCTCCTCCGCGATCGAGAACGTCACCGGCACCCGCTTCTGGTCGCCCGAGACGACGACATAGGGAATGCCGATCGGCGCACCCTCCCATTTCGGGCCGAAATCGGCCCGGAGCGGCGCGTCGAGGCCGATCCGCGCGAGAATCGGATCGGAATTCGGATCGACCGGATCGCCGGAGACGTCGCGGTTCCAGGGGCTGTCGTCAGGCAGGAGCCGGAGACCGTGGAGGCTCGTATTCGGACCCGGCGCGATATGCTCTGCACCCTCCCGAGCGATAGCGGGCGTTCCCAGCAGTGTAACGGTCAGGAGGAAGACGAGAAGCCTGCGTTTCATACTCACTCCGGGATCTTGCTCGAACAGCTTCGTTTGAAGATTCGTTTTGTCAGATCACCGAATTAAGACCGTCATTCCGGGATGCCGGAGGCAGGCCCGGAACCCAGAAACGCAGGAACGCCAGAATATTGCACCTTCGGCGGTTCTGGATCCCGGGTTCGCCTGCGGCGCCCCGGGATGGCGGAAGAGAACATGTCGATCGACGCGACTCTTCCCGAGCGTATCAGCCCCGCTCGTGCCGCGCGATCTGATCGCGCGCCGCCTCCAGCACCTTCTCGGGCGTGAACCCGAACTTCTTTTGCAGATCCGCGATCGGGGCGGAGGCGCCGAAGGTGTGCATGCCGACGATGGCCCCGGTCGAGCCGGCATAGCGGTCCCAGCCGATCACCGTGCCCTGCTCGACTGCGACGCGAGCCAGGACCTCCGGCGGCAACACGCCATTGCGATAGCTCTCGCTCTGGCGCTCGAACAGGTCCCAGGACGGCATCGAGACGACGCGGGCCTTCACGCCCTCGGCGGTCAGGGTCTCGTAGGCGCCGATGCAGAGCTGCACTTCGCTGCCCGTTCCGATCAGGATGATCTCCGGCGTCCCCTCGCAATCGGCGAGGACGTAGCCGCCCTTGGCCGTGCCCGCAGCGCTCGCGAATTTGCTGCGGTCGAATGTCGGCAGCGGCTGGCGGGACAGCGCCAGAACCGCCGGCTGATCCTTCAGCGAAAAGATCACGCGATAGGCTTCGGCGACCTCGTTGGCATCGGCCGGGCGCAGCGTCACGAGACCGGGGATCGCGCGCAGAGACAGGAGGTGCTCGACCGGCTGGTGGGTTGGGCCGTCCTCACCGACACCGATCGAATCGTGCGTGAAGATGAAGAAAACCGGCAATTCCATCAGCGAGGCGAGCCGGATCGGCGGGCGCATGTAGTCGGCAAAGACCAGGAAGGTCGCGCCATAGGCGCGCAGGCCGACGAGCCCGAGCCCGTTGACGATCGAGCCCATCGCATGTTCGCGCACGCCGAAATGCATGTTGCGCCCGCCTGGATTCAGCGGGCTCAACGTGCCGGCATCATCGAAGGTGAGGTTCGATTTGTTGGAAGGCGCAAGATCCGCCGAGCCGCCGATGAGGAAGGGCACGTGCTTGGCGATGGCATTGAGCACCTTGCCGGAGGAATCGCGCGTCGCCATGCCCTTGGCATCGGCGGGGAAGACCGGGATGTCGGCATCCCATCCCTTCGGCAACCGGCCCTCGAGGAAGGCGCCGAGATCCTCCGCATGGGCAGAATCGCCCTGCTTGGCTTTGCCGTAGAGGTCTTGCCAGGCTGCGTAGGCGGCCGCGCCGCGCTTGCCGATGCCCTCGGAGAACGTCTCGTAGACCCCGTCCGGCACCAGGAACTGCGCATCCTCCGGCCAGCCATAGGCGCGCTTGGCGCCCTTGACTTCCTCGATCCCGAGCGCGTCGGAATGGGCCTTCGAGGTGTTCTGCTTGGTCGGCGCGCCATAGCCGATGATCGAATTGACGATGATCAGCGTCGGCCGGTCCTTAGAGGCGACGAAGGTATCGAGCGCGATTGAGATCGCGTGCAGATCGTTCGCATCGGCAACGCGCAGGACCTGCCAGCCATAGGCCAGGAAGCGGCTCGCCACCTCCTCGGAGAAGGCGAGTTCGGTATGGCCCTCGATGGTGATCGTGTTGCTGTCGTAGATCCAGCACAGGTTCGACAACCTGAGGTGGCCGGCAAGCGAGGCGGCTTCGCCGGAGACGCCCTCCATCAGGTCGCCGTCCGAGCAGATCGCATAGACGTTGAAATCGAACAGCGGCAGGTCGGGCCGATTCAGCCGCGCACCGAGAAAGCGCGAGCCGATCGCCATGCCGACCGAGTTGGCGACACCCTGGCCGAGCGGCCCGGTCGTGGTCTCGACGCCGGTGGTCAGGTGTGACTCCGGGTGGCCAGGCGTGCGGCTGTCGATCTGCCGGAAGGCCTTGATGTCATCGAGCGAGACGGACGGGCTGTTGCCGCCGTCGGTCTCGGCAACCCGCGCGAGATGCAGCAGACCGTAGAGCAGCATCGAGGCATGGCCGGCCGAAAGAACGAAGCGGTCGCGGTTCGGCCAATGCGGATGGGCCGGATCGTAGCGCAGGTAGCGGTTCCACAGCATGTAGGCGACGGGTGCCAACGCCATCGGCGCGCCGGCATGGCCGGAATTCGCCTTCTGGACGGCATCGATGGCGAGCGTCCGGATCGTGTTGATCGCGAGCGTTTCGGCTTCGCTGGTGGCCGCCTTCGCGACCGTCTCTGCACCGCTCATGCTGTTTCGTCTTTCGAGACTATCCTCGCCAGCCAATCCGTCGTGCCAGCCGTGGATTCCGATCACAATGCGCCCGCCCTTACGCGGCGGGCGCGGTGTCCTGCAATGGCTCAGCGCCTCTGCTCCGCTCTTTCGCGAGACCCTGCGAGCGGCTGTAGTTGAGGATCGTATTCACGAGCGCAACATGCGTGAACGCCTGCGGGTAGTTTCCGACCATGCGCTTGACGCGCGGATCGTACTCCTCCGCGAAGAGCCCGAGATCGTTGCTGATCCCGATCAGCCGCTCGATCATCTCGCGCGCTTCCTCGCATCGCCCGAGCCGGATCAGGTTGTCGACGTACCAGAAGCTGCAGGGCAGGAAGGCGCCCTCGCCTGCCGGCAAGCCATCCGTATTCTGGTCGTGGGTGTCGTAGCGCAGAATGAAGCCCTGCCGCATCAGATGCTTGCCGATAGCCTCGACGGTGCCGATCACGCGCGGATCGTCCTGGGGCAGGAAGCCGACATGGGCGATCAGCAGCAGGCTCGCATCGAGATCCTTGGAGCCATAAAACTGCACGAAACTGTTGAGCTCGGGATCGAAGCCCTTCTCACAGACCTCGGCGTGAATCTCGTCGCGCAGGGCCCTCCAGCGGCCGATCGGGCCTTCCGGCGGATTGATCTCGGCCTTGTATTGGCGGATCGCGCGATCGAACACGACCCAGGCCATGACCTTGGAATGGGTGAAGTGGCGCCGGCCTCCGCGGACCTCCCAGATGCCTTCATCCGGCTCGCGCCAGACCTTCTCGACGTGACGAAGCATCGCCTGGCCCATGCGCCAGCCCTGCTTGTCGCCCTCGAGCCCGCGGCGGCGGGCCATGGTGAGCGCATCGAAGACTTCGCCATAGACGTCGAGCTGAAACTGCGTCACCGCCGCATTGCCGACCCGCACGGGCCGCGAATTCTCGTAGCCCGGCAGCCAATCGAGCTCGAGTTCCGGCAGCAGGCGCTCGCCAGCGATGCCGTAGAGGATATGCGCCTGTTCCGGATTGCCGGCGACGGCGCGCAGCAGCCAGTCGCGCCAGGCGCGAGCCTCCTCGATATAGCCGCTATCCATGAGGGCAAGCAGCGTCAGGGTCGAATCCCTGAGCCAGCAGAAGCGGTAATCCCAGTTGCGCACGCCCCCGAGTTGTTCGGGCAGGGAGGTGGTCGGCGCGGCGACAATCCCGCCGGTGGGCGTGTAGATCAGCGCCTTCAGCGTGAGGAGCGAGCGCTCGAGGATCGAATCCCAGGGCGTGCCGCGCACGCAGCGGCTCGACCAGTCCCGCCAGAACTCCGTGGTGCGCCGCAGCTGCTTCTGCGGCTCGATCGGCGGCGGGTCGGCCTCGTGCGAAGCGGCGTAGCTGAGCACGAAGCGATAAGTCTCACCCTCGCGAACGGTGAATTCCGAGATCGTGGTCTGGCCGGCGCCCTTCAGAGGAGCGTTAGTGCGCAGCACGACCTTCTGCGGGCCAGATACGGCACGCAGGTCGTCGAGTTCGGTGCGCGCGACCCAGGGTACGGCCGAGCCGTAATCGAAGCGCACCGCGAGATCCATGCGCATCGCCATGCGCCCGCGCAGGCCCTCGACGAGCCGGACGAGATGCAGGCCGGCATCGATCGGCATGAAATCGGTGACGCGGACTTCGCCTTCTCGCGTCGCGTGCGTCGTCTCGAGAACGAGCGTGCCGTGGCGATAGCGCCAGGAGGTTTTCGCCGTCTCGGCGACCGGCGCGATCTGCCAATGTCCGTTATCCCTGGTGCCGAGCAAAGCGGCAAACAGAGCGGCGGCATCGAAGCGCGGCCAGCAGAGCCAGTCGATGCTGCCGTCGCGACCGACCAGGGCGGCGGAGCGGCCGTCACCGATCAGTGCGTAATCTTCGATCCGTCCCGCCATGGAACCCTGGGCCGCCGCGCGACTGGGCTCGCGCTGTGGACCGGCCGAACCGAGTTAGGGCCGATGGTCACAGGGTCCAGTCCAGCGGCGCGTCAGAGCATCCTGCCGATCGTACTCGCGACCGAACCGCCGAGATTGGCCGCATCCTTGCCGAGGCTACGGGCCGTATCGAACACGGTCGCGGCGACTGGCATGAAGGGCAGGACATTGTCCGGCAGGCTCTCGCCGCTCGAAGCCGCATCGTCATGGAACGGCTCCGAGATCGCAGAAGCCGTCGGCGATTCGGGCAGATAGCGCGAGGGCGGCATCAGGTTGCGGGCAAGTTCGCGGGAACCGTCGCGGTTGGACTCGCGCTTCATCTCGCCACAACGTCCCGCCACGCAGCCACGCCGGCCGGCTCCGGCAACGCGTGTCGCGCGAGGCACAGCCGCAACGCTCTGGGCCTCGCCTGCCGGCATCATCGTCAACGGAAACATCTGGCCGAAGGCCAAAGTCGCCGGAATGCTGCCTGAGGCGGGCGAGGTCTCGGTCGATGTCGGGAACCCTTTCAGGGTCTGCGACACCATGGTCGGGGGAACGAATGACGGAGCGGAGTCTGACGGGGGATCAGCCGGCGCCCGGCAGACAAGCGAGGCTGCCGCGATAACGAGCGCCGTGACCAGTGTCGGAAAGAAGGGCAAGACCGATGCACGACCCCGAATGCGCGCATCGAGGTCGGAAAAACGGGGGCCTGAGGAATGACCTGGTGCGCTCAACGACTCACATCCCGATCCGTTTCGCCACGCCCATCAGAATGCCGCCTCCTTTGCGGCAGAAGCTGGGCCACGCGCCACATCTTATAGCCAATGTCCAAGCATGGTGCCCGCAAGCATGATGCCGCGGCGGCGATTGGGCACATCCCTTGCGACCGGCCGCTCTCACAACAGCCGAAGCTTGCAGAGCGTGGTCCGGCTAGGCTACCCGCCACCACATTCCCGTCTGCCCGCCGCCGGGCCTCGATGTCAGATACCAAGCTCACCGTCGCCGTCATCGATCCGAGCCGGGCGCGCGCCGCGATCCTGGAAGAGGGTCTGCGCGCGGCCGGTGTCGACAATGTCGTCACGCTGACCGACAGCACCGACCTGCAGTCGCGCATCGCCGCGCTGAGACCCGACGTCATCGTCGTGCATCTCGAAAGCCCGAGCCGCGACATCCTCGAACAGATGTCGGGACTCAGCCGCTCGGTCGAGCGTCCGGTCGCGATGTTCGTCGACCGCTCCGACCAGACCATGATGCAGGCGGCCGTCGATGCCGGCATCTCGGCCTATGTCGTCGACGGCCTGCGCCAGGAGCGCATCAGGCCGATCCTCGACATCGCGATCCTGCGCTTCAACGCCTTCGCCCGGCTGCAGCGCGAATTGCACGAGGCCAAGAACGAACTCGCCGACCGCAAGCTGATCGAGCGCGCCAAGGGAATCCTGATGACCCGCAAGGGTTTGAGCGAGGAAGACGCCTACAGGCTGCTGCGCAAGCAGGCCATGAACGAGAAGCGCAAGATCGCCGACATCGCCCGCGCCATCGTCACGGCGGCGGACCTGCTCGGGTGAGGCGGCGATGAAGCTGCAGGTCGGATATGTGCCGCTGACCGATGCCGCCCCGGTTATCGCCGCCGCGAAATTGAGCTTTGCGCGCGAGGAGGGCATCGAGATCGTCCTGTCGCCCGAGCCGTCCTGGGCGACCCTGCGCGACCGGCTCGCGCTCGAACATCTCGATGCCGCCCACATCCTGGCCCCCCTGGCGCTCGCGAGTGCGCTCGGCCTTTCGGGCCCGAAGGCCGATCTCTGCATTCCGATGAGTCTGAGCCTGAACGGCAACGCGATCACGCTGTCGAACAGGCTCTGGGCGGAGATGGCCCCCGCGAGCGATCGGCTCGACGAGGTCGCAAGCGCCTTCGCCCGGATCGCGCGCGAGCGGGCCTCTTCCGGGCGGCCGCTGACGATCGGCACCGTGCACCCCTTCTCCTGCCACACCTATCAGCTGCGCCTCTTCGCGAAGCGGGCCGGGCTCGATCTGCGGCGCGCCTGCCGGCTCGTCGTGGTGCCCCCGCCGCGCACCGTCGATGCCCTGCAGCGCGGCATCATCGACGGCTTCTGCGTCGGCGCGCCCTGGAACAGCGTCGCGGTCGCCACCGGAATCGGCCGTATCGCCGCATTCGGATGCGAGATCGCGCCCGATTGCCCGGAAAAAGTGCTCGCTCTGCCGCTCGCCCAGGCCGAATCTCTACAGCCGCTGGTGCGTGCCATCGCGCGGGCCGGGATCTGGTGCGCCGATCCGGCCAATCACGACGCGGTGGCGCAGTTGCTCTGCGATACCGGCGAACTCGGCTCGGACGCCGCGCTGATCCGCCGAACCTTGTCAGGCGAATTGCTGGTCGATGCTTCAGGCACGACGCACCGGAATCCGAATTATCTGCGTTTCGGCGCCGCAGTGCAGCAACCCAGCGCGGATCATGCGTCTTGGCTCGCGGAGCAGATGACGGCTTCCGAACAAGCTGATGGGTTTCCCGATCTCGCCAGCGCCTGCGCGGCGCTCTACCGGCCAGACTTTTTTGGATCCTGATTTCGCGCAAGCGGTACCGGCTGCGCATCAAATCGTCAGAAGCCTGATTTTTGTGCAGCGCACCAAATGGGCAAGCCGCTTTAACCTGTATGCGGAGCCGGCCGGAAAATCTTTCAATATCAAATAATTAAAAACAGTCGCACCGACTGGCACAGAACCTGCTCATCCCGTCTCGGCCCGTCAATGGCGATTGGCCAAGAGCCGTCAGCAAAGCCGCTGCTCCGGATCATCTCGCGCAAGAGTTTGCGCGGGCTGGTCTCGATCAGCGGCTTTTTTGTTTCGGCGCCATCCTTTGAGCGGAGACCCGCAAGGCATGAGCAGAATCGAGAAGGCGACGCGCACGGCCGATCTTCCGACCGCCCACGCCGTTTCCGTCGGCACTGACCCGGCATGAGCGCGAAGGAAAAAATCGTCGTCGCCGGCAACGGCATGGCCTCGCTGCGCTTCCTCGAGCGGCTGACCGAGCGTGCGCCGGGCCGTTACGAGGTTTCCGTCGTCGGAGCCGAGCCGGTCGCTGCCTATAACCGCGTCCTGCTCTCCTCGCTGCTCGGCGGCGAGGTGAATGAGGCGGCCTGCGGCTTCAAGCCTCGCAGCTGGTACGAGGAGAACGGCATCCGGCTCATCACCGGCGCGCCGGTCACCGCGATCGATCGCGAGGCCAGCCTCGTTCAGGTCGGCGAGACCCATGCGCTGCCCTTCGACAAGCTCGTGCTCGCGGTCGGCTCGCTGCCGATCCGCCTGCCGCTGCCTGGCGGCGATCTGCCCGGCGTCGTCACCTTTCGCGATTTCGCCGATGTCGCTGCGATCCGGCAGGCGGCCGCGAGCGGCGCCAGGGCCATCGTGATCGGCGGCGGCCTGCTCGGGCTCGAGGCCGCGGTCGGGCTCGCGCGGCTCGGCGTCGACACCACCCTGCTCCACGTCATGGACCGCGTCATGGAGCGCCAGCTCGACCACACGGCCGCCCGCCTCGTGAAATCGGCGATGGAAGCGCGCGGCGTGCGCATGCTGCTCACCGCCAACACCGCCGCCATCGAGGGCGAACGCAAGGTCGAGCGCCTGCGGCTCAAGGACGACACCGTGATCCCGGCCGATCTCGTGGTGATGTCGGTCGGCATCAAGCCCTCGACCGCGCTCGCGAGCGCCTGCGGGCTGGAACTCGGGCGCGGTATCAAGGTCGACGACCACATGGCGACCTCCGATCCGCGCATCTTCGCGCTCGGGGAATGCGCGGAGCATCGCGGCATCGCCTATGGCCTCGTCGAGCCGGCCTACGAGCAGGCCGACGTGCTGGCGCGGAACCTTGCCGGCGAGCCGGCCGCCTATCTCGGCACCGCGCTTGCGACGAGCCTGAAAGTATCGGGCCTGCCGGTCTTCTCGGCAGGCGTAGTCGACACGCCGGAGGGCGCCGAGACGGTCATGGTGCATGACGCCTCGGACGGCCTCTACCGCAAGCTGACGATCATCGACGGCAAGCTCGCCGGCGCGGTCTTCGTCGGCGACATCTCCGAGCAGGCACGCTGCAAGGAGCTGGTCCGCACCGGCGCCGCACTCGACCCCTCGGACCGGGACGATCTGATGTTCGGCTCAGCCCCCAAATCCCTCGCCGCGTAACGGAGACAGCGATGGACAACGCAGACTTCAACGCCGAGCAGAAGCGCTATCTCGAAGGCTTCGCCTCCGGCATTGCCGCCGCCCGCATGACCGGGGGCCTCGCCATTGGCGGGGCGGCCTCCGCGCCGGCTGAGCCGACCGGGCCCGACGCGATCCACATCAAGGCGCAGGACCGCACGGTCAAGGAAGGCGGCAAACTCTCCGACCAGGAGAAGTGGAAGCGCGCCGAGAACCCGTTCGAGGGCCATAACCGGCTGATCGTCGAGGCCGAGACCGGCAAGCAGCCCAATCCGCAGGACAATTTCCGCTGGCGCTATCACGGCCTGTTCTGGCTCGCGCCGAACAAGACCCATTTCATGTGCCGGCTACGCATCCCGAACGGCATCCTGCACCATTGGCAATTTGCCGGCATCGCCGATCTCGCCGACGCGCATGGCGGCGGCTACGCCCATGTCACCACCCGCGCCAATCTCCAGGTCCGCGAGATCGAAGTCGAGCATGGCCAGCCCTTCCTCGACGGGCTGACCGATCTCGGCCTGACCGCGCGCGGCTCGGGCGCCGACAACATCCGCAACGTCACCGGCTCGCCGACCGCCGGAATCGACGCGCAGGAGTTGCTGGATACGAGGCCGCTGGCCAAATCCTGGCACAACTGGATCCTCAACGACCGCTCGCTCTACGGCCTTCCGCGCAAGTTCAACGTCGCCTTCGACGGCGGCGGCATCATGCCGGTGCTGGAGGAGACCAACGATATCGGCTTCCAGGCGGTCGAGGTGCTGGAA
>JBGAFL010000045.1:0-48710 GCA_044227265.1 Methylobacterium sp.
GGATCAAGGAAATCCGTGAACGGGAAGCGAGCTACGTCGCGCGCGTGGAGCGGGCCTATGAGCGGATGGTCACTGCTTGGAAGGAGACGCCGCAAAAAGTTGCGACAGGATGAAAATCGGGGCTTCTCAACACCATCCGTGGTCAGGCAGATGTGGCCGTCCTCGAGGAAGCGGGTGAAGGCAGTCCAACGCTTGAGCAGGTAGTCGATCGCCTTGGCGAGCGGTGCCTTGGCCGAGAGGGTTGCCCGGTTCCGGCACAGCCAGGCCTGCAGGGCCTCGAGGAGCGGCCGCACGCGCTCGGCTCGGATGGCGCGGCGCGTGTCGGGCAAGAGCCCGTGCGCTTCGCGCTCGAGGGAAAAGAGCGCGTCGATGCGCGTGACCGCCTCGATCGCCAGCGGCGCCTTTTGCAACTCGGCCAGCTCGAAGAACTTGCGGCGGGCATGCGCCCAGCAGCCGGCCTCGACGATCGGACCCGACGCGCGGCCCGGCTCATAGAGCCGCCCATAGCCCGAGAAGGCATCCGCCTGGACGATGCCGGCAAAGTCCCGCAGCCACGTCTCGACATGCGTGCCGGCGCGGTCGGGGGTGAAGAAGTAGGCGGCGGCCGGCGGATCGGGACCGCCGAAGGGCCGGTCGTCCCGCACCACAGTCCAGAGCCGTCCAGTCCGGGTCCGCCCCTTGGCCAGGACTGGCACCGGCGTGTCATCGACATGCAGCCGACTCGCGCCCCGGACATGGGTCTCGATCCGGGAGACCAGCGGCGACAGAGCCGCGCTGACCGCTCCGACCCAACCGGCCAGCGTCGAGACCTCGATCGGCACGCCCTCGCGGGCAAAGCCCTCGCTCTGACGATGCAGCGGCAGGTGCAGGCCGAACTTACCCACCACCACCTCGGCCAGCAGGTTCGGGCCGGCCCGTCCTCGGCTGATCGGATGGAAGGGAGCCGGAACCTGTGCGATGGCCTCGCAATCCCCGCACGAGAAGCGCTCGCGCACATGCTGGATCACCCGCCAGCTCGCTGGAACCCGCTCCAGCGTCTCGGTGACGTCCTCGCCCAGGCAGCGCAAGCGCGTTCCGCCGCAGCAGGCACAGGAAGTCGGGCCGGGATGCACCAGGCGCTCGCGCGGCAGGTGCTCGGGGAGCGGGCGGCGCGCCGGCTTGCGCCGGGCGAAGGCAGTGACGCTCACGGCCTCCGGCTCATCGGGCTCCGCCTCGGCGGCGCTCTCCTCCAGCTCCTCCAGGCGCAGCTCGAGCTGCTCGATCCGGGCGCCGCGCTCGCTCGAGGCTCCAAAACGCTCCCGGCGCAGCCGGGCGATCTCCAGCCTCAGCCGCTCGATCTCGATATCCTGGAGGCGCCGCGCCGCGGCATTCTCGGCCTCGGCCGCAACCCGCGCCGCCCGCTCGGCCAGGATCATGGCGTGGGCGGCGGCAAGGTCGGACGGGAGCGGCTCGGGCGCGGTCGGCACGCCCGGATCAGAGCATATTCCTTAGACTTTGTAACGCGTTATCCTCAGCCAGCAGCGCTCGGTCGCCAACTCTCTTGCGGCATCCGCCAGTCGATGCCCGACAACAAATAGCCGAGCTGCGCCGTCGAGATCGTCACCGCCCCCTCAGTCGGTGCCGGCCACAGGAAACGGCCCCGCTCCAGACGCTTCACGAATAGGCACGCCCCCTGGCCGTCATGCCAGATCACCTTGATCAGGTCGCCGCGCCGGCCCCGGAACACGAAGAGGTGACCGCCATGCGGATCGTGCGCGAGCCTCTCCTGGACGAGCAGCGCCAGGCTGGCAAAGCCTTTCCTCATGTCGGTGTGGCCCGTGGCCAGCCAGACCCGGACGCCTGGCGGTAGCGGAATCATCGCTCGTCCAGAACCGACAGAACCCGCCGCAGCGCCTCGGCGTCGACATCTCGATCGACCTTGAGGCGGCGACCGCCGCCGAGATCGATCTCGATCACGCCCGCCCGGCGGCGCGAGCGACGCGGTCGATCATCTGCCGTGATCGGCGGCGGCAAGGCCGGCACACATGGCGCAGGTTCGGGTTCCGTCGTCACGGGAACGAAGGCCGGGGCCTGATCCGCACCGCCGAGCCGACCTTCACGGGCTTGCCGCCGCCAGGTGAACAACAGACCCTGCGCAATCCCGTGTCGGCGCGCCACCGCGCAAACCGATATCTCGGCCTCGTAGGAGGCTTCGACGATCCGCGCCTTTTCCTCAAAGCTCCAGCGCCGCCGACGCTCAGCCCCGGCAAGAACCTCGACACGCATCGCCCCGACCCGGTGACCTTAACGCCAGCATTAAGGTCAGACCTCGGCCACCCGCCTCAATCTCACAAGGCGGCCTTCACCGAACGCGTACGAACCTGCCCGCCGATGCCAAGCTCAAGCAGCTGGCCGCTGCAATCAAGGCGCGCTGGGTCTGCGAGCAGGCCCATCAGCAGATGAAGGAGGAACTCGGCCTCGACCACTTCGAAGGCCGTTCCTGGATCGGGCTGCATCGCCATGCGCTGATGACGATGATGGCCTACGCATTTCTCCAATCCCGGCGGATCGCAGAGGCCGGGCGGAAAAAAAGAATCGGGCTTCCCACGCCGCAGCCCAAAATGCCGGCGATCCGGCAGGCCATCCTGCAGCTACTCAGCCGAACGCCACCGCGACGATGCCCCCATTTTGACGCCGCCCTTGATCAACCGACATGATCGCAATCTCCCAAAGTAGTGCTATGTCCTCCTCCTATCCCGATGGATCGCAGTGGCCAGGCGGAAAAAACGGTGGTGCGAATGTCGGTGTCAGCGCACTAGCCGCATCGAGCGACTCATCTTTCAAAGCCCCCGGCTTGGCCGGGGGCAATTTGCGTTATCTAAAAGTCGTGTCTGCGAGTAACGTAAACTCTTTTGTCGGCAATTCTTTTAGAGACAGCCTCCTCTGTGGTATCATTACCCCAAGTCGAGTCTTTGCTTTTTGGTGCTATGTGTTCACATGCATCAGGAATGATAAGGCTAATTCTATTCTGATGCTTCAAGGAATTAGGTGACTCTTTCCATTGCCAAAGATCGAAGTGACTTCCACGTGTAGGGCCTGGATTTCCACGTTTCATTCCGTCGGAGAACCGCCACGATAGTGAACCTATGCTTGCAAGTAATTCAGGTCTACCCATGAAATTTTTACCGTCTATGGAATCACTGGCAATAACTCGAACGCCATTCCACTCAAAATCCGCGAAACCAGGATGCACTTCTGTATAATAGCCCGAAACTAGCCCAAGATAACCTGGCATCGCAGCATGAGATAGAGATACCATGGTATCAAAGTATGTATCGCAATCTTTAATAAGACAGTCATCTTGAATATAACAAACAAAATCCGGTTTAATTTCAGTTCTATTGATTACATTTCGAGTCATTTCGCAAGCTGTATTCCAACCGAACGGAAGTCCGTTTTGATCCTTGGTACAAATCAAATAATCGATCTCTGAACTTCGGGATATTGCCTGCATAAGAGTTCCTTGATCCATTGCATCAATAACAACGTACAGTCGATGTTCAAAAGGAGAACGACGAATAGCTTTTAATAATTGATCTAAACTTTCGCGAAAACACCAAGGGCGTCGCGATGTCGTCATTATTACATCTATTCTGTTTGGCTTCTTGATGAGAAATGATTGTCTTTCATCAGAAAAAAGCAAATCTTTCACCCGGTTCCCCGATCTCGGAAGCATATTCGGGTATTTGTCTGATGAAAGATGAGCCTTTTCAATGTTAAGTCGCATATCTTTAGTTCGAATTCCACTAATCTTAACAAAAGAATTTATAGTTTCCTTCAAAGTGGACTCACGCTCTTGCAATATTTTACCCATATCTCGTACAGCTGACCTCTTATAAATCACATCGTCCAATTTCAAATCGTTAACAAAATTTACAATATCAAAACTGGTAGTTCTGTAGTACGGAGCATGCTCTTGTGTAGCAATTTGCTTACATGCTATCTTATAGCTGTTCTGCTCTGACGTAACGTCGACCATTGGATGACCATTCAACACAGCGGGAATTACACCTGTTGCCCAAGCTTCCAGTATAGATAGACCGTTTCCTTCACATGCATTCGGTATCAGATTAATATCCGCTCTTGAATACATTTCTTCTATCAAGTTTCTATCCGATGGCCAGTCTACGACATTCTTTACTATTGGATTATTGATTAATTCTTCTCGAATATCGCGTGGAAGGGCAGTCCTAAATTTCAGCTCGAATGACACATCGTCTCTCTTAATATTACGAATTGCTTCGACAACTTCAAACGGATGTTTCCGTGATTTGCGGTCATAATCGTTTCCAACATACAATATTCTTATAATTTTGTCTGCAGAATTATCATTCCCAAACGTCCGTGGTGTAATACTCGGCGGCCAAGGCAGATATATCACTTGGGAATTGAAAAATGTGTTTTTGAATTCGTCAACTAAATAAGTAGTCGGACACAAGACGACATTTGCATGAATACGAGCTGCGGAAAGAATACTGTTAGAAAGCCAGTCTAAATTCATATAAAATACTTTAAACGCAGCGTCGAATCCTCGATCAAACTCATAAAAGCGTTCAAAATATATTACCAATTTTGGGCGATCAATATCGCGCGGTTCGATCCAATGTTCCGTAAGTGGATGTTCCGTGTTTGGACGCATGTGATAGGAAATTTTGTATTGGATTTTTTTGCTATTGAGAATTTTGACTACTTGCTCCAACTGGACTGTTAAGCCGCAAACCATGATAGGCGCCCATAACAAAACTAAATTATCTTGCTTTTCCCGAGCAAAATCGGATTTTTTTGGAGCAATCTTCGTTGCATCAATAGACAACTCGTCAAATCGAGAGCCATCTTTCTCGAATTGGGGTTCAGGATTTGTGTCATTTCGCAAATCGCCATACGTGATTTCTGTCATTGGCCCATCGCTATTCTTTTTTGAGAGGGGCTTAGAAATATTTGATCCATTCATTTTTGGGAGTTTATCTTCTTTTTTAATGTTTTTCTGTGCTATCCCATCTGAGATGGTCGCTTCATGATCTAAATGAAATTCAAAACTTATATTTGAATTTTCTTTTAGAAAGAACGAGATCTTATTCTTGCCGCGCTTAAGCAAACCAGGCGGAATTGTAGTTTTAAAGCCGTAATTCCCGTCGCCTATACCCTTCGCTAACAGGGTTTGGCGATTTGTTTCAGCCTTCAAATTGCCAATTTCCTGATTGTTGACTTCGACAACAACATCGAATCGTTTGGCTAAGTCCATTTTGTTGTAAACCCAACCAGCTATGCTGTTCGGTGGAAGAAAACCAATCCAGCCGTTGATCGATTTATTAATTTTGTTTCTTGTCATCTAACAATCCTTCACTGGCATCTAGTGTTTGACGGAAGAATCCGTGTGACTATGGTGATAGGGCCGTGGCTAGATACAGCGAGTCTGTAGGGATACAGAGCGCTAGCCACGTCATTCGCATCGCCTCCGACCGTGCAACGCAGCTGGGAGCACTCGTTTGGGAGCGGAAAACATTTCGGATATAGGTTAGGGGAGCACGGATCGTGCTCTTGAGCGCTGACTGGCACAGCAAGCGCGCGATCAGGCGGGAAGCGGGCGTGGCGTAGAAGGCGGCGAGGCGCTGGCGGGAGCGCGTCGTAAGCCTGCTGTGGAAAAAGACGCGGCCACCCGGCATCGCGCCGCTCATAGTGGACCTGGTCGATCGTGTCGCTGCCCCCACGCAGCAGGGCACATCCGGCGAGACCACCCACCGGACAGCGCCCGTCATGGCTGAGGCGGCCGGACGCTACGGTTCGTCGGTCCAGCATGGTCGGGGCCTGCAGCCGCCTTGCGTACGCTAGTACAAGCTTTCGACAGGGCCAGCGTTCGCTGCCAAGCTGCGTGACCTGGTCGCTTGCTTCGTCGTCGACCGGCCAGCTCATACAGGCGGGCTCCCAGTCGATGAGAAAAGACAGATCCACGCGCCCACCCGAATCCAGGGACCGCTGCCAATCAAGGCCCGCCTACGGCGCACACGCACGACCATGCCAGTCATAGCACCACGATACTATTCGCACCTTTGTGCGTGCTGTAGAGGGACGTCGTCAGACGCTGCATACAGAGCCTTCGCCATCAGGCGTTTCTCTACTTGCTTAACACCGTCAAGGCTACAGCCTCGGCCGGTAAGGTCGTCAACGCTATCCTCGACAACTACGTTGTTCACAAATATCTGAAAATTGGCTGAATCGAGTGGCGTCCACACCAGACCTTCCATTTCATGCCGACCTGCGCCTCTTAGGCCGTGTGGACGGATTGAGGATTTGTTAACCATGTTGCTGTGAGCATCGCCCCTGGAGGTGGGCGATGCTGACAGGGATGACCGAGGACGATTGGGATGTCATGGTGATGGTGTTCCGAGCGGTTCGCTCCCGTCGCGGCGACAAGGGCCGGGACGATCGCAAATTCTTGGAAGCTCTGCACTTTTTTACGGTTCACAACATCACTTGGCGTGCTCTGCCGGCAGAGTATGGCGACTGGAACGCGGTCTGGAAGCGGTTCTGGCGGCTCTCCCGCGCCGGCGTGTTCGAGGCGATGTTCGACGCGCTCGCGGCCACCAGCGCGACCGCGCACCTCGTGCAGATGTTCGACTCGACGACCGCTCGGGCCCACGTCTCGGCCGCTGGAGCAAAAGGGGGCAGGACGGCCAAGCCCTCGGCCGTTCGCGTGGCGGCTTCTCGACCAAGATCCACCTCAAGACCGATCATGCCGGCCTGCCCATCGCCTTCGATCTGACCCCGGGACAAGCCAGCGACAGCCGGCACTTCCCGATCCTGCTCGATCTCGGGCCGGAGATCGTGCCGCGCGCCGTCATCGGCGACAAAGGCTACGACAGCAAAGCCAATCGCGAACTCGCTCGGCAGCGTGGCATCTGCACCGTCATACCCGTCAAATCGAATGCCAAGGACAAGCCGGCCTTCTTCCCCAAGGCGCTCTATCGCGGCAGAGCCCGCATCGAGCAGACCATGGGCAAGCTCAAACGCTTCAAGCGCATCGCGCTCCGATGCGAAAAAACCGCCCAAAACTACGGCTCGCTCCTCGCACTGAGCTTCGTCTTCATCCTCGTCAAATCCGTCCACACGGCCTAAAGCAATGCGGTCGAGGGTTTTTACCAAGCTGTCGAAATTTCGACTGATCATCTCCCGGTTTCGCGGACACGGGGGTTTAGTTCGCTTTCCGTTCGGCCCGTAGGGCGGCATGCATCGGAGGAGACCCGTAGCGTCCGTGGTGGCTAGCATGGACGCGGCGAATATCGGCCAGGAGGTGACGGTTCGCCGCCGCTCGGGCGCTCTCGGGACGAGACCGCCATCCATAGTAGCCGCTTGCGGAGACCTCGAGCACGCGGCACATGAGACGCACCGGCCAGGTGCCCGCATGCTGCTCGATGAAGCGGAACCTCACTTCGGCATCTCCGCGAAGATGCCGATCGCTTTTTTTAGGACGTCGCGCTCCATGCGGGTGCGGTCGAGTTCACGACGAAGCCGGGCAATCTCGGCCGCCTGATCGGACGGCGACGCGACAGGGCTCCCTGGCGAAGGCGTCGCTCCTGACCGAGACACCATCCCGCTCTGGGCCATCCGCCATTGCCGCAGCATGGAAGGTTGGATCCCGAGTTCGGCCGCGATCTGAATTTGCGGCCGGCCGCTGCTCTCCAGCAACGCGACGGCCTCTCGCTTGAACTCAGGGGTGAACTCTCGTCGCGTCTTCGCCATCAAACACCTTCCCCGCCCGTAAACGAGCGTATCAGAGGTGTCCGCGAAACCGGGGGAGGATCACGACTTGAGCACGGTGTCTTGGGATCGGTCGTCGACATACGGGTCCCAAAATCCTTCATCTAGACCTTGGACGCAGATCAGATCATCTAAGCGGCAAAGCGCAGGCACCAAGCCCTAGACTCACATCACTAGATCGCTCCAAAGCCGCTTCAGGACGGGTACCACTTGTCTGCTAGCCCTGCAATTTCTTTGCTTTATAATATCCCCAGGTCTGTTCGCGACATCAAAGCCGGAGGGTACCGCATGAGAAGGTTGCGCTGGTCACATTAGCGGAGTCGTTAACAATACCCGACACTGTGCTAGCACTACTTTGGCAGGTTAGAGTTGGTTTCGAGATCGAGGCGCATTCTACAATGTCGGCATCGTGTGTGGATGGAAAGCTACAATGTCGAGCGCGCGCACCAAGGCCGGTGGTGCTTCTGCAAGACGCCGATGCAGACCTTTCTTGACGCCGTGCCACTGGCTCAGGACAAGATGATCGCCGCCTGATCACCCTCAGGCAGTCGAGACCGACCACCTTCCAGACGCCAACTGTCCGGTCGAGTCCAAACTACTACAGTTCAGAGAGCTGCATGCGCTCGAGCCCCGGGTCTGAATGTCCCTGCCTTGAACTTCGAAGACCGTGTCGCCTACTCCTCGTCGATCGCTCACCCCGGCCTTGCGGCCATGCCGTGCCTTTGCCCTTTCACGGGCTCGGGTCACGCCATCCGGTAATCCTCTTGCCTCGTCGTCACGGCCCAGATCATCCGCGCCATCTTGTTCGCCAGCGCGACCGCCGCAACCATCCTCGGTTTGCGAGCAACGAGGCTCGCGAGCCAGCGGTTCTCACTGCCGCCTTTGCGAACCACCCAGCGGATCACGCTCATGGCCCCGACGATGAGCAGCCGCCGGATATCGGTCTGGCCCATCTTGCTAACGGATCCGAGCTTGGCCTTGCCGCCCGTGGACCGCTGCCGCGGCACAAGGCCGAGCCATGCAGCGAAGCTGCGCCCGCTGTCGAACGTGTCGAGGTCCGGAGCGAAGGCGGCGACGGCACCCGCGGTTACCGGCCCGATCCCCGGTATGGTGCAGAGGCGTCGGAGCCCGGTGTCCGCCCGCGACGCCGTCTCCAGTTCATCCGCGAGCTGCTCGATCACGTCCGTGAGGCGCACAATCTGGTCGAGATAGACCGCCCCCATCGCTCGCACCGCATCGGGCAGGTCGCCGGTCTCGTCGGCCAGAGCCTGCTCCCGCATCTTGATGTTCGCCGGACCCTTCGGAGCAACGACACCGAACTCGGCCAGGTGCCCGCGGAGCGCGTTGATCAGTTGCGTGCGCTGCCGGACCAGACATTGGTGCGTACGGAAGGCCACCGCGCGGCCCTGCGTCTCGGCGCTCTTCACCGCTACAAAGCGCATGGTCGGGCGCAAGGCTGTTTCGGCGATCGCCTCCGCGTCGGCACGGTCGTTCTTCTGGCGCTTGATGAACGGCTTCACGTAGACCGCCGGCACAAGCCGGACCTCGTGGCCATTCTTCTGGGCCACACCGCCCCAGTGATGCGACGTCGCACACGCTTCCGTCGCCACCACGCAAGCCGACTGATCGGCAAGGAGTGCCGCAAACCGGGTCCGCGACAGCGCGCAGGTGACCGGTCCCGCCTTGCGTGTCGGATCGTAGAGCCCGTTATAGCCGGCATAGGCGTCGGCCTGTAGCAGGCCCTGCCAGCCCGCAAGATGTGCGTCCGGGTGCTCCTGCCCGCGGTCGCGCGAAGCGAAGTAGAGTGTAGCAGGTGGATCGGCGCCGCCGAAGGGACGGTCGTCGCGAACATACGTCCAGATCCGGCCCGTCTCGGTCCGGCCCTTGGCCAGGATCGGCACCGTGGTGTCGTCGGCATGCAGCCTCTCAGCCGCCATGACATGCCGGACGATCAGCGCATCCAGCGGCGCGAGCGCCGTCGTCGCCGCGCCCACCTGATCGGCGAGGGTCGAAACGGAGAGGTCGATGCCCTCCCGCCCGTAGCGCTCGCTCTGCCGGTTCAGCGGCTGGTGCTGCCCGAACTTCTCGAACAGGATCATCGCCAGCAGGTTCGGCCCGATAAAGCCGCGCGGCGTGGCGTGGCGTGGAAGGGCGCGGGCGGCTGCGCGATCGCCTCGCACTGGCGGCAGCTGAACTTCTCCCGCACCGTCTGGACCACCTTCCACGACCGCGGGATCACCTCCAGCGTCTCGGTGATGTCCTCGCCGAGCTTCGACAGCTTCACCGAACCGCAGCAGGGGCACGATGTCGGCGCAGCGACGACCACCCGTTCGCGCGGCAGGTGCTCCGGGAAGGGCTTGCGGGCGGGTCGCCGACGCGGGGGCGCCGAGGCCGCGGAGGATGACGCTGCGCGTTCGGCGGCCAACTCCTCCTCCGTGGCCTTCGCCTCCAACTCCTCGAGCTCGAGTTCCATCTGGTCGATCAGCCGGGCCGTGCGTTCGGAACGCCGGCCGTAGAGCTCGCGCCGGAGTTTCTCGATCATCAGCTTCAGATGCACGATCGCGGCCTCGACCGATGACACGGCAGCCTTCGCCATGAAGGCCTGGGCCTGCGCCTCGATCCGCGCCTGGCGTTCGGTCAAGATCATCGCTTGCGCAGCCGCTAGATCGGTGGGTAACGGTGGCGCTGGGGCGGGGGGCTCACATCGAGGAGGGAATCACATCCCGTTGCCAACGCAAGCAAAACCTTCTAAGCTGACCGAGGTCGGCCGTCACGTCTCCACAGGATGACGCCAATCGATGCCCGAGAGCAGGTAGCCCATCTGCGCCGGCGTGATCGCGACGACGCCCTCAGTGGGCGAAGGCCACAGGAAGCGGCTGCGCTCGAGAAGGCGCACGTAAAGGTTCGCCGCCTGTCCATCGTGCCAAATGATCTTCAAGAGGTCGCCCCGGCGCCCGCGGAAGCAGAAGACATGGCCGCCGAGCGGATCACGCTTCAACACCTCCTGCGCCAACAAAGCCAACGAGGCGAAGCCCTTCCTCGTATCGGTGTGGCCGGTGGCCAACCACACCTTCACGCCAAGCGGGACCGGTATCATCGCAGCGCCTCGAGGCCCCGTACCAATCGGAGCACCGCGTCGGTATCGACGCCCTCATCGACGATGATCCGGCGCCCGGCGGACAAGACGATCTCCATCCGTGGCGAGCGATCCTGCCGCGATGCTGGATCGCGATCCCTGCTCGCATCATCCAGCACTGGTACCGCACTGGGCAGGGCAGTGTCCGAAACGACCGAGAGAGGCAAGAACACCGCTGGAGCCGCCCGAGCCTCCAGACGTTCGCGCCACCGATAGATTTGCTGAGCCTGGATGCGGTGGCGCTTGGCTGTTGCTATCACGTTGCCGCTGGTCAGGGCCTCCGTCACGACCGCGCGCTTCTCCTGCGCACTCCAGTGGCGACGCCGGACATAGGTCTCACCGCCCACCCGATAGTCTCCAGCACCGATGCCGGCATCGCCGCCGGATCACAAGAACGGAAAGCTGCAGCCCAAAATCTCTCGGAACAAGGCGGCCTACGCCGTATGCTTACTAATCCGCCGACCAGGGAATTTTGAAAGCCCACAATCGCGGAGACCTCCAAGCCCGTCGACAGCCTCCAAACAATCCCGGGCATCTTCAGCCCTGACGCTCACCGCCATCGAGCGGGTCGACATCTGCGACTGCCCGTGACAATTCACAATGCCCCCGGCTTTGCCCGAAAATATCTACTCCCTTTCATCAGCCAATTTTGGCGTTTGCGAATCTTCTGTCCTACGCGCAAATTCAACAGCTTGATTCTTTAGCCAAATGGAAGGACGTTTTTGCTTTCCAGATACGTCATATGTAATTTTTTTTTTTAGAAATTCGCACGCCAAAGGATCTATTTCAGCAAGTCTATCATACAAGGACTGCAATTCCTGCAATAAGCGTTCAGTTGTGCGTATACGACTATATTCGAATAACTGACCACTCGAAATTTGCTGATCGACGTCAATGCTACCCCAAAGGAGAGCGTCGTTTTGAGTGCAAATCACTGGTTTGTCAGCTAATTTCGCAATTTGAACGGCCTGTTTCCAGTTACTTTCTACAAATAGAAGCTCAGGACGATTTTTATACACTGCCGCCTTAAACGGCCCATGAGCTTTGAGCCGTCGTCGTTCTTCAGCCGTTGGCAGGTCTAACATTATAAGATCGCCGTAGTTGACACCATTCCGATTCAACCACTCCTCCGTCTCGGGGCGAAACCGTTCAAGGCGAGAAGTTACAATAGCTGCCAGCTTTTTGGCCGGCACTGTCAAGACAGGAGCGTTCAAGACGAATTGCCTATAAAGGTCTCCATCGTCGTTATCTTCTTCTCGGGGATCTGCACAAAGAACACCATCCATATCGAAGAGTGAATATTCAGAAATGCCATGTTGACGATAGTTCCACTGAAAAACGCGAGGATGGGGGACTATTGCCAAGACGCAATCCGCCTCTATGTTTCCACCTTCTGGATTTCCGTATATAGCGCAAAACTTAAAATCAAACTCGTGAATAAGATGCTTAACTCGCTCTTTTGCGCGTCGAAGCTCAAATCCAGTATTGGTTGAATCGTCGACAACCAGCACTATTTGTTTTGATTTAATGGGATTGTGAATTTCACGCACACCGGAGCGCTTCGCAAAGGAAAATAGAAACGCATCTAAATCTATGAATGGTCTGTTGACAAAACTCGCGATCATGATTCCAGGAATCAAACCTGATCTAGGGATCCCTACGACCATGTCGCAACGGGGGAGTTGCTGGAGCGCTGCAGCAATATCTCTAGATAGATCATAGTAACTCTTGAAGTGAAACATTCATATGTCCTCATGCGTGTATGGAGCAAAAACAAAAAACTAACGCGGAATACAAATAAGTACAAACTCTTTGATTAAATCCGCCGTTAATCGCCTCACCATAAAATCATAACGAAGGTTCCAACTTTCAATGAGAGGTTTTATTTGAAAAAAATCTCTAGCGGTATGATATATGGAAATTATCAGCAGCGGGCGATAACTTGAGATTGTGTTTTTCGCGCCGATAACAGCATCAAATTCGGCTCCTTCGACATCGAGCTTTATGAATCCGATATCTGAAATTGCAGCCTCGTTGACGAAGTCGTCGATCGAAACGACATTCATTTTTTGCTCGATATCGGAGGATTGGCCGTGTTTTTGGATTGTAGAAGCGCCCATTCCACTTCCCCAAAGCGAAGCGTCGATCGAGACTTTTCCTAATCCCGCACATATGGGTAGAATTTTCTTCTTTAAACCCCAGCGTCCGACATATTCTGTCATTATATTAAAATTAGACAGATGTGGCTCGAATGCCCAAACCTTTGCAGCGCCGTATTCCTTTACAAAAAGAACCGCCGTATCGCCTATATATGCGCCGCCATCGATAACAGTTCTGTTCGCCACAAATACCTTAGCTTGCTGAGAGATGTACGCGAGTCCGGATCCCGTAAGTAGTTCCATAAGAATCGGTAGAGGTAAATCTAGTGAAGAACTGAGTTTTTCTGCTGCGACAATTGAACCGCTCCCGACTACATTCATTTGAGTCAGCGCCTCTAAGGTCTTTTCTGGCAGCAGATCGACCTGCGCGTCAGGGGAAATCGATAAAAATTTTAATATTGGGTGAGGAAAGCAGAAGTGCGCTAGCGAAGCCTGAGAAAGGCATATTGCTCGCGATTCATCGTCCATTCCGGCAATCAACGCAGATAATAGCGTATTCACCTCTCTGTGTGAGAGGCGCTCCATATATTCTTGCCATTGAGTTCGATATGCTCGATTAAATGCAATCGCCGCCTCGAACCCATTTACTGTCTTGTCCTCTACCATAGTTATTGCTCGATGCTTTGAAGGTGTTGCGAGAGAAAAATTACCCCTTGAGTCGAATTAAAGCAATGCTTTGGATGTTGGTTTTAGCTTTTCAACGGATATGAGGTGGGATGTCAACGTCCGCGCTCTGTGTCTGTCCGGCGACATATTTAATGATATGAGTGAATCGCTATTTTCGGTATCCGATGGATTTGATGCTGCCGATTTGGATGAACGAGTACGGTTCTGACGTACCTCCCTGTTTTCATCTAGTGGTGCGAATCTAGCGCTTGGTACCCTCGTTTTGCAGCTTGGATGATGCGATCCGGGTCTGCGGTCTAGACGAAGGGTTTCGGGCTCTGGTTGGCGTCGTCGATGAAGCGGTTGATGGCGGTCTGGAGTGCGACGAGAGAGCCGAAGACGCCCTCGACGGCGTTGAGCCAGAAGGTAGAAGTCGGGGTGAAGTGGAAGGTCTAGCGCCGGTGGCGATCGAGCCAGGCCCGGACCCCGGATCAAGCCCGGGGCAGGCTCTTGGGATGTTTGTGAACGGCGTAGTTGTCGAGGATGGCGTGGACGACCTTTCCGGCCGGCACAGCGGCCTCGACCCGGCACGGCGGCCTCGACCGTCTTGAGGAAACGGATGAACTCCTGATGGCGGCGGCGCTGCATGCAGCTGCCGATGACGGAGCCTTCTAGCACGTTCAAGGTGGCGAACAGCGTCGTGGTGCGGTGCCGGACATAGTCGTGGGTGCGGGTCGTCGGCTGGCCTGCCTTCATCGGCAAGGGCGCCTGGGTCCGGGCGAGCGCTTGGATCTTGCTCCTCTCGTCGACCGAAAGCACCACGGCATGAGTAGGTGGAGCGACATAGGGGCCGATCACGTCGCGCAACTTGGCGGCGAAGGCAGGATCGGTCGAGAGCTTGAATTGGCGAACCTGGTGCGGCTGCAATCCGTGTCCGCGCCAGATACGCTGGACCGACGAGACAGAGATGCCGGCCGCTTCCGCCATCGCTGAGGCAGTCCAGTGCGTGGCCTCGCCGGGCGGGTCATGCTGGGTCAAGGCGACGACAAGCTCGACAACGTCCGCTTCGAGCGGCGCGATGCCTAGTGGCCGCGTCTTGTCACGCAGAAGGCCGTCGACGCCTTCCTGCATGAAGCACTCCTGCCAGCGCCAAACTGCCGTCTTGGCGACGCCCGCCTCGCGCATGATCGCGTGCGTACCGTGACCGTCGGCGCTCAGGAGCACGATACGTGACCGCCAGACGTGCTTCTGAAGCGTGTTTCGGTCGGCAATGAGGACTTCGAGCCTCGCACGATCCGAGGCGGAAAGCGTAAGAGAGATATCGGTGCGCATACCCGCAAAATCGCATGATACGCCCGTCACCGGAACCCCTCCGTTAGACGGACTCTTCCGTTAGGTTCGAACCACTAGGTCGCAGGTTGGGACACTGCGGTCTCGACGATGTCCTTAGTACGCTCAGTTGTTATGTCGGATTCGAGGCCCTGTTCAAGCGGTGGCAGCGCTGCCCTAATAGGGTATACCCACATGAGACTTGACCGTGAGACACTTTCATGAATCTCATTAGGGCCTGTTTTGTCGTTTCGAGACACTTCCCCGACGTGGTCTAGACCCTAACGAGACAATTCATGGCCAAGATCGGTTACGCTCGCGTCAGCACCCTCGACCAGGACCTCACGCTCCAGCGTACCGCACTGAAAGCCGCCGGCTGCGATCCGATCCGTGCCGAGAAGAAATCCGGCACCTCCGTTGCCGGACGAACCGAGCTGTCCATCGTGCTCGACTTCATCGGGGAGGGAGATACCCTGGTCGTCACCAGGATCGATCGACTCGCCCGCTCGATCGGCGACCTGCAGGACATCGTGCGCGCCCTCAAGGAGAAGGGCGCGCGCCTCCAAGCCATCGAGCAGCCCATCGACACCGGCACCGCCGCCGGCAAAGCCTTCCTCGACATGCTCGGCGTCTTCGCCGAGTTCGAAACCAACCTACGCCGCGAGCGCCAGAGGGAAGGCATCGCAAAGGCCAAAGCGGCCGGAGTCTATAAGGGGCGGCCGCCCTCGATCGACCCGGACCAGGTGAGGACGCTGTTGGCCAACGGCGTGCGCCCCGCCGAAGTCGCACGCCGCCTCAAGATCGGCCGCGCCAGCGTCTATCGCGTCGCCGGTGGCAAGCAGGCTCTTTGAATCGGCAAGACCGCCGATGACACGACACCGATCGGC
Organism: Methylobacterium sp.; assembly: GCA_044227265.1. Lineage (GTDB taxonomy): Bacteria > Pseudomonadota > Alphaproteobacteria > Rhizobiales > Beijerinckiaceae > Methylobacterium. Next base: position 15,912 of record JBGAFL010000045.1, read on the forward strand.
TTGCTAGCACTGCTAGCATCACTTATCGTCTTAGCATGGCAACTCTGCACGCTCCTGCGTCCACAATCACCATCCGGAACCTCGACAGGCAGGTGAAGGAGCGCCTGCGCATTCGGGCGGCCCGTAATGGTCGCTCGATGGAGGCAGAAGCCCGCTCAATTCTTGCTGACTCGCTGGCGCCGAATGCAAGCGACTCAATGAACCTCGCCGAGGCCATCCGCCGCCGCATCGCGCCTCTTGGCGGCATCGAGCTCGAAGAGCATCCCCCGGTCGCGGTCGCTGAACCGCCCAGCTTCGAGTGATGATCGTCCTCGACACCAACGTCATATCGGAACTGATGCGTCCGGAACCGAACCCGGCCGTGGTCACCTGGGTTTCCGCACAGCCGGCAAGCTCGCTCTATACCACCAGCATCAACCGCGCTGAGATCCTCTATGGAGTCGCTGCGCTTCCTGCCGGACGGCGGCGCGAAACGTTCGCGGCCGTGGTCGCAGCCATCTTTGCCGAGGAGTTCGCCGGCCGAGTGCTGCCGTTCGACGGCGAAGCGCCCGAACACTATGCGCGCATCGTCACCACCCGCCGCGCAGCCGGCACGCCGATCGAAAGCTTCGACGCTCTCATCGCAGCCGTCACAGCCGCCGCGGGGTTCCGTATCGCAACGCGCGACGTCGGCGGCTTCACAGGCTGCGGCCTCGACATCCTCAACCCTTGGCAGGTCGACGCGGGCCAGCCTTAGCGGAGGCCGGCCAGGTTAGCCTAGGATCGAGGGGAGGTTTTGTAGGGTGTTGCGCTAAACGGAACGAATCTAATGGGCATGTGCAGGGTAAAAAAATCTTGTTGAATGCTCGGTGGCATAGGTGGGAATGGACCAGCCGTCGTAACGGCGCGAAGCGCGGCTTGATCGACCGCCCTAATCCCAGAGCTCTGCTCGACCAAAGCTTTAGTGATGCGTCCATCACGGGCTACTGTAAACTCGATGATGGCTAGCTTGGGTTGAGGAACCGTCTGCGCCAGTTTCGGGAAATCGGTGTGCGAATGAATAGACATTGCCACCTGGTTTTTCCATTCGGCCGCCGTTTCGGCACGAACCGATCCCGCGCTGGCTAAGAATACGAAGAGCAAAGTCAAAAAGCGTTGCAACATCGCGATCCTCTCACGGCTTCTATCATCCTGCGAAACGCCCAAGCACAACTGGAGCGACATTGAAATCGTCAATTCCGATCTTCCTCGCCCTCGCCTTGGCGACAGCATCGGCACATGCCGAAATCGTCGAGGGTGAACAGCTCCGCGTCGTCGATGGCGACACCGTCGAATTGTCGGGCGAGCGCATCCGGCTCCTCGAGCCCGACGCCCCGGAAATCTCAAAACCCCGCTGCACCAATGAACTCGCGCTCGGCCTGCAAGCCTCCGCACGTCTGCGCAAGCTCCTCGCCGGCCCCGTCGAGATCGTCCGAGCCGGACGATCCGACCGATATGGCCGGACCCTTGCTTCGCTCGTCTCAGGGCAGGGCAACGTCGCCGACATCCTGATCGCCGAACAGCTCGCAGTCCCGTATCGGCCAGGCCCAGACGCCTACCGCCAGCGCGCTGAGCACTGGTGCCCGCCCCTGAATTGATGCCGATCGATAAACCGCGCATCCGAGCGGCACGCCATTGTTGGTTGATAGCGTGATGCCCGTCGCCGATGCGTGACCGGATCAGTTGTCAGGCGAAGAAATATTACGACCTGGGGCGTATCGAAACGTGGTATTGAAAGCGACGGGGCGTGCCGTACAGATCGACATATTCGACAGCAAATAGATCATCGCCATAAGCATTTATGGATGGTTCATAGAATGTCACCATCGAGTTGATCTTACGCGTATTGCAGCGCGACCGAACATTGTTTGCTGGATAACTAGAGTAATCAAGGCCGCGCCGGAATGTGACACGGCCCTGTCGGGGAGGCTGCAGAATGGACACTGAGGGGATCGCGGCAGGACTACAATCGGCATTGATCGAGTTGATATAGCCCAATCGTTGGACTTTCCCTGCGACCGCAACCTTTTCGAATGGACCGGCACTCTGTGCGCTAGCGCCCTGAGTCAGACCCATGGGGATGAGGATCGTCAGCCATATTAAGCGCATCGGGGCATTCCAGGTTGCAGCCTGGGCTAGATGCTCCCTCTCGTCGCGGCTGGTCAACAGCATGCTGCGTCCCGCGCTCTTTCGAGCCGCCGGATCGAGCCATCGCACAGGGGTTCACGCAGCTCGCCGCGCAGCGAGGGCCAACCCCGCTCTCATCGACGCAGTCCTGGTCCTCCCGTGGCCTTCCACGATCAACCCGCTTCGGGGTCCGCTCCGCATGCGCGGGCGGCCGCTGCGGCTGACGCCTCCACGGTGATCGCGGCCCCGTCCGGCCCTCACGGGCGCCGTCGAGCGGGGATGGCCCCCGCCACAAGACGGGAGCCTGGATACCATGGCGAACGACCTCGCCCTCGCACGCAATCACGCCCTCGCCCTCTCCCGCACCCTCATGGTTCCCATCAGCGTTTTCCAGACTGAGTTCGGATACGCGGTCCTGCCGAGTGACGAGTTCGACGGAGACCAAGCCAGCCTGATCGTCGAGTTCGATCCCTTCGGGTGAGCCTCGAACCCATCGCCGGTGAGCAATCCCGACCGCTTCCCGCATTCAGGGAAGCGGATTTCGGCGTGCCCGTGTAGAACAAAAGCGAAACCTTGATCGCAAAGGCACAGCTCGACCATGGACGAACCGCCTGCCGATGCCTTCGCCCGATACCTCGCCGACGTCGAGAAAACCCTGCCCGAGCGCTACCGCCGCCGCGACTGGCGGCGCCGACGCGGCTACCACCAGATCAGCGCCCGCGGCCCGGCCGGCAGGGTCAGATCTCCACCCATCCAATCCCAACCGGCTTCTTGATGCTTCCACCTGTAGACCCGTTCGCGCAGCCTTATGATGTCTGGGAAACCCGGCCCGCCACCCCTGACGAGGTGATGGCCCAGGAAAGCATGGCCGAGATCAGGGTCAAGGTTTTGGAGCGCGTCGAAGACGCCGTTGCCGCCGCCGCGTACATGGCCAAGGTTCACAGCGACAACGTTTTGGGCCGGCACATCGCTAAGGCTCTGGATGACAGCAAAGAGCTAAAGGCATGGCGAAACGCGATGCCTTCAAAGACGCCGCCCGCCATCGCCATGTACCAGAGGAACCTGTCCAAGAGTGACATGGCGGCGGTATCGCAGGAGATTGAGCAGTACGGTGCTCTCTTGAGCCCCGGCCAATGCCTATATCATGGCGGCTTGTGGCCCGGAGGCACCGGGCTGGTCACGGACCGCCCTTTGTCCACGTCGCTCTGTCCACAGGTCGCCCTCCGGAATGCCGAGTCCAAAGCCAAGGCCTACGATGCCGGGCGGATCGACCTGCTCGTGCTGCGTGTAACCGACCCCCGAACCAAGGCGTTCGCGTTCCGGCGCAAGGGTTCGAGCCTTGGCCATGAAAACGAGGTGCTGTTCTCGGCAGGGGCAAGCCTGAAGCGGATCAACGAAGTGCGCGTGCGTGACGATTACCTGGTTGGCAAATGGGCCCACCCTGACAAGAAAATCCCCGCCTATGTCCTGGAGATCGAGATTTCTTAAGCGCTCAACCGCTCACATCCCATGGTTCAAAACTCATGCAGACTGTGTGGAAAGTCGGCTGAGGATTTCTGACTGTGAGGCGGCCTGATAGATTGCGCCATGGCGCATCTTTCCGGCCCGGCCCGCTCGCAGCTTCTGCTCCTGCCGGAGGCGGTGGACGACTATGTCGGGCCGGACAACCCGGTCCGCTTTATCGAAGCCTTCGTCGACCAGTTTGACCTTCAGGTTGCCGGGTTCGCCCGCGTGAGCGCGAAGGCGACGGGTCGCCCGGGCTACGATCCGGCCGACCTGCTCAAGCTGTACATTTATGGCTACCTGAACCGGGTTCGGTCGAGCCGGCGCCTTGAGGCCGAGACCCACCGCAACATCGAGGTAATCTGGCTGCTGCGGCACCTGAAGCCGGACTTCAAGACGATCGCCGATTTCCGACGCGACAACCGCGCCGCCTTCCGGCAGGTGTTCCGCGAGTTCGCGGTGCTGTGCCGCCGGCTCGATCTGTTCGGCCGCGAGCTTCTGGCGGTGGACGGCACGCGCATCAAGGCGGTCAACAACAAGGACCGCAACTTCACCCACGCCTCGCTGGCGAAGTTCATCCAGGAAGCCGACGAGAAGCTCGCCACCTACATGAGGCGGCTCGACGAAGGCGATGCCGACGAGGACGGCGCATCGGGCAGCGGTCCCGGCCGGGGCGAGAGCAAGCTGGCCGAGAAGATCGCGGCGATCCAGGGCAAGCGGGACCGGCACAAGGCGCTCCTGGCCGAGCTGGAGCGTACCGGTGAGGATCAGATCTCGCTGACCGATCCCGACAGCCGGGCGATGGCGCCGATGACCAAGGTGGGGGTGGGCTACAACGTCCAGCTCGCCGTGGATGTGAAGCACAAGCTGATCGCCGAGCAGGCGGTGAGCAACCAGGTTCTCGACATGGGGCTGCTGGCCGCGACCGCGACGGCCGCCATGGAGGCGCTGGGCGTCGAGACGATCGAGGCAGTGGCCGATCGCGGCTACTTCAAGATCGAGGACATCGAGGCCTGCGAGAAGGCCGGAATCACCGCCTATGTGCCCAAGCCGATCCGCGGGCCGGCCGTGCGCGAGGGCTTCTTCGCCAAGGAGGCGTTCCGCTTTGAAGCCGACCGGGACGTCTTCACCTGCCCGGGCGGAGCGATCCTCTCACCGCACCATTGCGGCCGGTCACGGGACAACGTCAGGATCTTCTACACCAACCGGGATGCCTGCAAGGCGTGCGCTCTGAAGCCACGCTGCACCAAGAGCTTCCGCCGCGTCTCACGCCTGGAGAACGAGGCGGTCCTCGACCGCATGGCCAAGCGGCTGGCGGCTCGTCCCGATCTTCTCGATCGGCGGCGCGAGAGCGTCGAACACCCATTCGGCACCATCAAGCAGTGGATGAACCAAGGGGCCTTCCTCATGCGCGGGCTCGCCAACGTCCAGGCCGAGTTCAGCCTGACGGCGCTCGCCTACAACATCCGAAGAGCCATCACCGTGGCTGGCGTGCCGGGTCTGATCGCCGCCGCCAGCGGCTGATGGTGGGCTTCCGCACAGACGAATGATCGCCCATTCCTCGCTCCACGAGACGGCGGAAAGCCGTCAGCCCGAAAAACCAACGCCCGACGCCCATCATCAGCGGGCCACAACTCGCCAACGGCGGTTTCCACACGGTCTGCATGAGTTTTGAACCATGGGCTGCGGAGCCCCTGGGAGTGTCCCCTAAAAGCTCAGCTCGCCGACTCACGCTAAGCGGAAAACGCTCTAATCCGTCACTCATCTGTCGAAGCGGACCTGTCGCGTGGAAAAAAAGACCCCGCGATCGGCGGGGCCTTTTTCAAGAAATCCGATATCTTTCTCGGCGCTCGGTCGAGCTTTCGGAGCCTACAACACGCCCTCTCGGATGTCCCAGAGAAGTCGCTGCAACGTGTCCATCCTGCCGGCCTTGAGAGCATCCCGCACGCGAGGAGTCAGAATCGCCTGATCCTCCATCGAAAAACGGAAACCCGAGCCCTCCATCGTCGGAGCATCCGCATGCAGATCGAGACAGTAGGATTTCAGCACGTAGATCCCGCCGCCGTCCGGCCTCGTGAACAAGTGTCGGGCATCGGTCACGACCATCCGCTGAACACCATCGCCTTCAGGCGAAAGCACCACCGGAACTGCAAGGCTCAACGGCGTGCCGACGGGCAGCACGCCCGCCGGCACAACCGCTGCCATCGGACCGACGGCATTCTTGTTGTTGCTGAGCCCGAACACCTTCACCCCGTTGGCCGGGTTCGACAGCAACGTCGTCAGGTCAACGCCGCCAGTGGTCCGAACCGGGCTGAGGCTCTTATAAAGGTCATCGACGGCTTCCATGACGATCGCGCGTTCGTTCACGCCCAGATGCCCGCTGCCCGCTTCGTTCTCCACCATCAGTATCAATCGATCCCGAAAAGTGGCTAAGTTGTCATTCAGGTGCTCGTTGATGGTGCTGCGCGCGCCCGTTCCGAGCAGCTCGGCGATCTGCTTATCCGAAAGTCCGTGGACCTTGAGATAAAGGGCCGCTTTGTCCTCGGCACTCAGCTTCTGCGTGAGCGCCCAGGGTGCAAGGGATTGTACCCGCCCGGCGATGCTCAGAACGCTTCCTTGCGCCTGGGAGTCGCTCGACGGGCCGAGAGGAACCACGACGATCGCGGCCACTGATATGGCAATCGCAGTCGAACGGAGACGCCGGCGCAGGGACCGAAGGCCCCCCACAAACCCCGAGGACGTTAAAATCTCCCTGGAGACGAAGCCGAGATCGCTGCAAGTGTCCAGCGACATCCGGAACTGACCCCTTGGCGTCACGAAGAACTGCCCCCCATGCTGTTTGCCTTGTCTGACTGATGGGGGCTGAGCGTCGGCCGGGGGCTGGGGCGAACTGGCCATGGCCGGCGGTGCCGCAGCCCGGTGGGGTGGCCACCACCGGATCGCCGAAGACGCTGCCCCATTCGCCGACCGCGCGGTTCGACGTGACGAGCATGGCGCCGCGCTCGTAGCGCCGGCTGACGAGCTGGAAGAACAGATGCGCGGCATCGGGCTCGAAGGGCAGATAGCCCAACTCGTCGATGATCAGCAGCTTCGGCTTGGAAAAGTGCGTGAGCCGCTCCTCGAGCCGGCCTTCCCCATGCGCCTTGGCGAGTTGCGCCACCAGCGTCGTCGCCGGCGTAAACAGCACGGAATAGCCGGCCACGATCGCCTCCCGGCCGAGCGCGACCGCCAGGTGGGTCTTGCCGACGCCCGGCGGCCCGAGCAGCAGCACCGCCTCGCCATTGGCGATGAAGCGGCCGGTGGCGATCTCCCGGATCTGCGCCTTGTCCAGCGAGGGCTGCGCTGCGAACTCGAAGCCGGTGAGGTCGCGCACGAAGGGGAATCTGGCGAGCCCGAAGCTCATCTCGATCCGCCGCTGATCGCGGCGGGCGACCTCGCGTTCGCAGAACAGGGTCAGCGCCTCGCGGATCGTCAGATCGCGCCGGCCGGCCTCGTCGATCAGGCTGTCGAGCTGATCGCGAAGCACAGTCAGCTTCAGGCGATCGAGAAGAGCGGTGAGATGGTCGTGCGCGTCCATCAGAACGCTCCTCCCGCCACCGCCTCGTATTCCGCCAGCGGTCGCAACAGAGCCGGGACGGATGGGAGCGGCGTAAGGGCAACGACGGCGGCAGGACGCTCCCTGGTCCCGACGAGACCCGCCAGATGCCCCTCGTCGACCACCCGGCCATGGCGCCCCTTCAGCTCGGCATGGACCGCGACCTCGCGCCCGCCGTGATGCACCCGCACGATCTCGCTGCCGACCGTGACCCGGACGCGCTCGCCGATCAGGCGCCAGGGCACCGAATAGGCGTTGCCGTCGACCGCCACGGCACAATCCGCCCCGACGCCACGCACCAGATCGCGTGTCGTCGTGAAGGGCGGAATGCCCGAGAGCGGCTTCAACGCGCCGGCTTCGTCGCGATCGAAGCGCTGCCGTGGCGCCTCGCCCGTCGTGCCGTGCACGCGAAGATCGGCGACCTCTCGCGTCCAGGCCTCGAGATGGGCTTCCATCGCCGCCCAGCTCTCGAAAGACCGGCCGGCGATCGCGTTCTTCTTCACGTAGCCGACGCCGCGCTCGTCCTTGCCCTTGGTGCGGGCCCGGTACGGCGCGCAGGCCCGGACCCGAAAACCCCAATGCCGGGAAAAGGCGTGCAGCCGCGGATGCAGCACCACCTCCCGGCTCGACGGATCGTGGTGCAGGATCAGCGCCCGGGCATTGTCGAGCAGCACCTCGCGCGGCACCCCGCCAAAGGCCGCGAACGCGCTCTCCATGCCGGCAAACCAGCTGTCCTGCTTCTCGTGACCGAAGGCGCGCACATGCAGCCGGCGCGAATAGCCGAGCGTCGCCACGAAGAAGAACACCTTGGTCTGGACACCGCCAATCGCGACCCGGCGTTCGCCGAAATCGATCTGCAGCTGCTCGCCCGGCCGCGTCTCGAACCGCACCGTCGCCCGTGCCGCCGCCACCAATTCCCGGCGCAGCGGCGCCACCGCCCGCTCGACCGTGCGCAGGCTGACCTGGATCGCCTTCTCAGCCGCCAGCTCCTGACGGATCACGTCGGCATTGCCGGCATGAACCCGGAACCGCTCGGCCAGCCAGTCGGAAAGTCCGTCCAGCCTCTTCGACCGCGACGGGGCCGCGCAGGGGCGCCAGTCCCCGAACCGAAGCCACCGCCTCACCGTGTTCCGGGAGCAGCCAAGCTCCGCCGCAATCCGCTTCGAGCCCCAGCCCAGCCCCTTCAGTCGCGCCATCGCCGACACATCGTCCGGCGTCTTCATCTCGTCCCTCCGCGGATCACTCACCCGCGAGGAAACGCAACCGTTCGTCTCCAACATCCCGACCTCCTCATGAAGAGGGGTCAGTTCCTCATGTCGTCAGGGGGGCAGTTTGTCGTGTCGCCTGACAGCAAGAATGCCTGGAAGTCGAATTTCAACCGCATGATTGGGTCTCCTGGATCGAATCAGGCTGGCCCCACGGAGCGCTGCCTTCACCTCTTTCCAGCACAGCATTTCTGGATTGCCGGATTTTCGCCTGCATTTTTTGAACCTTTTTTCGAGCAGGCACCAATCCAAGCGCTCGACGCTCCTTGACGATTCAATTGCGGCTCAACCGCTCAGTTTGGATCTTGTCCGTTGGAAAGGGCTATGTTGCAGCCACGCCCTGTGGGACAGAGCCCCATTCGCCAGTGGCAAATGGAGTCGCAAAGCGCCGCCGCGCATGAGGGGTCGCGATGCCTCGAGGCACTGCCGATCAATGAGAAACTCGAGGCCGCCGATGCGGCCGCTTCCTGAGTGCGGCAGGGGAGGGGTGCTGCTCTAAGTTGCCACTCCTGATAGTCGGGACCTATCTGGACACTCCCTGAATCGGCGCCGTCACGAATGCGCCGGCAGGCGGTGGTGAGGAGCCAGGCACCAAGCCGTAGAGCCAGCCCACAAACTTAGTCGGTCCAGCGAAGATCCTCGTAATACCAACGGGCGTTGATCACAACCGATATGCCCAATCGCGCAGTCCGATGGACATGATGGTCCAGGGTTGGTCGGTGAGCCTGTTCCAAGCGTCGCAGCAGCGGTCGAGGATGTCCTCGTAGGAGACGAAGACCCTGTTGCCGAGCCAGTTGTCTCGGATGAACTGCCAGATGTTCTCGACGGGGTTGAGTTCCGGGGCACGCGGGGGCAGCGGCAACAATGTGATGTTGTCCGGGACGACGAGGTCGCCGGCGATATGCCAGCCGGCCCCGTCGAGCATCAGCACGGCATGGGCGCCAGGATCGACGCTCAGGCTGATCTCGGCCAGGTGCGCATTCATCGCCTTGGTATTGCAGCGGGGCAGGACAAGCGCGGCGCCCTTGCCCTTCTCCGGGCAGATCGCTCCGAAGATGTAGGCGTATTGCGTGCGCTGATCGTGCGGCAGGCGCGGACGCGTGCCACGGCGTGCCCAGAGCCGGGTCAGGGTGTTCTTCTGGCCGACACGGGCCTCGTCCTGCCACCACAGCTCGATCGGTGTGCCGGGCGGCAGCGCGGCGCGGATCAGCTTCAGCTTGTCCGGGAGACTTTTTTAAAGGCTTCCAGCGCGCCTGGGTCCTGGGCGTAATGACGGGGCCGGGCCGACAGCTTGCGGAAGCCGAGCTTCCTCAGCTCACGTCCAACCGTGGTCTCGTCGAGGCTCACCCGAAAGCAGGCGTAGAGCCAGGCCGCAAGATCCTTGCGCCGCCAGCGCACCACGCCGTCCCGCTCCGGATCGGGGCCGCGCTCCACGATCTCGGCGAGCGCGCGGCGCTGTGCGTCGTTGAGCTTGGAGGCATTGCCCGGTGCCTTGCCGTCGATCAGCCCGGCCGGGCCATCCGCATTGAAGGCCAGAACCCAGTCACGCACCGTCTGCAGGCCGACCACACCGATCCGGGCAGCGTCCATGCGACGGCTGCCCTCATAAATGGTGGCCAGCGCCAGAAGACGGCGGATCTGACCCGCATCCCGGCTGGCCTTGGCCAGGCGGCGCAGATCATCGGCGGTGAAGTCGTCGCGCAAGCGGACGGCGGCAGCCATGGCAAACCCTCTCGGTTCGCCTCATCGAATCAGATCGGCTGCCGATCCAAAACCCCGTGAGTCACCCTCAGCACTCGCTGGTATAAATCCGCAACCCCGAGATCTTTGCACCGGGTCCGGCAGCACCTCCCGTAGGGCTTAGGACCACCCCGCTCTCATCGACGCAGCCCTGGCCCTCCCGTGGCCTTCTACGATCAACCCGCAAGGGGTTCGCTCCGCATGCGCGGGCGACCGCTCCGGCTACGCCTCCCCGGTGATCGCGGCCCCGTCCGGGCCTCACGGGCGCCGTCGAGCGGGGATGGCCCCCGCCACAAGACGGGAGCCTGGAGACCATGGCGAACGACCTCACTCTCGCACGCAATCACGCCCTCGCCCTCTCCCGCACCCTCATGGTTCCCGTCAGCGTCTTCCAGACCGAGTTAGGCTACGCCGTCCTCCCGAGCGACGAGTTCGATGGAGACCAAGCCAGCCTGATCGTCGAGTTCGATCCCTTCGGGTGAGCCTCGAACCCATCGCCAGCGAGCGGTCCAAAAGCGAAACCTTGATCGCAAAGGCACAGCTCGACCATGGACGAACCGCCTGCCGATGCCTTCGCCCGATACCTCGCCGACGTCGAGAAAACCCTGCCCGAGCGCTACCGCCGCCGCGACTGGCGGCGCCCGCCCAACTGGCGACCGCTATTCGTCACCGCGCTCCTCCTGCTGGCCATTCTCCTCATCGCCGCGATGAGTTGCATCCCCGCTCCGCAATGAACGATCCCGTCCTGACCTGGCGCTACGCCTTCGGAGAACGCGCACCGGATTTCGTGCTCGAGGCGCAGCACGCCGATGGCGGCACCTGTGAAATCGTCGGCCGCATCACCAAAGCCGACCATCTGCCGCGCGATGCCGGGCACCTCGGCCTCTGGCAGTGGGCGGCCATTGCGCCTTCCGGCCGATCCATGTCGCAAAACCCAAATTCGTCACCTCTGGTAAGACGCAGACCAAGCAGGAAGCCGTCGCGGCCGTGATGGCAGCCTGGCAGACCGAGGCTGCCTGGCGGGCGGACCTGCGCAGGATCACCAGCACCCAGCACGGCTGCTGGGCGATAAGCCTGATCCGGGTGATCTACGGACGCGGCTGGGGCCATCAGCACCGCGACGCCTGGATCGACTGGCCGAGCGACACCGAACGCCTGGGTGAATGAAGCGGCAGGCAGGGCAGGGCGCCGAAGACGTCAGTCCTGCGAACGCGAACGTGGCCCGCATGGGCCGAGCGACTCCTGAGACCAGCCACCTCGAGCCGGTAAGGACGCCAAAGCCAGGTTTAGCCCGCTGCCCTTGCCGCCAGAGCGCTGCCCAACGGCCTCTCTGATGGGCGTGTCTAGCCGGGTACGGCTGACGCCTCGTTCGGACACCGCAACGGCAGGTGCCGGGTTTCTTCCCCGCCGCCTCTACGGGCGGCTCCTCGCGGGAAGACAAGAAACCCGTCCCCTTGCCGTCCTCCGCTTCGCTACGGCCCGCAAAACGGGTGCGGCGCCGCCCGCCTCCGGCCCAACGACCGCCATCGAGGCCGCAAGGGCGCGGCACCGGCAACCTAAGAACAGGAGATCACCATGGCGACGATCGGCACCTTCACCCGCACCGAGAACGGCTTCACCGGCGAGATCGCCACCCTCACCATCCAGGCCCGGAAGATCACGATCGCCAAGGAAAGCCGCGGCGGCGACAACGCCCCGAGCCACCGGATCTTCTTCAACAAGGCCGAGATCGGCGCCGCCTGGGCCAAGACCTCCAAGGACGGTCGCGACTACCTCTCGGTCAAGCTCGACGATCCGAGCTTCGCGGCACCGCTCTACGCCAACCTCTCCGAGGCCGAGGACGGCAGCTTCCCCCTGATCTGGACCCGCCCGAACGGGCGCAAGGACTGAGCCTCCCGCTTCCAAAAGCCCCGCCCGGACTTTCCGGGCGGGGTTCTTCTTTCAACCGGAGATCACAACAATGGCTTTCGCTTTCGATACACTCGGCTACTCTAAGACCCTGCGTGCGGCCGGTATTTCCACCGAACATGCCGAAGCCCACGCTGAAGCCGCGCGAGAGTTCATCATGCACGAACTCGTCACCAAGGAAGATCTGCGCCTCAGCATGGAAACCCAGCGCATGGCGCTCGAGCTTCAGGTCGCTCAGGCCGTGAACCAGCTCACGATCCGCGCCGCCGGCTTCGCCGGTGCGAGTGTCGCCGCGCTCGCGGCACTCATCAAGCTGACCTGATCGCTCCAGACTGCGTCGTGACTTCCACGCCTCGGCCCTGACAGGCCGGGGCTTTTCCGTATCCTCGGGGCCAGTTCTAGCCACCGTCCCGACGCGTACCCTTGGCGACGATCGTCAGCGCGCCGTCCGGCAACGGCCGCTGCAGCGCCTGCGCCTCCGACCAGGGCGCCCGCAGCCAGACATCCCGTTCCTCTTGCGTGGTGAGGAGAACGGGCATCGCCTTGGGGTGAACCTCGCCGACCTCGCGGTTCGGCTCGGTCGTCAGGAACGCATAGAGATCGTCGCTGGTCTCCCCGTCCTTGAGCTTGCGCACCGACGTCCAGCCCTCGGTCTTGATCCCCGCGAAACACGACAGCGGCCGCTCCTCACCGAACGCAAACCAGATGTCGCCGCCCTCCGCCTTGTTGTGCTCGCTGAAGCTCGTCAGCGGCACCAGGCAGCGGTTTTCCGGTTTGAGCCAGCGCTTCCAGTGCGGGGATTTCGTGTTACGCACGTTCGTCACGCCGGAATCCACTTTCTTGCCCCGCAGCGCGAAGGCAGGCGAGGGCATCCCCCAGCGATAGAGCGACAAGACCCGCTCGCCCTCCACGACATGCACGATCGGCGCCTGCGTGTTCGGGAAGATGCCCGGCAGCGCCGGCAGATTGCCCAGTTCGTCCCGGCTCACCCGGAACAGGTCGCGCATCGCCTGCTGGCCCTTGGTGAGGCTGTAGAGGTTGCACATCCTTGGTCTCCGGCTCCCTCGCTTTGCCCCTCTGGCCGCGTCGCGGCATGGGTCAACGGACAAGCCGTTCCCGCTTCGCCACAGGGCTCGCGTGACCCCTGCCGCGTCTGCCGCCCGATCAGGCGCTCGGAAGCGCGGAGGCACGGCCATGTGCAGCGTACTGAACAAGCATCACGCGGGCGTGCCCGCCGGCGCCGTCTATATCGGCCGCGGATCGAAATGGGGGAATCCGTTCATGATCGGGCGGGACGGCGACCGTGCGAGCGTCATCGCGAAATACGAACGCTGGCTGGCGGATCAGCACGACTTGCTGCGCTCGCTCGACGAGCTGCGCGGGCGCGATCTCGTCTGCTTCTGTGCGCCGCTGGCGTGTCACGGCGACCTGCTGCGCCGGCTCGCAAACGCCACGCGCGAACAGCGCATCGCATGGTGGCGCGGGGTCAAGGCCGCGGCCTGACGCCGAGGGATTGGCCCCGCAGAGCCGCCGTCCTGCGGTCATTGCGAGCGTGTGACCTCGCTTAGAGCGAGAGGAGGGCCTGAAGGCCGTGACGGGGAAGTCGATCGGAGAAAGGCTCCGGCACCCGTCGCGAAAGCCTTGCGATGGCCCGACGCTCCACTCCTGCCACTGAGCGCGCCGACCTCTATCAGCAGATCACCGATACGATCATCGCCCAGCTCGAGGCCGGACGCTTCCCTTGGGTGCAGCCCTGGGCAGATCTGCCGGGAGCCGCCGGCGTCTGCATGCCGCGCAATGCTGGGACCGGCCGAGCCTATTCCGGCGTCAATGGTGCGCCGTATCGGCGCGAGAAGAAGGAGGTGCTGAATGAACAGCCAGGCTTGCTGGTAATGGCCTGTGCCCACCGGATTAACCTCGGCCAGAAATGGCTGCGACCTCGAAAGAGGCGGGGGACAACAGCAGGTCCGGAAAAGGCCCAAAGCGTCGAAGCCATTTGTGGCGCGGCGGGTCAGGGCAAGACGTGCATGGCGAAAGCTATACTGCCTGAACCCCAGTTTGCAGCGACTTACACCTGCGGTGGTGCCGCACAATGGCTGACGCGGCATATCGGACGGTCGGAAAGTGCGACGTTTATACTTTCCGCGAACCGGTCCTCCGACGTTGAGAGGCCCGGTCTACCAGCTCGTCCGACGCATCCTCTGTATGGAGGGACAAGTGAACGAACGGGGCGCCTAAACACGTCGCAACCTCCCGCTCGCGTAAATGCGGGATCGCCTAAACAGGACGGCTTGCCCGGACCTGCATGGCGACGGAGCCGCCATAGCACTCAAACGCCCGGTGTAACGACCGGGACAGCCGCGGGGAAATCCGCGGACGATCGGCGCGATAAACGTGGGGCGACCTACGCGAAACGCCACCCGGTCGGGGGAAGGGCGGCAGCTTCCACGATCCGAACGACTTTGACTGGGGCGTGCTAATGCTGCCGGAAACCGTCGAAAAGGCAATCGGATCACTCCCGACCGTAGTGCGGTCGGGCCGAAGGGCCAATGGCCTGTTCCGCTTGATGAAAAGCCCATCCCTCTGGGATCAGGCCTATCTGAAGGTCGCTGCCAACAAGGGGGCGATGACACCGGGCATCGAGGGACGAACGTTCGACGGCTACTCGCCCGAGAAAGTCCGCTCCATCATCGCCCGGCTATCGGACGGATCATACAGGCCTGCTGCTGTACGTCGTGTCTTGATACCCAAGTCCGACGGCCGCATGCGACCGCTCGGCATACCGACCACGGAGGACAGACTCGTCCAAGAGGTGGTCAGGATCCTGCTCAACCAGATCTACGAGCCCATCTTCGATGATGCGAGCCACGGGTTCCGGGAAGGCCGATCCTGCCACACCGCTCTGAAAACAATTGATGCGGTCTGGACGGGCGTCAAATGGCTGGTGGACGTCGATGTCGTCAGCTTCTTCGACAACATCGATCACGCCATCCTTCTGCGCTTGCTCGAAAAGCGGATTACGGATCGTCGCTTCATCGCGCTGATCCGAGGGATGCTCAAGGCGGGCTACATGGAGGACTGGCGCTTCCACCGGACCCTGAGTGGCACCCCGCAAGGCGGTGTCGTCTCGCCGTTGCTGGCCAACATCTACCTGCACGAACTCGACGAGTGGATGCACGGCAAGATCGCGGCCTTCGACAAAGGGGCCAAGCGAGCCGTGCACCCGGACTATCGCCGGGTGAGGGATCGCATCTGCAAACTCCGTCGGCGGGTCGAGAAACTTCGCGCGAGCGAGAATCCCGATCCGGTCGTGATCCAATCCCTGTTGGAAAGGATCAGTCGTGAAAGCGCGGAAAGCCGGACGATCCCGGCTACCGATGCACTCGATCCGAACTATCGCAGGCTCCGCTATTGCCGCTATGCCGATGATTTCCTCATCGGTGTGACCGGCAGCAAAGCCGAGGCCCGCCAGATCATGGAGGAGGTCAGGGTCTTCCTGGCCGAGCACCTGAAACTGGAGGTGTCTGAGGCCAAAAGTGGTATCCAGCATGCTTCGGACGGGGCACGCTTCCTTGGTTACGACATCTGCACGCGGACCAATCCCAACTCCCATCGCGCGAACTTCGGCACTCGCCGGGTCACACGACGGGGATGCCGGGACCGGGTGCAATTGCACGTGCCTCGTGAGCGGGTGCTGAGGTTCGTCCAAGACAAGAAGTGGGGGCGCTTCGACGCCTGCAAACCGACCCACCGATCCGCGCTGCTCTACGCCAGTGATGTAGAGATTGCTGCCGCCTACAATGCCGAACTGCGTGGCTTCGCCAACTATTATGCCTTGGCGCATGATGTGAAGCGCAAGCTGAACAAGGCCGAATATCTGGCCTTCGGAAGCTTCCTCCGCACGCTCGCCTGCAAGCATAAGAGCACAACGACGCGCATCGCACGACGCCTGCGACGGGAGCAGGAGTCTTACATCACCTACGAGGTGAAGGGCGAAACCCGGTCGATTAAACTCTGGAAAATGAAAGACTTGGTGCCAGCGGTGAGGCGATATGGCGTTGTCGATGCCATTCCGCACACTCCGTTCGTGTACCGGCAAACGGAACTGGTCGAGCGCCTCAACGCACGCGTCTGCGAGCGGTGCGGGCGGGATGACCAGCCGTGCGAGGTCCATCATGTTCGGAGGTTGAACGACCACCATCGAGACGACGACTACCTGTGCTACATGCGTGCTGCACGGTCGCGCAAACGCATCGTGCTCTGCGTGGACTGTCATGAGAAGGTCCACAGCTATCGGCCCTACACCCGCCCACCGAGGGCGATCGGAAGTGGAGAGCCGGATGCGGTGAAAGCCGCACGTCCGGTTCGGAGGGAGGCTGAGCCCTGTTCTCTCTGAGACGGAGCCAGCCTACCCTACTGATGCTGCTCTGGGCTTCGGGAATCACCGAGGGCTACCCGTCCCAAAGCTGGCTAACCTTTCGTCAGGCCCTCAGCCTGGGCGGCTGCGTGCGCAAGGGCGAGCACGGCACTCCCATCGTCTATGCCGACGCCTTCGTCCCGAAGGACGAGAAGCAGCGCGCCAGCCGCGACGGCGACGAAGCCCGCGCCATCCCGTTCCTGAAGCGCTTCACGGTGTTCAACGTCGCGCAGTGCAAGGACCTGCCCGAGGAACTCACCGCTCCCCCGCTTCCGCCGCGCCAGGATCTCATCATCCCGCGCTTCCGTGCCCTGATGGAGGCCAGCGGCGTCACCATCCGCATCGGCGGCAGCATGGCCTTCTACCGGCCGGCCGACGACGTCGTCGTTCTGCCGCCGCCCGAGGCGTTCCACGAGCCGATCAACTTCCACAGGACGGCCGCGCATGAGCTTGGCCACGCCAGCGGCCATAGCTCGCGGCTGGACCGCCTGATGAAGACCCGCCACGGCAGTCCTTGTTATGCAAGGGAGGAGCTCGTCGCGGAGATTTGCGCAGCCTATGTCTGCGCCAGCCTCGGCATCGTGCCGACCGTGCGCCACGCCGATTACCTGGCATTGTGGCTCGAGATGCTGCGCGAGGACAAGCATGCGATTATCCGCGCCGCCTCTCAGGCGAGCAAGGCCGCGACCTGGCTGCTCGATCGCCTGCCGCCCGAATACGCGCTCGTGGCCGGGCCGAGCCTGTCGGAGCCCAATGCCGATCTGGCGACTGCCGACACGCGCGAGGCCGCGTGATGCGCTTCAAACGCTGGCACCGCCCGGAACTCTACCAGGACACACCGCGCAAACGCGCGGCGTTCTTGCGCAAGCAACGTAACGAGCGCGAGGCCCTGCCGCTCTTTGCCGACGTGATCGCCGAGCGCCAGCCGAGCGTCGACCAGGAAATGGTTCGTCGCGTCCGCTGGTGGGATGAGAGCGAGCGCCGGACCCGCCAGCACCGGGCCGACGCCTGGCCTCGCGGCCGCGCGACACTGTTCGCGCTCGAGCCCGCGCAGCGCCAGGTCATCCGTGATCTGTGGCGGACCTGCCCTTATCCGGCCGATCCGTCGTATTTCGCGGACCTGCTGTTCCAGATCGGGCGCGGCTCACTCGACCCGCAGCGCCCACCCTGGCGCCCACGCTCCGCTCGCGCCAAGGACGACGCCGAACCCGGCCAGCTTCGACGCCGCGTTCCGCCAGATCGGCCGGCGCACGATCGGCGGCGGGCCAAAGACGATCGGCGCCGACGAGCTGATCTTCTGCGGAAACCTCGGCTCAGGCATCCTGTTCCTGACCTCGCGCGTGCGACTGAGCGAGCCGAACGAGAGCTTCTACACCTCGTCGAACCATCGCCTGCGCGACAGCCATGTCGGCAGCGGCGGCCATTACGTCGAGATCGCCGTGTCGGGCGAATGCTCGGACACGGATCTCGACCGCATCGCGCAGCTCGCGCAGGCCGCCGATACCCGCCGCGTCATCGTGCGCCGCGCTCCGCCGCGCCGATGATCCTCGCGAGAGGCGGATGCCGTGTTCAGAGTGAGAGCGGGGCCGTTTCGCGCATGAGGCCCCGGGGACCGCAGAGAGTGCCCGCCGGCGAGCCTCGCGCCAAGCACGGGAGAATTTCGAGATGGGCGAATATGTCTGGACCCGCGTGACCATCGGAGGCGCCGCATCGCAGAGCACCCTCGACGCCCTCGTGGAGGCCGCGCAGCAGCTCTTTCCGAACGGCGACACCTATCATTCGGTGCCCGAGCTGATCGCAGCCGCCCTCGCCAATGGCGCCAGCCTGCATATCGAGGACAGCGTCAATTACGGCCGTACCGACGAACTCGAGGCGTTCTGCCGCGAACATGGCCTGTCCTTCCAGGCCGCCTGGGGCGCGGCCTCCGGCAACTTCGAGGCAGGGCTGACCCATTGGAGCCCCGGCATGGCAGAACCCGTCGAGGAATCCGCCACGGAGGCCGGCGAGCCCATCCTCACGCTCGCCGATCTGAGGCGGTGCCTCGCCGCCGGCAGCACCCTCGAGGATATCACCACGGATCTGGGGAGGGCCGATGCCGGCGCGGTTCCCGCGCTCGTCCTGGCCGAACCAGCCGTGCTGTGACCCTGCACTAGCCAATCAGTCCTGCTCCGAGCGGTCCCGCCCTTCCCCAGAGGAAGAGTGGGGCCGCTTGCCGCGTGAGGCACGGCAGGGCCGAGAGAAAGGCTCCCGGCCGCCGCTGCCCGCGAAAGGTTTTTTCGATGGACCAGCGCGTTCTCACCACCTTGACCATCGGCGGCATCGCCCTGCGCGCCGTCATCGTCGACGAGCTCGCCGCCCTCGCCGAGCCGAGCTTTCCCGAGGCGAGCTCGCCAAACCCCGCGCGTGCCCTGATCGCAAAGGCCCTGGCGAGCCATACCGCGGTCAGCTTCGAAGGCGAGCGCGACCAGGGCCGCGCCGACGAACTCGAAGCGTTCTGCCGCGAGCACGGCCTGGCCTACCATCGCGCCTGGACCTCGTGCCTCAGCCAGTTCGACGCCGGCCTCGAATACTGGCGGCCGGGCATGACCATCCCGGTCTCTCACGATGCGAATGAGGGCGGCGATCCGTTGATGTCGCTGCACACCCTGACCTTCCTGCTCGGCCAGGGCTGCACTTTGCAGGACGTCGTCGCGCAGCTCGCCGAGGCGACGAGCACCGCCGTGCCGCCGCTCACCGCGCTCGATCCGCCCGCAGGCGTCCAGCACTGAGACCCGATCGGCATCCGCGAGGCCCCCGAGTGAGAGGAGGGGGCCTTTGCCCGTGAAGGTTTTCAGGTCGGGAGAGAGTCTCCCGGCGCCTTCGTTCGGGAGCCGATCATGACCATCCGCTGGAAGCGCGTGCCCGCCAGCCGCTTCGAGGATCTCCTCAATATCCTTCCGCCGCTCGATTTCGACGGGAACAGCTTTCTTGTCGGCGAGGCCGCCGCCCATCGCGTCTGCCAGCGCAGCGGCACCTTCGCTGCCGCCTTCACCGGCCTGGTGCGCCTCGGGACCGAGTGTTTCGAGAGTATCGAGCCGCTGACCCGCCGCGAGTTCCGCGAGCTGCCCCGCTGCGACCTCGCCGCTTGCGACTGAGGAGACGGGCATGCGCATCGAACCCTACCTGATCCTGTCCACGGCGCATCTGTCGCCGGCGACACGCGACTGGCTCTCACGCCTCGATTTCCAACGCGAAGGCCCCTGCGGCGGCCCGCATCCTTACGGCTGGACCCTTTTCGTCCACGACGACAATCTCTGCCTGATCGGCAAAGGTGCCGCTCAACCGCCTGCGACCACCCCGTTCGGCCAGTTCCCGCCGGACCTCTGGGCCTGCTTCGTCAAGGCGCGCCAACTCGGCTGTAGCCGGGTGCATTTCGACTGCGACGAACCGGCCTGCGACCTGCTGTCGATCTTCGAGGACCTCGAAGACGCCGCCTGAGCGGTCCCCCGCCTCCCCAGCCCGTCGCACGCTTGGCGCATCCACGCTGGGCCGCGACCGGCTGCCCGTCCCTCTCAACAGAAGGAATCCCGCCATGGGCTGGACCTATTCCCACCGCCCGAAGGGCTTCAGCGATCTCGACTGGTTCGTCTCTCAGGGCGTGTTGGCTTGGAGCGGCGAGCATGCCGGTGCCTATCGCGTCGTCGATGCCGCCACGATCGACCAGCGCGTCTTCCACGCCGTCCTGGAGACCAATGCTGCCCGAGAACCCCGCCTCGCTCCGGACGAGGCCGGCAAGGTCCGCCTCGCCCTGGTGATCCTGCTCAAATCGACGCCGAAGGAGGAGCGCTACAATTTCGGGTACAAGGAGATGGACGAGTTCATGGGTCCGAGCGAGGCGATCTGCCCGGATGCGATCCTCAACCAGCTCTCGCCTTTCGAGCCCGCCGCCCTCGCCGGCGCCCTCGCGCGGCGCGAGAGGGCGCTCGCGGCGGGCCGCGACCGCTGGGCCGATTACAGCCCGATCCTGTCGGCGCAGGACTGGCGCGAGCGCTCAAGGGCGTACAATGCCCTCGCCAAGGCCGTGCGCACGCCCGGAACCCAGTTCCGGCTGCGCAGCCCGCGCGCTTTTCCGATGGCGTCAGCGCCGAGCACGTCGTCGCCGCCCAACCCCACCGGCGCCGGCCGACCTTCCTGCGCCCGGACGGTACTAGGGTCCGCATCCCGAACAAGGCGTTCGACGCCCTGATCCGGGTCTGACCCCCCCGGCGGCGCGGGTCTGCCGGAGCCGTGATGCCTTTTGAGCAGCCGACGAGCCCCCGAGCGAGAGCAAGGGGGCTCGCTTCATTGCAGGCTTTTCAGCCCGGAAGAGAGTTTTCCGGCGGCCTCGCGCAAGGACAATTCCGATGGCCAAGGCCAAGATCACGCTCGCCGCCGCGACCGCCATTCCGTTCGACAAGCTGGTGCTGAGCCAGGCCAATGTCCGCCGCATCAGCAACGGCGAAAGCATCGCCCAGCTCGCGGAGGACATCGCCCATCGCGGCCTGCTGCAATCCTTGAGCGTGCGCCCGCTCCTCGATGGCGACGGCAAGGAGACCGGCCGCTACGAGGTGCCCGCCGGCGGCCGGCGCTTTCGTGCCCTCGAACTCCTCGTCAAGGAGCGCCGCATGGCCAAGACGATGCCGGTGCCCTGCATCGTCCGGCCGGCCGATGCCGCGATCGGCGCCGGCGAGGACTCGCTTGCCGAGAACACGATGCGCGAAGCTCTGCACCCGCTCGACCAGTTCCGCGCCTTCAAGGCGCTGAGCGATGCCGGCATGGCGCTGGACGACATCGCCGCCCGCTTCTTCGTGAGCGTCACGACCGTCAAGCAGCGGCTCAAGCTCGCCGGCGTCAGCCCAGTGCTGCTCGCTTCCTACGAGGCCGATGAGATGAGCCTCGAGCACCTGATGGCCTTCACGGTTACGGGCGACCATGCACGCCAGGAGCAGGTCTGGGACAGGGTCAAGCCACGCCCCAACGGCTTCATGCCATCCGCCTACACGATCCGGAACACGCTCACAGAAGGCGCCGTCTCCTCCGGCGACGCGCGTGCCGTGTTCGTCGGCATCTCCGAATACGAGGCCGCCGGCGGCACCGTGCTGCAGGACCTGTTCAGCGATCGCAGCGAGGGCTGGTTCCAGGATGCCGGCCTGCTCAGCCGCCTCGCCGAGCAGAAGCTTGCCACGGCGGCCGAGCCGGTCATCGCCGAGGGCTGGAAATGGGTCGACGTGGCCCTGAGCTTCCCCTACGGCCACGAGGCTGGACTGACCCGGCTTCCGGCCGAGAACCGGTTGAGCGAAGAGGACGACGCGCGCCTCAACGCGGCGATCGAGGAATACGACGGGCTCAACGAGGAATACGAGCCGGGCGACGAGCTGCCCGAGGATGTCGATGCGCGGCTGTCTGAACTCGAACGCTTGATCGACGATCTGGAGGCACACCGCGTCGTGCACGCGCCCGAGCAGGTCGCGCGCGGCGGCGCTTTTGTCAGCCTCGACTATGACGGCAAGCCGCTGGTCAAGCGCGGCTACGCCCGTCCCGAGGATCTGCGCGAGCCCGATGGCGAGGAAACAGGCCACGCCGCCGCCGGCACCGCTGCCTCCGGCAACGTCCAGCGCGCGGTCTTCACGATCGGCGGTGCCGGAAGCTCCGCCACCGCTTCGCCCGCTCCCGATGCCGAGCCGGAGGAGACCGACCGCCCGATCACCGAGCAGCATCGGATCGAACTCACCACCTATCGCACCTTCGCCCTGCGCGAGGCGCTGGCCGGCGATCCGGACGCGGCGTTCATCGCGGTGCTGCACGCCATGGTGCTGCGGGTGATCGTCAATGGATACAAGGCAAGCTCGTGCCTCGAAGTCACGACCCATTGCACGCCGCCCGACCGCACCGTCCAGGGCCTCTCCGACTTCGCCCCGGCCCAGGCGCTCGCGGCGCGCAAAGAGCGCTGGCTCGCTCAGATCCCGACGAACCACGCCGCGATCTGGGATTACCTCGTCGGGCTCGACGCGGATTCCCGTGCCGACCTGTTCGCCCTGTGCGCCGGTTTGAGCGTCAATGCTATGCACGACCTCTATAACCGACGCCCGGATGCGATCGCGCCGGCCGACGACCTCGCCGCGCTAGTCGGGCTCGACATGACGCAATGCTGGCAGCCGACCGCCGCCAACTTCTTCGGCCGCGTCACCAAGACCCGCATCCTCGCGGCCGTACGCGAGGCCAAGGGCGATGACACCGCCCAGCTCCTCGACTCCCTCAAGAAGGCCGACATGGCCCGCGAGGCCGAACGGCTCATGGCCGGATCGGGCTGGCTGCCGAGCCTGATGCGCACGCCCGGCCTCGACGCGCCGGAACCGGCCAGCGGCGAGGAGCCACAGGTTGCGAGTGAGGACGCCGTGCCGGACGAGGGACAGGAAGCCCCGTCCGATCAGGATGCCGAGGACGACGTTATCGAGCTGCCCGCTTTCCTGTCTGGCGTCGCCGCCGAATGAGGCGAGAGGCCACGGGCCTCCCTGCCCGTGGCCTCAATCCCCGGACTTGTCCGGCTCGGGCGTCTTCGGACGTTATCTCAGCGGGGCATCCCTGACCGGGCCACCGCGCTTCGGGCGGCCGCCCTCACCGGGCGGCGGCCTTGTCTTATTCTTCTCCGCGAGGGCTGCACCGCGCTCGTGATGGCCAAGGTCCGTCTCCTGGGCCAAGGCCGCCCGCTTCTTGCTACAGAGCGGCGCAACCATCGGATAGTCGAGCGGCAGCGCCCACTTCATCCGGTAGGCGCTCGGTGTCAGGCCACGATGCGTCAGATGCCTGCGCAGCATGGCGTAGGATTGCCCGTCCTCGAAGCTGATCAGCTCCGTATCCTTGATCGAAGCTCGGATCTGCGCCCGCGTCGGCTTGGCGCGCGTCGGCTCCGGCTCTTCGACCGGGTCGATGAGCCGCGTGACCGTATCGCCGACCTTGCTCACCAGTTCGGCCAGTTGCTCGGGCGGGAGTGAATTGTTGCGCACGAATGCCCCGACCACCGATCGGATCAAGATCAGTACCTGCCTTTCGCTGCGCTTGTCTTCACCGCTCACCTGCAGCCCCCTTGCCCCCATTTGAGGCTTTATCAGTGTCAGTGCTTCTGAGACGTCAAGCGGGCAACGGTCAAGCTTGGCTCTACTCCGGACAATTCCGGTCACGGCTCGGACAAGAGTGAGAGGAGGGTTCGCCCGGGCGACGCCTCGGGCATGAGCGAGAGACTCGCCGAGTCCCGGCGGCGCGGCAACCCCGGAGATCTCAGCATGAACCGTCCTGTCCTTGCGCGCGACTTGTTCGCCGAGCCCGCCCAGGCTCCCTTCGCTCAAGCCCTGTTCCAGGCCGGCACCGCGCTCGCCGCGCTGCTCGCGCGAGGCCAGAACGTCGCCAGCGAGGACCTGCGCGCGGCGATGAGCGCGGCCTGCGGCGCTTCCGACGCCGCCGGCGCCTTCGTCTGGAAGGATGCCTATGAGGCCGGCGAGATCGCGCAGGTGCTGTTCCTGCGCCGGTTCTGGCCGGCGATCCGGGCCAAGGCGCCGAGCCCGGCCGCCCGGCTGGCAATGCTGACCCGCCTTTCCGCGATGCTGCCGACGCAGACGCGACGCTCGGAAGAGTCGGTCGCGCTCCAGCAATTTTCCACCCCGCTGCCGCTCGGCTTCATCGCCGCGCTCGCCGCCGCGATCCGGCCGGACGATCTCGTGCTGGAACCCTCGGCCGGAACCGGCCTGCTCGCGATCCATGCCGAACTCGCCGGCGCACGCCTGCACCTCAACGAACTCGCGCCGACCCGCGCCGGCCTGCTCGCGGCTCTGTTCTCGGCCTCTGCCCTGACCCGGCATGACGCCGCCCAGATCGACGATCGGCTCGACGCAGCGGTGGCGCCGAGCCTCGTCCTGATGAACCCGCCCTTCTCCGTGGCGGCCCATGTCGAGGGCCGCCATCGCGAGGCCACCGCCGAGCATCTGCGCTCGGCGCTCGCGCGCCTGGCGCCGGGCGGGCGCCTGGTCGCGATCACCGGCGAGGGGTTTGCCCCCGATCGCCCTGCCGCCCGTGCCGCCTTCGGCGAGCTCGCCGCCCGCGGCGGCCGCCTCGTCTTCACCGCCGGCATTCCCGGCAAGGCGTATGCGAAGCAGGGCACGACCTTCGACACCCGCCTGACCGTGATCGATAGGGCACTGGCTGGCGAGCCCGGCGCGCTTTGCCCCCCGCTACCGATCCTCGCTGACGCCGGCGCACTGCTCGAGGCTGTGCTGGCACAAGTTCCGGCCCGGCTGGCGCTTCCGGCCCCTGCGCTCGCCCCTGTTCCCGCGCCGTCCCGGCGTCACTCCCTTCCGGGCCTGACTCGCCGTGCGACACCAGCCCCCGCGCCGCGTCCGGCTCCGACTGCCATCGTCGCGGACACGGCCGAGCCGCTCGCCTACGAGATCGTCGAGGATCTGCCGGCAAGCCTGCAGCGCGAGGCCGCGCTGTACGAGCCCTATGGCCTGGAGACCCTTCGCATCCCGGATGCCAAGCCGCATCCGACCGCCCTGGTGCAATCGACCGCCATGGCCTCGGTGCGCCTGCCCAAACCCACCCATGCGCCGCGCCTGCCGGCGCGCGTCGTCAGCGAGGGCCTGCTCTCCGACGCACAGCTCGAGACGGTGATCCATGCCGGCGCCGCCCACGCCGCGCAGCTCCCGGGCTGGTGGACGCTCGACGAGAGCGCCGACCTGCTGTCGGTCGCGAGCCAGGACACCGACGGCGCCGTCCGCTTCCGCCAGGGTTTCTTCCTCGGCGACGGCACTGGCGCCGGCAAGGGCCGCCAGGTCGCCGGTATCATCCTCGATAACTGGATGCTGGGTCGCCGGCGCGCCCTCTGGGTGTCGAAGTCCGACACCCTGCTCGAGGACGCGCGCCGCGACTGGCGGCATCTGGGCCGCGAACCGCTCCAGATCGTGCCGCTGTCGCGTTTTGCCCCCGGCAAGCCGGTGGTGCTGAACGAGGGCATCCTGTTCACCACCTTCGCCACCCTACGCGGGGCCGGCCGCGACGGCTCCGGCTCGCGCCTCGACCAGATCTGCGACTGGCTCGGCGCCGAGTTCGATGGCGTCATCGCCCTCGACGAGGCGCATGCCCTGGCCAATGCCGCCGCCAGCGGCGGCAGCCGTGGCATCGTCGAAGCCTCGCAGCAGGGCAAGGCCGGGCTCGCCCTGCAATACCGCCTGCCTGATGCCCGCCTGCTCTATGTCAGCGCGACCGGCGCGGTCACGGTTGAAAAACTCGCCTATGCCCATCGCCTCGGGCTCTGGGGCGGCGGCGCCTTCCCGTTCCCGGCCCGCTCCGACTTCGTCCAGGCGATGCACGAGGGCGGTCTGGCGGCCATGGAGGTGCTGGCCCGCGATCTCAAAGCGCTCGGCCTCTACACAGCCCGCTCGCTCTCCTATGCCGGTGTCGAGATCGAGATGCTCGAACACCGGCTGACGCCTGAGCAGGTCGCGATCTACGATGCCTATGCCGATGCCTTCCAGATCATCCACGTCAACCTGACGGCAGCGTTACGCGCAGCCGGCGTCACCGGCGAGACCGGGACCTTGAATGCCCGCGCCAAGGCCGCCGCGCATTCCGCCTTCGAGTCGAACAAGCAGCGCTTCTTCAACCACCTGCTCACGGCGATGAAGTGCCCGAGCCTGATCGGCGCGATCGAGGCTGCGATCGAAGCCGGCCACGCCGCCGTCGTGCAGATCGTCTCGACCGGCGAGGCGCTGATGGAACGGCGCCTTGCCGAGATCCCGTCCAGCGAATGGGGCGACCTCCAGGTTGACGTCACGCCGCGCGAGGCTGTTCTCAATTACCTCGTCACGGCCTTCCCGACCCAGCTCTACGAGCCCTATACCGACGAGGGTGGCCATCTCCTCTCCCGGCCCGTCACTGACGATGCCGGCAATATCGTCCAGTGCCGCGAGGCGCTGGCGCGGCGCGATGCGATGATCGAGCATCTCTGCGCCCTCGCCCCGGTTCAGTCCGCGCTCGATCAGATCCTGCACCACTTCGGCACGGCGGCTGTGGCAGAAGTCACCGGCCGCTCGCGCCGCATCGTGCGCGTGACCGGCAAGGACGGAATCGACCGGCTCACCCTGCAGAACCGGCCCGGCGCGGCCAACCTGAGCGAGACGCAAGCCTTCCAGGACGACGAAAAGCGCATCCTGGTTTTCTCCGATGCCGGCGGCACCGGCCGCTCCTATCACGCCGATAACGGCGCGAAGAACCGGCGCCTGCGCGTCCACTTCCTGCTCGAGGCCGGCTGGAAGGCCGATGCGGCCGTGCAGGGGCTCGGGCGCACCAACCGCACGAACCAGGCGCAGCCGCCGCTGTTCCGCCCGGTCACGACCGACGTGAAGGGCGAGAAGCGCTTCCTCTCCACGATCGCCCGCCGCCTCGACACGCTGGGCGCGATTACGCGCGGACAGCGCCAGACCGGCGGACAGGGGATGTTCCGTCCCGAGGACAATCTGGAGGGGCCGTATGCCGCAACTGCCCTGCGCCAGCTCTATTGGGCGATTTATCGCGGCGCGATCGAGGGCTGCTCCCTCGCCCGGTTCGAGGAGATGACCGGCCTGTCGATCGCCACGCAGGATGGCGGCTTGCTCGACGAGTTGCCGCCGATCGGCCGCTTCCTCAACCGCTGCCTCGCCCTGCGCATTGCTATGCAGAACCGCCTGTTCGCGGCCTTCGAGGAGCGCCTGGCCGCCGTTATCGAGGGCGCGATCGCGGCCGGCATCCACGATATCGGCCTCGAAGTCCTCACCGCCGAGTCCTTCGTGATCACCAAGCGCGAAATCGCCTATACCCATCCCGGCAGCGGCGCGATGACTCACCTCATCACGCTGACCGAGCGCAAGAGGCTCAACCCGCTCAAGCTGGACGACGCGAGCGCGATGCTCGAGGACGGATTCCGGCCGCTGGTCAACGCCAAGACCGGCCGCGCCGGACTGCTCGGACGCGCGCCCAGTCACACCGACGAGGATGGCAGCGTCACCGCGCAGGTCCGGATCGTGCGCCCGCTCGGGCGGCGCATCATCGCCAAGGACGCCTTTGAAGCCTCGCATTGGCGCGAGGCCGAGATCGACGCTTTCCGCGATGCCTGGAGCGCTGAGCTTGCCTCCCTGCCGGAGTTTTCCGAACAAACACTGAACATCGTTACCGGCCTGCTCCTGCCGATCTGGGACCGGCTGCCGGGTGAGGAGATGCGGGTCTACCGGCTCGTCACCGATGCCGGCGAACGCATCGTCGGCCGTCTGATCGAGCCGGGCCGGCTCGCGCAGACGCGCCAGCAGCTCAACCTCGGTGCCGGGTCCGACCTGTCGCCGTCCGACGCCTGGGCCGCCCTCCTCGAGGGCGGCACCCGGCTCGACCTGACCGGCGGCCTTCAGCTTCGCAGAGTTCGCGTGATGGGGGCCAATCGGATCGAGTTGAGCGGTTTTGCGCAGAGTGCCCTTGCCGGCCTCAAGGCGCTCGGCCTGACCAGCGAGGTGATCGCCTGGAAGACCCGGCTGTTCATCCCGGTCGCCTCGCACGGCCCTGCGATCCTGGCGGCACTCGTCGAGGGCCATCCAATCCTGCGTTGCGTTTCCGGCAATGCTCAAGCTTAATCGGGCGCGAGGAGGTGCCGTCATGCCAAAGCTTCCCCCCGTCTCCGACCTCGCGCGCCAGCTCGCCGAAAATGCCGAGGCCGTCTGCCGTCACTACCTCTCCAACGGCCGGCGAGCCGGCCGCTACTGGGTGGTCGGCGACGTCGACAACACGCCCGGCCAGTCCCTGTTCGTGAGGCTGACCGGGCCGACCAGCGGCAAGGGGGCGCGCGGACATTGGACCGATGCCGCCACCGGCGAGTATGGCGACTTGCTCGACCTGATCCGGCTCAATCGCGCTCATGACGATTGGGCCGAGCTGATCGACGAGGTGCGCGAGTTTCTGCGCCTGCCGCAGCTTGAGCCGCGCGAGCCAGAGGCTCCCATCCTCCCAGCCCGCGACACCGGCGAGGCGGCACGGCGCCTTTTCCGCGCCGGCAGCTCGCTGATCGGCACCCCGGCGGCGACCTATCTCGCGATGCGCGGGCTCGTCGACACCATCCATGCCGGCGCTCTGCGCTACCACCCGCGCTGCTATTGCCGGCCCGACGACAAGAGCCCGAGCCAGGAGCATCCCGCCCTGCTTGCCGCCGTCACCGATCTGACCGGTGCGATCACCGGGCTCAGCCGGACCTGGCTCGCCCGCGACGGACGCGGCAAGGCCAACCTCGCCGCGCCGCGCCGTGCGCTCGGCCATCTGACCGGCCACGGCGTGCGCTTTGCCGGCAGCGCCGAGGGCGTCCTGGTGGCCGGGGAGGGCATCGAGACGGTGTTGTCGGTGCATCGCTCGATGCCGGCGATCCCGGCGATCGCCGCGCTCTCGGCCCACCACCTCTCCGCGCTGATCCTTCCCCCCGGCCTGCAGCGCCTCTACATCGCCCGCGATGCGGACGAGGAAGGCCGGCGCGCCTATGAGAGACTGTCCGAGCGGGCCGAGGCCGCCGGCATCCAGGCTTACGAGCTCGTGCCGCGCGAGGACGATTTCAACACCGATCTGGCCCGCTTCGGCCATGCCGAGATGGCCCTGAACCTGGCGCCGCAGATCACCGAATGCGACGCCGTCGCCTATCTCTCGTTCGAGGAGGAGATCCGGAAGGTCTCCTGATCCGACGCCGGTATCCAAGTCCGGGCGCGTCACGCCTCAGTCCTTAAGAGCGCCGCGCAGCGGCCTTCTTGAGAGGGCGACCTATGCCGGGCGCGGGTGGCGCGCGCAACGGCAGGTGCCGGGTTTCTTCCCCGCCGCCTCTGCGGGCGGCTCCTCGCGGAAAGACAAGAAACCCACCTCCTCACCGTCCTCCGCTAAACGCTCCGGCCCGCGCCAAGGAGGCGCGGGTGCGAACGCCCCTCCGGACCCGGCCTTTTGTCGCCACGAAGGCCGCAGCGAGCGCGGCTCACCGGACAAGAAAGGCGACAGCGATGTTCGACACGGATTCCAGCCACAGCGGGCCACTCGACGACACCCTGCTCCACGAACTCACCAGCCACGGCTATCGCCCCTTCGAGGAGCACGACGATCCAAGGCCCCTGCCCTGCGGCCCCGCGCTCGAGGAAGCGATGACCGGTGCGATGAACGCCCTCGCCGATGCTTTCACTGAGACCCGCCTCGAGGACGATGCCGGCGACGTGCTCTGGGGTTTCGTCAACCTCTTCCAGCGCCGCGCCGAGCACATCGACCGAAAGCTCGACGACAACGAGCAGGCCCAGCGCGCCTGCCAGCGTGAACAGGACGGTTCGGAGGTGATGTCGGTCGAACTCGAACGGCTGATCGGCCTCGGCCAGTCGCTGATCGAGCGCCGCAACAGCTTCGAATATACCCGCGATGCCGCCGCGCAGGTCTATGCCCGCCTCACCGGATCGCTCTGGCAGCCGCGCTCGGGCACCATGGTCAACCATCGCACGATGACCGCCGCGATGATCGACTCCAAGGACTTCATCAGCGAGCGGCGCCGCGCGAAAAACGAGATCCTGGTGCCGAAAGGCGCGCTGGTCGCCTTCACCGGCGGGCAGGACTACCAGGATGTCGATCGGATCTGGAACCGGCTCGACAAGGTCAGGGCCAAGCATCCCGATATGGTACTGATGCATGGCGGTACGCCCAAGGGCGCCGAACTGATCGCCGCCAAATGGGCGCAGCACCGTAAGGTCCAGCAGGTCGTGTTCCGGCCCGACTGGACGAAGCACGGCAAGGCCGCGCCCTTCCGGCGCAACGACGCGATGTTGGAAGCGATGCCGATCGGCGTCGTGCACTTTCCCGGCGGCGGCATAAGCGACAATCTCGCCGACAAGGCCCGCGCCAAGGGCATCCCGGTGCAGCGGGGCGAAAAGGCCGGCGCTTAGGCGCCGGTCATCACCGAACACGGGTAACAACTTCGCTGTTGTAACCTCAGAACCTATGCAAGAGTTGTTGCATTGCACTAAAGTCCACGCAGCGTGGCATTCATCCCTCCCGGCCTCGCAACGACTTCCCCGGTTTTCCTAAGAAGCCGGGGTAGTTTTTTCTAAGCCGTCCGCGTCTTTGCCTTGTCGAGAGGATGCGTAAGGCGTGCGGCACGCGCCATCGCGATCAGCTCGCGGGCGGTCAGGCTGCGCTGCGGAACATAGGCCGCCCGGACCGATCGCGCCTGTGCCGGTGAAACCGCCGATTGCGGCACGGTCCAGAACAGACGCCGCTTCATAGCCGCCCCCGATGGGCGGCCGAACCGAGCAGCGGCACCATTGGCAGGTCAATCGAGACCGTGCCCTTGCGAAAACGACAGACTATCGTAATCGACATATCCCCTCCTTCCTCGCGGATCGCTACTTGAGTGAGCGAATTGCGGGAAGCAGCAGATTAGCGTGAAACTCTTTGCGACGATACGACTTGACAACCGAATTGTACGTTTCCCGAAATCGGCTTCATTGTCGCGTTCCTGATTTGAGCCTCAATTTGAACCTCATGCAAAATACAAGAACAACGGTTCTAACGACTAAAAACTGAATGTTCGCAATGGCGTGCTTGTGAACCGATACGGGCGGCAGCCTGCAACCGGCAGTATGAAGAGTTCTGCATGACCCTCAATCTGTTCGACCCGATCAGCGGACGGGTGGTGAAGATCGCCTGTGACACCCCATCGCGCGAAGGAAACACCATGCACGAGGCCGACCCGACGCAGGCTCGCGCCAGCGATCCCTCGCCTCTGCCTCCGGAATGGCTCGAGACCGCGCACAATGCAGCGCGCAACCTCGGAATGAATGCTGCGCTTCACGACCTCACGGCGGAGCAGTGGCAGCGGGTGCTCGCCAATGTCGAGACACGGATGCGCATGCGCGGCGCCGCGATACCGGGCGATTGGCGCGAGCAACTCCGCCGGCGCGTCCAAGACCTCTCCCCTACCAAAAGCCAGCAACCCGGATACGAAACGGACCCGGAACCGGAGCCCCACCCGGCCCCCGAGTCCCATCCGGCTTGAGGCGGGAGGCGCCGCCTCTCGACAGGCACGGTGTCCACGTTCTGAGCCGCCAGCCCCGCCCCGTTCGTCCACGGCGGCGACAGACCGATCCGACACGATTGCCGACGAGGGAACGGAGCCTGGCGCCGCCCGCAAGCCTCCGGACAGGGTTTCTTCCCCGCCGCCTCTGCGGGCGGCTCCTCGCGAAGCAAGAAACCCCGCCCTCCAGCTCCTGCGCTGCGCTACGGCCCCTGACGGGGTGCGG
Organism: Methylobacterium sp.; assembly: GCA_044227265.1. Taxonomy (GTDB): domain Bacteria; phylum Pseudomonadota; class Alphaproteobacteria; order Rhizobiales; family Beijerinckiaceae; genus Methylobacterium. The sequence goes on from JBGAFL010000045.1 coordinate 47,820, forward strand.
CCGCCACCAGGCCCCGTTTTTTAACTCGCCATCGCGCCGGGACGGTCCCGAGCGCAGCAGGGAACACCCCCGATGGCGCAGCTCACAACCACCCTCGCCGCACTCGCCCAGCAGATCGAGGAACTGAGGGCGGAACTGGCCGATACCTGCTGCCGCCAGGAGCGCCGCGAGATCACGCGGGAACTCGCCACCGCGACCGCCCGCCTCGAAACGCTCAAGGGTCAGCCCTAAGCGCTTAAGGCCGCTCCGATCGGGGCGGCCTCAACCCGAACAAAGCCCGAGCGACACCGTCCGGCGGGGCCGGCCGGCGCGCGAAGACCCGCGTTGCGGGTCCGCCTCGTTTGCCTGCCTGAGACGAGGCAGAGGAGGCCGCTGGCGCGGCCGCTTTCCGAGTGCGGCAGGCCAAGGTACTGCCAAGGGAGGCGTCGCCTCCCGTGTTGCCGCGCGCGCCCGAATAACCCCGCCCTGTCAGATACCGACGACACGGTGAGCTGTGGTCATGCACCCATGCGCCTTCACGCCGGTCCGGACGAGCGAACTCGCCAATCCCCGGCGCCTGGTGGCACGGATGCAGAAGGCTGGTCCGGAACAGCCGGGATCGAGGCCAGCGCCCGACCTGGATCGGATCGCCAAGCATCACCGGACAGCCAGTTCTCTGAACCGGCGTGGCAGGACACAGCGCCACCGGCGCCATACCTGCGAACGCGCGCCTGGCCCGCTCCGAGCAGGCGACCCACACCGCGATCCGTGCCGAGCCGGTAAGGACGCCAAAGCCAGGTTTAGCCCGCTGCCCTTGCCGCCAGAGCGCTGCCCAACGGCCTCTCTGATGGGCGTGTCTAGCCGGGTACGGCTGACGCCTCGTTCGGACACCGCAACGGCAGGTGCCGGGTT
>JBGAFL010000046.1:0-30016 GCA_044227265.1 Methylobacterium sp.
CGGTTCAAGACCCCGTCGGGCATCATCGGCAACGTGATGACCTACGAGAACAAGGGCAAGCAGTACATCGGCGTGCTCTCGGGCGTCGGCGGCTGGGCGGGCATCGGCCTTGCGGCCGGTCTGACCGACCCGAATGCCGGTCTCGGCGCGGTGGGTGGCTATGCCGCTCTCGCCCAGTACACCAACCTCGGTGGCCAGCTGACCGTGTTCGCACTGCCGAACAACTAAGCCGCAGCGACACGACGACTTCGGGTGCCGGCGCGGGTTTCCGCGCCGGCACTTTTATGTTTAGCTCAAATGATAAAGCTGAAGCGTGCGCGAGCGTCGCCGCTCCATAGAACGCGTCGAAAAGAACGCTGAGGAACGCCTTTGTATTCGCTGAAACACGCTGCGCTTCCATCTCCTCTGCGAGGATTGCATAGGCGGGAAGCCGATCCCGGCCTGCGCAGAGAGAATCCGGCGAGGGCTCGGATCGCACGGGGTCGATCTGCCGGTGTAGTGTTCCTCTTCTTGAATGCTCTGGCCGGTAGCGCCTCAGCGCAGCACCTTCCTGATCTCGTCACGACGGATGTGCTGCGCGTCTGCAGCGATCCCGGCAACATGCCCTTCTCCGAGCGCAAGGGCGACGGGTTCGAAAACAAGATTGCGGAAATCATCGCCGACGAGCTCAAGGTCAAGCTTCGCTATTACTGGCTGACCCAGGGACCTGGTTTCATCCGCAATACGCTCGGCACCGGCCTGTGCGACATCATCATCGGTACGTCCGGCGGCGAGATCCTTCAGCCGACCAATCCTTATTACCGTTCGGCTTATGTCCTGGTGTCGCGGCGCGGGGAGTTCGCGGGCGTCACCGCGCTCGATGATCCGAAGCTCAAGGGAAAGGCGATCGGTCTGATTGCCGGCACGCCACCGGCGGACCGGCTTGGCGCACTCGGTCTTGTCGGCAATGCCCACCCTTACGCGCCATACGCTTTTGCCGCCGACCGGAAGTACCAGACCGTGGCTGCCGAAGTCATCGCCGATCTCGCCGACAAGAAGATCGACGCTGCCGTGTTGTGGGGGCCTGCCGCGGGCTGGCTCGCAAAGCAGAGCGGAACCGACATGGATGTGGTGCCCCTGCTCAAGGAGCCGGACCGTCCTCCACTGACCTTTCGCGTCAGCATGGGTGTCCGCAGCGATGAACAGGATTGGAAGCGCACGCTGAACACGGCTTTGCGCAAACGCAAGGCCGACATCGAAAAGGTCCTGCGCCAGTTCGACGTGCCTCTGCTCGAGGAAGACGAGAACAAGCTGCTGCAGCCCTCGGCCGAATAGGGCTGCAGGATACGCTTCATCTTTCCGTCATGCTGCAACTTCTGAGTGCGGACGGGAGCTGCTCTGCTCGCGCCGGCGCTACTCGACTCGGTGGATGCCCGAGGCATCGAGCTTGGCGAGGGCATCGCTGACGGTCTCATCGCCGATCACAAGATCCGGTGCAATCTCGGCCAGCGGTACCAGGACGAAAGCTCGCTCGCGCACGAAGCGATGCGGCAGGACGAGACGCTCGTCCGAGACTTGCGCGCCTGCATAGGACAGCACGTCGATGTCGATGAGCCGCGGACCCCAGCGGCGTTCGCGAACGCGGCCGAGCGCGGCTTCGATCGCGAGACAGGCTTCGAGCAAGCCATGCGGCGTCAAATCCGTTTCGACGCCGACCGCCGCGTTGAGGAACCAATCCTGACCGGTGTCGCCCCAGGGCGGTGTGCGATAATCCGATGAGCGTGCAACGACGCGGATATCCGGCCACGCATCGAGCCGCTCGATAGCCTCGGCAAGCATCGCCGCTTTGTCGCCGATATTGCTGCCGAGTCCGAGATAGGCGCGAGTCATAGGTTGGGTGCCCGATGCGAGCGGGACCGCTCGATCACGACGCTGACGCCGTCGAGGACGGCCGCGACCGGTGCGCCGGGTTTGTCGACACGGACCGAAACAGTCTCGATCAATGCAAAGCGATCGAGGATCGCTCCTGAAATCGCTTCGGCGAGCGCTTCGATCAGGGCAAATCGGCGTTTCGTGGCGATCTCGACGGCGATCTCGGTCAGGTCGGCATAGCTCACCGTCCGGGCGACGTCGTCGCTGGCCCCGGCTTCGGAGAGGTTCAGCCGGCAATCGAGCGAGATCATGAAGCGCTGGCCGAGCCGCGCCTCTTCCTCCAGCACGCCATGATAAGCGAACACCGCGATGCGGTGGACGAGGATATGGTCAGCCATGGGCAGCGGGCCGCATCACGGCATCGACCACGCGCAAAGCCTCGATATGCGGACCGACATCATGGGCGCGCACGATATCGGCGCCGAGCGTGCCCGCGAGGACATGGGCGGCGAGCGATCCGATCAGCCGGTCGCGCGGCTGCGTCTCGGTATCGTGCAGGCGCCCGAGCAGCGACTTGCGCGAGACGCCGACGAGCAGCGGAAAGCCGAGCGCCTTGATCTCGGGTAGCCGGCGAAGGGCTTCGAGATGCTGTTCCCAGGTCTTGCCGAACCCAATGCCGGGATCGAGTACGACGTCAGAATCGGCAATCCCCGCGCGCCGTGCGATGCCGAGCGAACGCTCGAAGAAGGCCAGCATGTCCGCGACGATGTCGATCCCGGGCTCGATCGTCTCGCGATTGTGCATCACCATGACCGGCGCGCCGTGATCGGCGGCGACGCGCGCGATGTCCGGCTCACGCTGCAGCCCCCAGACGTCGTTCACGATCGTCGCACCGGCTCGAAGCGCGGCCTGTGCGGTCGATGCCTTGTAGGTATCGATCGAGATCGGAACCGAAAGGCCGGCAAGCGCGGCGATGACCGGCAGAACGCGCGCCTGCTCTTCGTCGGCCGGAACCGGAATGTGCCCGGGCCTCGTCGACTCGCCGCCGACATCGACGAGCGCCGCCCCCTCCGCGACCAGCGCTTGCGCTTGCGCTTGCGCCGCCGAGACATCCTGAAAGCGTCCGCCATCCGAGAAGGAATCCGGCGTCACGTTCAGGACGCCCATGATGAGCGTCCGGTGCCCGAGTGCCGGCAAAAGGGCGGCAAGGCTGCGCGCGGAAGAGGTCACTGCGGGTGAAGACACGGCGCCCTGTAGGAAACTGGCGGAAGCTGGCGTGGCCTCCTCTCATCTGACCGGAATCGGTCGCCGGCGCAACGTGTCGCACCCGTCTGCGTTCAGGAGGCGCCGCGATAGCAGCGGATCTCAGCCTCAGCCTGGGCCCGGCGCAGATCGGCGACCTTGTCGTCGAAGGCTTTGGTCGAGTTGAAGGCCGCGGTGCGTTGGCCGCCGGCACCCTGGCGCATCATCAGGATCGTGCTGGCCTGAACGTATTTGTCGTAGGGCAGGATCGCGGCGATGGCATCGACCGAGCACGAGCATTTCTCGAGCGCGTCGCGAGTCTGGCCATTGGCCGCCATGCAGCCGAAGACGTAATCCGCCCGCGCATCGGTCGGATAGTCGTTCTCGACATCCTGAGCGCCGGCGGGGCCGGCGAGGGTCGCCAAGCCGGCGAGGAGGACGACTTCAGCTAGCGTTCTGATCATAGCTCAGGCTCTCTTCGAGGAGTTCGCCGCCCTCTGGAGTCTTGGCCTGCGCCTCCATCGAGACGATCTCGCCTGGAACCTCCGCCGAGGTGATGAAGGTGTAGGTGAGGGCATCGAAGCCGCGCATCCGCTCCGTCTCACGATCGCCGATGAACGGTTTCGTCACGACGCGCCAGCCGTCGATCTTCTTTCCTTTGAAGTCGATTTGCGTCGCCGTCACGGTAGCGCCTTCGCGCAGGCCCTTGCGGATAGCATTCTTGAGATAGCGCGGATTTGCTTCCAGCAATCCGGCGAGACCCTTCAGGTGGTTTTCCAGGAACAACATGATGATGGGGTTGGTGGTCATGTCCGGAAACGGACCGGCCGGAACCCGATAACCTCCCGAAAACATCTGAACCTTGACGGTACGGTTGTTCTCTTTGTGACCGGGCTCGATCGTCAACTTGATCTCGTCGTTCAAGGGCGGCCCGTAGGGTCCCTTGGAGATGCCGCTGCGGCGCAGGTAGTCGTAGGTGATCACGTTACCTGCCGCCGTGTTCTTCAACTGCGGCGTATCGAACAGGAGGTCGGTAGCGTTCGGCGATCCGACGGCCGCCTGCGTCACGGTCTCGGGCGATTTGGCGGCATCGCCGGCCGGATCGCCAGGAGCGGCTTGCGCGAGGGCGGGACATCCGGCCAGGATCAGGACGGAGGCGAGGACGAAGGGTTTCACAGGAGTTCCTTTTCCTTGGGCGCCGGGACGTTGCTGCCAATCGTGCGGTAGACGTATTCGGGCGGGTTTTCAGCCGCTTCTTCCGCGGCGAGTTCACGCATCTTCGAATGGAGCGGGGACAGCGAGCAGGCCGGGTCGGTCGCGGCCGCGTCCCCGGTGAGCGCCAGAGCCTGGCAGCGGCAGCCGCCCCAATCCTTCTCGCGTCGGACGCAGGAGCGGCAGGGCTCCTTCATCCAGGAGGTGCCGCGATAGGCGTTGAAGGCGGGCGATTGCGTCCAGATCTCACCGAGCGAATGCTCCGTGACGTGCCAGAATTCGAGGCCGGGAATGGTCTCGGCCGCGTGGCAGGGCAGGACCTTGCCCTGGGGCGTGACGTTCATGAGCTTGCGGCCCCAGCCGCCCGCACAGGCCTTGGGGTATTTCGCGTAGTAATCCGGCACGACGAGATCGATGACGAGCTGACCTTTGAGCCGCTCGCGTGCCGCTTCGACCACGCGGATCGATTCATCGACCTGGGCCTTGTTGGGCATCAGGGCGGCGCGGTTCACATAGGCCCAGCCGTAATATTGGGTATGGGCGACCTCCAGCCGTTTGGCGCCGAGCTTGACCGCAAGGTCGATGATGGCTGGGACCTCGTGGATATTGCCGCGATGGATCACGGAATTGAGAGTAAGGGGCAGGCCGAGCTCGGTGACGCGCGCGGCAAAGGTCATCTTCTGCGGCTGGGCGTTCTTCAGCCCGCCGATCTTCTCGGCATTCGCCGCGTCGACGGCCTGCACCGAGAGCTGAACGTGGTCGAGCCCGGCATCATAGAGCGCGTCGAGCTTGGCGAGCGCGCCGCCGACGCCGGAGGTGATCAGGTTCGAATAGAGCCCGAGTTCCGCGCATTTGGCGGTGATCTCGACGATGTCGTTTCGCGCCGTCGGCTCGCCGCCCGAGAGATGGACGTGGAGCACGCCCAACCCCGCCGCCTCGGTCAGCACACGCAGCCAAGTCGCCGTGTCGAGCTCGGCGGAGCGCCGGTCAAGCTCCATCGGATTCGAGCAATACGGACAACGCAGCGGGCAGCGATGTGTCAACTCGGCGAGGAGGCCAACCGGAGCCGGAATCACCTCGGAGGGGAGGGGGGCGGGCGCGGGTGCATTCATCGCTCCAAGACCCTTTTCTGTGAAAGACCGGCCAGCATCACCAGGACGTCGGCCTCGATGAGCGCCAGGTCCGCCGCATAGGTTTCGGCAAGCTTGGCCGCAATGTCGGCAACGCTCGTCTTGCCGTCGACCAGTTGGAGGACCGCGACGGCATTGTCGTCGAGATCGAAGGTCCGCTCAGGCGCGAGCAGCACGTGTTTGCCGCGGACATCGTCGAAGCGCAGGCGCACGCCGCGCGGCAGGCGCGGCACGTCCGTCGGCGAGAATTGTCCCGGGGCGGCCGGCGCCTTGGTCTCCTCGACGAGGCCCTCGCCCGGCTGCCAGGCATCGGGCGGGATCAGGCCGGGCGCGACATAGGCGAAATACAGCGCGTCGAGCTGCGTCCACAGCACGTTGCACTTGAACAGCAGCGCATCCATCGCCTGCCGCTGCAATTGTGGCGTGGTCGCATGCCGCTTGACGTAATCGAGCGCGAAATCGGCATCGCGCGGCGCTTGGGTGAGGCGCTTCTCGAAATAGGCGAGCGTCTCCATGGTGATGAAATCGTAGTTCTTGAGCATCCCTGAGACACGCTCCGAGATGATGGTTGGCGAGAACATCTCGGTGAGCGACGAGGCGATGGCCTCGAGCAAGGACTTCTCCTTGACGAAATGCACATAGGCATCGACCGAGAATTTCGTCGCCGAAAGGATGCCCTTGGTCGACAGCACGTAGTCGCGCGAGAAGCCGACGCCCTCGGCGAGCTTCAGCCAGCGCTCGATGCCGCCATCGCCGGGGCCGTCACCGTCGTGATCGACGATGCGCTGGCGCCAGACCCGGCGAAGCTCCGCATCCTGCATCCGAGCGAGGACGGCCGCGTCCTTCACCGGGATCATCGCCTGATAATAGTAGCGGTTGAGCGCCCAGGCGCGGACCTGATCCTTGTCGAGCTTGCCGTCGTGCAGCAGGCGATGAAACGGATGCAGGTTGTGATAGCGGCGGGCGCCGATGTCACGCAGAGCCGCTTCGAGCTCATCAGGGCTCAGGAGCCGCTGATCCTCATCGGCTACCGGGGTCGGAAAAATCGCGGTCATGGCGTTGGCGCGGTCCGTCTCGTGCGTTTCCTGGATCGATTCTCAAGATGGGTCGGATCGCTGCAAAAGCATCGAAATCCGCCATCCAATTATATTGCGTACAATATAATGCGTTCGGCCTGGATTTCCAGTTTTTCCCGATCGCCGCGGCAGCTGCGCGATCTGCCGCAAGTCGTTGAGCTGTCGCCATTCTCCGGCATTTGGCCGTTTCGGCTCGTCCTGAGAAAGCTCTTAAGTCGCTACCGGTCCGGGTAGGTCGCAGAGCGCCCTACAGCAAGATGCCGAACAGCAAAATCTGGCCCTCCGGAAACGTCGTGCGCCGACGATAACTTAGAGCGACAGGCCGAGCCCGTCGTGAGCCACCATCCAGCCGCGTTCCTCGATGCTCGCGCGCTCGGGCGAGCCCTCGATGAGCACCGGGTTCGTGTTGTTGATATGCACGAAAATGCGCTTTCCGATCGCGACATCGGACAGCGAGGCGATCGAGCCGCTCTCGCCGTTCATCTGGATATGGCCCATCCGCCAGCCGGTCTTGGTGCCGACACCGGCGCGGATCATGTCGTCGTCTTCGAGCACCGTGCCGTCGAAGAGCAGCGCATCGACACCGGCGATCCTCGCCTTGAGATCGTCCGTGACGCGGGCGCAGCCGGGAATGTAGGCAAGGCGCTTGCCTCCGGCCTCGATCATCGCGCCGACCGTGGTCTCGGTCTCGGCGCCGATCTGCATCGAGGCGTCTTCCAGCCAGAGCGGCACCTTGCCCGGCACTGCGAACAGGCTGACGCTCAGGCCCGGCACCGGCTCGAACGTCTCGTTCAGCGCGATGGGCTGCCGCCGGACCACATTGGAGAGCACGTCGAAAACGCGGTTTTCGTTCACCGAGCCGAGGATGCCGGGCGTCGCATAGAGCGTGAAGGGCTGGACTTCGCGCAGGGTCAACAGACCTGCGACATGGTCGACATCGCCGTTCGTCAGCAGCACGGCCTTGATCGGCGAGTGGCGCAGGCCATGACGCGGAAACATCACCGGGTTGGCCTGGATCTGCTGCCGGATGTCCGGCGAGGCATTCACGAGGAGCCAGCTTTCTCCATCGGGGGAGACGGCGATGCTCGACTGCGTGCGCGGCCTGACGCGGGGGTCACCCTCCCAGGCGAGGGTGCAGATGGAGCAGCGGCAGTTCCATTGCGGAACGCCGCCGCCCGCAGCCGAACCGAGGATTACCAGATGCATGGTCTAGACCCGCAAACCAGACCCCCGGCCGGCGCAAAACACCTTAGTTGAAGGTGTCGATCTCAGCCGACTCATAGCTGGTGACTTCCATGCCGACGCAGATCTCGGACACGACGGGGGCAGCCCACTTCATGGTCTCTCTCCAAATTTTCTGCAACGTCAGCAGCATCCAAAGTCTTCCTAAGAAGTTACTAAGATGCTGAGGGCGCTAGGGATTTCTTGCGCGAGCGGTATATCGCCAATTCCGGCGGCGGCTGCAAGTTCAAAATTGCCGGATTATCCCAAATTCCTGGGATTAAAGGCGCGCAGCCTTAATGTCGGTAGTCCTTTGCGCGCAGGTCGAGCATGAATCCCTTGCCGCGCACCGTGGTGATGACGGGGCCTCCGAACCGCACGAAATCGGACAGTTTGCTGCGCAGGTAACCCACGTAAACATCGACGACATTCAGCGAAAGCCCGCCTTGCGTGGCCCAGAGCCGGTCGAAGATCTCGCCGCGGGAAATCGGCTTGTTGATCTCCTCCATCAGCAGGGCGAGCAGCTCTGCTTCGCGCGGAGTGAGGCGTGCTGACGCATCCCCGAAACTGACCTGCCGCGTGTTGAGATCGAGGATGAGACGGCCGACCGTGACCAGCGTGCGCGGCGAATCGGCCTCGCGCCGACGGAGCAGATGCGTCTGCAGACGGGCGAGCAATTCGTCGAAGACGAAGGGTTTGACGATGTAATCGTCGGCGCCGAGCGCCAGCCCCTCGGCCCGGTCGCGGATTTCGTCGCGCGCGCTGAGAAATAGGATCGCGCCAGGGTAACCGCCCTCGCGCAGCGACCGGCAGACATCGTGGCCCGATCCGTCCGGAAGCGTGATGTCGAGCACCACCGCCTCCGGCGCGTCGGCGCGCGCGGCGACCAGCGCGTCGTCGACCCGCTCCGCGACGCCGACCGAAAATCCTTCGGCCTCGAGGCCGCGGGCCAATATGCCCCGAATGTCGGAATCGTCCTCGACGATCAAAACGCGTGTCATGCTACGCCGGCCTTCGAAAGCGTCCACCCTGTCGTCTGGTTATCCGCCGAGCCGGCGAAAGGCAGTTCGATCACCACCTGCGCGCCATGCCCATCCGCGGCGGTGCCGAGACGGATCGTTCCATCATGACGCTCTACCACCCAGCGCGCCAGAGCCAAACCTATGCCGAAACCCGGTTCTCCCGAATGAGCCTCGCGTCGGAACCGCTCGAACAGGCCCTCTCCGCTCTCCGGGAAGCCCGGTCCGTCATCCGTGATGCTGATCGCTGCCCGCCCGATGCCCTCCCGAATGGTTTCGCCGAGGGCGACTTCGATGCGGGTCAGGCCGGTTGCATGGCGCAGCGCGTTATCGATCAGGCTCTCGACAACCTGCCGCAGCCATTCGGGATCGGCCTCGATCTCAATGTCGCGCGCGCCGGGATCGAGCGTCAATCCGACGCGGCGTCGCGCCGCTTCGGAACCTGCGCCATCGACCGCATCGGTCAAGATTTCGACGGCGCTGACAGGCCGGCGATCGAGTTCGATCTGGCCGGATTCCGATCGGGCGACGCGCAGCAGGTCCTCGACGCGCCGCTTGAGGCGCTGGGCACGCTTGCGGATCGTGGCGAAGACGGGCGCGTAATCGACCCCGCCGCGCCCGGCTGTCCGGCTCGCGATGTCGCATTCTCCGAGGATCACGGTGAGGGGAGTGCGCAATTCGTGGCTGACATCGGCGAAGAAGCGGCGGCGCGACCGGTCGACCATTTCCAACCGTTCGTTCGCCGCGCGCAAGTCGGCAGTGCGGGCCGCGACGGTGTCCTCCAAGGCGGCACGATCCGCCGCGAGCCGGCCTTCGCGGCGGGCGAGCCGTGCCACCATTCGGTTGAAATTGGCGACGAGCAGGCCGAGCTCGTCGCGGGTCTCGACCGAGAGCCGCGTATCGAGCGCGCCGCTGCCGACCGCGCCGGCCGCCTGCCGGATCTCCGCGATACGCGCGAGCGTCGGCCGGGTGACGCTGCGATAGAGTAGGCCGACGAGAGCGAGCGCGACCAGCACGGCGGCGAGCGACAGACTGCGCAAACGCAGCGAGAGCGCACGGGCATCATCCGAGCCGAGTGCCATGCCGCGGCGTTCGGCCTCGATGAGCAGCGACAGGGGCTGGCCCGACATCGCACCGAAGGCGTTCAATGCCCCCTTGATCGCGTCCTTGCGTTGTTCCGGCTCCGATTGGCGCTGCACCAACTGGACCTGCCGGTCGAGCATCGCGCGGGCGGCGCGTATCTGCGCGAGGGGCCGGGTGCGCGCGACATACTGAATCTTTCCGGGCTGATCGTCGCTCAAGAGGCTATGGCTGAAGGCGTCGTCGACGGTATTCAGCGCCTTGTCGACGGCATCCCGCGTGACCGAGAGTGCTTCCGGCGGCGTATCGGGGCTGCTCACTGTCTCGACCGCTGCGAGCCCGAATTGGGTCAGCCGTCCCGAGAGTTCGGCGAGCAGTTCCAGCCGGTGCTGGGCCGCGAGCGTCTGGTCGATGGTGCGTTCCGCCAACCTGATCGAAAGCAGCACGCCGGCTGCGGCAAGGATGACGAGCAGAGCGGTCCCGCCGAGCAGCAGCGCGAATCGAACCTTCAGCGATCGCATCGCGGCGAGATCCCTGCCATCACCAGAGCATCGGCCCGAAAGTTGGAAACCGGCCTTCGGAAAAAGCCGATGCAACACAATGATCTATCGCATCGGACCGAACCGGATTATCGGTCCGATGCGATAGCGGCAATGCCGGACGGTTCGTGGTGAAGTATATCGCGGCGTCAATAGGTTCGGCAGCGTTTGGCAAAGCCCTCCGCCATGATTTTTCATCGCTGCCGGGCGAATTGCCTCAAAGATCCGTCGGCACGGAGCCCTTCACGGCGCAGCGCCAGGTCTTGATGGTCCAGGTCGGGTGCTCGCCCTGCCAGCGTGCCAACGCACTTTGGGAATTGCGCAAGCAGATCATCGGATTGGGATTGTCGAAGGACATCTCGATCCGGTCGTCATGGCACAGGCTCGGTTGAGCGATCATGCAAACGGAGATCAGAATCAGCATTGCCGCCTCCCGAGCACACGCCGCCCCTTAGAAGGACGGCGTACTGCGTGCGGAGCAAACGGCAGGCGCGCGGCGAGGTTCCGCGCCCCGGCCTGTCATGGGGGTCAGCCGGCAGGCGTGAAGAATTCGCCCTTACCGAGGGTAGCGAGATCGCCGCCATAGCGCCGCATAGCACCCTTCAGGAGGTCGGCCTGCTTGGCGCCCATCCGCTGCAACAGCTTGGCGAGCAGCTTGAGATAGACGAGGTCGGGAGTGCCGGTCTCGACGAAGGTCGGCAGCAGGGCGCCGTGAGAGCCGGCGACCAGAGTGCCGCGCCGCATCCCATAACCGGCATGATCGCCGAGGCTTTGCGCGACGATGGTGCCGGCGATCATGCGCGAGCCGGCATGGGCTCCGGCCGCGCCGACGAGGATGAGGCCGCGCCGCATGCGGTCGCCGAGATGGTCGCCGGCCTTGCCGTCGATGATCAGCGTTGCCCCATCGAGCCCGGCCTTGGCGGCGTAGAGCGCGCCGCCCGCCTTCTCGCCCGCATCGCCCTTGATGGTGATCGAGCCGCCCGTCGCTGCCGTGCCCGCGAAGGGGCCGGCCGAGCCGGACACCGTGAGCGAGCCGCCCTTCATGCCCTCGCCGAGCCGCTGGCCGACATCGCCCTCGACATGGATCCAGCCGCCCGTAAGGCCGGCACCGACCCGGTCGATCCGCGAAGAACCGCCTTCGATGCGCAGGGTATCCGAGCCGTCGAGCGTGATCTCGAACAGGTCGCCGAGCGCGACGCCATGGCGGGTGGTGCCGACCGAAAGGTGGCCGGCGAGGGACTCGGAGAGCTTGCTCAGCTTGGCCGGGTTGATCTCAGAGAGGTCGATCCGCTCCGGCGGCTCGGCGCGCAGCTTGAGAATGCTCATGCGCTCGCTCCTTCCGCGCCCAGCAAGTCACGCAGGTGATAATGGTGGCGGCCGAGATTGCCGCCGTAATTGCCGGCCGTAACCGCCACGAGCCCGTGCTTTTCGCCGACGGCCGTGGCGGCATGCAGACCCGCGCGCATCGATTCGGCGACGGCCTTCGAGGTGAGGGCGTCGATTACGATCTCGAGCACCACACCGCATTCGGGCGGCAATTCGGAGCCGGCCCGGCCCTTAAGCGTCGGGCAATAGGCATCGTTCGTCGAAGCCATCATGCCCTTGGTGCGCGCACCGACTTTTGAGCCCGAGCGCACGATGCCGCCCGGGAAGGGCAGGATCGCGCCGGGCACGGCTTTCGCCGCCTCGACCGCGATCTCGGCGACCTTCAGCGTCTCGGAATGGACGCGACCGAGGAACAGCAGATTGCCGCCGCCGACCGCGCCATCGACCGCGCGCACCGAATCCTCGCAGAGGAATTCGCCGTCCATGACCGGGATGCGCCAGTAGCGGCGAACCTTGCCCTCGGCGTCCGGCATGCGCTTGGCGATGGCGAATCCGTCACCGAAATAGCGGATGGCGCCGCCGAGCTTGATCTTGGTCGGTCCCTCGACGCCGGCATAACAGGCGGTGCCGGGGCAGGTCAGGATGCACTGACCGACGCGCTTGAGCAGTTGCTCCTTCAGACCGTTCGGTTCGAAGCCGAACAGCAGGATGCGCACGCCGGGGCGTCCATCGGGCGTCTCCTCAGGCGAGAGCTCGGCATCGATGCCAGCTTCGGCGCCGCAGCCGATCACCGAGGTCGCAAAGCCCGTCATCGTCACGGCCGCGATCATCGCCCATTTGGCGGTGTCGTTCGTGACGATGATCGCGGTGCCGGCAACGTCGAAGGCTTCGGCGAAGGTGTCGACGACCCGGATGCCGTTGAGGGTGAGGTCAGCCATGGGTCGAATACGCCTCAGAATGCGCGATCCCTCCCCCCTCTGCGGGGGAGGGTGCCCCCCGAACGGGGGGCGGGAGAGGGGCCGGCACAGGTCTTTCCGGAAAGGTTGCTACCCCTCTCCCCCCCTGCATGCGCAGGGTACTCTCTCCCGCAAAGAGGAGAGGGGAATTGGCGGTTACGCCATGCATGCCACGTCCTCGAAGATCTTCGTCTCGGGGAAGGCGGCGTCAGGCACGGCGAAGCTGTCGAGGCCCTGGCCGAAGCGGTCCTGGAGATAGGCGTCCGAGCGCTTGGCCATGCCGGCATCGCCCTCGACATCGAGCTCCAGCGTGCGGCCCGTGGTCCAGGCGACGATCTCGCCATCCTCGACGATCGGCTGGCCATCCTTCAGCACGAGCTTGGCCGCAGCGAACATCTTGGTGCGGTCCGTGTCATCCGTATAGACCGCGATGTCAGCCTTGGCGCCCGGGCGCAGATGGCCACGATCGGTCAGGCCCAAGAGCTTGGCCGGGCCGGAGCGGGTCAGCTGCGCGATCTCGCTCAACGACAATTCGCGCTCGATGCCCGGCAGGCTGGAGCGCTCACCGACCACGGCCGGAAGCGTCGCGATCTCGCGGTCGCGCTCCTCCTTGTCCATCAGCAGATGGATGATCCGCGGATATTCAGTGAAGACGCCGCCATTCGGGTGGTCGGTGGTCAGGATGGTGCGCTCGAGATCCTTCGAGAGCAGCATCAACTCGAGGCCGATCGCCCATTGCAACGAGGAGACGCCGCCGCGCGGCTTGTAGAGATAGGGCACCACGCCGCCGCCCTCGGCATCGCCGGCGCTGATCGCCCATTTCTTAGGCTTGGCGCTCTTGCGACCGGCGAATTGGCGCAGGATGTCGAGCGAGATCGTCACCGTCTGCCCGAACACGACCTGGCCGACATCGAAGGTGGCGTTGGGGTGCTTCTCCATCGCCTCGGTGATGCGCTGGGCCGCCGAGCGGAAGCCGCCGGCCAGCGGGTTCTCGGGGTCCATCACGCCATAGGCGTAGAACTGGGCATGGGCGAAGTGGATGCGCCTGCCCTCCGCAGCCTCGACGGTCGCGACGAAGGAATCGTCTGCGCCCGGCAGGCCGAGATTGTTGCAATGGACATGCAGCGGATGCGGGACGCGGATCTCCTCGACCGCATCCAGCAGGGCCGTCATGATCTTGCGCGTCGAGAGGCCGTAGACCGGGACCTCGTCGTCGAGCGAGAGCTGCAGCACGCCGTCCTTGAAGGCTGAGGCGCCGCCGGCATGGATGCATTTGAGGCCAAGGCCCCGCGTATGGGCGAGCGTGGTCTGGACGAGTTCGCGGATCGTCTGCTTGCTCTCGCCGTCGCGCAGCATCTGCAAGAGCTGGTCGTCATTGCCCATGACGGTCAGTGCGCCGCGATCGAGCAGCGGGATGTCGGCAAGCTCGAGATGGGTGGCGAGCGCGTTCGAGGGCGGCAAAGCCGGCTCGACGGCGGTGGTCCAGCCCATCTTGGCGTAATTCGCGCCGATCCAGCTGCCCGAGCCGCCGGCATGGGCGAAGGGATGACCGTTGGGGGCCGATTCGCTGACATAGAGTTCGGGCAGCAGCAGGCGGCTCATCACCACGTTGCCGCCGGCAATATGAGAATGGACCTCGACGCCGCCGGCCATCACCACGCAGCCCGAGGCGTCGATGGTGCGGTCCGGTTTGGCGCTCGAGGGGGCGACGACCTTGCCGTCCTCGATCCAGACATCGCCGACGGCATCGCGCCCGTCGGTCGGATCGATGACCCTGCCGCCTTTGATCAGGGTCAGCATCAGGCGACCTTCTCGTTGAGCCGTTTCTGGATGCGGGCGAGCACGTCGTCCGCCCGGTCAGCGGTGGCCTCGCCCTTGGGCGGAACATAGCCGATCACGCCGCGGCCGGCATTCCAGACTGCGCCGCCCGCTGTTTCGCCGGGCACGCCGACGGTGATGACGATCTCGGCCGTGTCGCCTGTGGCATCTGGGCTGCCCTCGCCGACGATCGCGATCGTCGGGACCTGTCCGAGCCAATCGGGCCGTGGAGTCGGCAGCGAGGCGAGCCAAAGGGCGGCATCGGCCTCGCCTGCCGCGACCTGGCGCGTGCTGTCGAAACGCCAGGGATCATGCTCGGCCAGATGCCGGCCGAAGCCGACGCGCGGCGCCTGGCCCGTGGTCCAGGCGGAGAGCTGCGTTACGGCCCGGCCCTGGAACGGGTCGGCGAGCCCGAGCGAGAAGAAGCGCGTCGCCTCGTTGATATCCTTGACGAGCCCCTGCAGCATCTCGGTGCCGAGTTCGCCGAGTTCGCTCGAATCGTAGATCGCGACGCCGAAGCGGGCCGCCTTCAGCCTCTGGCCAAGATCGGCGAAGGCCGATTCGCCGGCGAAATTTCCGCGAACGAAAGCGCGCACATGGCCGATCGCCGCAGGCAGGCCGGAATTGCCGACGCCGTAGGCGACGTGCCGGGCCGAGCCGTTGCGCGGACCGCCGAGGGCGAGAACCGCGCGCTCTTCGCCCGCATTGCGGCCGCGTGTTGGCTTCGAGCCGGCGATCGCATCGACGAGGCCGCCATCCCATGGCTTGCTGCCGACGACCAGAACCACGTCGGCACGTCCGAGAGTCTCTGCCGCGGTCGTCGTCATCGCGCCGATCGAACTCAGCGCACCGAGTTCGGCGTAGAGGCCGGCCCCTGCGGCAGGATCGAGCGAGGCGCCGATCGTGTCGGCGAGGCGATAGGCGCCGCGAATAGCGGCGACATCGGCACACAACCCGGCGAAGACCGGCATGCGTGAGGCGGCGAGTAGGTCCGCGGCGGCGTCGATCGCAGCGGTCGTATCGGCGGCACTTCCCTTGACCCAGGCTGCCATCATCCTCCCCGTCGCATTCTTATTCCACCGCCTCGGCGAGGACATGATGTCCTACCCATGCGGGCCGATGGTGCCAAGGTCGTGCCAAGACATCATCGACACGAGACGCCATCAAAAGCGCCCGGCCGGATCAAAGACTTGCCCTGAACCGGCAAACCGGGTTTTGCATTCCTCGATCACGGCTCGCAAGTCCTGTGGCGGCAAATTCGGAATTGATTCGCGCCGGATCGACCCGACCTTGGAAGCGGCCGGGCCGACGGCATCGAAGAATGCGGCCCAGTCGAAAGAGCTAGGTTGTCGTGGCCGTGCTCGCGTGGGACAAGCCGCGCGGCAAGAGCCGTCGCGTAATCGCCATGCGCGTCGCGCAATTTGTTGCCGCCGCCCGGATCGCCGGCGGATCGCTTGAGCGAGAACGGAAAGAGGTTTGGCCGTGGCCGAGGTCCCGGAACGGATGGGTGAGACCACCACCGGATCGAGCCGCAGCGATCGATCGGACATGCCTGCGCGTTCGGTCCAGCGGGCCGTGCGCGTGCGTGCGCCGGCTAGGCTCCATTTCGGATTCCTCGATCTGAACGGCGGCCTCGGCCGGCGTTTCGGCAGCATAGGGCTCGCCATCGATACGCCCGCCTTTCAGATCAAGGCGAGCAATGCCGCGCGCGCTTCGGCCAAGGGAGAGGAGGCCGAGCGGATCCGGACCTATCTCCTTGCCGCCGCGTCCCATCTCGACGTACCCGACGCTGCGGCGATCGAGGTCGAGGAATCGATCCCGGTCCATGCCGGGTTCGGCTCGGGCACGCAGATCGCGCTTGCCGTCGCGGCGGCGCTGGCGCGCCTCAACGGGCGCGACTTTTCCGCAATGGATTTCGCCGAGGTGCTGGATCGCGGCAACCGTTCGGGGGTCGGGCTCGCGGC
Organism: Methylobacterium sp.; assembly: GCA_044227265.1. Taxonomy (GTDB): domain Bacteria; phylum Pseudomonadota; class Alphaproteobacteria; order Rhizobiales; family Beijerinckiaceae; genus Methylobacterium. Next base: position 16,435 of record JBGAFL010000046.1, read on the forward strand.
CTTCACGGAAGGCGGGTTGATCGTCGATGGCGGCCGCGACGAGAGCGGCGCGCCGCCTCCGGTCCTGTCGCGCCTGCCCTGGCCGGATGAGTGGCGGGTCGTGCTTATCCTCGACGAAGCCGCGACCGGTATCCACGGGCGCAGGGAATCGGAGGCGTTCCGCGAGTTGCCGCCCTTCGCCGAAAGCGAAGCTGCAGCGATCTGCCGGCTCACTTTGATGCAGGTTCTGCCGGCTGCCGCGACCGGGGACCTCGAGGGATTCGGCTCCGGTATTACCGCGATCCAGGCGAGAATCGGTGATTATTTCGCGCCCCACCAAGGCGGGCGCTATGCCAGCCCCGCCGTCGCCGAAGTCCTCGCGGCCGTGGCGGCGCGCGGCATCGCGGGCTACGGTCAAAGTTCCTGGGGACCGACGGGCTTCGCCCTGATGCCGACAGAGTCGGCGGCCCGCGACCTCGTTTCATCGCTGGAGAGGCCGGGTCGGCTGCGGTACCTGATCGCGCGCGGTCGCAATACGGGTGCCGAGATCAGCGAACTCTGACGCTTTTCTCGTCGTCGATAGATTTTCTTGCCTCCTCGACAAGAAACCAGCGCTTGACCGGTGCCGGCACGATCGGCTTTGGACGGTGGATTCACTCGACCGCGACGTGCCCGGAACCCCCGCTGAGGACAACGACAATGGCCCGCTCGATCCTGCACATGCTGACGCCGCTCAAGCATATGAGCCCGTTCGACGTGAACATGGCGGTGGATGCGGGCTTCGAGACGCTCGTCTCCTATACCGGGGTCGAGCTCGTCGACGTGGTCCCGCTCGTCCAGGATTCGATCTTCTCCCGCGCGCCGGAGGATGGCGTACGCACCGGCATCTTCATCGCCGGCAAGAGCGCCGAGGGCGCGCTCGACATGATGGACCGGGCCAAGAAGTCCTTCGTGCCCCCCTTCGTGAACAATCTCTTCGCCGATCCGGCCGGCTCCTTCACGACCGGCGCGGCCATGGTCGCCGAAGTCTCGCGGGCGCTGAAGACCCATTACAAGACCGATCTCAAGGGTAAGAAGATCGTCATTTTCGGCGGCGCCGGCGTCGTCGCCTATGTCGCTGCGGTGATCGGTGCCCTGGAAGGCGCCAAATCGGTGCTGGTCGGACATGACGGCGAGGAGCGTGTGTCCAAGATCGCCGCCACGATGAACTGGCGCTTCAACATCTATGTCGGCGCCGTCGACGGCACCACGCCCGCCGACCGCCGTAAGGCGATCGAGGATGCCGATGTGATCCTCTCGGCCGGCCCGGCCGGCGTCGCGATCCTGACGGCCGACGATCTCAAATCGGCGCCGAAGCTGCTCGTCGCCTCCGACGTCAATGCGGTGCCGCCGGCCGGCATTGCCGGCATCGACGTCAACGCTAAGGACGTGCCTCTGCCCGCCGGCAGGGGTGTCGGCATCGGCGCGCTCGCGGTCGGCAACGTCAAGTACCAGACGCAGTGCCGCCTGTTCCGCAAGATGCTGGATACCGACACGCCCCTCTGCCTCGATTTCCGCGATGCCTACAAGCTCGCCGTGGAGATCGCCGGCTGACCACGTCCGTCATGTCCGAGGGCGATGCTATCCTGATCGCGGCCCAATCCGCTCGCGCTCTTGCTCAGGCGGCGCGGCGCGCTGGCCTGCGACCCTTTGTGCTCGACCTGTTCGGCGATGAGGACACGCACTCGATCGCCGAGGCGCATCGGAGCCTGCCAGGGCGATTCGGCGAGGGAAAGCGCGGGGCGCGGGGCGTATTGTCGGGGCTGGACGCGCTCGCCGATCTGGCGGGCGGCCGGACGCTCGGCGTGGTTCTGGGCAGTGGGTTCGAGGGCGCGCCCGCGCTGATGGCCAAGATCGCCGAGCGGCATCGTCTGATCGGGGCTGCGCCGGAGACGGTGGCGACGCTGAAGGACCCGCCGCGTTTCGCGGCGCTCTGTGCGAACCTGGCGATTCCGCATCCGGCAATCAGGCTGCCCTTCGGCGAAAAGCCTATCCCCCACCCTCATCCTGAGGTGCCCGCGCCAGCGGGCCTTGAAGGAGCCCTCCAGGGATCGCAGCGCGAGCTGGAGCGCTCCTTCGAGGCTCGGCCTCGCCTCGCACCTCAGGATGAGGGTGTGGGTGGGAGGGGCCCTCATGACGAGGCGGATGCCGGCTGGCTGCTCAAGCGCATCGGCGGTTCCGGCGGCAGCCATATTCGCCTCGCGGCCTCCAAGGCGGTGCCTCCAGGGCACTATGCGCAAGCGTTTGTCGCCGGCCGTGCTGTCTCCCTGAACTTCCTCGCGGATGGGCGCGACATCGCCGTGCTGGCCTTCACGGCACAATGGAGCAAGCCTTCAGCTTTGCGCCCCTTCCGCTTCGCCGGAGCGATCGCGCCTGGACGGAACGAGCCGGACATCCTGCCCGTAGCCTTGCGCAATGAGGTGATCGAGGCAGTCGCCCGGATCGTCGCCAAGACCGGCCTGCGCGGCCTCGCCAGCGCCGACCTCCTCGTCGAGGGCGCCCAATGGTGGCTGCTCGAGATCAATCCGCGCCCCGGCGCCACCCTGGACGTGCTCGACCGCCGACCGACACCGCTCCTGGCGAGCCATATCGAAGCGAGCCTCGGCCGGCTGCCGCACATCGAGCCTGCGCCCGGCGATGCGGCAGGCACGGAAATCTGTTACGCGGCGAGGCGTTACGCCTGTATCAAGGCGCTCGACTGGCCGGATTTTTCGCGGGACCGGCCGCGCGCTGGCACGCGTGTCGCCAAGGATGCCCCGCTCTGCACGGTGACGGCGACGGGCCGAAACGTGCAGGGCGTGAAAAACACATTGCGGGAGAGGGTACGCATCATCGATGCCCTCCTCGAGGACAGGGAGGAGTTTCATGTCGACCCAAAACAAGAACCCGAGCGTCAACGCTCTGGCGATGCCACTCGTGGAGCGGCTCGTCGCTGACGCGGATGCGCTGCGCCTGACCGTCAGCGAGGTGGCCGGTGCCCGCATGATCGATGCGGGCTCGGTCGCACGCGGCTCGATCGAGGCGGGACGGCGGATGACCGAGATCTGCCTCGGGGGCCTGGGCACCGTGACGATTGCGCCGACCGGCCCGATTGCCGCATGGCCATTCTCGATCGTCGTGCATGCGAACGATCCAGTCATCGCCTGCCTCGGCAGCCAGTATGCCGGCTGGAGTCTCGCCGACGAGGAAGGCGATTCCGGCTTCTTCTCGCTGGGCTCCGGTCCCGGTCGTGCCATTGCTTGCGTCGAGGAGCTCTACAAGGAGCTCGATTACAAGGATTCCTTCGGCAAGACCGTGCTGGTGCTCGAATCGGCGAGCGCTCCGCCGGCCTCGGTCGTGAACAAGGTCGCCGAGGCGACCAAGCTGAAGCCTCAGGACCTCACCTTCATCTATGCTCCGACCCAGAGCCTTGCCGGCGCGACCCAGGTGGTCGGCCGCGTGCTCGAAGTCGCGATGCACAAGGCGCATACGGTCGGCTTCGACCTGCATGCGATCGTCGACGGCATCGGCTCGGCCCCGCTCTCGCCGCAGCATCCGGATTTCATCAAGGCGATGGGCCGCACCAACGATGCCATCATCTATGGCGGCCGCGTCCAGCTCTTCGTCGATGCCGACGATGCCGATGCCAAGCAGCTTGCCGAGCAATTGCCCTCGACGACCTCGGCCGATCACGGCGCACCCTTCGCCGAGATCTTTAGCCGCGTGAACGGCGATTTCTACAAGATCGACGGCGCACTGTTCTCGCCGGCCGAGGTCATTGTCACCTCGGTGCGGACCGGCAATACCTTCCGAGGTGGGCGCCTCGAGCCGAGCCTCGTCGACGCCTCGTTTGCCTGATGCGCATCGGACTCGCGGCCGATAACGGCTCCTGGCACAAGGGTAGACTGCGCCGGGCGCTCGAAGCGCTCGGCGTCGAGCCGGTCCTGTTCTCGCTCGACGATGTCGCGATCGTCACCGGAGCCGGCGAGCCGCTTCGCGTGCCCGGTTTCGAGGCCGGGCTGCCGGACGGTGTGCTGCTGAGGACGATTGCCGGGGGCACCTTCGAGGCGACGACGATGCGGCTCGGCGTGCTGCACGCACTCGTCGCCTCCGGCGTCACCGTGTGGAATTCGCCGGTCGCGATCGAGCGCTCGGTCGACAAGGCGGCGACCAGCCTGCTGATTGCCCGGGCCGGCCTGCCGACCCCGGATACCTATGTCTATTCGAAGCGTGAGGCGGCTTCCGACTGCGTCGCGCGCGAGGCGGGGCCCGGCCGGCCGCTCGTCCTGAAGCCGCTCTTCGGCTCGCAGGGCGAGGGGCTGATGCTGGTCGAGAAGCCGGACGATCTTCCGCAGGAGGCGGAGGTCAACCGCGTCTACTATCTGCAGCGCTACATTCCGCGCAGCGATGGGCTCTGGCGCGACTACCGCGTCTTCGTCTGCGAGGGCAAAGCCATCGCCGGCATGATCCGTGAGGGCGATGGCTGGATCACCAACGTCCATCGCGGTGGCCGACCCTTCGCCTGGAACATGCCGGCAAAGGCCGCGGAACTGGCGGAGGCGGCCGCCGCCGCCATCGGCGTCGACTATACCGGCGTCGATCTCGTCGAGGACGGGGAGGGTGGCTTCCTGCTGCTCGAGGTCAATTCGATGCCGGCCTGGTCCGGGCTGCAGAAGGTCACCGAGACCGACATCGCCGGCACCATCGCGCGCGGCTTCCTGCATGCCGTGCATGCCGCTCATCCGCCGCGCCTCGTGGCGGCGCAGGGGTGAGCCAGCTGCCGGAGGGCGGGGCGCTTGGTGCGGCCAAGATCGCCGAGCTCTATCGCGCCGCCTGCCTCGCCGAACTCGATGCGCTCAAGGTCGGCAATGTCCATGCCTTCGCCGCCGGCCATCGCATGGAGGTCGCGGATTTCGTGACGAGCGCCGAGGTCTCGGCGCCGTTCCTCGCCCGTGAGGGCGCGAGGGTCGGGGCGCGGGTGCGCGGCGGGGTCGAGGCGACGATCGCGGCGGTCGGCCAGAACACCAATCTCGGCATTCTCCTGCTCTGCGCGCCGCTCGCGCGTGCGGCTGAGCGGGCGGGCCCCATTCGCAAGGCATTGAACGCCGTGCTCGACGAGCTCGATGCGCAGGATGGTTCTGAGGTCTTCGCGGCGATTCGGCTCGCCAATCCAGGCGGGCTCGGCAATGCCGGGCGCCATGACGTCACGACGGAAGCGCCGCCCGTCCCGCTGCGCGAGGCGATGGAAGAGGCCGCGGAGCGAGACCGCATCGCCCGCGCCTATTCGGACGGCTTCGAGGACCTCTTCACTGTTGGACTTCCGGCGCTTGCAAGGAGCCGGAAACGCGGGCTGGCGCCGCCCTGGACGACGACGGCCGTGCATCTCGCATTCCTGACATGCGTGCCGGACAGCCACGTCGCGCGCAAATTCGGGGCCGAGCGCGCCGAATCCGTGCGGGCCGAGGCCCAAGCCGCACTCGGAGGGCTCGATCTCGCATCCGAGCCGGTCGCGGCCCTGCTTGCATATGACCGGTTGCTGAAGGAGGCTGGAATCAACCCCGGGACCAGCGCGGATTTCACGGTCGCGACGCTTTTTCTCGACGGTCTCATGGGGGCGCGTTCGCAGAGTACAAGAGGGCGCGATCGCTGAGCGTAGAAGGTTCCGCTCGCCTTCGCGGAAAAGCGAGAAAAATTGCCGATTCCAGAGCGCGGCTCGGGTTGTTCCGCGAAAAGGCCCGCTGTAGGGTCCGCGCCGCTATCCGGGATAACCGGCTCGGCTTCGTCGAGCGCCGAGAACAAGGATGGCTCAGGGCGCGTGGCTCTTTTACGGGTGAGCACGGCCCTCCCGAGGAAATGCAGGGAGATCCCCCGAATGGCAAAGATCAACAAAGTACAGGTCGGCGAGGCTCTCGTCGGCGACGGCAACGAGGTCGCCCATATCGATCTCATCATCGGACCGCGCGGCTCGCCGGCCGAGACGGCTTTCTGCAACGGCCTGATCAACAACAAGCACGGCTTCACCAGCCTGCTCGCGGTCATCGCGCCGAACCTGCCGTGCAAGCCCAACACCCTGATGTTCAACAAGGTCACCATCAACGACGCCCGTCAGGCCGTCCAGATGTTCGGCCCGGCCCAGCACGGCGTCGCCATGGCGGTGCAGGATGCAGTCGCCGAAGGCATCATCCCGGCTGACGAGGCCGACGATCTGTTCGTGCTGGTTGGCGTGTTCATCCACTGGGAAGCGGCCGACGACGCCAAGATCCAGAAGTACAACTACGAGGCCACCAAGCTGTCGATCCAGCGCGCCGTGAATGGCGAGCCGAAGGCTGCTGCGGTGACCGAGCAGCGCAACTCCGCACAGCACCCCTTCGCGGCGAACGCTTAGATCGGGGACAGTCCTGGGCAGAGCACGCCTCCGCCCGAACAACCGCGGGGCCTGATCCAGCGACTGGCTTCCATCTTTCTTGGACGATAACGGAACGGGACGGCTTCGGCCGTCCCTTTCTTTTTGTGCGCCATTTTCGCGATTGCCACTCACATCGGCGGCAATTTCTCGAATGTCGGCATGCCGTCCGGGATATGGTGGAAATCCTGCTTGTCGCAGGTGAAGATCGCGGCTTCTGGACCGCTGAAGGCTGCGGGATCGTCGAGCGTGCCGATCTTGAGGAAAACCAGCGGCAATCCCGGCGAGCGCGAAACGATCTGCACTCCGCATTCCGGGCAGAATTCCCGCTCGATCGGCAGGACCGGCGCGTTCGCACGCGCATAGGTTTTCGGCTGTCCGTGCGTGTAGGTGAACCCGGCCTCCGGCAGGGCCATGAAGATGAAGGGCGCCCCGCCTGTGTGATATTGGCATTGCCGGCAATGGCACTGGCCCTTCAACACAGGCTCACCCTCCGCCTTGTAACGCAGCCCACCACAGAAACAGCCGCCTTCGAGTGTCATTGTTCGCCCTCCTGATTTGGTTGGCTCGAACCTGCCCCGGTTTGGAGATTTGGGCAACGTCGATCTATGGTATCGGCCCGAAATCGGGTTGGATGCGGTGCTATAGGTCATTGTGCTGCATCGACTTTTTCCGAAAGCCGGTTTCCACCTTTCGGGCCGATACTCTAGGGCGGGGTGCCTGAACTCGCTTGGCCTCACCCCGCCTTCGGCTGCTGCTGCGTGGCGCAATGGATGCCCCCGCCCGATTCTCCGAGCGCGTCGACGTCGAGGGCAATGATCTCCCGCTCCGGATACAGCGAGCGGAGCACGGATGCAGCATGTCTATCGGTCTTCCGGTCGCCGAACTGCGCGAGGATCACCGCGCCGTTGCACACGTAGTAATTGACGTAAGCCGCGACGAAATCGGCCTGGCGCGAACGGATGTCGACCGGCTCAGGCAGGACGATGATTTCGAGCGGACGGCCATTCGCATCCGTTTCCCGCTTCAAGATCGCATAGGTCTCGAAGGCGGCCACTGAATAGGGATCGGAAGGGTCCCGCGCATCGGGCAGCTGGATCAGGACGCGACCAGGCCCGACGAACCGCGCCAGACCGTCGATGTGGAAATCCGTGATGTCCTGCCCGGCGAGACCGGGCGCCCAGATGATCTTGCGGCCGCCGAAAGCTGCCATGAGCTTCTCGCCGATCTCGGTGGTGCTTTGCCGGCTGCGGTTGGGGTTGATCCAGGAACTGGCATGCGCGAGCAATGTGCCCGCCCCATCGTGCTCGACGCCGCCCTGCTCGCCGACAAGCCCGGTCTCGATGAGAGGCAGGCCGAGCCGCCGTGCGAGTGCCTCTGCGATTCGGCCGTCATTGCCATGCGGCTGCCTGCTGCCCCAGCCGTTGAAGCGGATATGGGCGATTCCGAGGGCGCCGGACCGATTCTTGACGAAGGTTGGGCCGGAATCGCGGCACCAGAGATCGTCGGTCGCGATGTTCCAGATCTCGACATCCCGCCCGGTCGCGGCCTCGGCCTCCCTGGCGGCCTCGTTCGAGGCGAGGAGCACGACCGGCTCGAACTCGGCGATCGCGTCGGCAATCCGGGCGATGGTTTTCTGGACACGGCGCAGATCACGGCGGCCGTAGAAGCCGACGCGCATCGGCCATTGCATGAAGGTCCGCTCGTGCGGTGCGTCCTCCGGCGGCATCGTCCACTCGGCGGCTTGCATGCCTGCGCGGCCTCCATCTCCCGCGTGCCGACCGTGATCATCGGCTAAGGTTCCACCTCGCGGGTCGGTGCGTTCGGCCAGACGAGCGGGGGCGCGCAGGGCGGCCCATACCGACGCTGCCGCGCCGAACATCAGGGTTCGACGACCGAGCCGACGACGGCCTTTCGACTTCGACGGAACGCTGGGTCTCATCCCGCCGCCGGGCGCCCCATCACGTCTTGAATGAGCGACCGGCGCCCAAGCGGACCACCTCAGCGCTTGCCGAGTCGGCGCGAATTCGCGCGCACCTTGCGCCGATAGCCGCGAATGACCGTCCTGTTGGACGCGCCGGTCGCGAGCTGCATCGCCGCCTCGCCGGCCGCGAACATCTTCTCGGTGACCATGCGTTGCGCCTCGGTCGAAGATCTCGGGCTTCCCATCGCGAACATCGTCAACCGCTGGGCGATCACGCCTTGCGCCTCGAGACCCAGCATGGCCGTATCCATGTAGAGCTTCCACCACGTGCCAAACATGCGGTTCATCCTGTTGGTAACCCTCGCCAACCCGCAAGGACGAGGTTCGGTTCAACACGGGCTGGTTCCGGCAGACCTGTCATGCGGCATGGGCTTCGCTGCGGCGCCCTCGTGAAGGAACGGCACGCGGCGCCGATCGTGTTTGTGCCTGGCTTGCGAAGACGGTACCCGAGCGCGGATGACGGACCTGCTGGACCTCGCACGCTACCCGACCATGACGCGCTGGTTCGATCCGGCGCTGCTGGTCCGGCTCGCGGCGCGGTTCTTTGGCGCCTGGACCTCGAGCCGCTATGCCGACCGCAGGCTGGTCATCGCCGCGCTCGACCAGGTGCCGTTGTCCGAGCAGCTCGCCCGCGCCGACATGCGCGAGGTCCTTCGCCCCGATGCCGAGGGCGCGATCTGGCTCGATTACGTTTCCGATCTCGGTGACGGCTTCGACGCGACCTATGCGCTCGCCTGGTGCCTTGCGCGCGAGACAATCGCAATCGGCGGCCATACGCTGCCGCGTGGCGGCGTGCTCGTCATGGGCGGCGACGAGGTCTACCCGGCCGCGAGCCACGACGAGTACAATCTCAAGCTCCGCGCGCCATACGATCTCGCCTTCCCGCGCGATTCCGACGGCCCGAGCCCGCATGTCTACCTCATCCCAGGCAACCATGATTGGTATGACGGGCTGATCGCGTTTTATTCGCTTTTCTGCCGCTCGAAACCGACCGAGATCGGCCATTGGCGTACCTATCAGCGCCGCTCGTATTTCGCGCTGGAATTGGCGCCCGGCTGGTGGCTCTGGGCCATCGACATCGCGCTGACGATCGACATGGATCAGCCGCAGGCCGACTACTTCGTCGCCATCACCGAGGCGATGCCGAACGAGGCCAACATCATTCTCTGCACGGCGCAGCCCGGCTGGTACGGCAGCGACCGGGCCAAGGCCTCCTTCAAGAGCCTCGACTATGCCGCCTGGCTCGCCGACAACGCGCGGCGCGGCGACGACCCGGAGAAGTCCAAGAACCTGCGCATCGTCGTGGTGCTCTCCGGCGATTCGCACCATTACGCCCGCTATGCAGCCGAATCCGGCATGCAGTTCGTGACGGCGGGCGGCGGAGGTGCCTTCCTACACGGCACACAATCGCTGAAGGACCGCGTCAGCCTCGATTGGCTGAAGGCGCGGGATTCGAAGTTCCGCCTCGCGACCTGCTGGCCGAGCCAGGCCGAGAGCCGGAAGCTGCTTGCCGGGAATTGGGCGTTCGCGATGCTCAACAAGCGCTTCTCAGCCTTGCTGGGGGCGCTCTACGGGCTGATCGGGCTCGTCGTCGCGAGCCGGCCGCATCTCGATGCCTACATCCTCTGCTATCTGCTGATGTCGGCCGGGCTCGTCGGCTATGCCGCCAAGCAGGCGCACGGCCTGTTCGAGAAGCCGATCTGGCTGGCGCTCGCGCATGCTGCCGTGCATGGAGCCGCGATCCTCGGGCTCGTCGCGGCTGCAGGGATGCTCAACGGATGGCTGTTTGGCGAAGGGCTGTCGGGCTGGCCGTTCGTCTTCGCCACCTTCCTCGCCATCGCGCTGCCGGGCTCGATCATTGCCGGCACGATCTTCGGCGCGAACTATTGGCTCTGCGCCCGCTTCTTCGACCTCTACGACGAGGATGCCTTCGGCACGATGCGCCTCACCAGGAACCGCCATTGGCTGCGCCTGCGCATCCAGGGCGACAGCTTGACGATCTTTCCGGTCGGCCTGTCGCGCATTCCCGAGCGCAGCGAATGGCGCCCGGCCGCCAATGTGCCGGATTCGGAGAAGGACGCCGTCGCCTCGGCCTATTGGCCGCCGCATTCCCTGCATCTGCACCTGATCGAACAGCCGGTGGTGATCCACGGCGGCAGTGTCACGCCGATCGTCTCCGCCGCAAAGCCGGAGGAGTTGCAGGCTGCGACGCCGGGCCAGGAGCCGGCAAAGGGAGACGGCTGAGTGGCGAAATGGCCAATCGCAATTGCGGAGCATGGCCGCTCGCCGGGGGCGGCGGAACCGATCGGACATCGTGACCGTCGAGGATCGTAGGTCGCCTCACTTGGTGGAGGATCAAGCCATGTGGTTGAAACGTGCCGCCTGCAGCGCCGTCCTCGCCCTCCTTCTCACCACGCCGGCGATGGCGACGCATACTTGGTGCGCCAAGGTTCGCAGCGATGTTCCGGGCGGTTCCCTGCCGATGCGTGGCGGTCCGGCGGAAACCGAACCGGAGATCGGCAGACTGCCGCAGGGCGAGGAACTGGAACTGGAAAGCGCCCCCTGCGCCCTCCGCCTGTCGAAAGAACGCGTCATCCTCGAAAGCACCTGCCGCGAGGATTCGAGCGACTGGTCCTTCGTCGAATACGTTCCGAGCAGCAACGTGAACCAATCCAACGTCCTGGAAGCACGGCGCCTGGGCGGCGGCTGGGTCGACGGCCGCTATATCGAACAGCACCGCTGCGCGTGGGATGAGGAGTAAAGGCGGCTCGGCGGGCGGGACACCTTCACTCACACATCGCCTTTCGTCCATGCCGCTTCTTAATGTCGGCGATCTCGTCGAGCATGAAGCGGAGCGCGGTAAGAGCGTCCTGCTCGGCGGGCGTCAGTGGTTCTGTTGGGTGGAAATGCTTCATGAGGACCGTGAGGGCATCCCCCACACGGCCGAGCTGTTTACCGTAGCTACCGACTTCGTCGAGCACGTCCTGCTCGACCTCGGGGGCCGACGATTTCCCGAGACTGATGTTGATCAGTCCAATCTGATTGTTGAAGGGGCTGAGAAAGGCCGTCCAGATCGATTGGGCCACGTTTCCAGACAGGGGCAGCTTGAACGTGGGCACGTCTCATCTCCGTCAATTGCGATTCTGTTCGACGACGACCGGGAAACCCTGGCTCGAGGCTGGCAGAACACCGTCGTGAATCGCCGTAGCAACGAGCGCGCCTGCAGCCCCGGCGCGTGAGAGTGCTGCGATGTCGCCAGGCCCGCGCACGCCTCCTGCTGCATAGGCTCGGATATCCGAGCGGCGCGCCGAAATCGCCGTGAACGCAGACAGATCCGGCCCGCCGCCCACCCCGATCCTCCCGAGCGTCATCACGATCACCTCGCGCGGCCACAGGCTCGCATCCTCGTGCAATTCCGCCGGCCCGAGCCGCGTCTCTCCCCGCGTGTCGAGCGAGAGCACGGCCCGGTCCCCGAACGCGCGCACCAGCCCCACGTCGCGCTGGCTCTCGCTGCCGAGCACCGGGCGGCCGAGGCGCGATTCGAGAAAGCGCGTTACCCCCGCCAACTCGCAAAATCCGGCATCGACCCAGAGCGTCACGCCGGGGCAGGCGGCGCGGATCGCCGTGAGGCTCGCCACATCCGGCGGCTTGCCGTCCACGATGGCATCGAGATCGGCCACGTAGAGTGTGTCGCTCGGACATGCTTTGAGCATGCCGCTCGCGACATCGGCGGGTTCCGCGGTGCTGGCCAAAGGGGTCACGATCGGGGCATAGGCATCCCGGTCGCCGGCGCGGGCGCGCACCACGAGCCCGCCGCGCAGATCGATCACCGGGATCACGCGGAACCGCGTCATCCGCCCTCCTGACGAGACGAGAGCCGCGTGAGCCACGACCCCAATGCGAGACGGATCGGGTGGGATCTCGGCGGGGTCCATGTCAAGGCGGCTTTGATCGTCGGGGACAAAGTCCGCGAGGTGGTGCAGGCGCCCTGCCGGCTCTGGCGCGGCCTGCCGGCCCTCGACGAGACCTTTGCGGGTCTGCCCGATTGGGCGCGCGAGCCCGCCGACCACGCCGTCACCATGACGGGCGAACTCACCGATTGCTTCAAAGACCGCCATGACGGCGTCAGCCAACTCGCGGGCTGGGCCGGGAGGACTCTGAACGGCCAGGTGCGGATCTATGCGGGGCGCTCCGGCCTCGTCGCGCCGGACGCCGCCGCCGCCTTCGCGGCCGACATCGCCTCGGCGAACTGGCACGCCACCGCGGCGCTGATCGGCCAGACGATCGAGGACGCCCTGCTCGTCGATATCGGCTCGACCACGGCCGATCTCATCCCGATCGTCGATCATGTCCCCGCAGCGCGCGGCTACAGCGATGCCGAGCGGCTGGAGACGGGGGAGCTCGTCTATACCGGGGTCGTCCGCACGCCGCTCCTGGCGCTCTGCGCGCATGCGCCCTGGCAGGGGCGGCGCACCGCCCTGATGGCCGAAACCTTCGCGAGCACGGCCGACATCTACCGCCTGACCGGCGACCTGCCGGAGGGCGCCGACCAGCAATACAGCGCCGATCTCAAGGGCAAATCGCGGCCTGAGACCGAGACGCGCCTCGCCCGCATGATCGGCCGCGACCGCATGGAGGGCCGCTCGTCCGAATGGCGCGCGCTCGCCGCGCATTTCGCGGAGGCGCAACTGCGCCGGCTGCATGACGCGGCGTCGATCCTGCTCTCGCGCGACGATCTTCCCGACGATGCGATGGTCGTCGTTTGTGGTGCCGGGAGTTTTCTCGCCGAGCGGCTCGCGCGCCGGCTCGGTTGCCCCTCGACGAACCTCGCTGAGTTGATCGCCGACAGGCTGGAGACGCAGGGGGTCGACTGGGTCTCGACCTGCGGGCCGGCCGTGGCGGTGGGGTTGATCGCGGGGCGCTGAGTGTCTGTCCGGCGACATATTGAATGATATGAGCGGTTTGTGATTCAAGACGTCGGCTGCTTGGAGGCTGCCGATGTGGACAACCGAGAACCGGGCTCGCTACGACCGGAGCGGGCTTCGCTATCCGAGCGATCTCACGGACGAAGAATGGTCGCTGATCGAGCCGCTGATCCCGCCGGCCAAGCGCGGCGGCGGCAAGCGGAGCGTAGACCTTCGAGCTGTGGTGAACGGCCTGATGTATGTGCTGAGCACGGGCTGTCAGTGGCGGGCGAT
>JBGAFL010000046.1:30031-40940 GCA_044227265.1 Methylobacterium sp.
GAGAAGCGAGCCCGACGGCGGCGATCATCGACTCGCAGAGCGTCAAGAGCGGGGAAAAAGGGGGCGCTCGATCGACCCGTCAGGCTTTGATGCGGGCAAGAAGATCAAAGGCAAGAAACGCCACGTCCTCGTCGACACGCCGGGCCTCTTGATGCATGCGCTGCTCCATCCGGCCGACATCCAGGATCGCGATGGCGGCGTACTGGTGATGGCCACTGGAGTGGGCCCTATTCCACGCCTAATCACACCCGGCCCTACATGCGAGCGCGGCTCGGCCTCGCGCTCAGCCTTCAGCAACTCGGTGACGAAACCGGCGCCCTCGATCATTTCCAGGCCATGCTGACGCTGAACCCCAACGACAACCAGGGAATCCGCTACCTGCTGCTGGCCGCGCAACTCCGGCACGGCGACACCGCAGGCATGAGAACCCTCATCGAGAACTATCCCGACGAGTGGAGCGCGAATTGGCTCTATACCCGGCTGCTTCTCGCCTACCGCGCGGGGGATGCGGCCAAGCCAGCGACCCGGAAACTCGCGAAGGAGGCCCAATCGGCGAACAGGCACGTTCCGGTCATCCTGAACGGCACGATGCCGCCCGTGCCATCGACCAATGGCTACATCACGATGGGTGGTCCCTACGAGGCGACTGAATATGTGCGCGAGTTCGGTCAGGCATGGAAAGGGACACCGGGCGCGATCGAATGGCTCACCACCACCGTTCAAGCTGTCCCATCAAAGCGCCGAGCCACCAAAATCGCATCCAAACCTCATTAGCGTGCAATTTTGAGCAAACGGTAAGGTGACCCCAACTTCGAAACGGCGCCACACCATCGGGCTGACGTCCTTCAACCAGACGCGAAACTGAAGCACCATCACTTCATTGTCGGGCGCTTCGTTCACCGCCCCACGATTCCTTATGCTCCCCTTCGTCGCGATGTCCTTTTACTTGAAGAATGCTTCCAGGAAGTTCGACTCAGCAAAAACGCCAGGTTGCGCTGTGGAAAACTGCCAACGAGCCGTACCGACGACCGTATCTCCGCACCAGTTGGAACGCCCGCCATTGTTGTACCCACGCAAATCGCCAGTGAAGGTGAAGCACTGCTTCTTGTCGAGATCTGTCACATGGTAACGCAAATCGAGCAACAAGTTCTTGTATGTCCACGAAACGCCAGCGTTGCCGTAGCTGTAGCTGGGCAGATCAACCGGGACGAATCCGGTTGCTGAGGTCTTGGCGGCGCCGAGGAAATTGTGACCGCCTTCACCAGAGATTGTAAAACCGCTCGCAACCGATTCCGGAAGATAGGGGAACCACGTGGCCGGCAAAGTATATGCGATTGTACCCGAGGCGTAGGTAGACGTCGCGTGCTGCCCGAAGAAACTCGGCGCATAATAGATGTTGGCGCCGAGTGCGAGTTCAGGGGTCGCTTGGTAGAGAACCTTGCCAGCATATTCGATGAAATCGCTGTTCGCCGTGGTGAGTGGAACACCCGCAGGACTAAATACCCGCCGCTCGTTCGGATAGAAGTAATAGAGAACTCCTAGATCGAACGTAAAATTGCCAAACTTCGGCCTGATCCCTGCCACTAGGTCGAGCTCGAAATCAGGATCAGTTGGAAGCCTTACTTGCCACGAATAAAATCCGGTATAGAGAAAATTATCGAAATACTGAACTTCAAAAAAATTCTGCCAACTGCCACGTCGATCAGAAATCGAGACGCCACGAAAGAGGTAATCGGACGCATATTGCGTATAGAACGAAAAACCGATCAACGAATCAGTAACCTTCGCCTCGGCTGGCATCTCCTTAGGGGCAGCGGAGAGATCGGCCGACATCGCGGGCGCATTCCACAGTGCAACGGCTAAAGCAGTGGACATCAATTCAATTTTCAGTCGTGACATTACTAACATCCCCCATTTGGTGCTGTTGGCATTCTACAAAGTGGCAGGCGTTATTATAATTGTGGATAGTAACTCATAATCACTGAGCCAACTCAAGCAGAAAAAGCCAACCAACCTGCGCTTTTGCTGCAGTTCGCTTCGAGGTATGGCCTTCGGGCCACGCTGTGGATGGAAGTCCCCTAATTGAGCTCGGCTCTTTCTGGGAGGTGATGTGAGTTTGACGTGATTCTCTCGAGCTTTTTTAGCTTGCGAGGATGGAATGACGGCAGCAACGAGGTCTACGAGGCCAATCGCCTCCACTCGGCGCTCGGCTACGAGCCTCTCGTTGCCTTCGACAGCCGTATCCGAAATACTGACGACCCGAACCGAACTACGATGATCGCCCTGTCACCGAATTGAAATGGCTCACCGATGGGGTATGGTCCACGGGATCTTGCCCCGGTTACATACTGTGGCTCTGGATTGCCGCGCGAAGGCCCGCCAGCCCTCATCTGCCGGATGCATCGATCCACTAGATCGGGATCGATGCATCTTTTGTATCAGGCAGGGATTCCGGCCGTTGCGATCCAATCGGCCGAGGTCGGTTAGGCGGATGCCACCGACTCCTTTTCTGAAGATTGTGCGTCGGCCCGCACTCGGGTTTTCTTCGGGTCGAAGTGGGCGAATTCGACGATCAAGGCGCCGAGGCGCTTCTGATGGCCGTCGAGCTTTCCGATCTCGACTCGATTCCCGAGCTTGGCGGCCGAAACGTCGAGACGAGCTAGGGCGATCGTCTTCCTGAGGATCGGCGAACGCGTCGCGCTCGTCACCACGCCGACCTGGTTGCGTCCCAAATAGACGGGATCGCCATGTCCCACGTCCTCATTGCCTTCGATGTCGAGGCCGACCAGCTTGCGATGCGGATTGTCCCTGCGGCGCGCGACCGCCTCCGAACCGATATACGCATCGGGTTTCCCCTTCGGCACCGTGAATCCGATGCCGGCCTCGAACGGATCGGTCTGGTCGCAGAAGTCGTAGCCTGCGAACACGAGGCCCGCTTCGATGCGGAGCATATCGAGGGCGGCGAGCCCCATCGGCACGATCTTATGGGGGCGGCCGGCCCCCATGATGGAATCCCACACGCTTGTCGCTTGGCTCGGATGGCACCACACCTCGTAGCCGAGCTCACCGGTATAGCCGGTGCGCGAGACGACGACCGGGACGCCGTTCAGTCGCCCGACGGTGAAGCGAAACACTTTCAACTCGTCGACCGTCGGCTCCTGCGGCGGCGTCACCACGATGCCGGACAGGATCTCGCGCGAACGAGGCCCTTGCACGGCAACATTGTTGAGCTGGTCCGTCGAGCTCTTCACCCAGACCTTCAGGCTGTGCTCGGCCGCTAGCTTGCGGAGCCAAACGCCGCAATATTCGTCGCCGCAGACCCAGCGGAAGTTGTTCTGCCCGATTCTGAAGACGGTCCCGTCGTCGATCATGCCGCCTTGCTCGTTGCACATGGCGGTGTAGACGATCTGGTTGACGGCGAGCTTCCGGATGTCGCGCGTGACCGCGATCTGCATCAGTTCCTCGGCATCGGGGCCGATCACTTCGAACTTCCGGAGCACCGACAGGTCCATGATGATCGCCCGTTCACGACACGCCCAATATTCCTCGAGAGGACCGGCATCGTTGAAGCAGGTCGGGACCCAAAAACCGCGATAGTCCTCCATCTTCCTGGTCAGGGCGGATGTCCGTGCATGGAATCCTGATTCGCGAGTCAGGCGCGGTTCTGCGTTCGTCGTCATGCGATGGCTCATACCCTTGGGAAACTTGCAATCGGCGTCGTAGACGCGGACATGGATGTCGGTTGGGAACCAGCCGTTGGCGGGATCGATGTCGTCCGCACAGGACGAGGTTGCGCAGACGAGATCGGTGAGAGCACGCAGAAGCACGTAGTCACCAGGCCGTGACCATGGCTCGTCCAAGGTGATCCGATCGTCGGAGCCAGCGATCGTATTGTAGAAAAAGTTGATCGCCGGCCAGCCCTTCTTCGGCTCGACTCCGTAGGGAGAAAGCACATTGTTGAAGTTGTCCGTGCAGTTCGAGTGCCCTGGATATCCCATATCCTCATAGTATTTGGCTGAACATGCCAACATGAACGTGTCATGCCGTCCAACGGTATCCTGAATGATTTCAACAAATGGAATCATTCTTGCGTCGAAATATTTAGAAAGCAAGCCTGGCTTCGGTGAAGTTGAGCCCATCAACGTGTGCGTCGTCGTCGCATCGAGCCCGAATTCCTTGCCGTTCTTCAGGGCAGCCTCATCGAACGCAAGGAAGTCGGAGCATTGCTTGCCATCGACGTCGATGATCTGAATGTACTGACCGGCCTTCACGGTGAAGGCTTCCGCGGTCGCCGCCTTCACTCGCAAGTCGAGCAACGGTGGCGCCAAGGGAGGTGGCGTCCTGCCCTCCGCATAGCCTTCCGGCTCGAGCTCCACGCGGATGTCCGTCGGAGGGTCCTGACGGTCCGGTGCCATCGGGCCGCCGGCGACGATTAGCACGCACATCGATGGTTCCTGTGCGACGCACTCCAAGACGCTCTCGGGAGCGGAATCGGCTGCGAAGGCCGTAAAGCCCGCAAGATCGGACGGCGCGACGCCTTTTTTGGCAAGGTGGTTACGGATCGTATCGCCATCCGACCGGCCGACTTCGAGTTGCCGATCCAACGGCGTGTCGCATGGCTTCGTATTCGATAGGTCGGCCGCGTCGAAGGCATCGCGGTTCACATAGAGATGAACAGTCTGGCAACCCTCCGGATCAATCAGTCGAAGACGATCTCCGGCCTGGATTTCGAAGAAACTGTACGCGCCGCCGCGAGCGATGAACGTGATTTTGCGCCGAGCATCATCGGCACCGACGCTGTCGTTCGGCTGGATCCAAATGCTATTCACTCTGAACTCCTGTCTTGAGTTCCGGATTGGTTCAGGTGGAGGTGACCCATGGTCACCGTTTGGAAGAGGCCTGGCGCCCCACGGTCGCGGAGCGCCAGCCCTTCGCATGCCCGAATCTACTCGGCAGCCACCGCCCTACTCGGCAGCCTCGCCGCCTTGGGAAGCTCCATGAACGCTTCGAGCGAGTCGTCCATCGCCTCCATCCAGACGGTGTGATGCGTAGGAGACATCGTGCCGGTGATGGTCGACGGATAGGACCTGTCGCGGTAGGTCAGGATGCCCTCCAGCTTGTGGTGCTCCCACTCCTTGAAGAGCTCGGAGACCTTGTCGACGTCGAGATGCGGATAATCCGTCGCCGCAAGAAGTTCTCGCACGTAGTCCGTCTGGAAGTCGATTGCTTCGAATGGATTGGTTACCGTTTTCTGGTAATCAAGCCACTTCTCAATGTCGGCAGCCTGATCTTCCTTGCTTGGCAGTTGAATTCTTCCTAATACGTAGTCACGAGCATACCAAGCCTGAGCGTCGAACATATTAAATGTGTAGTATTGATCTTGCATTCCGAGATACATCAACTTCGGATTATCTTTCCAGAAGATGCCTTTGTAGATATCGGCAGGGTACAGGCAGTTATGAGTCTTGAGGCGCAGCTCGTCCGGCAGGAACGGAAAGGTATGCAGGTAGCCGGTGCAGAGGATGATCGCGTCCACCTCCGCTGTCGTGCCGTCCTTGAAGTACGCGGTCTTGCCGACGAGCTTCAGCACCAGGGGCTTCTCGACAAAACCCTCCGGCCAGTCGAATCCCATGGGCTTCGTGCGGTAGCTGAATGTGATCGACTTTGCGCCATACTTGATGCACTGGGTCCCGATATCTTCCGCAGAGTAGCTGGAACCGATCATCAGCAACCGCTTGCCGATGAACTCGTCTGCGGCACGGAAATCGTGGGCATGCATGACGCGGCCTTGGAAACTCTCCATTCCTTCGAAATATGGGACACTCGGCACAGAGAAGTGACCATTCGCCGCAAACACATAATCGAATTCCTCGACCTGATGTTCGTCCTTGACCAGATCCTTCGCGGTAATCGTGAACTTTCCGGTCTCTTCCGAATAGCTGACCCAGCGGACCGGCGTGTGGAAGCGAATGTATTTACGAACTCCGCTTCGCTCGACACGGCCGGCGATATAGTCGTGGAGAACGGCGCGCGGCGGATAGGAAGGGATCGGCCGGCCGAAATGCTCTTCGAACGAATAATCAGCGAATTCAAGACACTCTTTTGGCCCGTTCGACCAGAGATAGCGGTACATGCTTCCATGCACCGGCTCGCCGTTCTCATCGAGCCCGGTGCGCCATGTGTAATTCCAATGGCCGCCCCAGTTGGCTTGCTTCTCGAAGCAGACGAGCTCCGGAATCTCTTCACCCTGCTGCCGAGCCGTTTCGAATGCCCTGAGCGCGGCAAGCCCGCTGGGACCGGCACCGATGATTGCGACACGCTTTTTCATGAAATATTCCTCGGCTTTTGTTGTGAGGGTCAGCCAACATTCAAATTCGACACTTTTGGGATCTTGTACGTATAACAGGCGGCCCCGCATGGGGCGGCAAAAGTTATTCAAATCCAGTGTCAGATTTTTGGCCTACCCGCCTCCCTTAATGAAGAGAATTTCGACGCCGTGACGTTGTGTTCTCCTGGAATAACTTTAGACTTATACAAGAACGCCGAGCAATAGTGCCTACTGGCACCATCGGAAGCCGTGATCGTTGCCTGAACACCGACCGCTTCACTATGTTGCATTGCAAAAGTCGATATGTGGTTTCAAAATTCAGATGACGCAACAACATCATGAACTAGACCGAAGGCGAGTTATCTGCCTCACGGGATCGCCGATCGTTGCTGCACTGCACTACATCGCCGAAAGATGCGCCATGCCGTTTCTTGGAGCAGCTTCGTGCGGTGGGCCAAAAGAACGAAACGAACCGTTGGGCTGGGAGAGCGATGGCGCTATTGTTCCACCCCACTGCTCCCCTGCTCGTGCGGGATGTTTTCGAGCGATGCGAGATGTACGGATCGTGCATGAGTAAGGAGCCGCCTCGCGGTGAGTCACTGCAGTCCTTCGATCCGCAGTGGTATCGCGATTTGGGCGACGTAGCTTCCGCGATCGGGACCGAGAGCTTTCATCGGAAACTGCTCTCGTTGTTTGGCTCCTGCATCGAGAATTCGTGCAGCTGGATCATGCGCTACTCGCATGTGGCGCCTCCGGATGTCCTTTTCACGGTGAACGTTCCTGACGAGATAGTTCAATTCTACAATAAAAAATGCACGAAAATTGATCCATTTTCGCGGCATTGGCGGACTCATCAACAAGCCGGAATCTTAACGCTAGCACAAATCAGAGATACCAATGCTGAATCTGTAATCTATACGAAGATTTTCTGTCGGGCAGCCAAGGTAGCGGACGAGATAGGGATGTTTTTCCCAGCGGTAGGGCATTGCTGCTTCGGGTTATTTCTCGAAAGGGCAGCCGGCAAGTTCACTGAGGAGGATGTCGCTTTGGCGGAGCTGATCTTCCCGGCTCTTGAGGGATGCCATCGCAGTCATCTGGGGCAGCTATTCGGCAATCTCAGGCACACGGACGTGCCAGCTACCGCAGACTTCGGCGACAGGCCTACTCTCATCCGCGATCGGCATGGCGTTCCGGTTTATGCCAACGCCCCTTGGAAGCAGGCCCTTTCGACGGACGAAACCATCGAGCCCTTGCTGAACAAGATCGGCCCGAGCGAAGAGACCCAGACATTCATGTCGAGGGATTTCGTTCTCAAATCGCGCGTGTTCGACCGAGAATTCTCGCTCGCACCTGGCGGAAGGATCTTCTCGCTCGAGACTCATCCCTCAAGCTCCGACGATTCCGAACTCGGTTACGAAGCGGCAGCTGAAATTTTGCTGGCTCTGACGCCTCGCGAGCGCGACATTCTCACGCTGATCATGCAGAGCCAGGGGACAGGGCAGATCGCGCAAAAGCTCGAGATCGGAAAAGGCACCGTCAAGAACTGCAAGCTGCGCATCTACCGTAAAGTCGGTGTCAGCACCGAGCGGGATCTGGTGCGCAAGTTCTATCCATTCTTCCCCTCCTGACAGGGGCCGTAATCAGCGTTCTCGGCGCAGGTATCCCCCGTCAAAGCTGAGGGATTTATGAATCGAGCTGCCCAAGGCGGATGTTGAGTAGCGCGCTATAAGCAGCATGAAAGCAGCGCGTCAATCAAGATGAGAGCGTGGCTGCCCACGACCCTTCGGGACCAGCGGCTGGTGAGCGCGGCCTGCTATTCTTTCAGAATGCCGATGATCTATTCCTCGCTGAACCGGCTCCTTTTCGACGAAGCCTCGGTGCCTTGGCCGAGCGCGGCAGGGGTATTGGTACCATATGGCACCATTGCACTCATCACTTTGTTCGACGATCCTTCCTTGAAATAAAAAAAGCTTCAGAAACGTACAAACGGGAGGATGACCGCTTCATGACTGAGCGATCACGCCGTATCATCGCACTCGCATCTGCAATTGACGAAGACTGCGTGCAGCTATCCTTGCTCCCACCCGAGGGCGGGAGCGGCGGCTTTGCTTAAGCGTCACCGTGAAGAGCGGTTGGGGCCCCTAGGGCAATTTCGAGCGAATTGAATCCCGGTTCGCGTGAAGAAATTGCGACTAGCATGAATTTAGCGTGTTTTCCATGATCTTGATATCGTAGAAAACACGCTAGAGTATTAAATCAACATTCAACAAGTCATATGTGCCGATTATGAGCCTTATAATACTAAGGCAACGATCGACATCGCGCTGTGCAAAAACCAAAACCAAAAAATGCACTGGAATCTTGAGTTGAAGAGATTGATAAAATCTCATCAAATCAAGTATTGCTGTGTGATTGCATAATATTATTTATGTCCAAAATCAGTGGACAATAACTCAGGGAGGATAAAAATGACTGCCGGAGTGATGTCGGATTCGCCGTTACCCTCATCGGAACAGCGGCAGCTTCAACGAACCATTTCCTGGACGGGCGCGTTCTGGGTGGCCAGCGGCGTGCCGCCGCTCGTTCTGTTCTCGATCGGCGGCATCGCGGGAACCACCGGCACGCCGGCCTTCGTCATCTGGACGGCGTCCATCATGATGGGGTTCGTTCAGTCCTTCGTCTATGCGGAGATGGCCGGCCTGTTTCCCAACAAGTCGGGCGGATCGTCCGTCTACGGGGCGGCCGCCTGGGTCCGCTACTCCCGCATCGTTTCGCCGCTGATCGTCTGGTGCAACTGGGTCGCATGGACTCCCGTGCTCTCGCTCGGCTGCACGATCGCGGCGGCCTACATTCTGAACGCGCTCGTGCCCGATCCCAATTCGGCCGTCCGAACCTGGACGCTCGTCTCCGGGTCGCTCGGACCGGTTTCGTATTCGCTGAATACAGCCTACTTCATCGGCGTCGTGCTGATGATCATGGTCTTCGTCGTGCAGTGCCGCGGGATCAGCGGCACGGCTCAGGTTCAGCGAGCGATCGGGCTTGCCGTCATCATCCCGCTGCTCATCATCGGTGTGGCGCCGCTGCTCCAGAACGGCATCAACTGGGCCAACTTCCAACCCTTCGTTCCGCTCGCCGAAGCTTATATGCCCGCCCCCGGCGCCTGGACCATCTCCGGCTGGACCTTGGTACTCGGCGGCATGTTCATCGCTGCCTGGTCGACCTACGGCTTCGAGACCTCGATCTGCTACACCAGCGAATTCAAGGATCCGAAGTCCGACACCTTCAAGGCGATCTTCTATTCCGGGTTGCTTTGCATAGCGATCTTCATCCTGGTGCCGTTCACCTTCCAGAACGAGCTGGGCCTCACGGGGATGCTGGAGCCGTCGATCGTGGATGGCTCCGGGGTGGCGGCGGCACTGGCGCGAATGGTCGGCGGCGGTCCCATCGTCGCGGCCGCTCTGGTCATGCTGATGATCTTCGCGCTTGTGCTGTGCATGATGACGGCCTTGGCCGGTGCCTCGCGCACCCTCTACCAGGGGTCCCTGGACGGCTGGCTTCCCAAGTATCTGAGCCGCGTCAGCCGGCACGGCGCGCCGATCGCCGCGATGTGGACCGGGCTCGCCGTCAATCTCGGCCTCCTCGCTATCGCCACCGCCGACGCTCAATCGTTCTTCTTCATCCTGGCGGTGGCCAACTGCAGCTACATCATCTTCAACTTCCTGAACCTGAACGCGGGCTGGATTCACCGCATCGACAATGCCGACATCGAGCGGCCCTACAAGGCGCCGACGATCATCATTCTGATTGCGACGATCTGCGCCTTCTTGAACGCCGTGTTCCTGGGGGCGGGGGCCAAAGTCTGGAACCCCTGGGCGCTGTGGGCCGGCCTGATCGCAGCGGGCTTCATCCTGCCAATCTTCGCCTACCGGCATTACGTCCAGGATCGGGGCGAGTTTCCGCTCCAGATGCTCGAGGATCTCCAGGTCGATAAGACCGACGCCCTCATCAATGGCCGGAAGGCAGGAATTCTTCCCTACATCGTGCTTGCGGCCGGCGCCGCGACGGTTCTCATAGCCAATTACATCTTCTATCTCTGACGAACAGGAACTAAGTACGAGATTTCGTGCAGAGCTTCTTAACAATCGGAGTGCCAAATGTCTGCAACTCAGGCCTTGTCGACTTGGTTCGACAGCAGGCAGATTTATAGCGGCCTTGCTTTGGACTTGCAGGCCAGATGGCATTTCTTCACCCTCGAAAGAGAAGGCGGCTCTGCGGTTCTGGAAATCTTCACGGAACCAAGGAGTATCCTGTCGCGCACGATCTTGCTCGATGCGACAGGAAAGGAGTCGCGGGAAGAGTATTCCGAAAAGCTACCCGCTCGGGGCACGGGGGAGTTCCGGTCTGTAGCCACGCGTCGCGAATTGCTCGGATGTCGCGACGACGTGCTCGAGACCGCCACGATGGGGACGCGGCTTTACGTGGCCGGCACCGAAAGCTTCATCGGCGAGGTGATCGCCAGAGCCGCGAGCTTCGGCGTGGTCCCGGACTCGGTCATCGCCGAACGGCGCGGCTCCTTCGCAA
>JBGAFL010000104.1:0-5797 GCA_044227265.1 Methylobacterium sp.
CGGCCGGTCTGACGCTCTATACCGGCTGGGACTACATGAGGGCGGGGATCCGGCACGTCATCGACGAGCCTTGAGGGAATCGTCGCGATGAAGCTCGTCTATTTCGCCTGGGTGCGCGAGCGCATCGGGCAGCCCGAGGAGACAGTGAGCCCACCGGATTCGGCGCGCACCGTCGCGGATCTCATCGCCTGGCTGAAGACGCGGGGCGAGGAATATGCCCATGCCTTCGAGAACGAGGGTGTGGTGCGTGCGGCGATCGACCGCGTCCATGCCAAGCCCGACAGCCCGATCGCGGGCGCTTCCGAGATTGCCTTCTTCCCGCCGATGACGGGCGGATAGGTTCAGAGCTGCGTCACGCGCTCCGGCCGCGCCCGGCCCAGAAGGGCATCGCTCAACGCCAGAACATTGCCCTTGAGCCGGCCCGGCCGGTCGATGAAGGGCTCGGAAGCGATCGACTTCGCCAGATTCGAGGCAACGTTGCGCAGGACCTGGCCGGCGAGGAAGCGTCGCGGCAAAGTGCCCTTGCCGGCGAGATAGAGCGGGTTGGCGACCTGCGAATAGCCGACGCGGATCCCACGCTCGCGGCCGGCCTTGTTGCCCAAATGGACGCCCCAGAGCGCATCGGCGCGCGCCGTGCGGCCACCCCGGCGAACGATCTGCCCACCGAAATCGGAATCCTCGAGCCAGGCATAGAGCGGCAGGCGCTCGTCGAAGCCGAGGCCGCGTATGGCGGCGAAGCGGAAGGCCATGTTGCAGCCATAGGGACCGAACCCCTCATGCAGGGTTCCCGCGCCGAGATCGGTGGCAGGGCCGGCCGCGTCACGCTCGTTGACCGCGGCCAAGGCCGTGTCGAGCGGAATGCCGGGGCTCTTGATACCGTCTGCGAGCAATGCGCCGGTCAAGCCACCGATGCCGGGATGAGCGTCAAGCAGGGCAGCGAACGTCTCCAGCCAGTAGCGCGAGGGGATGAAGTCGTCGTCGAAGAACGCGACCGCGTCGAAATCCCCGCCGGCGAGCCGCAGCCCGTCATTGCGCTGCAGAGCGGAACCTTCGCGGCCAACGATCGCGGTGACATCGGCGCGTTCGGGATCGAGCGCTGCGATGTCCTCGGCTCGCGTGCCGACCACGAAGATCCGGTCTGCCCGGCGGCTCTGCCGCGCGAGCCAATCCACGGTCTCGCGCACAAGAGCCGGGCGCCCGCGCGTGGCGATGATGATGGCGATCCGGTCGATGCTCATCGGGCCTCGGCCTTTCGGGCGAGCGGAAGGGAAACGGCCAGGCGATGGGATAGTCGGTTGAGCGCGCCGCGAAGCCCGAGCACATCGAGAGCGGCGAGGCAGCCGAGGAAGACGAGGCTTCCCGCGAAGCCGGCCGCGATCAGCACGGCCCAGGGCGAGCCGAGCCCGCGCATCGGCCACATGGCAACGCCCGCAGCGAGCGTCGCCAGCGTGACGGCGAGCCAGTCGCGCCATTCCGGCCAGCAGCCCCGGATGCGCAGGGCCGGCATCAGGGCAGCGGCACAGCCGGCGACCAGGGCAGCACTATGGGCCCAGACGACGCCCGCGATCCCGAAATCCCGGGGCATCAGCCAGACGAGCGCGATATCGAGCACGAGGGCGGCAAGAGCCGTCCAGATCACGATGCCGGTACGGCCGTTGAGCTGGAAGATCGGGTTCAGTCCGAACTGGACAAAGCAGAAGGCGATCACGCCGGGCACCAGCACGGCGCTGAGGGGTGCGAAGCTGCCGCGATATTGCGCCGGGATCACGATCGCCTCGAAGGCCGGCAGCCCGACGAGAAAGCAGGCGCCGAGAAAGCCGAGCACCGCGCCGACGATCAGCATGTTGGCGGCAATCTGCCGGTCGCCGGCCTCGCGCCCGGCTTCCGTCCGGCGCCGCACGGCGAGTTGGAACAGGTAGGCATCGAGCGCCGCGCCGGCCGAGAGGAACAGTCGAATTGTCAGGTCGGTCGCGAGCGAGAGCTTGCCGGCTTCCGCGAGGCCGAACGCATCGGCACCGAGCCCGCGATTGGCGAGTACGATGACTTGGTAGACGAGATTCGCGCCGACGATCGGCAGTCCGTAGCGTGCAAAGGTGGTGAGGTCGGCCCGGCGCACAGCTGCGATCAGCGCCTTGTTCCGTTTCACGGCGAGCCCGCCGGCCAGCACCGAGAGCGAGGCCGAGAGCGCCAGCATGCCGATCACCCAGGCGGCATCGGCCATCAGCCAGGCCGCAGCCACCATCAGAGCCAGCGCGAGAACGTTCTTGGCCAGAACGAGCCGCAGATAGGCCCGATCCTGGAACAGGGCGCGCGCATCGGCGGCGCGGAATTCGAACAGGGCATTCGCCACCGCCGCCCGTCTGCGAAAAGTGCGAGACCAAGGACGGTGAGCGCGACCGCGCAATAGCCGGCAACGAGGCTCGCCCGCAGGCTCTCGCCGGCCGCGGCATCGCCGGCAAAGCGCGTGGTCGAAAGGCGCAGCCAGTCGAACAGGGCGGTGCAGAGTACGATCGCCAGCATCGAGGCGAGGGCGAAGCGGCCATATTCTGCCGGCCCGAGCACGCCCGCGACAGCGAGGCCGAGGACGAGATTCAGCCCGGCATTGATGACGAAGGTGAGGACGATTCCCAACTGACCGGACCTGCCACGCGAAGGCGCATCGGTAGCAGTGGCGGCTTAATCGCGGGTTACGGGGAGGAGCGCGATTGCGCGGGGTCAGGCGCCTCTGGCTTCAAGGCGCGCCTCGATGCCGCCTTGAGGTCGCAACGTCATCGAGGGAAGGAGTACGATCTCCCGATCGGGATCGGTGACGAAACGGAAGCGTTGGATCAGAACGGAGAGGATCAGCACCGCCTCGGTGATCGCGAAGCGGTTGCCGATGCAGATGCGCGGGCCGCCGCCGAACGGCATATAGGCGAAGCGCGGCAGCCTCCTGGCGAGATCGCCCTGCCAGCGATCGGGACGGAATTCGTCCGGCGCGTCGTAATGCCGGGAATCGCGGTGCAGGACCCAAGGGCTGATAACGAGGCCGGTCCCGGCGCGCACCGGGTATCCGCCGATGACGCAATCTTTGCCCGCGTCGCGCCCGATGATCCAGGCCGGCGGATAGAGTCGCATCGTCTCGGTCACGACCTGCTCGGCAAACCGCAGGCGCGGCAGATCCGCGATCGTGGGTGGCCGCTCGCCGAGAACCTCGCGGATCTCACCTGCGAGGCGCGTATCGATCTCGGGATGCCGTCCGAGCAGGTGGATCGTCCAGGACAGGACCAGCGCCGTGGTCTCGTGGCCGGCGAGCAAGAAGGTGATGACCTCGTCGCGCAATTGGCGATCGGACATCGCCGCTCCGGTCTCATCGCGTGCCTCGAGCATGGCGGAGAGCAGGGAATCCGGCGCGTCGGGGCGCGCTCTGCGCTCGGCGATCATGCGCGAGACCATGGTCTCGATGCAGCGCAATCCGGCGCGGTAGCGGCGATGGCCAGGCAGCGGCACCCAGTCCGGAATGAGGATCGGCCGGCCGAAGCGGGAGGCCACTTCCTCGCTCATGTCGGTGACGGCCTCGTCGATCGCCGCGACATCCTCCGCGACCTCGAGGCCGAACAGCGTCTTCACGGCGATTCCGAGGGTCAGCCCCATCAGTTCGGCGTGGAGGTCGCGCCTTTCGCCGGGCCGCCAACCCGCGATCCAGTCCTCGCTCAGCCGCACCATGGTGGCGGCATAGCGGGCGAGGCTCGGCCCGGCGAAGGCTGGCGCGGCAAGGCGCCGTTGTCGCTGCCAGAAGGCGCCCTCGCTGGTGAGCAGGCCGTTGCCGAACACGGCCGTGACCTGTCGCCAGAAGAAATGAACCTTTGGGAAGTCGTGATGCTCGCGCACGAGGATGCGTTCGATCTCGTCAGAATCGCTGACGAGCAGCATCCTTTGCGGGCCGAGCCGATAGGTGGCGATATCGCCGTAGTCGCGGGCGCAGGCGGTCAGGAAGGCGAGGGGATCGCGGCGGAAGTCGCGCACGCTGCCGAGCAGCGGCATCCCCTTCGGACCGGGCGGGCGGCGATCGTGTGATGGCGAGACGGGCAGGTTTTCGATGGCGTCCATCGCGTTCATCTCCGGACGGGTGATCCGACGCTATGCTCAACGCGCCGAGCCGGACAATCGATGGAAGCGAATGCCTTGCCCGATTTCGTCCGCCCCTTGATCGAATCCGTTAACGCCATCTAATCGATGGGCACTTCTTGCATGTTGAGATTGTATTCTGCGCCGCGCAAAGGACAGCTTCGTTAGGAAGGACGATGGTCGAGGAGACGTTCAACCGCATGACGCCTCACTGCTACATCGGCACGATCGGCCATGTTGGCCATGGCAAGTCGTCGCTGACGGCGGCGATCACGAAGGTTTTGGCGGAAACGGGCGGCGCGACGTTCACGACCTATGACCATATCGTCAATCCACCGAAAGAATTGCGCCGCCCTACCGACGTCAAGGCCGCGATTTTCCTGTATTCGACGGCCAACCGCCACTATACCCACTTCGATTGGCGCTGCCGCGCTGATTGTGTGGAGGAATTGATCTCCAGCGTAGCCGGGCAGATGGAAGGCGCGATTCTGGTCGTTTCGGCGGCCGACGGCCCGATGTCGCAGACCCGAGAGGACATCCAACTCGCCCACAGAGTCGGCGTGCCGGCAGTGGTGGTCTTCCTGAATAAAGTCGACCTCGTCGACGACGAGGAACTGCTTGAGCTCGTCGAAATGGAGGTGCGCGGGCTACTCTCCAAATACGAGTTTCCAGGCGACGACATCCCGATCACCAAAGGGTCGGCGCTGATGGCGCTCGAGGACAAGGAGCCTAAGCTTGGCCACAACGCGATCATCGCACTGATGAAGACGGTGGACGACTACATCCCGCAGCCGGAGCGTCCGATCGACCAGCCGTTCCTGATGCCGATCGAGGATGTGTTCTCGATCTCAGGGAGAGGCACCACCGTGACCGGCCGCGTCGAGCGCGGCACCGTCAAGGTTGGCGAGTCGGTCGAGATTGTTGGCATCCGCCCGACCCAGACCACGACGGTGATCGGCATTGAGATGTTCCCCAAGGTGCTCGACCAGGGCCAGGCTGGCGACAAGCTCGGGTTGCTTCTGCGCGGCACCAGGCGCGAGGATGTCGAGCGTGGACAGGTCGTCTGCAAGCCGGGGTCGGTCAAGCCACACAGCAAGTTCAGAGCCGAGGCCTCCATCCTGACCAAGAAACAGGGCGGGCGCGTCACACCGTTCCTCACGAACTGCCGCCACCAGTTTTACTTCCGCAGGACGGACGTGCCCGGAGTTGTGACGCTGCCCGAGGGCACCGAGATGGTGATGCCGGGCGAGCACGTGACCATGGACGTGGCGCTGGTCGTACCGATCGCGATGGAAGAGAAGCTGCGCTTCGCCATCTACGAAAACGGTCGCTCCGTCGGCGTCGGCGTTGTCACCGCAATCCGGGAATGATTTTTGGTGGATGAGAGCGTTGCTTCGAGATCGGCCATGCGGTTCCGAACTGAGCACAAGCAACGCCGAAGCTTGCATTCGCCCATCGTGGTCCAAGCCTGTCGATTGATGTGGAACGGTTCGATTCCTTATCAACGGGCGAAGCCGCCCTTGATCGAAACCCGGCAAGCCTTTAAGCGGTCCGCGCCTTTTGCCCGGCCGGATCGCGCCTTGCGCCGTCTTTGGGCGAACCCGCGTAGGAATGAACGATGGCCAAGGAAAAGTTCAACCGCTCCAAGCCGCATTGCAACATCGGCACGATTGGTCACGTCGACCATGGC
>JBGAFL010000047.1:0-40275 GCA_044227265.1 Methylobacterium sp.
GCGCGAGTGCCGGGGCGAGGGCGGCTAGGCGCGGGAACAGGGTCCGATTCGGCAATGGCATCGCGGCGGCAACCTGCGTCGCGATTCCGGGGCGCACAAGCGCCAGATGGCCACGCTTGCGCGCCAAGAGCCAAGCCGGGCTTCCCGGTGGCCTCGACGCTTGAATGCGTCGAAGCCTTCGAGAGGCTCAGGACGAGGGCGAGAGCCACGCGCCGCGCCGGGCCGACGCGATGGCGCTACGCTCGCGCCGATCTGCCTCCGAACTGATCCAGAAAATCCCTCAAGAGGCGGTTCAGTTCTTCCTGAGAGGTCCGCGTGCTCAGATCGTGGTCGACCGCCTCGATGATCATTGCCGGCTCGCCGAGGCGTCGGGCGATCATCTCAGGCGTGCGGCCGAGATGCTCGTGCAGGCTCCCCAGGCCTCGGTCGCCGGCGCTGTAGACGAGGCGCAGGCGCGCACCGCGTTGACGCAATTTCGCGACGCGCTGGGCGACGGTGCCTCCGGGTGGGCTGGGGCGGAGCAGACGCGCCAAGCGGGCACCGAGACGCGCGCGCGCGGCGCGGGCCAGAGCAAAGGCGATCTTTCGGACATGGATCTCGCCGCGCAGCAACCGGCGCCAGGCGGTTCCCTGCCGCAGCAGGCCGAGATAGGTCGAGCCGCTCCGGATCACGTTGCGGATCACGGTCTCGACATCGTCGTCCGGGTTCCAGTCGAAGCAATACGGATTGATCAGCAGGGCGCCCGCGAGCCGGGGCTCCCGGCAGATCGCCTGGAATCCGAGATGGGCGCCGCTGCAGGCGCCAAGGATCACCACGGGCCCGGTGCCGAGCGCTTCGAGATGGTCGAGCGCAGCGCGCACGTCGTCGAGCGGATCGAGGCTGTAGAGGGGCGAGGCGCCGTCTGGCCGGTCCGGGCTGTCTCCGATACCACGCAGATCCATGCGCAGGGAGGCGATGCCCTCAGCCGCGAGACGCCGTGCGTTTGTCGTCGTTTGGCGGCCCCAGCCCGAGCGCAGATTGGTCCCGGCATTGACGAAGAGCACGCTCGCACGCTGCGGTCCCGCTTGGCGTGGGCGGCACAGGATGCCGAACAGGTCGGGGCCGAAAGGTTGCGGCTCCTCGCTCCAGGCCGGCCCGTCGATGCGGGTCTGCGACGCTGAGGCGGGGAGCGGCAAGGGCCGTGGGAGCGCGCCTTCGGCCACGAAATCCACGATTGCCGCGAAGGATTCGCTCGGCGTCACCGCGAAAAGCGGGTTGGCGACCAGTTGCGCGAGGCCCGGAAACGGCTGCGCGGTGACCGTGCTGCCGAGAGCCGCGTAATGCGCGGCAAGGCCGCTCGCCTCGGCTCCAAGAAGCAGGATGTTCTGGGCGGGCGCCCGATCGCGCGCCTTGAGGTCGATCGCGAGATAGGAGGCCGCGAGATCGGGGCCGATCCGGAACCCGCCGATCGTCAGCGTGTCCACTTCCTGCGGCAGCGGCGATCCGTCCGGCAAGTTGCCGATGGTGCGCGACTGGAGCTTCATCTCGCGCAAATAGGCGCGTCCGCTCGCGAAGGGCGCCAGCAGGGCGATCCGATCGATGCCTTCTCCCTCGGCGGCGAGCGCCGCGAGCGTGCCGCCGAGGCGCAGGCCGACGAGGACGACCTCCTCCGAGCCAGCCTCTTCGCGCAAGAAGCGGATCGCACGGCGGATTGCCGCGACGAAAGAGGCGAGTTGCCCCGCGCCCTCGTCGCCGGAATCGCCTTCGCCGGGATAGTCGAAGCGGAGCATCGCGCAGCCGGTGGCGGCGATGCGCTCGCCGAGGTCTCGCCAGGAGCGGTGCGCGGAAAGCTGCTCGTAGCCGAGCGTGCCGCACAGGATCACGCCGCGGCGGCTGATCCCCGGGCTGAACCAGCCGAACAGCCCGTCTATCGCGACCGGCCGCGTCGGCATCGGCAGTGCACTTGCGTGCCATTCGCTGGGGGAGGTCTCAATCGCCATCGCGCCCGACCTTCACGATCTCGATGCCATTGATCGCCCGCAGGGTGGAGCGAGGCGGAGAGCTGCCTTGCCCTGTGCCGGCGAGCGAAAGCAGCCGCGTCGCGCCTGGAGCGAGGTGGAACCAATTGTCCGAGGCGCGCGCGTTCTCGCTCTCGATGTGGATTGCGAGCGCGAAAAGCTCGGTTGAGACTTTCAGAGCCCAATCAGCGCCGTTCCGCACGAATTCCGCCGTGAGGCCGATCGCGCGCGGCTCCGGATCCCGGCCTTGCGGGAAATGGAACGCCTCGGCGATCACTCTGCCGCTCCGATCGATCAGGCTGGCATGGCCGAGGCTGTGGGCGGGCGGACCGAAGCGATAGGCCTGCGTGGCATCAAAGAAACGCCCTAGAAGATCGGCCGAGGACCAGCAGCGCGACTCGTGCGGCTCGACCGTGATCGCGCGCTCACCCGTAGCGACGACGCGGCCGGACGCATCGCTGAAGGCGAGGCGCAACTGCGCGCTCAACGGTTCGCCGGTCTCGTTGTGGACGTGCAGGTGGAGCCCGTTCAGCCCCTCATCGGAGAGACCGAGCTGCACCGGGCGAAAGGCGCGCTTGAGAGCGTACCAGGCGGGCTTCGGCCGCCCCAGGCAATCCACGATGCCCCAGCCGGCGCCCGGCCCGAGATCGCGAAAGAACCAGACGAGGCCGCCGGCGGTTGGCGAGCGCGCCCGGCGCCACTCAGCGAAAGTTGCTTCCATGCATTCGCCGCTCGTGGCGCGGGCAAGGGTCAGATAGCGCTCCGGGTCCTCGCGGCGGAGTTTTTCGGGGTCTTCGCCGTAGAGCAGGCCGAGATAATGGTCGCGGACCTGTTCGAAATCCCAATCCGCGCCCCGGTCGCGCGGGATGCCGGCAGCCCAGCGAAGACTTGTCGGATCGGTCAGATCGAGTTCGGCCATCGTCGCCGCTTCCGGCACGTTGGCGAAGGCGAGGCATTCGGTGGCAAAGCCCACCTCGGCCCGGCGAGCATCCTCGAACGGGCGCTTGTAGGCGCCGACGCCGTAATAGTGGGTCACGCCGGCGCTCGTCGAAAACGGCAGGTCGCCGCCCGAGGGAGAGTTCGGCACCACGACGAGGTCGGGCCGCTGGCGCGCGACGATTTTCGGAAGTTCCTCTGCGACGAAGCGGCCTTCCCAGGCCTCGCGCAGATATCCGAGCATCGCCGCCTGCTGCCAGACCTCGCTGCCGCCACCAATGACACAGAGCGAGGGCGAGGCCTGCGTGCGGTCGAGCAGCTGCTCGATCTCGCGGACGAGGCTGTCGCGAAACGCCGGCTCGTCGGTCGGGTAGTCGAAATTGGCGAGCATCAGGTCCTGCCAGACCAGGATGCCGAGTTCGTCGCAGAGATCGTGGAAGCTTTTCGCCTCATAGAGCGTGATGCCCGAGACGCGCAGCATGTTCATGCCGGCCTCGCGCGCCAGGTCGAGCATCGGCCGGTAGCTGTCCGGCTCGCCCGAGAGTCCGGCGAGATCCGCCGGCATCCAGATCACGGCCTCGACGGTGTGAAGCCGCGGCTCGCCATGCGTATGCGGCCACCATTTTTCGACGTCAGGCAGCTTAAGCTCGCCTACGAAGCGGCCGGGCGAGACCTGCTCCAAGGCGGTCTCGCGGCTATCGCAGCGCAGGATCGCAAGGCCGGACCCGGCGCCTTCGGCGACGAGGCGCGCGCTGAGCCTTCCGGTCGCCCCGTCCAAGGCCGTGCGCAGATCCGCCGAGACGATTCGCAGCGAGTCTTCGCGAAGTGGTATGCGCGTCACCGCCCGATAGGGTCCGACCGCATCGACGTTGGGGCACCAGCCCGGCATGAAGCCGAGCAGGCTGGTACGGATATGCCGGAGCGAGCCGGGCGTGGCGAGACGCGGGCGCCAGCGTCCGCGCTTGCCGGGGCGGGCGAGTTCGGCCGCGAGCGAATGGAAACAGAAAGCGATCTCGTTCTGCCCGGCGAGTTCCACCTCGATCTCGTGGGCGAGGAACATCGAGCGGCTGGTCAGCACCGGCACGCCGTTGAGCCATACGGTGGCAAGCGTCGCCAGCCCTTCGAAGCGTAAGGTCTCGCGGCCGCTGCGCGAGAACATCGTGCGATACCAGACGTCGCGGTCGTGGATCGGCGTCGGCTCGGCCTCCGACCAGCGCCCGGCCTCACGCAAAGCCGCCGCTGCGGTGCCGGGCACGGGGGCTGGGATCCAGTCGCTGCACGTCTCGAGATCGCTCGGCCCGGCACAGGCGCCGGGCGGCGTCAGCGTCAGATACCAGGGACCTGCGATCGGCTGCGCCGACACACCATTGACGGCGAGGATGCGGGCCACGGCCTATCCCTCACGCTCAAGCGAGGGCGCGGTCGAGGGCGGCGAAGAGGCGCTCGTAGGTATCGGCCGTCCGGTCGAGGCGTTCGCACAGGCCGGTCGGATTGCGGCGGCTGAAGGCGCGGGCGAGCTGGAACTGGAAGGCCTTGGCCTCCGCCGCGAGATCGCCGGCCGCCTGTGCTGCCTCGGTGAGATCGGGAGCGCCCTCGGCCCCGAGCCAGGCGAGATGGCTGCCGAGCAGCTCGAAATTCGCGCCGAGCTGGCGCGTCGTGTTGAAGGCGTAGCTGTGAAACACGCAGAGCGGGTTCTGCACCAGGGAAGGCGCCTTCACCGCCAGCGCCTCGCGGAAGCCGAGGATGGGATTGCCACGCGGCGCGCGGGCGCGGTGCCAGCGCAGCAAATCGAGGGCCGCTTCGGGCAGGAGATGGCGGGCGAGCGGCCTGCCTGTCTCCTTCACGAACTCGGCATAGGGAAACAGTGTCGAGGGCCCGAAGATGCCCTCGTAATCGGCGCCGCTCAGCCGGAACCGGCCGGCATTGTGCAGGTAATCGAGCGTCTTCGCCTCCGGGCCGAGCCTGAGGATGGCGATCGTGGTCTTGGCGTGGTCGCGGCCATAGGTCGTGCCGGCCGTGTCGGGCAGGTGGATCGCATCGACCTCGACGAGCACCGGCCGGAAGCGCGCGGCCTGAACCTGGGCATGCGCTTCGAGGCTCTCGAAGATCGCGAGTTCCTGGATCTCGAGCCCGTAGAGCCGGTCGAGATCGGCCGCGAAGGGCTTGAAGAAGGTGAACTGGTCGCCCTCGAAATCCTGGCGGAGCGTGAAGCCGAGCATCGCTTCCGGCACGAGGCCACGGGCGTGCAGCAGCTCGATCCAGAGATCGACGTAGCAATTCGTCTCCGGCCAGATCCGGTCGGAGCCATGCAGGGGATGGGGCGCGTAAGAGCCGCTTTCCGAAGCCTCCGAGCGGGCGAGGGCCGTGAGCATCGGCTCAGCCCCAGAGTTTTTCGCGGATGGCGGCGGGCCATGCCGCGAGATCGAGGCCGTGATGGCGCAGCAGTGCCAGGGTGATCCGTTCCAATCCGAATCCGACGCAGGCGGTATGGGCGACCGAGCCGTCGACTTGCGCGATCTCCCAGGTGCTGCCGAAATGATCCTGGTGGTAGTTGAAGCTCAGGCAGGCGGTCGGCTTGTCGACGCTATTGACCGGCACGTTCAATTCGAATTTCAGCCCCTGCGCCCGCTGATTGTTGGCGAGCATGCGCCCGGCGCGCCCGAAGAACGGGTCGTTGGCCGGCTCGACGGCCAGTGGCAGGCCGAGCTCGGCCATCATCGCGGTGCCGCGCTCAAGCCAAATCTCGCGGAAGTCGAGAACCTGCTCGGGCGAGCCCATCCGCACGTATTCGCGCATCCGGAAGAGCTGCATCCGGGTCGGCTCGAGCGAGGGCTCGTGCCGGAAGCAGTAGGATTGCAGGTCGAACAGCAAGCCCCCGGCGGGCAGGCGCCCGCGCGCTGCGGCCACCGGATAGAGCGGGTAGCAGGCGGCCGGCGTCAGAACGACCTCGCTCGCGGCCTGCTTGCCCGTCCAGTCCTCGCCCGCTTCAAGGCAGGAGAGCAGGTTGGCGTGGTCGGCCTCGTTGCCGCAGAAGCAATGCACGGTACCGGCAAGGTTCGGGAAGCCCTTAAGATAGCCGCTGCGCTCGAACGCGCTGCGGGCCATCGCCGGCGGGAAGCGCAGGGTCTCGGCCCCGTCCTTCGCGCCAAGTGCCGTCGCGAGCCGGTCGATCGCCTCGACGATGCTCTCGAAGGCGCCGCTGCGGGCATAGAGCCCGTCGACGCCGGTGCGTACCAGCAAGCCCCGATCGAACAGCCGGTCGAGGAATGAGCGCGGCTCCGGTTCCTCTTCATCGAAGAGCGCGACGGAGGCGGGATTGCTGGCAGCGAGACTGTCCATCACGCGCTCATGAGCTGGGTGCCGCCCTTCTGCACGAGCAGGAGATTGGCAGTATTGGCGAGAATGCGGTCGTTCGAGATCATCAGCGGCGCGGACATCACGTCGCGCAGCGCCCGGCCGAGGCTGAACGGCGTACCGTTCTTGTAGCCGGCGAGTCCGACGATCCCGAGCGCCCGCTGCACGATGTCGACGGCCATGCTGGAGACGGTGGTCTTCACGTTGTTGAGCATCACCGCGAAGCCGATCGAACTCAGATCGTCGACATCGCCCTGCGCGAATTCAAAGCGCTTGAGACCGGCGATCACCGTGCCTTTCATGGCCTGGAGCTCGTTGGTGGCCTCGGCCAGGCGGAGGGCGCCGGGCGGCACCGAGCCGGGCTTCTTGCGGGCCTCGGCCTGGACGAAGGCACGGGCGCGGTCGACCGCAAAGCTCGCGATGCCGAACCAGACGCTGCTCCAGAGTAGGTGCGAGGAGGCCAGCATCGACTGCGCCGCGATCTCGGCGAAGGGCTTGCGCAGGACCTGCACGGCCGGCACGTCGCGCGCGACCAGCAGGAAGCCGTCGCTGCAGGTGCCGCGCATGCCGAGCGTGTCCCAGCGGCTGGTCAGCGTCAGCGTGATCTGGTCCCGCATCAGCGCGATCAGGACCTGATCGGTGCTCGGCGCAGCAGGGTTGCGGCGGGCGGTGGCGAGGATCAGGTCGGCATGGGCGCCGTAGGAGATCACGCTCGCATCCTTGGTGAGCGAGACGGTTTCGCCGTCGGTCTCGATCGCGCAGATGCTGTTGCGCAGATCGCCGCCGATGCCGGCTTCCGTCGTCGAGGAAGCGACGAGCAGCTGTTCCTCGGCGATGCGGGCCATCAGGCTGCAATGCCAGTCGCTGTCGAGCCCGTGCGTGACGAGACTCGCGACCTTGATCTGGTGCATGGCGAAGACCATCGCCGCCGCCGTGCAGACCTGGCCGAGAGCGAAACAGACCTCGGCGATCTCGCTCATTCCGGCGCTCTCGCCGCCGAACTGCCTCGGGATCTGGATTCCGAGCAGGCGCTCGGCCTTGAGCGCTGCGACGGCCTCTGCCGGAAAGCGAGCCTCGCGATCGACCGCGTCGGCATGGAGGGCCGCGATCTCCGCAACCCGCTTCGTGCGAAGGGCGAGCGTGCTCATGCGGCGGCCGGAACGGTCAGGGCGGCAACCGTCTCGCGGATGATGCGGATCGTCGAGAAAGAGCGCCGATTGAGCAGATGATCGGGAAATTCGAAATCGAACTTCTCTTCGAGCGCGAGCATCAGTTGTACGGAACTGAAGGAATCGAGACCCTTCTCGAACAGGTCGTCGTCTTCGGAGAGGTGGTCGGCAACCTCGGCCAGCGAACCGATACCCTTGAGTAACTCACGGACATCGTTAATAGAAATCATGACGGCGAGCTTTCGAAAGGCGATGGGAGATGTTTCTGCCTCTAATCCGCCGGCGTCAAATTATACTCGGGAAGATAGTTAAAATACGTTGCGTGTTAATCTATATGAGGCGCACAATGCTTAATAGTGCTGTATTCGATGGTAGTTACCTACGGGTGTGAGAGCCTGTTTCATCGTCCGAGAGTAAGCTTGGCGGTTGCGCGAGCGCCGGATCTTGTGGAGGCTTGGACAGCATCTGACGCTCACCCGGGAACCGCGATTTGGATACCCGCCGGCCTGTATCGGCGCGCGCGAGCCGCCGCCGGCCATTGCATTCCTGTTCGATGCGGGCCTGTCATCGCTGCGCGCGAACGATGCCTCGCGCTACCGGCACGAAAACGTCGCGCTCTGAGGCCGAGCTCATCGCCGGTGCTTGCATCCGCCGCAGGCGGGCGTGACGGCCCTGGTCGCATTCGCGCGTCTGCGCGCCTCGTGAGCGCTTCCCCACGGGTCACGCCCCCGAGGCGTCGGCTCCGCGACTGCGACCACCGTCGAGAACGGTGCCGCGAGCGGGATCAGGAGAGCTTTGCCTTCCAGTCAAAACCCCAGGACAGACCTCAACGGCATCAGTTCTTGTCGATCTGCCGGCCGAGAAGTCGGGCGAATTCCGTCTCGATTTCTTCGAGGGTGAAGGGCTGCTGTGTCGGTTTGACTTCGTCCGCGGGCTTGGCCGGCTTTTCGGAAGGCGCAGGCACGGCCCGGGGCGCTGGTTTCGTGTCGACCGGTGCCGGCTTCGGCTCGATTGCTGCCGGTTTGGGGGCAGTCGGCGCGGGTTTTGGGTCCGCAACGGGGGCTGCAGTGGGCTTGGCCTCCGGGGCAGGTTTTGGCGTGGCAGCGGGCTTGGCCTCGGCAAGCGCCGGAGCTCTCTCGGCAGGCGTGGGGTTGGCCGCGGGAGCAGGCTTGACGGTGACATCCGGCTTCGCGGGCAGAGTCGGTTTAGGGGTTGGCTCGGTTTTGGGTGCCGGTGCGGCTTCGATCGTGGCTTCCGGTTTGGGCTCGGAGCTCTCTGCGGGGAAAGGGGGGCTCAGAACCTGAGAGGCTGCCATGGCGGCCGCGACCGGGTCCGGCGGGGAAGCGTCCGGTTCGGCCGGCGGCGCATGCGGAACGCCAGCCAGTGCGGCTTCGGGCTCGGCAGGCCTGCCGGGTGGCGGCGTCACCGCGGAAGAGGGCCGGCGCAAGGCGGTTTCGAGCTGGCGCGCCATGTCGGACAGGACGGCCGGATCGACCGGGCGCGGATCCTCCCCCGCCATCACGGGCGCCCGAAGCGGGGCGCCCTCGGTTTCCGGTGCAGCGAGCGGCTGCGTCTCGGCTGGTTCGACGAGCCGTTCGGGGCGCGGATTGACGAGCGGCGGTGGCGTCCGCCGCAGGATCCGGCCGACCTGCGAGATGCCGATCCGCGAGCGGGCCGGCTCGGCGGGATCCGGTGGAACGAAGGGTTCGGATTCGGGGGCGAACAGGGCG
Organism: Methylobacterium sp.; assembly: GCA_044227265.1. GTDB lineage: Bacteria > Pseudomonadota > Alphaproteobacteria > Rhizobiales > Beijerinckiaceae > Methylobacterium. Next base: position 9,187 of record JBGAFL010000047.1, read on the forward strand.
GGATCGAGCGGGGGCGTCCGCGCGGCCGGAACGGCATGCTCGCCGGGAAGGGGCGGGGGCACCACGACCGGCATCTCGAAAGGCGGCTCGGCCGGCCCCGGCAGCGTCTCGGATGTGGGTGGGGGCAGCTCGGAGGCCGGTTCGGGCCGCATCAGGCTCTCGCCCGGCATGCGCGTGCCGGCGCTGCGAATGACATTGCGCTCGACGACGACGTCGTTGGGGCCGCCGACCAGCAGCAGATGCTCGACATTGTCGCGGCGCAAAAGGATGAGCTGGCGCTGCCGGTCGAGTTCGTAGATGTCGACGATGCCGAGGCGTGGCTGGCGCCCGCGCTGGCCCGATCCTGCCGAAAGCGAGAGGCCGCGCCCGACTAGACGGCGAAACAGCAGGGCCGCCCCCATCAGCAGGACCAGGATGACGAGGAAGATCACCAGGAATTGCAGGAAGTACGGGCCGTCCGAACCGAAGAACTCAGGCAAGACCGCAGTCTCTCGTTGATCGGGCTCCGCCTGCCCGAGGCCTGCGCAGTATCACGTGCGGGCTTCGGCCGGGCAACAAAGGTGAAGACTTCGTTAACAGCTTCGCGCCGCGAGCGCCCGAGAGTGCGCTCCGTTCGGCAAGACCCCGTGAGAGCATCTTAACGCGGCGTTAACCATGAAGCCGGCAGATTTTGCCGACCGGGACCCTTCGCCCGACGCCTTCGATGGAATCGCCCGCAGCGGCGGTGCCGGAGAGAGGCGGCGGCGAGGGGCCCGGCCCAAACGTCTCCGGGCGAGCCATGGCCATCACCGATCTGCCGATCCTCTCGATGCTGCGCACGAGGATGCACTGGCACCAGGCCCGCCAGGCCCTGATCGCCGAGAACGTCGCCAATGCCGATCTGCCGGGCTTCCGCCCGCGCGATCTCGCCGAACCGGACGGGCCGAATTCCGGTGCGGCCGGGCTCTCGGCGCCTTCGGCCTCGATCGTCGGCCGGGACGGGCTCGCCCGCTCGGATGCCGGCCATATCGGCTTTGCCTCCCTGGCCGACGGGCCCGATGCCGAACCGAAGCGCTTCCAGGGCTTCGAGATCCGGCCCTCCGGCAACGGCGTCAATCTCGAGGAGGAGATGATGAAGGCCGGCGAGAACCAATCCGACTACCAGCTCGCCGCCTCGCTCTATCAGAAGAGCCTCGACGCGCTGAAGATCGCCGTCGGCAAGCGCTGAAGACTCGTGGGGCTCGCCATGGATTTCCTCAAGACGCTCGGCATCGCGGCGTCCGGCCTCAAGGCGCAATCCGGCCGGATGCGGATCATCGCCGAGAACATCGCCAATGCCGATTCCGTGGCGCCCAGCGCCAATGCGGAACCCTATCGCCGCAAGATCCCGACCTTCGGCAGCCATTTCGACCGCGACCTGCAGGCGAGTGTACTCGAGACCGGCCGCGTCCGGCGCGACCAGAGCCCGTTCCGCACCAAGTACGATCCCGGCAACCCGGCCGCCAACGAGCGTGGCGAGGTACGGCTGCCCAACGTCAATTCGCTGGTCGAGAACATGGACATGCGCGAGGCCCAGCGCTCCTACGAGGCCAATCTCAACATGGTCACGGCGACGCGCCGGATGATCTCCCGCACCCTCGAGATCCTGAAGGCCTGAACCACCATGGCGACCTCCGCCTTCGCCGCCGGCGCCTATGCGGCTGCCCAGTCGATCGCGCGCCCCGGCGCGCTGACGAAACCGGTCCAGGCCGCGCCGGGCACGGGCTTCGGTTCACTTCTGACGCAAGCGCTCGATTCGGTCGCGCAGGGCGGGGCCAAGGCCGACGCGCAGGCCCTGGCCGTCGCCGGCGGCAAGGCGAACGTGGTCGACGTCGTCACGGCGGTCGCCGAGAGCGAGACCGCGCTGCAGACGCTGGTGGCCGTGCGCGACCGCGTGATCTCGGCCTACGAAGAAATCATGCGCATGCCGATCTAAGACTGAACCCTCCCCCCTCTGCGGGGGAGGGTGCCTGCGGGAGCAGGCGGGAGAGGGGCCGGCCAGGTCTATCCGGACAGGTCGGCGCTCCCCTCTCCCGACCCTCGCTGACGCGAGGCCCACCCTCCCCCGCAGAGGGGGGAGGGGTTCGAAAAGGAACCACATACCCATGACCGGCCTTGCCATCCTCGACATCGCCCGTGACGGCATCGTCACCTTCCTCAAGGTGGCCGGGCCCTTGATGATCGTCGCGCTCCTCGTCGGTCTCATCGTCTCGCTGTTCCAGGCTCTGACCCAGATCCAGGAACAGACCCTGATCTACGTGCCCAAGATCGTCGCGGTGTTCGGCACCCTGCTGTTCATGCTGCCCTTCATGGGCGATGCGCTCTCCGCCTACATGACGCGCATCGCGGCCCGCATCGTGTCCGGGGGCTGAAGCGGCCTGCCGCGTCCGGCGGAACCTCTGCTATGACGGGCCATGAACCTGCTCCTGCCCGGCATCGCGGCAGCCTTCCTCCTGACCTTCGCCCGGGTCGGCACGCTCGTCATGCTGATGCCGGGCTTGGGCGAACAGCTCGTCTCGCCGCGGTTGCGGCTCGGCTTCGCGCTGCTGCTCTGCCTGGTGCTGTTCCCGATGGTGCGTCCGCTGCTGCCGGTCGTGAGCGGAACCGTGTCGGGGCCAGGGCTGATCGGTCTCCTGATCGGCGAAATCCTGATCGGTCTGGTGCTCGGCCTCACGGTGCGGATGGTGCTCGCCGCCCTGCAGACGGCGGGCGTGGTGATCTCGCAGCAGCTCGGCCTGTCCTATGCGATGACGGTCGACCCGACCATGGGCGGCCAGCAGGTCACGCTCGGCAATTTCCTCTCGCTGCTCGGCATCACGCTGGTGCTGGCGACCGACCTGCATCACCTCGCGATCGAGGCGATCGGGCGCAGCTACATGGTGCTGCCGCCGAACGGCGTGCCGAGCATGGGCGATGCCGTTCAGCTCGCGATCACCGCGATGGCGCGCGGCTTTACGCTGGCCGTGCAGATCGCGGCGCCGTTCCTCGCCTTCGCGATCCTGTTCAATCTCGGTCTCGGCGTGCTCTCGCGGCTGATGCCGCAATTGCAGGTCTTCTTCGTCGCGGTGCCGGCCTCGATCCTGATCGGCTTCCTGATCCTGCTCGCCTGTATCGGGATCATCATGGGCGTGTTCCTGGACGATCTCGGGCGCTACCTCGCGGAGTTTCTCGGGCGCTGAGCGGTGACCAATCGCCCCCGTCATTCCGGGGCCGCGCAGCGGAACCGGGAATCCAGAAACACCGACTTCGCCGTGATGGGCGCGCGCGGCGGCTCTGGATTCCGGGTTCGCTGATCGCGCCCCGGAATGACGCTGTGGATGTCGTCCAGCGAACCGATGCACCTTCAGTTCGAATTCGAAACCTCGACCGATCGCCTCCGACCGAAAATCTCGGAGCCTGAGCCGTGGCCGACGACAGCGATCAGGAAGACAAGACCGAAGAGCCGACCCCGCGCCGCCTGGAACAGGCGATCGAGCGCGGCGATGTCGCCAATTCCGTCGAGATCAACACCTTCTTCATCCTCGGCGCCTTCACCCTGGCGCTGCTGATCGCTGCGAGCCCGCTCGCGCGACAGCTGATGGCGAATATCCGAGGCTTCCTTGCCAATGCGCATGCCATCCCCGTCGACGGGCAGGCCTTAGCGGGATTGAGCACGCGGATCTTCTGGATCTTCCTTCAGGCCATCGCGATCCCCGCCGGAATGGTGATCCTCGCCGCTCTGGCTGCCGGCCTCCTCCAGCACCGCCCGATCTTCACCGCGCAGAGCCTTGCCCCGAAATTCGACCGTGTCTCGCCGATGGCGGGCTTCAAGCGTCTATTCGGCATCGAGGCCTGGTTTCAGTTCGGCAAGGGGCTCGCCAAGATCACGGTGGTCGGTTCCGTCGCGGGGGCTCTGCTCTGGGGCCAGCGCGACCGGCTCGAAGCCTTCGCTCAGCTCGCGCCGGGGCCGGCCCTGCAGGCGATCCTGGGCCTTGCGCTCAAGCTGATGGCCGGCGTGCTCGCGGCCTTCGTCGCCATCGCGCTCGGCGATGCGCTCTATCAGCGCTATCGCTGGCGCTCTCGCCTGCGCATGACCAAGGAGGAAATGAAGCAGGAGATGAAGGAAACCGAGGGCAGCCCAGAGGTGAAGGGCCGCAGGCGGCAATTGATGGCGGCAAGGGTCAGGAAGCGGATGATGGCCGCGGTGCCGACAGCCACGGTCGTCGTCACCAACCCGACCCACTTCGCCGTCGCGCTGCGCTACGAGGCGGGCATGGCCGCTCCGGTCTGTGTCGCCAAGGGTGTCGACTCGCTCGCCCTGCGGATACGGGCCGTCGCGGCCGAGGCGAACGTCCCGGTAATGGAGAATCCGCCTCTGGCGCGAGCCCTGCACGCCACGGTCGAGATCGACCAGGAAATTCCGGCCGAGCATTATCGTGCGGTTGCGGAGGTGATCGGTTTCGTGCTTCGCCTCCGCAGGCGCGCCGCGTGATGCAATTCGGTCACCACGCGGTGAAGGCGACGGTTTATGCACCTTTTTTCGCGAGACTTATCCGACGCTTCCGTCCTGCGCGCGGACCGGGGCGGGACGGATGGATGGGGCCTGATGGCTGAGGAGAGCGAAAAGCAGGCGCCGGTCCAGGCACCGGGCTCGATCGACCGCTCTGAGCGGCCGGGCCGGGTCGGGCTGCTCCTGATGCTGGCGGGCCTGCTCGTCGGCGCTGCCGTCGGGCTGTCCTTCGTCGCCAATGACCAGGCGCAGCCGCTGATCCTCGGCCTGCTCGCCCTGCTCGCCATGGCCGGCGTGTTCTTCCTGTTCGCCATGGCGATCGGAGCCCTGCAGCTCGCCGGGCAATCGGCCCGCGACGACATCACGCGCAGCATCGTCGACGCCGCCCCGTCGGGCACGGTGGTGGTCGAGGAGGGCGGCCGTCTGATCTATGCCAACGAGGCCTATATGCGGCTCGCTGGCAGCGACAGCTTCGCGACTTTGCGTCCGGTCGAGCGGATTTTCGTCGGCGCGCCGGAAGTATCCGAGGCGATCTATCGGCTGGCCCAGGCGGCGCGCGACGACCGGGCGCTGACCGAAGAGGTCCGTATGGCGCCCCCGCCGGCCGGCGCCTCGGAGCGCGAGGTCGCTTGGTACCGCGTCTCGGTCCGCCCGATCACCCGGCCGGGACGGAGCGCCTCGCTGTGGTCGGTGAGCGACATCACCCATGAGCGCGAGCGCCAGGAGAACGTCTTCCAGGAGCTGCAGCACGCGATCGACTATCTCGATCAGGCGCCTGCCGGCTTCGTCTCGATCGATCCCAAGGGCGCGATCGTCTACATGAACGCGACGCTCGCCTCCTGGCTCGGCTATGACCTCGCCACGGTCGGCTCGGGCGGGTTGCGGCTCCAGGAGATCGCGCCGGGCGCGGATGCCTTCACCAGCGCGCCGGGCGCCCCGGGCGAGGTGCGCACAGACCGGTTCGATCTCGACCTGCGCCGGCGCAACGGCCATCCACTGCCGGCCCGGCTCTACCACCGCGTCGCCTATGGCCAGGATGGCAAGCCCGGCCCCTCGCGCACCTTCGTGCTCAACCGCTCGGCCGGCGCCGAGACCGACGAGCCGCAACGCGCGGCGGAGGTGCGCCTCGCGCGCTTCCTCAACAACAGCCCGATCGCCATCGCCACGCTCGATTCCGAGGGGCGGGTGGCACGCGCCAATGCCTCCTATATCCGGCTGTTCGGAGCCGTACCGCGCCAACCGGCCGCCGAACTCGGCCGGGATGCGCCCGACCCCCTGGTGCGCGACGGGGTGCTGGAGCGCGACCGCAGCATGCTCGACGGAGCGCTGGACAAGGCCGCGAGCGGGGCCGGCGAGATCGCGCCGATCGAGGTCTCGCTCGCCGGGCCCGGCAACCGCAGCGCGCGCGTCTGGATGAGCGCCGCCGATAGCGGCGAAGGTGTGATCCGGGACGGCGAGGGACGAGCCGATCGCGAGCGGGTGATCCTCTATGCGCTCGACGTCACCGCCCAGCGCCAGCTCGAGCAGCAGATCGCCCATACCCAGAAGATGGACACGGTCGGCCAGCTCGCCGGCGGCATCGCGCACGATTTCAACAACGTGCTGCAGGCGATCATCGGCTATTCGGACCTGCTGATCGCCAGCCACAACCCGACCGACCACGCTTTCCAGGACATCATGCAGATCAAGCAGAACGCGAACCGGGCCGCGAGCCTGGTGCGTCAGCTGCTCGCCTTCTCACGGCGCCAAACCCTGCGCCCGGAGGTGATGAATGTCGGCGAGGCCCTGTCCGACCTCACCCTGCTGCTGAAGCGCCTGCTCGGCGAGCGCGTCGCGCTCGACCTCAAGCACGGGCGCGACGTCTGGCCGATCAAGGCCGACGTGAACCAGTTCGAGCAGGTCATCGTCAATCTCGCGGTCAATGCGCGCGATGCCATGCCCAAGGGCGGGCGCCTGCTGATCCGTACGAGCAACCTCTCCAAGAATGCGGAACGTCCCGCCGAGGTGCCGGCCGGCGAGCATGTGCTGATCGAGGTGATCGATTCCGGCGAGGGCATCCCGCCCGAGATCATGGAGAAGATCTTCGAGCCGTTCTTCACGACGAAGGAGATCGGCAAGGGCACCGGACTCGGCCTGTCGACGGTGTTCGGCATCGTCAACCAGTCGGGCGGCTCCGTCGCGGTGCAGTCGATGGTGGGGGAGGGCACCACCTTCCGGATCTATTTCCCCCGGCATGTGCCGGCCGCCGAGCCCGAGAGCGAACCGGTCGCCGTGCCGAGCGAGGGCGCAACCCGCATCGAGGCTCCAAGGCCGCCGCCGGCCGAGCCGCCTACGGTCCGGCGTGAGCCCGCTGCGGTCCCGGTTGAGGCGCTGATCCCGATCCCGCCGGCCGCCGCGAACACGCAGCGCGGCCCGCTCGCCGAGCCGCGCAAGGACGAGCCCGGGCCACGTGAGGCCCAGCCGGAGGTCCATTCGGCAACCGCGCCGGCGGCGACGGCCGCCAAGGCGCCCCAGAAGGTACCCGCGCCCCCCGTTCCGGAGAGGGCCGGACAGGGCACGATTCTGCTCGTCGAAGACGAGGATCCGATCCGGGCGGTCAATTCCCGTGCGCTCAGCGCCCGCGGCTACACCGTGCTGGCGGCGGCCTCCGGCCCCGAGGCCCTACGCATCATCGAGGAGAACGAGGACGAGATCGAACTCGTCGTCTCGGACGTGGTGATGCCGGAAATGGACGGCCCGACCCTGGTGCGCGAATTGCGCCGCCAGCGCCCCGACCTCAAGGTGATCTTCGTCTCGGGCTACGCCGAGGACGTGTTCCGGCGCAGCCTGCACGAGGGCGAGTCGTTCGACTACCTGCCCAAGCCCTTCACCTTGAAGCAGCTCGTCGAGACCGTGAACCGGACGATGGCGGGTTAGGGCCGAGATCTCGCTCCGAGCCCTTGCGGGATTAGAACAAAACGAGTACAAAATCCTGACCGGTCTCGCATTGAGAACGGCCTCCTCCCCATGCATAAGGATGCCCCGATGGCCCAGGCCGCATTGCGAATGGTGGAACCCTCGACGATGGACAAGGACAAGTCGCGGGCGATCGATGCCGCCCTGTCCCAGATCGAGCGCGCCTTCGGCAAGGGCTCGATCATGCGGCTCGGCAAGAACGACAAGGTCCAGGAGGTCGAGACCGTCTCGACCGGCTCGCTCGGGCTCGACATCGCGCTCGGAGTCGGCGGATTGCCGCGCGGGCGGGTGATCGAGATTTACGGGCCGGAATCCTCAGGCAAGACCACGCTCGCCCTGCACACCGTCGCCGAGGCCCAGAAGAAGGGCGGGGTCTGCGCCTTCATCGATGCCGAGCATGCGCTCGATCCGGTCTATGCGCGCAAGCTCGGCGTCAATCTCGACGATCTCCTGATCTCGCAGCCCGATACCGGTGAGCAGGCCCTCGAGATCACCGACACGCTGGTGCGCTCGGGCGCGATCGACGTGCTCGTGGTCGATTCGGTCGCCGCCCTGACGCCGCGCGCCGAGATCGAGGGCGAGATGGGCGATCAGCAGCCCGGCCTTCAGGCGCGGCTGATGAGCCAGGCCCTGCGCAAGCTCACCGGTTCGATCTCGCGCTCGAACTGCATGGTGATCTTCATCAACCAGATCCGCATGAAGATCGGCGTGATGTATGGCAGCCCCGAGACCACGACGGGCGGCAACGCGCTGAAATTCTATGCCTCGGTGCGGCTCGACATCCGCCGCGTCTCGACGCTGAAGGACCGCGACGAGGCCATCGGCAACCAGGTCCGGGTCAAGGTCGTCAAGAACAAGGTCGCGCCGCCCTTCAAGCAGGTCGAGTTCGACATCATGTTCGGCGAGGGCGTCTCGAAGGTCGGCGAACTGATCGATCTCGGCGTCAGGGCCGGCATCGTCGAGAAATCCGGCTCCTGGTTCTCCTATGACAGCCAGCGCCTCGGCCAGGGCCGTGAGAACGCCAAGGGCTTCCTGCGCGACAATCCCGACATCGCCGGCCGCATCGAAGCCTCGATCCGCCAGAATTCCGGCCTCGTCGCCGAGCGCATCCTGGAAAACGCGCGGCCGGACGAGGACGAGATCGGGGAGTAAGCCGTAGATTCCCTCCCCCCTTTGCGGGGGAGGGTGGGCCGGCCGTGAGGCCGGGTCGGGAGAGGGGGAGCGCGACCTTTCCGGATAGACCTGAGCCGCCCCTCTCCCACCCTGCTTCGCAGGGCACCCTCCCCCGTGGAGGGGGGAGGGGCTCCTCGCGAGCGGCTACTCCGCCGCCTCGCCATAGGCTTCCGGCGGCGGGCAGGAGCAGACGAGGTTGCGGTCGCCATAGGCGTTGTCGACACGGTTGACCGGCGGCCAGTACTTGTCGATCCGAAGTGAGCCGCCAGGGAAGCAGCCGGCCTCGCGTGAATAGGGCCGCTGCCAGTCGCCGATCAGGTCCATCACCGTGTGCGGAGCGTTCCGGAGCGGGTTGTTGGCCTTGTCCATGCGGCCTTCCTCAATCGCCCCGATTTCTTCCCGGATCGCCAGCATCGCGTCGCAAAAGCGGTCGATCTCGCCCTTGGTCTCGGATTCGGTCGGCTCGATCATCAGCGTGCCGGCGACCGGCCAGCTCATGGTCGGCGGGTGGAAGCCGCAATCGATCAGGCGTTTGGCGACGTCCTCGACGCTGATCCCGGCGCTCTTCTGGAAGGGGCGCAGGTCGATGATGCATTCATGCGCGACGCGCCCGTTCTTGCCGGTGTAGAGGATGGGATAGGCACCCTCCAGGCGCTTGGCGATGTAGTTGGCATTGAGGATGGCGACGCGCGTCGCGTAGGTCAGGCCGCGCCCGCCCATCATCAGGCAGTAGCTCCACGAGATCGGCAGGATCGAAGCCGAGCCGAACGGCGCGGCCGATACGGCGCCTTCCTCGCCGTTCCGCGGATCGGTCGGTAGGAACGGGATCAGATGCGCCTTGACGCCGATCGGCCCCATCCCCGGCCCGCCGCCGCCATGAGGAATGCAGAAGGTCTTGTGCAGGTTGAGATGGCTGACATCGGCACCGATGTCACCGGGCCGGGCGAGCCCGACCATCGCGTTGAGATTGGCCCCGTCGAGATAGACCTGCCCGCCATGCGCATGGGTGATGTCGCAGAGCTCACGCACGCTCTCCTCGAACACGCCGTGGGTCGAGGGATAGGTGATCATGCAGGCCGCGAGCTTTTCGGAATGCAGCTCGGCTTTTTTCCGAAAATCCTCGACGTCGATGTTGCCGCGTGAATCGGCTCCGACGACCACGACGCTCATGCCGCACATCTGGGCCGAGGCCGGATTTGTGCCGTGCGCGGAAGAGGGGATCAGGCAGACATTGCGCTGCGTGTCCCCGCGCGAGAGGTGGTAGAGGCGGATCGCGAGCAGGCCGGCATATTCGCCCTGAGCGCCGGAATTCGGCTGCATCGAGATCGCGTCGTAGCCCGTGATCTCGCAGAGTTTCTGTGAGAGGTCGCCGATCAGCTCGGCATAGCCCAGGGCCTGATCGTCGGGCACATGCGGGTGAATCTCGGCGAATTCCGGCCAGGAGATCGGCAGCATCTCGGCTGTCGCGTTCAATTTCATCGTGCAGGAGCCGAGCGGGATCATCGCCCGGTCGAGCGCGAGATCACGGTCGGCGAGGCGGCGCATGTAGCGCGTCATCTCGCTCTCGGCCCGGTTCATGTGGAAGATCGGGTGAGTGAGGATATCGGAGGTTCGCCGCGAGCCTTCCGGCAGCCGGCTCGGCGGATAATCGTCGTGATATTCGATGTCGTTTCCGCCGAAGGCGCGCCACACCGCCTTGAGGACGTGCGGCCGGGTGCGCTCGTCGACTGTGATGCCGATGCGGTCCTTGCCGATCATGCGCAGATTGACGCCGTACTCGACGGCGTTGCGCAGGATCAGGCCCTGATAGGGCCCGACATCGACGGTGATCGTGTCGAAGAACGCTTTCGGAGACACCGTGAAACCGAGCTGTTCCAGCCCCTCGGCGAGGCGGACCGCGTCGCGATGCACGCGCTCTGCGATGGCGATGAGGCCGAGCGGGCCGTGGTAGACCGCATACATCGAGGCGATCACCGCGAGCAGCACCTGGCTGGTGCAGATGTTCGAGGTCGCCTTCTCGCGGCGGATATGCTGCTCGCGCGTTTGGAGGGCGAGCCGGTAGGCGCGGTTGCCGCGCGTATCGACCGAGACGCCGACAAGGCGGCCGGGCAGGCCGCGCTTATGCGCATCGCGCGTCGCCATATAGGCGGCATGCGGGCCGCCATAGCCCATCGGCACGCCGTAGCGCTGCATCGAGCCGACGGCGATGTCGGCGCCCATTTCGCCGGGTGCCTTGAGCAGCGTCAGCGCCAGAGGATCGGCCGCGACGACCGCGATGGCGCCGGCCTCGTGGAGAGCGGCGATCAAATCCGAAAAGTCGTGGATCGCGCCCTCGACGCCCGGATACTGGAAAATCGCCCCGAAGACCTCGCCAGGAACCAGGTCGGCGAAGGGATCGCCGATCTTGATCTCCCAGCCGAACGGGGCCGCGCGGGTCTTCAGCACGGCGATGGTCTGGGGCAGGCAGTTCTCGTCGACGAAGAAGACGTCCTTGGCCGATTTGGCGATGCGCTTGGCCATGCCCATCGCTTCGGCCGCGGCGGTGGCCTCGTCGAGCAGCGAGGCATTGGCGACATCGAGTGCGGTGAGATCGCAGACCAGGGTCTGGTAGTTCAGCAGGGCCTCGAGGCGGCCCTGGCTGATCTCCGGCTGGTAGGGCGAATAGGCGGTGTACCAGGCCGGGTTCTCGAAGATGTTGCGCTGGATCGCTGGCGGCATCGTGGTGCCGTGGTAGCCCTGGCCGATCAGCGAGACGAGCAGGCGGTTCTTGTTCGCGGTCTCGCGCAGCTTCTCGATCGCGCGGCGCTCGGTCAGCGCGTAGCCGAAATCGATGAATTCCTTTTGCCGGATATCGGCCGGCAGCGTCTCGTCCATCAGCGTGTGGATCGTGCGCGTGCCGACGACCGCCAGCATCTCGGTGATCTCGCTGAGCTTGGGCCCGATATGGCGGCGCAGCGCGAAATCGAAGGGATCGTGCTTGTCGGCTTTCATGGGGGAGGAGACCTCGGCATTTCCGTCGCGTGAACCCTCCCCCCTCTGCGGGGGAGGGTGGCCCTCGCGTCAGCGAGGGTCGGGAGAGGGGAGCGCCGGTCTATCCGGATGAACCTGAGCCGGCTCCTCTCCCGCCCACTCCGTGGGCACCCTCTCCCGCAGGGGGTAGAGGGTTCGAGGAGGCGTTACTTCGCGAAATCGGCGTAGGCGGCCTCGTCCATCAGGCCGTCCATCGCCGAGACGTCGTCGAGGCGCAGCTTGTACAGCCAGCCTGCCCCCTGCGGGTCCGTGCCGACCCCGGCCGGATCGGCGACGGCCGCCTCGTTCACCTCCGTCACCTCGCCCGAGAGTGGCGCATAGACGTCCGAGGCGGCCTTGACGGATTCGACCACGGCGGCGGCCTCGCCCTTGCCGAGCTTGGCGCCGACCTTCGGCAACTCGATGAAGACGAGATCGCCGAGTTGCTCGGCCGCATGCGTCGTGATGCCGACCGTGGCGATGTCGCCATCGAGCTTCAGCCATTCATGCTCGTCCGTGAATCTCAGCATTCGGGACTCCTGGTTGGGCAAGGTCTTCGAGTGACGAAGGAAATCGGGTCGGAAACGACGCGGGTCAGCTGCGTTTGAAACCGGGCGGAACGAAGGGCAGCGTCGCAACCGAGAGGGGCAGGCGCTGGCCGCGCACCTCGGCGACGATCCGCGTTCCGGGCTCGGACAGGGCAGCGGGTACGTAACCCATCGCCACAGGCGCCTGCAGGCTCGGCCCGAACCCGCCGGAGGTGACCATTCCGATGGGCTCGCTTTCCTCCTCGCGCACGAAGAGCAGCGCGCCGGCCCGCACCGGCGTCCGGCCCTGCGGCCGAAGGCCGACGCGGCGCCCGCCTGGACCGCGCGCGATCTCGGCGAGGATAGGCTCGGCGCCGAGGAAGCCGCCGGCCCGCGCACCCTGGGCGCGGCGCACCGGCTGGATCGCCCAGGTCAGTCCCGCCGAGACCGGGTTGGTTTCCGCATCGATATCCGCGCCGTGCAGGCACAGACCGGCTTCGAGTCGCAGCGAATCGCGCGCTCCGAGCCCGACGGGGAGAACCGAAGCATCCACGAGCAGGGTTTCGGCAAGGCTTTGGGCCTCGTCCGCCGGAACGGAAATCTCGAAACCATCCTCGCCGGTATAGCCCGAGCGGGTGATGAGGCAGGGTGCGCCCAGGATCGTCGCCTCGCGCGCGTCCATGAAGCGCATCGCGCCGACCTCGTCCGTCAGCCGGGCCAAGGCGGCTTCTGCCGCGGGTCCCTGCAGGGCGATCAGCGCATTGGGGATCACCTCGATCGCGATCTCGTCCGGCAGATGCGCCCGCAGGTGCGCCTCGTCCGCTGCCTTGTTGGCCGCATTGACGACAAGGATCAGCCGGTCGCCGAGCCGGGCGATCATGAGATCGTCGAGGATGCCGCCCACCTCGTTGGTCAGGAAGCCGTAACGCTGGCGGCCCGGCGCGAGGCCCAGGATGTCGACCGGGATCAGTCGCTCCAGCGCCAGCGCCAGCGCCTCGTAGCCGCCCTTGCGCGCATCGAGCACGATCTGGCCCATATGCGAGACGTCGAACAATCCGGCCTGTGCACGCGTGTGCAGATGCTCCTTGAGCAGGCCGGTCGGATAGTGCAGCGGCATCTCGTAGCCGGCAAACGGCACCATGCGCGCTCCGTGGAGCAGGTGCAGGGCATGCAGCGGCGTGCGCGCCGGCGGCGGCGCATGGTCGGTTCCGGCCGGGTCTGATCTCGCGGTGCCGGTTTCGGCGTCCGTCATCGGGTTCTCCACGACACTAGGCTTCCGCGCAGCCTCACGGCTGCACGGTCCCCCCATCTGTCGCGGTTACCTGAGAGCTTCCCTCAGCCGCAGCAGCGGCCTCGAGGTTTCTCCTTCGGTGGACGCCGGACGGCGCCTCTCTCCAGATTGTCCAACGATGCGGTGATTGTGCCTGAGAGTTTCCGGGGGTGGTTGCTCCGTCGGCGCCATAACCAGCTTCCGCCAGTCTGGGCTCTCCCGCATCGTCTTTTTCGGACGGGCCATGCTTGGCATGCTGCAGTGCGGCGCGCAACCCCCGAGTTCGGTGATGTCGAACGGGGCTCCGTAGCCGGACCCACGGCCCGTGACCCCAAACCGCTCGTGACTCGGCCGTGCTTGCTCCTTAAGAGGGCCCGAGCCGGGCCGCTCATGGCGGGTCGGCGAGCCAGTGTCGGACCCGTCCCCTATCCCCCCGAGTCCCATTCGATGAGCGGCGTCAACGAGATCCGGTCGAGCTTCCTCGACTACTTCGGCAAGGCGGGCCACGCGGTCGTGCCGTCCTCCTCGCTCGTGCCGCGCAACGATCCGACCCTGATGTTCACCAATGCCGGCATGGTGCAGTTCAAGAATGTCTTCACCGGCATCGAGAAGCGCCCCTACGTTACCGCCACCTCCTCGCAGAAATGCGTGCGGGCCGGGGGCAAGCACAACGATCTCGACAATGTCGGCTACACCGCGCGCCACCACACCTTCTTCGAGATGCTGGGGAATTTCTCCTTTGGCGACTATTTCAAGCCGCGTGCGATCGAACTCGCCTGGACTCTGATCACCAAGGAATTCGGCCTCAACCCGGAGAAGCTCCTCGTCACCGTCTATGCCGACGATGACGAAGCCGCCTCCCTCTGGAAGAAGATCGCCGGTTTCCCGGACCACAAGATCATCCGCATCGGCACCTCCGACAATTTCTGGCAGATGGGCGATACCGGCCCCTGCGGCCCCTGCTCGGAGATCTTCATCGACCAGGGCCCATCGCTGAAAGGTGGGCCGCCGGGCTCTCCGGACGAGGACGGCGACCGCTTCCTCGAATTCTGGAACCTGGTCTTCATGCAATACGAGCAGGTCGCGCCGGGCGAGCGCCACGACCTGCCGCGCCCCTCGATCGATACCGGCATGGGGCTGGAGCGGATCGCCGCGATCCTCCAGGGCGTCACCTCGAATTATGAGACCGACCTGTTCCGCGCCTTGATCGATGCCGTCGCCCATGCGGTGAGCCGGCCGCCGCAGCCTGCGACGCTCGCCTCCTACCGCGTCATCGCCGACCATCTGCGCGCCGTCTCGTTCCTGATCGCCGATGGCGTGCTGCCCTCGAACGAGGGGCGCGGCTATGTTCTGCGCCGGATCATGCGGCGCGCCATGCGCCACCTCGAATTGTTGGGCGCACGCGAGCCGGTGATGTACCGCCTCGTGCCCGCGCTCGTGCGCGAGATGGGGCTCGCCTTCCCCGAGCTGACCCGCGCCGAGACGCTGATCTCGGAGACGCTGAGGCTCGAGGAGACGCGCTTCCGGCGCACTCTGGAGCGCGGCCTCTCGATCCTCGATACCGAGAGCCGTGATCTGCGATCCGGGGAGAGCCTATCGGGCGAGACCGCCTTCACGCTCTACGACACCTACGGCTTCCCGCTCGACCTCACGCAAGACGCGCTGAAATCCCGCGGCATCGGCGTCGATACGGTCGCCTTCAACGCGGCGATGGAGCGCCAGAAACAGGCGGCCCGCGCCGCCTGGACCGGCTCGGGCGAGGCGGCAACCGAGACGGTCTGGTTCGCGCTCAAGGAGCGGATCGGCGCCAGCGAATTTCTGGGATACGAAACCGAAGCGGCCGAAGCCGTCGTCTCCTCTTTGCTGCGCGAGGGGGCCGAGGTCGAAAGCTTGAGCGCCGGCGAGAGCGGGCTCGCGATCTTCAATCAGACGCCGTTCTACGGCGAATCCGGCGGTCAGGTCGGCGATATCGGAACGATCGTCGGCCCCGGCCTGACGGCGCGGATCACCGCCACCGAGAAGAAGCTCGGCGACCTGTTCGTGCATCACGTCACGGTCGAGGAAGGCAGCCTGACGCTCGGCGCGGCCGTCGAGCTCAAGGTCGATCACGCCCGCCGCTCGGCGATCCGCGCCAATCACTCGGCAACGCATCTGCTGCATGAGGCCCTGCGGCAGGTCCTCGGCGACCATGTCGCGCAGAAGGGTTCGCTCGTCGCGCCCGAGCGGCTGCGCTTCGACATCAGCCACCCGAAGCCCATCGAGGAGGAGGAGCTGCGGCGCGTCGAGGAGATCGCCAATGCCGTGCTGCTGCAGAACCAGCCCGTGGTGACCAAGCTGATGGCGGTCGACGAGGCGATCGAATCCGGCGCCCGCGCCCTGTTCGGCGAGAAATATGGCGACGAGGTTCGCGTCGTCTCAATGGGCTTGCCCGTCGATGACGAGGGCGCGCGCCATGAGGGCGGCAGGCTCGCGAATTTCTCGATCGAACTCTGCGGGGGCACTCATGTCGCGCGTACAGGCGATATCGGCGTGATCAGCCTCGTCGGCGAGAGCGCGGTCGGGGCGGGCGTGCGCCGCATCGAGGCGATGACCGGCACGGCGGCGCGCCGCCACCGCGCCGAGGAAAGCCGCATGCTCGCCGGGCTCGCTTCGCTGGTGAAGGCGCCGGTCGCCGACCTGCCGGAGCGCCTCTCGGCCCTGATCGAGGATAGGCGCCGGCTGGAGCGCGAACTGGCGGATACGCGTAAGAAGCTGGCGATGGGCGGTGGCGGTTCGGAGGGCGATGGCGCGCGTGAGGTCGGCGGCGTCAAGCTGATGGCCCGCGTCGTCGAGGGCGTCGAGATGCGCGATCTCAAGAGCCTCGCCGACGAGGGCAAGACCCGGCTCGGCTCGGGCATCGTCGCCATCGTCGGTGTGGCGCCGGACGGCAAGGCTGGCCTCGTCGTCGGTGTCACCGAGGACCTGACCGAGCGCTTCGACGCAGTCGCCCTGGTGCGGGCCGGCGCCGGACATCTCGGCGGCAAGGGCGGGGGAGGGCGCCGCGATATGGCCCAGGCCGGCGGGCCGAATGGCGCGGGTGCACAAGGCGCGCTGGATGCGATTGCCGAGGCGTTGGCTGGGGTGTGAGAGCTGAGATATCTCAGCCGGTGTCCCATTCCGGCAATTGAGCCTGTGCGCTAGCATGACGCGACGGGTATCGACCGGAGCGCGTCATGATCACGAGGGAAGACCTGGAAGGTTTGTTCCTCGAACTCGGCCAACTCGCCATCGCTGACGACAGGCTCGTCGAACTCGCGGTCTATGGCGGTGCCGCTTTGATCCTCGTCTTTCCCGCCCGTCCGGCTACGCGCGACGTCGACGCTGTCGTGCTTGAGGACGCCACGTGGATCCGCAACGCTGCGGCCCGCATCAAGGAGGCACGGGGCGACGACCTCGACGATGATTGGCTCAATGATGGTGTCAAAGGCTTCTTGAGCGCACGCGATCGAGCCGAGGACGCCAAGACCCTGTTCAGGAGCTACCCGTCGGAAGACGAAGTCGGGCTTCGGGTCTTCGTAGCGACGCCCGAATATCTCCTGGCGATGAAATGCATGGCGATGCGCCTCGGCGGTATCGAGGGCCGTCACGACAAGGGCGACATCATCGCTCTGATCCGGCATTTGAAGCTGAACAGCGCGGATCAGGCATTGGGCATCGTCGCAAAATACTATCCGCGAGCGCAGATCCCACCGAAGACACTGTATGGTGTTGAGGAAATCTTCGAAGAGATGCAGGCGATGTCCGATACAATTGATCAGGCAGCCACGCCATGGCAGCCGTGAGGCCGATCGGTTTGCGACCCAGGAGTTTGGCCGAGGTCGCGCACCGCAACCTTGCAGGTGACCCGTTCGATCCGCTCGTCAGGGAGTTCCTCGATGGCTTCTACCTTTCGGGCTTGGCCGAGCGCGAGAAGCGACTGTACGCCGAGCCGGAGAAGTTGGGGCCGATCCATGATGCCTTTCTCGCCGCCGTTGCCGAGCATCTGTCCCTTCGCCACAGGCTGCCTACGCCCGAATGGACCGAGGAACCGCACCGCTTCTTGCACGAGCCCCATTTCGCGGGCGGCCTGGAGAGCCTGAAGGCCATCCTCCTCGCGGAAAGCCCGCTCGCCTTCCGGCGCAGGGGGCTCTTCGTCAGCAGGGATGCATTGTCACGCCCCAGGGATCGGGCAGGCCAGCATGCGGACGAGGCACCTGCTCCGCCGCATTAGGGGGCGTGAACCTCGATTCCCGGCGCGACTGTCATATCCCCTTCACATCGCGGGGGTGACAGGATGAGCGGGAACCGGCCGCTTCCGAAATGGCGGCAGGAAACGGGTGACGATCATGGGCCATCGCACGGCAATCGGTTTTGCACTTCTCTGCGCGCTGGTCCCGCTCCAGGTGCAGGCGCAGGACGATCCCAAGATCACCGCCTTGAAGGGACTCGCGCCGGTCAGCGTGCTGCTGAAGAGCCCAGAGGGCCAGGCGGCGCTTGCGGCCAATCTTGCTGTCACCGGCGGCATCCAGACTGGCACCCTGAAACAGCCGATTCTGCTGCCCTTCGCCGATCAGCAGCAGCTCGCCCTGCGCGATGCCTTCATCACCGACGGCAATGCCACGGAGCTCGCCGACGGTCTCGGCACCAGCCTCGGCAAGGCCTATCAGGCCAAGGCGATCTACAAGACCCACAAGGAATTTTCGGAGATCTCGCCGGCCGTGACGGCGCTGATCGGCTTCACCAACAACGCTGCCAAGGCGAATTCGAACGCCGGCAAATACTTCTTCGCCAATGCGACCACGGACGGCACCGTCCCCGTCTCTGATGCGGCAAAGGCGATCTTCACTGAGAATGGTGGCACGACCGACGTATTCGGCAAAGTCTACGATCTGCCGGCCGGCAGCTTCGGCGCCGACAAGTTCGGCAATTCCCGGCCGTTCCAGACCCTGCCGGAACTCCTCGCCTACCGCGGCAAGGACTATTTCGGCAAAGCCTCCCGCACCCTCGAATGGCTCCAGGGCCCGAGCCAGAAACTCATCGACAGCCCCGCCTATCCGAGCGGCCACACCACCTACGGCTATACCGAGTCGCTGCTTCTCGCGATCCTCGTGCCCGAGCGCTACCAGCAGATGATCGCCCGCGCGGCCGAATACGGCAACAACCGCATCGTGATCGGCGCCCATTACGCGATGGACGTGCTCGGCGGCCGCGCCGTCGCGACGCATGCGGTGGCCCATCTCCTCGCCAACGATCCGGCCTTCGTCACGCCCGCGCGGAAAAACCCGGCCGTCGAGGATGCGATGGGCCATGCCACCGGCGAGCCGATCTCCATCACCGACTATCCGGAGGCCCTGAAGGCGGCCCGCGCCGATCTCGTGGCTTTCCTGGAGCAGAGCTGTGGCGGCACGATCGCGACCTGCGCGGGGCAGGACGACAGCCGCTTCAAGGATGCGGCTGCCAATGCGGCCTTCTACGAAGTCACGCAGACCTACAGCCTGCCCGTGGTCTATCCGGACCGGGTCGGCAAGGCGGTCGATGTCGGCAAGGAAGCGCCTGAGGCCGGCAACCTGCTGATTGCGGCCTTCCCCGCCCTGACGCTCGCGGAAGCCAATGCGATCCTGACCGAAACGCTCGGGCCGGGCGGCGGATTTCTCGACGACGGCGCCTCGCCGTTTTCGATCTATTCGCGGCTCAACTTGTACGCGGCGGCGGGCAAGGCGGCAGCGCTTGCGGCGACGAAGAGTGGCTCGCAGCGCTCGGAGCGGTGAGGCGTCTTACTGTCGGGGGTATCGCAAGAGTGTCGCGCATCTCCTCCCCCCTTTGCGGGGGAGGGTGGCCCGCGAAGCGGTTCGGGAGAGGGGCCAGCTCAGGTCTATCCGGATACGTCGCGCTCCCCTCTCCCGACCCTCGCTGATGCGAGGGCCACCCTCTCCCGCAGAGGGGAGAGGGGATGGGCGGTAGCGCCTTAGGCCCCTCAACCTACCTCAATGCCCACACGATCGGCGCGAGCCCCCGCGCCTCCAGCCAGGCATTCGCCCGCGCAAATGGCTGCGAGCCTGGAAAATCGCGGGCGCGGTTGAGGGGGGAGGGGTGGCCCGAGGCGATGATGCCGTGGCGGCTGGTGTCGATCAGCGCCTCGCGTGCCTGCGCCGGGGCGCCCCAGAGCAGGAAGACCGTGGGGCTCGGCCGCGCCGAGATTGCCGCCACCGCCTCGTCGGCGAGCTGCGACCAGCCGAGCTTGAGATGTGCCCCAGCCTTGCCGGCCTCGACCGTCAGGGCGGTGTTGAGCAGGAGCACGCCCTGTTCGGCCCAGGGCGTCAGATCGCCTTTGCGTGGATCCGTGCCGGCGATCTCGGCCAGGATGACCTTGAGCGAGGCCGGCAGCCGGCGCGGACCGATATAGGAGAAGGCGAGGCCGTTAGCATCGCCCGGCGTCGGATAGGGATCCTGCCCGAGGATCACCGCCTTGACCTTGTCGAGCGGGGTCAGGGTGAGCGCGCGGAAGACGTTTTCCGGTGCCGGCAGGATCTGGGCGCCCGCAGCCGCGCGCGCATCGACGCGCTCGGCGACTGTCTCCGCCGCGCCATCCTGAAAGAAGGGCAAAGCGAGCCAAGGCGAGCCGCTTTTCCGGAAGTTGGCGAGTGCTTCTGCGACGGGTCCGACCATCAGCGCTCCAGGATCCGTCCGCCCGTATCGGCGGGAAGTGGCGAATTGGCACGCAGATAGGCCATGACTACATTTGCGAGAAGCCGCCCATCGGTGGCGCCCACGAGGATGCGGCCCTCGCGCAGCATGCCGTAGCCGTTGCCGCCCTCCAGCATGAAGTTGTTGGCCGCGACCTTGTAGGTTTTCGTCTCGTCGAGCGGTGCTCCACCGATGGCCGCCGAGACGACGCGGCTGCCCGGGGTGGCAGCAAGGTCGAGTGTGATCGTCACCCCCGAGACCTGCAGGTAGCGCCCCGAAGGCCGGCCGAACTCCGAAAAACCGTTCTCGAAGACGGCGCGCAGGGTCTTGCCGTCGATCGCAACCAGCACGGTGGTGTTGCCGAAGGGCAGTTCGGTGAGGATGTCGCGTCGCGTGAGTGTGCTGCCGGCCGGATAGAGCCGGTTGCCTCGCACGCCCCCGCCATTCATCAGGCCGACCTCCGCCCCGGTCTCGACGCGCACGGCATCGGCGACGAGATCGCCAAAGCTCGATTCCCGCGCACGCACCGAGGCGATGCGGCTGTCGAGCTCGCCCGTTGTCGCGCCGACCGGCACGTCGAGTTCCTTCGACAACTCGCCTTCGAGCCGGCTCACCAGAGCGAGCGTTTCGGGATCGGGGATCGCATCATGCGAATCGTGGATGCGCGGGCTCGCGCGCCAGCGCCGCCTCGCCCCCTCGATGGGCGGGCTGACGAAGACATCGATCGCCGTGACGTTATGCGCGTCGTGGCTCGATTCGACGACGAGGCACTGCCCGTCATCGCGCAGATACAGATCGTGATCGTGGCCCGAGAGCAGGATGTCGACGAGCCGCGCGCGCTGGATCGCATCGTCGGTCGGCCGTGCGACATGGGCGATGCCAATCAGGATCTCGGCTCCGGCCTTTCGCAATGCCTCCGATTGTGTGGCCAGCGTCTCGATCTCTGGGCCGAAATGAAGATCGCCCGATTGCGATTTTTCTGGCGTCGAGGCGAGCGCGATGCCGATCAGCCCGACCCGCACGCCGCCGAGCGTGACCAGGGCGCTGTCCTTCACGCCGGGCAGCGGCTGGCCGTCGCCGCCACGCAAGTTCGCCGCGAAACAGGGGAAGCGGGCCTGGCGCATCCGCTCGGCAAAAATCTCGGGGCCGAAATCGAATTCGTGATTGCCCGGCACGAACACGTCCGGCGGGGCAAGGTTCAGCAGCTCGACGACATGCACGCCCTTATCGAAGCCCGACATTAGCGAGGGCGAGAGGCAATCGCCGGCATGGGCATAGAGCACAGGCACGCCGCGCGCCCGCTCGGCCTTCACAATCGCATTGAGCCGGGCAAACCCGCCGCGTCCCGCGACCTCGCCCATCAGGTAGATGTCGTTGATGAGAAGGAGGGTGAAGGTGGGTGAGGCCTCAGGAACGCGTTGGTCGGCTGCTGCCGGAACTGCGCCGACGAGCGAGCCCGCGACGAAGCCAATGGTCTCGCGGCGGGTGGGACGCACTCTTGTGCCTTGCGTTCATATGTCGAAACGTGACGCTTGATAGCGTGTTCAGGTGACGCTTACGATTCATGTCGGAATTCGACGTCAGCTGGCTCTTGGCACCTCGATGCTTTGACGGGCTTGACTCAGTTGGGACGCCGCCTCGGGAAGGCTGCTTTGAGCTCGCCTCAACGGTATCCGCACCAACCTGCACCGCCGACGCGATAAGGGAAGTTCCAAAACGCTGCGACCTAAAGGTGATCCTTTTCGCGTCTATTTTGAATTGCCTCAATATTTCTGTGAAAATCTATGTATTATCTAAAAAATTCTTCATGTATTATGCAATTTTCAGTAATTCATTATATATCTGTAGTTCAATATCTGAAAAACAGCAAAAAATAATACGCTCGATATTTCCGTCGTTCGCGGAGAATGATCTAACAGTCTCGAATGCAGTCTTGGCTGCCAATTCCTTTGGATAACTGAAGATACCTGTGCTGATGCATGGAAATGCAATTGATCGAAAATTCTTGAGCTCAGCTATCTTGAGCGACTGAGCATAGCAGGAAATCAAGAGATTCTCCTCACCGTGCTGACCTCCTCTCCAGACTGGCCCAACGGTATGGATGATGAACTTGGCGGGTAGCCGATACCCGTTGGTAAGCTTGGCATCCCCGGTTTTGCAGCCCCCGAGAAGGCGGCATTCGTGCACAAGATCTGGCCCTGCAGCGCGATGGATTGCGCCGTCGACGCCGCCACCGCCAAGCAGGGACGAGTTGGCCGCGTTCACGATCGCATCGACCGATAATTTTGTTATGTCCGCCCGAATGGCTTCTAGGGTCACGGAAGAAATCATGGAATCTGCCAGCCCGTATTTATAGCTGCACGCGCGGTGAATTCATATTCATTTTTTAATATTTCATCGCAAGCAGCGAGCTAAGCAGAATGTGTATCGATCCAATTGAATTCTATTTAATTTTAATTTCGATGCGCGCGGGAATGTTTTATCTAATTCTTTGGCGGAAAGACTGGTGATCGGCCATCTTGTGCTTATGGGCTGACCAACAAAGCTAAAGCTCCACTTAACTACCGCACGCCGAACGTCTCCCTCACCGCCTTCGCATTGCGGCGGATCGCCGGCCAGATCCAGGCGCCCGACACAAAATAGGCGCCGGGCGGCCTAGGCTTCAGCTCGGCGGCGAGGCGCTGGGCAAGGCCCGGATTGGCGAGCGCCGGCATCGGCTTGTCCGTCTTGCGATAAACCACCGTGGTGTCCTCGCGGGCGTAATCCGTGTGCGGCACCATGCCGGCGCGGCGGGCGAGGAGGTCGAAGGTCTCGCGGACATAGCCGTGGACATGCGCGAAATGGAACCGCTCATGCGGCGGCTTGCCCTTGGTCGCCATGTTCGGCACGGCCGCGTAGAGCACGCCGTCCGGTTTCAGCCAGGAGGCCAGCCGTTCCATGGTCTCGGCCGGGTTCCGCAGGTGTTCCAGCACGTGATGCGTGGTGATGACGTCGAAATGGCCGGGCGGAAAGCGGTTCGGCTCCTCGGCCTCGTCCAGCACCTCGACGCCGTGATGCGTCCGCGCATAGCCGGCGTAATCGCGCCCCGGCTCGACGCCGATCGCCTCGCAGCCCTTGGCGCGGGCGGCGGCCAAAAACTCGCCCGAGCCCGAACCGAAATCGAGCACGCGCGCGCCGGGTACGAGCTTGGCCGCGAGGAGTTCGGTACGGGCCACGGCCTCTCGCGCGGAGCGGTTCAGGTGAACGCGCGGCGGGCCGCCGGCGAAGGCGAGCTGGTAATCGGCCCGGTAGGCGCCCGCGTAATATTCGGCGAGTTCGTCCGGCGTCGGCATCGGATCGGTGCGGATCAGGCCGCATTGCGTGCAGGCGACGGAGGTCAGCGTCTTGAGGCGGCGATCGGTCTCGGCGACGGTGATGGCGTCCGGACAGCCACACAGATTGCAGGCGGCCGGCGCGCCCGTATAGGGATAGCCGGTGAAGGGCACGAAATGCTTCAGGAAGTAGCGGGGGGACGGCATCGCGCGCTGGCCTCCTGGGCGGGTACGGGCGAAGCCAGAACCGGTGAAAAAGGCTCCGCCGAACTGGCGGTTGCTCTAGAGCGAACGGGCTTTACGCACAACCATCGTGCAGACGCGCAGGGATCCGGCCCTATATTCGTGAAGCGCAATCGGGTCGAAGACCCGGATACCCAATGACAATCCCGTCGTCATTCCGCGGCCGCGCAGCGGAATCCGGAATCCAGAACCGCTGTGCGTGCCCCTCTTGGCGAAGTCGGCGTGTCTGGATTCCGGGTTCGCCTGGGGCGCCCCGGAATGACGCCGACATCGCCCATGTCTGAGCCCATGTCTGAGATCGCCACGAGATCCCGATGAACGAACGCGTTGAGCCATCGAGCCTGCATCCCGCGCTGCCGGTCGAGCCGGCGGTGAAGCCGATCGACCATCCGCTCGCGAAGAGCGGCAGGGTCGGCGTGCTCCTGATGAATCTCGGCACGCCCGAGGGCACCGGCTATTGGCCGATGCGGGCCTATCTCAAGGAGTTCCTGTGGGATCGCCGGGTGATCGAGGTGCCGCGGCCGATCTGGTGGTTCATCCTCAACGTCATCATCCTGACGAAGCGCCCCGGCCCCAAGGGCAAGGATTACGAATCGATCTGGAACAAGGAGCGCGACGAGGGGCCGCTGAAGACGATCACGCGCTCGCAGAGCGAGAAGCTGCAGGCGGCTTTGGGGGGGAACGTCACCGTCGACTGGGCGATGCGCTACGGCAAGCCCGAAGTTTCGCTGCGGATCGAGGCGCTGCTTGCCCAAGGCTGCGACCGCATCCTTCTGGTGCCGCTCTATCCGCAATACGCGGCCGCAACCTCGGCCACCGCCTGCGACCAGGCCTTCAAGGCTCTGATGCAGATGCGCTGGCAGCCGAGTGTGCGCGTTAGCCCGCCCTATCACGACGACCCGGTCTATATCGAGGCGATCGCTCAATCGATCCGCGACGGACTCGCCAAGCTCGATTTCGAACCGGAGGTGATCCTCACCTCGTTCCACGGCGTGCCGCTGAGCTATCTCATCAAGGGTGATCCGTATCATTGCCAATGCCAGAAGACCGGCCGGCTGATCCGCGAGGCGCTCGGCTACTCGCCGGAGCGGATGCGCACCACCTTCCAATCCCGCTTCGGCAAGGAGGAATGGCTGCGGCCCTATACGGACGAGACCGTGCAGGCACTGGCCAAATCCGGCGTCAAGCGCATGGCGATCGTCGCGCCCGGTTTCACCGCCGATTGCCTGGAGACGCTGGAGGAGCTCGACGGCGAGAACCGGCATTATTTCGAGGGGAATGGCGGCGAGCATTTCGCCTTCATCCCCTGCCTCAACGATTCCGAGCTCGGCATGCGCGTGATCGAGCATGTCGTGAGGCGGGAATTGCAGGGCTGGTTCTGAGCGGCGTTGCTTCCGGGTTCGAGCCGGAGGCCGCATCGAGGAGGAAAGCCGATGGGCTCACCGAAACGGGCCGCCGTCGCGGCATCAATCGGGATTCTGTTCGCTCCGGCGGCGCTCGCGCAGAGCTGGAGCGTCTCCGAGGAGGAATCCGTCTCCTTGGAACTGTCGAAGCCGGACAAGTCGGAATCGCTGATGAGCATCTCTTGCGACAGCGGGCAGTCGAGCGTGGTCGTGCCGGTGCCTGCGCCGGGCCACAAAGAGCAGCAGACGCCCTTTGCCATCGCGCTGACCGAACAGGATGGAGCCGTTCGCCGGCTCACCTTGCGTCCGGACGTCTGCGGCGGCGAGACCACCTGCACCGACCGCAAGGATGGCATGGTGGCATCCTACGAATTCGCGGCCAAGGGCCGGGCCGAGGCGCTCAGGATTGGCGAGAAGACCAAGACGCTATCCGTCAAGCTTCCGGATGTAGCGATCGATGTCGCGGCCGACGAGAAGGAATTCGCCAAGTTCACGCAGCTCTGCAAGACTTGGCGATGAGCCGCGAGCGGGGGTTCGAGGCGGGCTCGTTCCCCTCGCGGGTCGACCGACATCGTGGTCCGGCGAGGCCCGCGGTAAATTTCTCGGGAGGCCCCTTTTCGCAAGAGGGGCATAGACATAGCTAATCCAGGCGACTTTCGATCGTCGCAACCGGGAGATGTGCTGTCATGACCCGCCTCGTCCTCGCCGCATCCGTTCTCGCGCTGATCTGCGCGGCGAGCGGGCCGGCTTCGGCGCTCAGCATGAGCGAATGTTCGACCAAGTATCAGGCCGCGAAAACGGCCGGGACGCTCGGCAATATGAAGTGGAACGATTTCCGCAAGTCCCAATGCGGCGCGGACGCTCAGCCCGCGGCAGCGACGGCTCCAGCCCCCGCTCCGGCTCCTGCGCCCGCCCCGGCGCCCACGGCGACGGCTCCCGCGCCGGCGGCCAAGCCTCAGCCCTCTGCCACCGTCTCCCCGACGCCGGCCGCCTCTGGCGCCGCCGTCTTCCCGACGGCGGTCGATCCGAAATACGCCAATGAATCCGCGGGAAAGGCACGCCAGAAGACCTGCCTCGACCAGTACCATGCCAACAAGGCAGCCAACGCCAACGGCAATGGCGGCCTCAACTGGATCATGAAGGGCGGCGGCTATTATTCGGAGTGCAACAAGCGCCTGAAGGGCTAGGCATTCACATCGCCGAAACCCGCTGCGCGTCGTCCATGATTGAGAGTTTGTGGACGACCCGCTAAGCCGCGCGAGCTGCCTGGGCCGCGGCTTCCGGGAGCGCACGCGCCGTTCTGGTATTGCGCCGCAGGGCGACGGTGTCCTGGTCGGCATCGAGGAGCATGAAGCCGGCCGCCGTCAAAGTCCGTGCGAGCGCGGCCGCATCAGCGGAAGCCATGCTCTCGGTCTCGTAGATCACGAGCTTGGTCGACAGGGCGGAAAAGTCGAATTGCGACAGGATCGCGTGATCGAACCCCTCCGCATCGACCACGATGATGTCGGGATCGCGCGTCGGCATCCGCTCGAGCAGGGTCTGAACGGTGATGCATTCCACATGCGTCGTCCGAACGTAGTGCTCGATGTCGGCAATCTGGTCGCCGAATTTCAGGATCTGCTCGCGCGAGAGCGTACCGACGCCATGCGCCCAACGCGGCAGCCGGCCGGAGCTGCAATCGAGCGTGTACATCGTCATGGTTCCGGGTGCGTCGGAGATCGCGCATTGCACGAAGTTCATGCCGGGGAACTTCGCATAGGTGTTGCGCAGCTCCCGCGAGTAGTTCGGCTGCGGTTCGACCAGGGTTCCGGTGAGGTTCAGGCGGTAGATCGCGAGGTTGAGCGGGTCCGACAGGTAGCCGTCATTGGCCCCGATCTGCAGGAAGGTCTTCGCGCCGTCCTTGACGACGATGCTCTCGACGAGCTGCTCGACCTGGCGCGGGGCGTAGGCTCCGAACCGATAGGCGAGGCTGCGGATGGTCGATTTCTGCCGTGCCGAAAGGGTGCGTGCAGCCAGCGACTTGATCATGAAGCGTACCCTTTCGCGACGCGATCGGCTCCATTCCGGGACGGTGGCGCCGTATCGGTGCGGAGGCTGCAAAGCGCGTGCACGCGTCAGCGGAAGGCGATCGAATTTAAAAGGGCTCTTGCTGTTCGAGGGGCGGCCCTCGTGCTCGTATGACGAGCTCACACTCAATGAGGGACCGCCGTAATCGCCACAGCGCGAAAGTGGTGACGGAGCTATGGCTCCAGCCACGAGCTTACGGCTTGATGCCAGTCCACACGCCGCCATCGATCCGGTTGAGCAGGATCGGGTTTCCGAGCGCGTCCAGATACTCGTCCGTCGCCCGCCGCGATCCGTCATAGACACCATAATCGTCGATGATCAGCACGCCGCCCGATGCCAGCTTCGGGTACAGGTGGTCCAGCTCCACCTTGGTCGAAACATAGAAGTCCGTGTCGAGACGCAGCATCGACAGCTTGTCGACTTTCAGCTTCGGGATTGTTTGCTCGACGTCGCCTTCCACGAAATGGATGTGGTCGGTCGAGGACAGGGAGGTCGCGACATTCTGCTTCACGGCCTTGAGATAGCTCCGGTAGCGCGGGCCCTTGGCCTCGATACCGCGCCGGGAGTCGGTCTGGCCCGGCGGAAAGCCGGCATAGGTGTCGAGCATCCAGAGCTGGCGCTTGAACCCGAAGCGCTCCATGCACAGGCCGATGAAGATGCTCGCTCCGCCGAGAAACGTGCCGCATTCGACGATGTCGCCCTCGACGTGCCGGCCGATATACCGCATCGAATTGTAGAGGTTCAGAAACCCGGTGACGTGCAGCATCGAATAACGCTTGGCGATGTCGTACATCTCCCAGAAGACGGGATCGACGACATCCGGAAACGAGGTCTGCCGCCGTGTCGCGACATCGTCGATCCCGCTTCGCCAATCGTAAATCGTCTGCATCGTCAGGGCCTCTCAGGATCGTGCACGGGACGCCTCAGTAACAGGCGATCCAGCCATGGACTACGGGTTGATCCGTCGAAGCGCCAGTTCGCTGCTGGCGCGTCGGCTTGGATATCGTATCCAGCGCGATGCCCTGGATTTTGCGTGGCATAGGCTCTTCCAAAAATTGCCGTTCACGCCTGCCAAGTCAGGGCCAAGTCAGGGCCATGTCACGGCCTCGTCTCGGCTGGCTGACATTGCCTGCAGGAGCGGGCACCGACGTCGCGAAGACGCACCCGTCAAAAGGGACTGGGCCTTATGGAGCACCAGGTGAGCGCAGCCGGCGGCGAGAAGCCTGCTTTCCTGTCGGCCCTGATCACGGATCGCCGGATCGCGCCGATGCTGGGGCTCGGCTTCACCTCCGGCATCCCGTTCCTTCTGGTCTACGCGACACAATCGGCCTGGCTGTCCGATGCCAAGGTGTCGATCGCGACGATCGGCGTCCTCAGCGAATTGACGCTCGCCTACAAGTTCAAGTTCGTCTGGGCGCCTTTCCTCGATCGCTACGACGTGCCCCTGCTCAGCCCCTTGCTCGGGCGACGGCGCGGCTGGATCGTCCTGTCGCAGATCGCGGTAGCCTTGGCGCTGATCGGCGTCGCCTTCGGCGATCCGGCGCAATGGCTGTGGTGGACCATCCTGTTCTCGCTGGCGCTCGGCTTTGCCGGCTCGACGCTCGACGTGGTGATCGACGGCTGGCGCATCACCGTGGCGGACAACCAGCATCAGGCCCTGATGTCGTCCTGGGCCGAGATCGGCTGGCGGATCGGCAATCTCGCGGCCGGGGCCGGCGCGCTGTTTCTTGCGGACAGAATCGGCTGGCGGGGCGCCTATCTCACGATGGCGGCGCTGATGGTCCCTGGCATGATCGCCGCCTTGTTCGCGCCCGAGCCCGAATCCGACAAGCATGCCAGCCACGAACATGCGGGTTTCGTTACGACGATCCTCGCCCCGATCCTGGAGCTGATCCGCCGGCTCGGGCCTATGGCCTGGCCGATCCTGATCCTGATCGCGGGCTTCCGCATGCCGGGCTACGTCTCCAGCGCGATGGCGGTGCCGCTGTTCAAGCACCTCAACTATTCGAACACCGACATTGCCACCGTGACGAAGCTGTTCGGGTTCTGGGTGGCGCTGGGAGGCACTTTCTTCGCCGGCTGGCTGGTACCCCGGATCGGCATGATGGCGAGCCTTCTCGTCGGCACCATCGCCGGTTCGGCCTCCCATCTCAGCCTTGCCTATCTCGCCGCCCATGGAGGTGATGGCGGCAATGCGTTCTGGGTCTTCGCGGCGAGCGTCAGCATCGACAATTTCGCCTATGCCTTCGCCTCGATCGTGCTGATCACCTACATGTCGACCCTGGCCTCGACCGAGCACGCGGCAAGCCAATATGCCCTGCTCACCTCGCTCTGCGCGCTGCCCGGAAGCCTGCTCGCCGGCCTGTCGGGCTTCGTGATCGAGCATACCGGCTTCGTCTGGTTCTTCGTCGGAACCTCTTTGATCGGGATCCCGGTCGCTCTGCTCAGCTACTATGTCTGGCGGGCCGACAGGCTCGAAGTGCCCCAGCCTGCCGAGTAGCGGCTTCGCGGCATGTTCTTCGCCCGTCCAAGAGGCGCGAAGGAGCGGACAGGGAGCAACCCCGATCCGTTCCTTCTCATGGCATCACACAATTCGGAGTTCCGACGAAGCCCCGAGATCTTCGGTTCACCGGAACACGGCCCTACTTCACGCGCTTGCGCGCGAAAACCTGAGACGCAATCTGAAGGATCTCCAGATCGTCTGCATTCTCGCTGAGGAACTGATCGATCGCTTCCTTCGGCCGCTCATCGCTCGACTTGTCTTTACCCCAGGTATAATCGTCCCAAAAGATCAAACCGCCCGGCTGAACCAAGGGCCAGGTCAGATTCGTCATCTTATAGACGTGATCTCGCATTTTCCCGGCATCGGCATAGACAATTTCGTATTTGCAGCCTTCGTCAGCCAAATTTCTGAGTATGACTTTTGCATCGCCCTTCAGTTTTCTAATTCTTGATGAATATTCTTCCATATTCTTGTCAAAAACGACCTCCAATTTTGTCGGAAACAGATCAACACAAGTGAGATGCGCTTTGGGTAACATATTGAGAAAAGCGATTGCGGATCGTCCTTCGTACGATCCCAATTCCAAAACATTGATCGGTTGATCAGCATAGGGCTTAAATTGACGTTCCCAATTCGGAAGCTTCCTCGTTGCCCAATCCGTCGAGAAATCCTTCCCCGCGAACCATGTCTCGGAAGCTTTCAGTATCGACATGTCGTAATCCTCTTCTGCATGGAATGTGGGCGACGAAACCAATGGTCACGAGGTTCTAGAGCGGCGCCCATGATTCGGGAATCATGGGCGCCGTTCTAAGTCTTTGCCGGGCCGAATTTTCTTCGCGAGAACCGGTTTCCACTTTACTTGAAAATGCTTGAGCTGCAGCCGGGTCTCGGCGAGTGCGAGACTTGGCCGTTCCACGACGATCATGCGTCTTGTTCGATGGCGGTCGATACAGGTTCGGCTCCGGTGCGAAGGAAGCGCAATCGCAGCCGATTGTGAGCAGAGTTCGGCGGATCGCCGCACATGCGTGTGTCCCGTCGGGATATTACACGCGAGAATAGTCCGGCATAGGCCGATGTGGCGGAATTGTATCGCCTTGCGGCGTGCGTGCTCGCTGCGTGCGTGGCGCGGAGCCACCGATCCATGTCCGTCCGAGCGCGAGGGCAGTCGGCACGAATATCGTGTCGGAACCGGGCCCGACCCGGCGCTTGATCGGCCCGCAGCCCGAGGGGCGAGGCCGTTCACGATCGTCGTCGCCGATTCCGTCGCCACAACCCCTTGCCGCACAAGGGTGATCGGCGATCTCCGAAGGGAGCGATCGTCGATGGAAACCGTCGCCCGAATCCTCAGAAATTCAGGGCGCTTTTGGCCTCGCGAAGCTGAACGATATACCCGTTCAGCTGCTCGCGCTTTTCGAGGTC
>JBGAFL010000048.1:0-38707 GCA_044227265.1 Methylobacterium sp.
TGTTTGCCGACACCCGCAACCGCATCCGGCGACCATGCCGGATCGGCGTAAGCCGCTGATCCGCCACGATAGCCAACCGATTCCGTTCCAGCTCTGTCCGCTTATGCGTACCAAAACGACGGCCCGTTACTTCCGGCCGAAAGGGCGATGTTCTGGCGGTCACGCGCCTTGATCGCCTGGCGCGTTCGACCACCGAGCTCCTTCGCATCGCCGAGCGCCTGACCGAAAAAGAGACTGGATTACAATCGCTTGATGAACCTTGGGCCGACACGACATCTCCTGCCGGCCGCATGGTTCTGACGGTTTTTGGCGGAATTGCCGAGTTCGAGAGGCATCTCATTCGCACCCGAACCGAGGATGGCAGGAGAGCAGCCATGGCCCGCGGGGTGGCATTCGGCAGGCCCGCAAAACTGCGCAACGATCAGCAGATCCTCGTGCGTCAGCTCCTCAATGAAGGCAAATCCGTCAGCGAAGTCGCCAGGGCCTTCAACGTCCACCCGGCCACCGTCTATCGCTGCCGCGATGCCGAAGCCGCCTTATGACCCCTGGCTGTCCCTCTCCGCCGCACGACCCGATACCTGCACCTTGCGTCAGCTGCACGGCGTGATCCAGGTCGCGATGGGTTGGGAGGGCGTCCACCTGTTCCAGTTCTGCCTCCGTTCCCGCCGTTATGGCTCGTGGCAGTTATCGGCCTCCTCGCCCGACGTGACCCTGGCAGCGTTGAAGCTGCGCCGCGGCGCCCGATTCATGTACGAGTACGATCTGAACATCCCGTGGCGGCACGAGGTCAGGATCGAGGAAGACCGGCTCGAAGCCGAGCCAGGTAAGTCCCTCCCGCGTTGCGCAGCTGGCAATGGAGCCTGTCCACCTGAGGATTGCGGCGGGCCGCGGGGTTATTTGGCCGGCCTGGATGAGGCATCGTCATGGGAAGCCTTCGAGGATGGCCTAGTGACCGCGAAGCTGTGCGCGTGCAATTCCGAATACTCACCAGACAATCTGAACTGGACGAGAAATGGCAACAATCAAATGCGCGACGTGGTCTCACCCCGTCCCGCGAGTTGGCAGTTTTTCGGCTTATGAGGTGACTGGGCCCTATACCGTATCCCGAACCTACCCCCTATTCTTTCTCCCCGATCTGGTGCACAGCTTCGGCGACGGTTGGGAGTGCCTTCTCATCGAGTTGGATGATGCCATTGCGCTTCGCACCAATTAAAAGCGGCTGTGCTCCGGAGTTATCGAAAAGCGAAGCGTTATCCGCCTTCTCCAAAAACCATGGCATCTGATCAAGTGATCGACCATATCTCTCTCGGATTTTTTCCTCCGGAACGTTGTGGCCACCCTTTTTGACTCGCAGTCTGACACGCTCGATGTTGCGTTCGACCGTGTCAAGAACGACGTAGATCAGATAGATCTCGAAGCCTAGCTTCTTTGCAAGCTCGACTAGGCGACGATACTTGCCGGTCGAAAGGACCGTCTCGACCCCAACATTCTGATGGGCGCGGATCGAAGCTTCCAACCATGCTTCGATCCGTTTTACAGCCTCGAGGTTGGCCGCATCGAGATCTATCGTCTCTATGTCGCGGATCCGAGCCGCGAGAACATCTGGATTAATGATCCAGATCGAACGCCCACCCAGTTCGATATCTGCATTCTGGTAGACGCTGCTCTTACCCGATCCGTTGGGGCCCGCGACGATCAGAAAGATCGGGGACTCAGCGCTTGACGACAATGTCCGCCGTCCCGATGGCTGCCTTGTTGTCCCGACGTGCCTTCGCGACGTTTCTCCCGAAGACGTATTTCAGATCGGTCCCGAACGTGCTGCTTTTCGCGTCGAGTGTCCGAAGCGTCATCACCTGACCATCGGCATCACGCACGCGCTTCTCGCTCACGGTCGCACGACCCGTCTTCTCGGGCTTTGCGTTCAAGCTCGTTACAATGACCTTGGCCATGGGAATCCGCTACTCTCCGCATACCACATGTAGCATCTGCACGTCGGT
Source organism: Methylobacterium sp. (assembly GCA_044227265.1). Classification (GTDB taxonomy): domain Bacteria; phylum Pseudomonadota; class Alphaproteobacteria; order Rhizobiales; family Beijerinckiaceae; genus Methylobacterium. The sequence goes on from JBGAFL010000048.1 coordinate 1,998, forward strand.
ATTGAAACGACGTAGATCAAACTGGTGCTTACCCTGAAAGCTGGCCCGTTTCGATCACAAATTTTTGGGCATCGGTAACTGGCGTCCCTCGATCGGCACCGCGCTAAATCCCGACACAAAGCTTTCCGAGCGCGTTGTCCTGATTTACTGCCGGGTAGATCATCTTTCGGTGGTATGATGGAAAGCTCTGGCCGATGGGTCCCGCGTTAACTCGATTATTGCTCAGAGTCAGCTTTCGGCACCCACCAGATCGACAAATTACTGCTATTGTTCAAAGTTTACGTTCAAAATCCCTTGCCGATTTACAGGCAGAGGAACCGATGCTCGCATCGGATCGGCATGGTGAGGTCCCCTCCCCTCACGCTCGATCGCGAGCCTTACGCCGCCTCGATATCGGTCTGTGGAAAATCGTCGCCCTTATAGAGCAGCGGCGCACGATAGGCCCGAGCGCAGGCATAGGCGAAACAATCCCCGAAATTGAGCGCCGCGGGATGCCTGCCCTTTCCAAATCGCTCGTAGGCGTCGAGAGCCACGTCGGCTGTCCCGGCCGGTACGCTCTGCACCTGGATGCTTGCCAGCTCGAGATATTCGCGCACTGCCGCCCTCGCCTCCGGCAGCGGGAGATCCAGGCTCCTGGCGACCGCCACCGTCGTCTCCCAGATTGCCAGCGGCGACGTCATCCGCCGGCGTGCCCGCTGTAGGCGCGCGGCAAGCGCGCGAGCATCGGACTCGTCCGTCAGGATCGCAGTCAGAGCCGACGTATCCACGAACATCAGCGATCCTCGTAAAGCGCGTCGACGAATGCCTTGTCGGCCGGAAGCCCACTCGGGCCTGCACGCTCCTTCAGACGCCTTGCGAAGGCTGCCGACTGCTCAGCCAGGTCGAGTTGTCCCCTCTCCCGCTCGAGCTCGTGCTGAAGCGCCTCTCGAACAGTTTCGGTCTTCGTCCTCCCTTTGATGCTCGCGAGTTGCTCCACGAGCGCATCGACCTGGGCATCTCTCACGAAAAGCGGCATGTATATCTCTTCGAGATATCTCGTATATCTCTAGTGGATTTCTTTGTTACCTTCAAGGCTCCGTGACCGCTCCCCGAGCCATGCCACGAAAGGACCTTGCCCAGCATCGCCCGATGCACGAACCCAAGGGTCACGGGGCCAAGTAGATGCCACTGACGGAGTATGGAGCGCTCGCGCAGCAATGGATTGACGGATTCCGGTCGAGGAATCATAGGGAATCACCAGCTTGTCCGTGCCCCCTTCGTGCTCCGAGCCCTTCCGTCGACAAAATGACGCTGAACGAAGCGAGGTGCTAACCCACCATGCCGATCCGCCGCGAGCATCGGTTCTTCTATCCGATCGACTGGCCGCAGCTATCAGCCGTGATCCGCTTCGGCCGAGCCAAGGGCCGCTGCGAAACCTGCGGGCGACCGCATAAGCACCGGGTCTACCACCTTGGCGATGGCCGTTGGTGGGACCACGAAGCAACACGCTGGCGCGACGGAAGCGGGCACCAGGTCGATCCCTCCTTCGAGGGCACGAACCTACTTGAGACCGTGCGATCCACCTATGTGGTTCTTGCCACCGCGCATCGCGATCACGACACCACCAATAATGCCGCAGCTAACCTTGCTGCCTGGTGTCAGCGCTGTCACCTCACCCATGATCGGCCCGAACATCAGCGGCGCCGTTGGCTGACGCTGTTCCGCCGGAAGGCGCTCGGCGACCTGTTTCGCGGGCCCTATGGCTGAGCAGGCTCCGGCAATGTCGGCATCGACGTGCGATCAGGGACGCCGTGCTCAGGCCCGTTTTCGATCGCCCTCCCCAGTCGAAGCCCGCATTGCCGCCATCAACATCGGGCCGAGCGAGAATTGTCCGGATTTGGCCAATGCGGTCAGCTTACGCAGATAGGCCCCGGCACTGTTGATCGAAGCCCCCTTCTGCAGGATGCAGGCGATCACCACGGAAGCTGCGTCTGCGCCAAGAATGTCTTTCGCCTCCTCCCAGGCGCTCGGGCTCACGCCGAGCATTCTGCGGACCAACTCCGCCGTTCGTCCGAGATCCGCCCAGTTCTCTATTCCGTCGAGGGCATACATCGTGATGTCCGGGCAAGACTGCAGGACCATCCCAAGTGGATAGGTCCGTCGAGGCGCTCGTGAGGGTTCAGGAGGGGTCGCTGAGGTTGCCCCCTCACCTTCTGGAAGGCGAGGTTCAGATTCAGGAGAGATGTCTGGTTTTGAATTCTGATGGTGGCGTCCATCTTGGGACTCAGTGGCATCCAAATTATCGAATTTGAGTGCCTCTTCCAGGCACTTATCGACATCGAGGCGCACAGCTCTCAATTCGATCGCCACGGCTGTCAGGAATGCGTGCTCGGCCGACCGCGCCGGCATGTTGCCCAGAGCTCGAAATCGTTCTGCCAGAGCGTCCCATGGCCCTGGCAAGTTCTGCTCGAAGGCAAAAGCAATCGACTTGGCCACGTCCCGTCGGTGCAGCGAAATCTCTTCGCGAAGACGCTGACGGGCCTTGGCTTCGGCACGGACGGCGTCAGCCAAATCTTCCAACTCCTTCGCACGTGTTACCAATGGCGTGAGATCGAAGCCGAAGGCCTGCTCCACCTCACCGCCCTCCCCTCTGCGCGCATAACGCTTACCGTTCGGGCTGTCGCGCCGGATCACGATGCCGCTCTCGACGAGCTCTGCGAGTGCGCGACGCAGCGTGGTCGGGGCAGGACCATGTGCGCGCACCGACAATTCCCGGTTCGAGGGAAACACGACGAGATCGCTGCCAGGCGTCAGCGCCGTGTCGGGATGGAAGGTCAGCAAGGCCGACAGCACAGCAAGAGCACGATCGCCCAAGCCGAGTCTGTCTTTGGCCTCGGTCAGGTGCCGAAACACCTTCCACTTATGCGCTGCCGCATCGTCGGGGCAGGCCTTTGCGCTCGCCTGCGCTGCCATCATGGCAAGCGAAAGCGGTCGCCGCCCAAAGGGCGTCGTTGCAATTTGAGTCATTTGCTTTGCCGAGCGCCAGGCAAAGAAAAGGCTTTCGCCGAATCGGCGTCAAATCACTTGACGATGTGCCGGTAGGTGTGATTCTCTATGTTTGCTTAGGACGACAGAGAGGCCCTTCCGGACGCGGTTCGGGGGGCTTTTCTTATTCTGGGGTCTCGTCTCCTTTCAGGTTGAGTGACGGGGCGGGTTCAATCCTTGCCGGCCTTGAACTCAGCAAGGATCTCGGGGAGGCGAGTTCGGAGGTATGCTCCGAACTCGGGCTCAACTTTGCGATCGATCGACAAATCAAAGCGATCAGCCGTTTGCTCGACGCGCGCGAATTTTCGACCGGCGACATCCTTGACCACTTCCGGTCTGCGGGTCTGACTCGGAGACTTCGGTGCCAAAGCATCGAGCAAAGTCACGAAGCGAGCATCGGTCGTTCTCTCTCTGAAGCCAGGTTGTCCAAGAATGGCTTGGACCTGATTGCGCCCCGCTGTCTTGATGCGATCGGCCAACGTCCGCCAGCGCGGCCCGCCAGCCTTTGGGGCAGGGCCGATTGCGCCGACGATGCCTTCCGGAATAGTGCGGGCGACCGTTATGTAGTTAGAGACATCAGGCTTATGGACCCCCATGGCCGCGCAAATAAGATCCCTAGCAAACCCCAACTCCTCCAGTCGCATCGCGAAGAACGCTCGTTCGATGTAGCTAAGGTCGCGCCTATCTAGATTCTCCTTGCCTTGAGCAACGATCAACTCGGCATCGGAAAGCGATCGCACCACGGCACGCACTGGTCTGCCCAGTGCTGCTGCGGCACGCACGCGGCGATGGCCATAGGCAATCTGGAAGCGCCCTGGGTGCTCTGGGTGAGGGCGGACCAGAATTGGCACTTGCTGCCCGCTTTCACGGAAGCTTTCGATGAGGTCTGTCAGTGATGGGTCGGTTGCATCAGCAATGCGGTCCATCACGAACGAACTGTCTATCAGCTCAGGATCGAGTTCGGCGATAGCACTGCCTTCCTCAATTGCCGTTGCTGCGCCGGCTGAGGCTGCGAAGCGGGCAAGGGACGCACTCATCGCCTTCACCGCTCCGGAGCGTTGCGGTGTCGTGTTGGCTGCGGGAGCTGCAGGTCGGTTAGAAGCTTCTAATTCGGGGGAGGGGACAACCTCGTTAGAAGCTTCTAACTGCGGCGGCTTGCGGCTGGGCGGCCGCGAGAAGAAGGCGTCGTCGAGCGCGGATTTCCGACTCATCCCCGCCCCCAAGCGCCGCGCAAAAGAGCCTCGATTTCGCCATTCACCGCTTCGAGTGCTTCGATAGCCCTGTCGTAAGTCGAGCGTGTCACCTGCTCTCGCCCGACTTCATAGAGAGTCTGCTTCGACAACCCCGCGTCGGACACCGCGGAGGATTTCAACATCGGTGCGGTGAGCACTGCCTCACCAAACAAATTTCGGAGCATTGCAACAATCCGAGTTTGCGGTCCGTCCTGCGGCTCATAGCGCGTGATGAGGTATCGGAGCGTATCGTACCTCATCGTGCCACCAGCCTCTTTGACCACCGAAAGAAGGTCTCCGGTCATAGTGAGGAACTGGCTCATCGACGCGACATCGAGCATCTGTGGATGGACAGTCACAAGGAGAGAAGTTGCTGCACAAAGCGCTGAAAGCGTCAGGTACCCGAGCTGCGGCGGGCAATCGATCACGACGACGTCGTACTGGTCATCAACGGCCTCGAGGGCACGCACGACACGCGCAAAGAACAACTGATCGCCGACCTTACGGCTCGCTGCGAGTGCCATTGGCGTCTCGTGTTCGAACTCCATGAGTTCGAGATTTGCGGGGATCAGATCGAGACCTGCAAAATAGGTCGGTCGGATCACTTCAGTGATCGGTCGCCGATCCTTGTCGTAACGGATCGCGCCGTACAACGTTTCCCCAGGACCGACATCCAGCTCTGGCTGCACCCCTAGAAGGGCCGACAGACTAGCTTGCGGATCGAGGTCGAGAGCCAGCACTCGATAGCCTCGAAGCACAAGCGATTGCGCAAGATGAGCTGCAGTGGTCGTCTTTCCCGAGCCACCTTTGAAGTTGATGACCGAAACCACTTGGAGGTGTTCACCTGGCTGACGCCATGGCTTGTACTGCCGACCCGTGCGCGTGTTTTCGTCGAGGTAGGCGCGAAGCCCGTGAATATCAGCCAAGCTGTACGAGCGTCGCCCGTTCGAAGACGGCTCCGGCTGCGGCCCAAGACCGTCGAGCGCAAGCTTGCGAAGATGGGTATCGGACACGCCAATGATGCGAGCGACCTCGCCGATCGGAAACCGGCGCAATGTCTTCGACGAACTTGGCGGGTAGAGCGCGGTCGCGATGGCCTGCAACTGCTCACGCAGCAACACCGCGTGCTCGACGATAAGGTCAGCGGATGCCTCAGAGAGGGGAGGGGCCCTATCGGCCGGCGAATGTGCGTTCATCGGGTCCCATCTCAGTTACGAAAATCAGGCCGAAGCGGAATTTGATTCGTAACTGAGGTAGAATAAGGACGATTCGCCACAGCGTGTCTAGTGGGACCGAACGTGGCCAAGCTTAAGGCGGTTTTGTCGTGGGGCTGATTCGCGACCTTTAGTCGTCGCCAAATAACTAGAAGGGGTCGGCTTTTCGCGCCTTTGTTTTTTAGGTTTTGCAGTCGATGGAGCGGGTATGGCGGGCGGCGCCTGCAGGGTCAGCGTGAAGCTGCAATTCTTCAACGTGGAATTGAAGGCTGTCGTTTGATTTGCTTGGCCGGGTTCCTGCATCCAGTGAAGACGACAAGCGCCCGTGAGGATGTCCTCAAGGCCGGGCTTGAGGTTAGAGGGCAGTGAGAGGCCGGCGATGGCGCGGGCCTTCGCAGCGGCCTCGAGGAACGCCTGTTCAGCGTCTATGCCGGGGCCGGGCGGATTGCCGGCATGAATGAGGGCGTCGACCCCTTCGCCTGCGGGCAGGGCAGTCAGGGCCTGGGTGCAGAGGTCGAGGGTTAGCGCGGCGAGGAACGGCGAGCCAGGCGTGATGACAGCAAGGCGGCGTGAGGCGATGAGATCGGCAAGGTCGATGCCGTCGCTCAGGGAGAGCGACGAGCTGGTGGCAAGATCCCTGGCGAAGGGTTCGAGTTGGAGGCGTGCGGCTTCGCGGTCGCCGGCGGGCAGATCGGCAAGCGGTTGGAAGGCAGTGTGGAGCGCTGCCGCATCCGACAGGCTCGTTGAGGCGAGCTCGATGCGGTGGCCGTCGATCTCGTAAGCGCCACTTGCAAGCCGCGCGAGCGCGGCTTCGCTCTGGCAGGCTGCGTAAAGCGGTAGGGCGTTTTTGCGGTGGCGGGCGCCGATCGCCGCGAGGATCGGAGCGAGAGCGGCGTTGAGCGCCAGGGCGCCGCGCGGCAAGGCAAGCGTGGCGAGCGCGCGGCCGATGGCTTCCGGTGTGATGCGCAGCGGCGTTTCGAGGGGCGATGAGAGGTCGAGCCGGGCGAATTCGCGGGCGCGGCCGAACGCCTCGGCCTGGCGCGCCAGGGCAGGGGCCTGCGAGGGCAGGCGATGATCCTCGACGACGACGGCGCCGATGCTGTTGAGGCAGGCGCCGACGATGAGCTCCTCGACGATGCGGGCATGCCAAGTGGGATCGTCGGAGATGAAGGCGCAGCCTTGAGCGAGGTCCTGGGTTTGAAGCCAGACTTGGGCGGTGTCGGTCTGACCCAGCGGCCAGGTCGCGGCGCCGCGCTTACGAGAGGTTTGATCGCGGTAGCCGCGCCTTCCGAGATGCAGCGGCACGCGGGCCGGTGCGCGCCATTGGCGTGAGCCGTAGAGGAACCCGCGCAGGTACTGAATGCCGGCATAGGCCAGGATGGCTTCCGGCACGAATGGCGCGGCAGCGGCCGAGAGGGCAAAGGCGCTGCAGGTCGCATAATGGACGGCGATGGCGCCAGGGGATGCATCACGCATGGCGGATCAGCCTTTGGAGTCATTCTTGGGAGGGGTGGGCTTCTGGAGTTGGCTGCGGAGCTGGCCGGCAACGGTTCTGTTCGTCTTCAAGGAAAGGCGGGTGGCGCCGCGGCCAACAGCGCTCTTGCCGATGCTCGACGGATTGCTGGGCAGCATGATCGCGGCGGCGTTGCTGCCAGCGCCCGCGCCGGCTCGCCGGGCGATCTGGCCCCCGATCCAGCCGAGAACGGTTTCGGGGAGGGCGCTGATTTGTCCGGCCGCCATGGTGATGACGACGAACATGGTCAGGGCATAGGCGAAGATGCCGGCGGCGGCGAGGAAAACGGTGGCGATCGAGCCATCGGGCGAGAGCATCGCCAGCGCGCCCCGGAAGAATAGGTTGGTGATGTCGAGACCGATCCGCATCAAGAGCAGCGCGAGCAGCATGCCGATGACGATCAGGGCCGGACGCAGCAGGATGCCGAGGAAGAACATGTAGCCCTGGCCGCTATTGCCGACAAAACTGTCGCTGCGGGCGGGCATGAACTTGGTCAGGAGCCAGATTGGCACCGCGACCATGGCCTCGGCGATGACGAGGAACCAGTTGAAGGCCGCCATCAGGAAATGAACCAGGATGACGAAGGGCACGACGCCGATCAGCAGGAAGGCGGCGGCGAACAGAAGCCCGGTCACGAAGGTCATCATGGTCGAGACGCCGCCGGCTACGGCTGCCAAGGTTTGTGCCCTGTCGCTCGGGTTCTCGCCGGAGACCAGCCAGGAGCTGATACCGCTGCTGGCGGCACCGACGGTTCCGGCGCCGGCGCTGTAGGTGGAGATGGCGTAGCCGATCTCCTGGGCTTCGATGACCGGGTCTTTCCAGGTCGTGGTGTCGGGCCGGTTGGTGATCTTGAAGATCTGCGAATAGATCAGCGCGGCTGTCTTACCGATGATCCCCTCGGCACTGTAGGCATTGTTGGCGGTGTCGCTGGTGATCTCGCTGACCGATCCCATGCCCTGCGCGGCGAAGTAGCCGCTGAATCCCGCGATATAGCTAAGGTCGCGCTGGGCCTTGTCGGCGAGCGCGCCATAGGCGCTGTTGAAGCGGTGGAAGATCGGGATGTAGGAGGAGATCGCGGCCGGCGGGACGATGGTGATATTGGCCGATGTTGCGGCGCTCGAGGATTGGATCTTGGCCTGGACGGCGCTCATCGAGCGCTGCCAGAGCGCGGCCGAGAGCCAGCCGTTCTGCGTCGAGTTCGACAGGTAGTTACGGATGGCGGATTGGAGCTGCGTATTGCTGGTTGTCTGAACGATATTCTGATTGGCGGCGCTATAGGCGCTGTCAATCGCGCTCTTGATCTGCCGCTTGATGGCGATGTTGTTGCGTGTGCCGGAGACGATGCTTTGAGCGATCGTGGCGGCCGATGCGTCGAGGCTGGCGATCGCGGTCTGGAAGGCCGTTCGGCTCTGCTGTTCGGCGAGCGAGATCAGCGTCGCGGAAATGGCGGCATCGTTGGGATCGCTCGGCCGGGGATTGATCGTGACGTATTCGTGCTTGACCGAGCCGCAGAGGTCGTCCGAAGTAAAGAAATAGCCATTGTAATCCTGGAAGTAGTAAGAGGTCTCGCGAGCTCCCGACGAGCCCCAACTGGTTCTGTAGTCGTTGTTTGTGGCGCGGATGTCGGCGGCATTGGGATTACCGGAGACATTGGCGGCGTATTGCCTTAGGGCCTGGGCGCAGACATGGCCGTAGAGCCGGCTCTCCATGATCTGGGCGAGTTTTCCGCGCAGCACGAAGTCGCCGTCATAGGGCTGCGGCTGCGACAGCGAGCCGTACATGCCGGTGAGCTGTGTGTTCGCGACCTTGGTCCAGAGCGTATCGCCGAAGCCTGAGCCCCAGACGGCGATCTGCACGACGAGGATCTGGACGAGCGAGAGGCCGGATTTGATCGGCAGGGCGAGGATGGCGCCGGTGACCACGCGGAGCAGCGTGTAGCGCGAACTCGTGGCGCGGCCGAATGCCTGGCCGTCATTGGCGGTGTCGGCCACCATGGAATAGAGCAGGTAGCAGGCGAGCAGCGTCGCGACGATCAGGCAGCCGACGTTGAAGTAGCCAAGCGCGACGGTGAGCGGCCGGTCGTCGGTGCAGGCGGCGGCGGTCCAGACGCCGTCGACGACACAGCCGAGCAGCTTGCGCAGGTTGACGAGGGCGAGATCGCCCTGGACCGGCCGGAACATCTCGTTGGCGGTCGGCTGCTGCGCCTCAGCGGCGGCAGAGAGGGCGAGGAAGCCGATGGAGCCGGCCGCGGCCGTGACCCTGCGCAGCATGGCGTATCCTTCAAAAAGCTAGAGGCCGCCGCCGGCCTGGGTGGCGAGCATGGTGCCGAACACGGCCGAGGTGCGGGCCTGCTGTTCGATCAGGGATTGGCGCAGGGTGAGCGACATCGAGCGCAGGCGGATCAACTCGAGGAGCAGGCCATGCTCGGATTGCCCGGCCAGCGCGGCCGACCAGGTCTCATAGGCGGGACCGCCGCCATATTGCCCGATCAGGGCGTCGAGCTGCTTGAGCGGCGAGAGGGCCGCGCTGCCGACGCCGTGGCCCTGCGGGGCCGACATCGCCCGCACGGCGCTGAGAGAGACGAGCGCCGGCGAGCGCAGAGCTTCGACCCGGCGGGCCTTGAGCATCATCAGGTCGGACTGGGAGCCCGGCATGCCTGCGGTGGGCTTGGGCATCGGCAGGCCGGCCATGGCCTCGATCACGGTCTTGCGGTCGGCGTCGGAGGCATCAGGATCGAGGAGGACCGCGGCATCGGTCTTCATCGGGTTGGCGAGGCGGCGCTTGGAAGCCTCGTCAACAGGGACGTTCTGGCCGGGGCTGACATCGAGGCTGCGATAGAGCTGGCGGCCGTTATTCTCGACATTGCCGAGGCCCTCGTTTGCACCGAGCATCAGGTCGATCGAGGCGCAGGCATTCACGCCCTGGCCGGTCTCATAGGAATATTGCTCGCGCGCATCGACCAGGGCCTGGCGCTGGGTGACCTGGGTGAGGGTGGTCGCGACGGCCTGCTGGCTGTTGTTGGCGAGGTTGGTGTCGCGCGCGGCATTGGTGGAGATCTGCGCGGTGTTCACCTTCATCGCTGAGAGCAGCATTTCGAGGGTGAGGCTGCGCTGGGTGGCGATGTTGGTGCCCATCGCCGCCACGCGGGCATTGAGCGTACTGGTGGCGCCGGTATGTCCGGCGATCCAGACGGGATCGACTACCCAGCAACTGGCCGCGCGGGCAGGCGAGGCGAGGGCCGTGAGGGCGACGAGGCCGAGGAGAATGCGCTTCATGGCTTGTAGCTCGCGGAGCTGATCGCATCACCGCCGCTGGCCGGGGTGATGTTGGACAGGCGGGCATTGACCATCGCCAGGAGGAGGGCGGCGGCGCTGGTTTCGGTGCGCAGGCCACGCTTGTACTGGTTGGCGAGCATGGCGAGGTTGGCGGCCTCCATGCGCACGGCGTCCTGGAGCAGGCCGCGCGTGTGCTGGCCAGCGACACCGGCCGACCAGGCGGCACCGCCATCGTTGCCCTGCCAATGCGTCGACAGGGCGCGCGACTTGGCGATCGGGCCTTCCGCACCGTAATCGGCGGCGATGTCGGCGAGGACCGAGGCGCTGAGCGAGCGATAGGTGTCGCGGCCGGTCTTTTCGAGTTTGTCGAGATCGCCCTCGGCTGAGGAGGCCGAGGTGTCAGGCGCCTGATCGGGCGGGCCGACCACGGTGTCGATGAACTTCGTGGCGGCCGCTGTGTCACCGGAATAGAGCGAGGCGCCATCGGGCGCGGTGCCGGTTTTGACGCCGTTCGACCAATCGCCGGGGTTGGCATAGCGGCCGGGCTGGGCCTTGACACTGGCGGCGATCTGCCGGCGCGTGGCCGGTGTTCCGGTAAGCGCCTGGAACAGCCCCTGCGCCTTGGTGTTCGAGGCACATGGATCATAGCCGAGCGAGCCGTAGCGATGGCTGGCGAGCGCCACCGCCTGGCGCTGGTCCTGCGAGACGAGCGTGCTCGCGAGTGCCTGGCTCGAGGAGCGCAGGCCGTTCGAGAACTGGTCGCTGCCGGTGGAGCTCTGCGCAGTGACCACCTTGATCGCGGAGAGCAGGCGCATCCGCTCGGCCTGCTCCTGAGCGAGGATCGTCGCCTCGGTCGCGGTGATCGCGCCGTTGACGGCGCCGGTCAGGGTCGAGGTCTGGCTGTTGACGCGCGCCTCCACCCCGAAACAGGTCTGGGCCTGGACGATGGCTGTGCTGGCGATCAGGCCGAGTCCGGCCAGCGTGAGGGTTCTGGTAAACGTCATGGGGTCACTCCCTGGCGTTGGTCGCCGCCCATGCCGCCGGTGATCACACCGACGAGGACCGCGCGGGCACCGCTCATGAAGGCGCCCTGGCGGCGCGCCTGAATCAGGGCGAGGTCTTCCTCGGCATTGCGCGGGCTTGGGTTGACGGTCGGCAGCGGCGCGACGACGTCGAGGTAATCGGCGGCGGTCATGACTTCCTCAGCCCCGTAATCACGGTTGAGCAGCCAGGGCGAAGCGTCGGAATCACCGGCGCCGACCCCGCCCGGCTTGGCGCCTTTGCACCAGCCGGTCGCCTGTTCGGCTGCGGTGCAATAGAAGGTTTTTCGCAATCTCAGCGTATCGCCGAGCCGCTCAGCGGCGTCGCCGCCGGAGGTGAGCCAACGGCGATCAGCCTCCGCGAAGACCTGCCGCACGCGGGTCGCGGAGGCACGCGCGTCGCGTTCCTGCGACACGGTGAGGTTGACGCTGCAGGCGGCATAGCCAGTGCCGGTATCGAAGCCGTAGAGATGCCGGGCCTGGGCGAGGCGCAGGGCGTTATCCTGGCTGACGATGGTGGAGGCGGCGGCTTCCGCTGCCGATTTGAAGCCGGTGGTGGTCTGCGAGGCGGCGGCGCTGGATTGCGCGGCGGAGACCTTCATGCCGGACATCAGCCGCTGCAGCGACAACTCCCATTGCAGGGTGAAGGCGGCGGCCGGCGCGAGATGCAGCAGGGCGAGAGCACCGGCGGCCGGGAAGAGCAGGGGATGCGGGGTCTTCATCGGGGGCCTCGCTTCTGCGCGTAGACGGCGAGGAGCTGCGCGAGCGCGGCATCCGTTTGCGCCTGGTAGTCGAAGGTGTTGGCGGTCAGCTCGGTCGCGTTGATGCGGGAGAGTTCGAGGTAGAGGCTGCGGTTGGGCTGGTCGGCCATCTTCACCGCGTGATCGGGAGAACCGCTCGCGATTTCTGCGGCGCCGGCGATGGCTTTTTGCTGGGATTGGGTGTCGGCCATTGAGGGCGTATCGCCCTTGGGCATGGTCGAGGGGCCGGTATCGCTGCCCGGGGCGCAAGTCTTGGGCAGCGAGGTTTTGCGTGGCCCGCCCTCCATGTCTGGATACGGGTTCACGATCGGGATCTGTCGCGGCAGGAACGGCTCTGGATTGACGTAGTACCAGCTATTGGGTAGCGCGGCCTTGATTTGGTCGGCCGTCATCGGCGGCCCTTTGCGCGAGTATTGCAGCCAGGCGCGTGGAGTATTGCCGGCAGCAGCGAGCACATTGCCTTTGAGAGCGGCATAGAGGTGCAGGTGGGGGGCACATTTATCCATGCCCTTACATCCCATGGTGCCGACCTGGTCCCCGGCCGCAACTCTGCCGCTCTCGCCATTGCCGAGCGAAGTCGTTGCCATGTGTAGGTACATGAAACGGGTATCACCGGAGACGACGTCAGCAATCACACCGCCACCGGTGAACTTTCGGAAGTTGACGGGTCCCGAGGAGCCGGAGAAGATCTTGGTTCCGGCGCCTTCCTTGTTCACGATATCGAGGCCCTGATGGTAGCCGGGCGACGCACTGGCTCGGCCCGAGCGGTTGACGCCAAACGGCGAGGTGATCGCCTGCCCGGCCGGCGCCATGATATCGGCACTGAGGCAAGTGCCGGCGCGACTGGTCGATGCAGTGGTTAGACTTGCTGCGAATGTAAAGAACAAAACGGACGCCTTATTCATAGGCATTATCCTTTGTTATTCGGACATAGATTGTATAAACCGTTATTGTATAGAATGCTGTTCGTAGATTTGATTTTGATGGAAAAGCCGTTTGAGTCTCCATCGCCTTCAATCATCTCTTCAGGTGGAATCGTTTTATCCCACTTGCAGTCAAAGCGACCCCAAATTATACCTTTTTGTTTTTTCAATGATAAAACCGCACAATGTCCTTCTCCCCCCGTCATTCGAACTGTTATTTTAGCGGGTTCTATTTTGAGAAAAGGACGTTTGCAGTCGGATTTTCCTTGATAATCATCATCCCATTCCCCGACTGGCAGTGCGATGCGCGATTGCGCGAGTGCAGGCGTCGCGATGCCGAGCAGGGCTAGGGCGGCGAGCGTGGCGCTGAGTTTTTTCATTGGAACATGCCTCCAAAGCCTGTGCCGGGTTGTGAGATCGGGCGGCCGCCACCGCCGGTGCCAGGCCAGACACTGGGCGGCGGCTGGGTGGGCGGCACCACGACCGGCGGAACCGTGGTTCCCGGATTGGGGGTCGGAATGACCGGATTGGGGTTGGCCGTCGGCGTGAGGTTGAGGGACGAGCCGAATGCGGTGTTCTGGACGTGCTGGTAGGAGCCGAGGCCGTCGATGTTCGGCATCGTGATCGGTGAGATCGAGCCGTTGAGCATCGTGAACAGGTTGCCGGAGAGCGAGCCCTGGTAGAGGCCCATGTTCTGATTGATCGAGCGGATCGTGTCGTGGAGCTGCTGGTCGAGGATCTGGCAGACTTGGCGCTTGGCCGCGTCGAGCGCGGCCGTGATCAGACCTTGCGCGGCGCCGGTCAGGAAGCCGGAGAGATCCGGGATCAGGTTCGAGAGGTCGAAGCGCCTGAGCAGGTCGCCGGCGATGCAGGAATTGGGACCGTTGAAGAAGGCGCTCGGATTGACCTTGGCGGCATCGATCAGCGCGATCTGGCGCTGGATCGCGGCATCGGCCGCCTGCTTGACGATGCAGTTGTTGCTGGTCTGCGCGAAGGCAGGACTGGCGAGGGCGAGGCCACCGAGCAGGATGGCGGCGGACAGGCTTTTGCGCATGGTGCTGTGACCCCGGTTCAGAAGGCTGGCCATTTTCCGCCCTCGATGTATTTGGCACGCCAGAATTTGAGCAACTGCAGCGGCGTCATCTTGCGATGATTGCAGTAGGTCAGGTATCCGATGTATAGAGCCAGAGCGATGAAGGTGTAGCGCGACAATCCCGTGATCACGAGCAGCGGGAAGAACGCCGCGATGCTGCCATGCAGGCCAAAGAAGCGCAGGGGCACGGCGGTCCAGCGCCAGGGAAGCTGGTCGCTCATGGCGCGGTCCTTGGTTGTTCGATCGGGCTTCCGGGCACGGGCTGGCCGGGGGGCGATGTCCGCCCGCCCTGCCAGGATCGGATGCTGCCGATGTCGAGATGGGTGAAGGTCGGATAGATGCCGACGCCGCCGCGGGCATGCAGCGCGCCGGCCATCGCCACCGCGCTCGAGGAATAGCCCTGTGCCTTGATGTCGCCGGCCTGGCCCCGGAGATGCAGGGAGGCGCGGGCCGCGCCTTCGAGGCCGCTATTGTGCTTGGGCGTGCGGTAGCCGGAGGTGACGATCAGCGGCACGATGCTGCCGTGGACGGCGCTCATCGCGGCCTGGACGGCGCTGAGCAGGTCGAACAGGCGCGGATCGATCCAGACGGCAGAGTTGCCGTCCTGGACGTCGCGCATCAGCCAGGACAGCATCAGCAGGTCTGAGGGGTTGTAGCCGTAGGGCGTGCGCACGATCGCGGAGACATCCTCGCGCGTGCCTTCGCGGCGGAGCCAGAGCTGGGTGACGGGCACGCGGCCCATCGTGCCGGCAAGCGCGTTGGCATAGGCCGGATCGAGCCCGGTCAGCGGAAGCGCCGCCGTGGCGGCCAATCCCGTGAGGAGGCTACGCCGCGAGACGGGCATCACGGTATCCATAGCGGTCGAGAACACGGCGGGCGGTGGTGGTGTCGATCTCGCCCTGGCCAAGAGCGGCGGTGACGGTATTGCGCATCGAGCGGCCGTCCTGCCCCCGCTCGATCACCGCGCGCAGGGTATCGACGGAATGGGCCATGCCGGCCCGGCTGAGTTCGCGCCGGACGGGATCGGTCAGCACCTGCCATTCGCGCAGGCAGATCCGGCCGCCGCCGATGCGCGGCACGAGGAGCTGCGACACGAGCAGATGCGTCGTGGTCAGGACGTCGTGGAACGCCTGGTCCTGAAGCTCGGCCGGGAATTTGAGCGTGAGACGGCGTAGGATATGCGCGACGTCGTTGGCATGCGTCGTCGTGTAGATCGGGTGGCCGGTATTGGCCGCCTCGACGCTCGTCATGATCGTCTCCATGTCGCGCAATTCGCCGACGAGGAGCAGGGCGGGCTTGCGGCGAAGGCTGTTGCGCACGCCGGCGGCAAAGCTCGGCAGATGCAGCCCGATCTCGTGCTGCATGATGGTGCAATGGGCCGAGGGCACCGCCTCGAACACGAACTCGATCGGCGCCTCGTAGGTGATGACGTTGCCGTGGATCGGCGTCGCCTCCTCGAGCACGCGGCGCATCAGGGCGGCGAGCGTCGTGGTCTTGCCCGAACCGGTTTCGCCGGCGACGATGACGGCGCCTTGCGCCGGGGTGGATTCCGCGACGATCTCGGGCTCGACGCGAAGGGCCGTGACGCTTGGAGGCTCGGCCGGGATATGCCGGCAGACGATCTGCAGGCCGACATCGCCCTCGTGATAACCGGCCGTGACATTGATGCGGAAGCGGTGCAGGACCGGATCGTGATCCCGCCCGATCGTGTCGCGGTCCTCGACCGTGATCGCGCGATCGAAGTCCTGCCCCGAATACAGCTTCGACATGATCGAGTCGGTCGAGGTCAGCTCGGTGGCGATGCGGGCGAGCGTGCTCGGTTGAAGCCAGACGCGGGTCAGGGCGGACAGCCGTCCGTCGATCGCGGCGAGCACGGGACGGCCGGTCTGGAAGATCACGTCGCTGGCGCGCAGCGACACGGCGTGGACCAGCAGCCGCGTCACCTCATCGCGGCCGCGCACGACGATCTCGGTCTCCGGATAGTGGGTCGCGCCGCTCCAGAGCATGGTTCACTCGCTCGGCAGGGCAGCGGCGCTGCGCTGGAACTTCGGCGTGACCACGAGCTTGACGACGTGTTCCCCGACGGTGGCGGACTGGCCGTTGCGGGAGACGCGCAGGCCCGTGCCCTTGGCCTTGACGAGAGGCAGGCTGACGGCGCCCTGCGCGGCGAGGCCGTGGTAGCGGCGCATGCCGGCAAAGTCGCGATCGAGCCGGGCCATGCCGTCGTCGAAGGCGGAGCGCGCCTGCAGGATGCCGACATCGAGGCCGACCTTGTAGCTCGCATCCCAATGCGCCTGTTCCTCGGCGTTCTTGGGCGGCGTCCAGCTCGGCTCGGGCGAAGGTGGGGGCGTGACGGTCAGGTAGTCGCGCCAATTCGGCGGGGCCACGCTCATGCGGGCTTGGCGCAGGATCTCGTAGGAGCCGACCGTGGTGACGAGCACGGAGCGGTTCGGGGTCTGTCGGATCTCGCGCAGCTCGGTGATGACCGGCGGAACGATGTCCGGGCCGACCATCTGCGCGGCGAGGGGATAGCGCTGGTCGAGGCGCTGAGCGATGTCGGGGCCGTCGAGATAGGCCGCGATGCGCTTGGATTCCTCGATATAGCCGTCGCGGATGCCGGCGCTGCGCGCGGTGCGCTGAACGACCTTGGAGGGGCGGTTGGCATCGCCGAAGATGTTGGCGGCGTAGCGCGAGAAGTTGGCGTTGGCCGGGTGCGGCGGCGCTGCTTCGGTGATCGTCGGCTGGTTCGGCTGGAACGGCTCCTGCTGCCCGTACTGGCCGGGCATGACCCGGGGCGCCTGGGTGATCGCGCCAAGACTCTGGGCCTGGGCGGCGCCGCCCGGCCCGTAATAGCCCGGCGGCGGATAACCGCCGTAGCCACCGCCATAGCCGGGGGCAGGATAGCCCCCATATCCGCCATAGCCGGGGGCGGGGTAGCCGCCATAACCGCCATATCCGGGCGCGGCATAGCCAGTCGGGGCGTAAGTGGCATAGGCGTTGGGATAGCCAAAGCCCGGATTGACCGGCTGGCAGGCGGCCGGGTTCCCCGCGCAATAGGTGTTGGCGACCTGAGCCGAGGCCGGATGGGCCAGGGCGATCACGGCGCAGGACAGGGCGTAGTGAAGGCGTCGCATCGCTCAGACTCCGTGTTCGCGCAGCTTGGCATTGACGTGATCCGACGTGCTGCCGGTCGTGGTGCACGCCGGCAAGATCATGGCAAGTCCCGTCAAGACGAACAGCACGCGGAAGAGTCTGATTATCTCTGATCTGGTCATCGTCAACTCTCAGATATGCTAGAGATTTGTATAATCGGTCTTGCGGTGAAACGATGATTGCGCATAGTTGCGCGGATAGTGTCTTTTCCCGAGGCAGAGCCATGGGTCTTGTGTCGTTTCTCAAGCGGGCCGCCGGACGACGGGTCGGGGGCGAGCACCGCGAGTTCGTCGAGATGTCGGGAAGCCTGCTCGGCGGCTTGCAGGCGCGCTGCCCGGTCTGCCGGCGCGGCCGGCTGATGCCCGACCCGCAAGCGATGAACCTGCGCATCTGCGACGAGCCGAGCTGCGGGGCGAGCCTCGGCCTGACCGAGCTCGGGCGCATCTTCGCGGTCGGCGACGGTGAGGTCGAAGCGTTGGCCGCGAACGAGCGCCAGCAGGCCATGGTGCTGATGGTGGCGGCCGAGATCCTGCTGGTGATCGGCGCGGCCTGGGCGGTCTGGACCGGATCGTGGCTTACCCTCGGCGGCGCGCTGCTTCTGGCCATCGTGATCGTGGCGAGCGCGCTGGTGGCGCGCTACCGCGCCTGGCAGATCGAGAACGGCCGGATGTTCGAACGCACCGCCCCGTTCGGAGAATTCCTGCGCTTCGAGCTCGGCGCACTGCTGGCGCGCCGCTAGGAGTGTGGGGGTGGTGAGCGCGCGCATGCTCAGCTTCCCCCCATCACCGTGCAGACATTCTCGAGCGACACGTCCATCTTGATCGTGTTGCCGACGAGGGTGGCGACGTCGTTGACGAAGAAGGCGAGGGTGCCGCCGACCAGGAACATCACGGCCGAGCCGGCGCCGGTCTGCTGGTTCGAGGTGGCGTTGTAGAGCCGCACGCCGGCGACCAGCCAGGCGACCGCGCCGATCGCCATGAAGAAGTAGGTGATCGCGAAGCGGATCTGCTCGCATTGCGAGCCGCGCGGGGTGGCCCCGTAATTGAACATGCTGAAGGTGATGTCGCCGCCCATCACGAAGCTATTGGCGAAGCGCCAGAGCATGACGGGCGCGACGATCATCGCGGAGGCAAGAGCCAGCTTGCCGAGCGCCGAGTCGATCGTCACCGGACGGTTGGAGAACTTATATTCGCCGGCCGCGACATTGTATAATGTGTACAGACCCGTGGTTCCGTACCAGATCCCGAGCACGGCGATGATCAGGAAGACGAGCTGAACCACGAGCGGGAAGACCCCGCTCAAGGATGTCAACATCGTTCCAAGATCAGGAACGTTCATCGCCGTGCGCCTTTGCTGGAAACGAGCCCCTGTTCCAGTTGTTCGAGGCGCTCTTCGAGATGATTCAGACGCGCCCGCAGCTCCTCCATTGAGAGGTCGGTCGGATCGACGTCGAGCTTGGGCTGCCTATAGGGTCGCCGCTCCGGCGCATGCCCATCGTGATAGGCAAAACCCGATCGGTTTTGCTTGAGCGTATTCTCTAGAGTTGAGTTTTGTGCCTGCGGCCGCTCGGTGGTGGGCAAGAACAGAGCCAGTGCCAGCCCGGACAGGACGAGTGTGAACACTCGGTTAACCGCCCGGACAGGTTGCAGTTTTACGAAGCCGTAGTTGCACCGCAGCATGAGGCCGGCGCTGAGCACATCGTTAGTATTTGTTCGCCACGTTTCTGTCATGATTGCCTTTTGACAATAAGAAAACGTTGAGCAGGAGATTATTCCCCTACGCGACTGTGTCCGATATACCATAAGCGGCTTTGAGCGTGCACGCTTCTGGATCTTGATCACCAAATCAGCATTGACACAGCATTGTATGCTTCGCAATATCCTTTCGAAGGCATATCTTTTGGGAATGTAGGGTGCTGTAACCCATGGAAGGCGCAATCAAACACAGTGTCTGGGCCGCATCTCTTGCCGCCTGTGTCTATTTTGCCAGCACCAATCAGTGGGCGCCTTTGCAACTCAGTATCGCGGCGCAGCAAGCGGGCGCGGGCGCGCAGCGCGCGGCAGGGACAGGGGCGGGGGGCGCCGCCGAGCCGATCGCTCAAGTTGCGCAGGCGCAGCGAATTCCGGAATTTCCGCCTGCCGCTGCCATGGCGGGCCTGCCCGCCACCGGACAGCCAGGCGTGCCGGCGCCCGTCGCGGGCGATAGCGCCCGGAACGGATCGCTGGCGACGATCGAGGACCCGAAGGTCGCGCGTCAGGCGACCGAGGCTTTGGCCAAACTTGAAGGCGTGCTGGACGTGCCGGAGGGGACGCCGGAGGGCCGGATCGCGACGATCTTCTTCGATCCGCGTTGCCCCTATTGCCACGCCGCCTTCAAGGCGATGCACGGCAAGGTCGCGGCGCGCTGGGTGCCGGTCGCGGTGCTCGGCGAGCCGGAAGTCGGGGCGAAGATGGCGGCGATCATCCTGTCGGCGCCCGACCGCGTCGCCGCGCTGACGGCCGCCTTTGTCGGGCAGAATGCCCCGACCAGCGAGGGCAATCCCGAGATGGTCAAGAAGGTGACTGAGAACCGCGATGCCTTCGCGGGGATCTTCGCGGCCTCGCCGAACCTGCGGCCAGGCGTTCCGACCATGTTCGTGCCCCGGCCTGACGGGCGCCTGGCCATCATGGTCGGCTACGAGGCCGGCGACGAGGCCAAGCTCCTGTCGGTCCTGGCCGGGTCCTGAGCGATGGCCGCCCGCTCCAGCATCGGCACCTTCAGCTTCCCCTCGGCCAAGGGCTGCCTGTCGCCGACCGGCCTCGCCGACGAACTCGGGCGCCTGTCGCGCGTCACCTCGGTGCTCGGCGGGGCGCTAGCCATGTCGCTCTTCGGCTCGCTCTGGCTGTCGTATTTCGCGGTCAAGCGCGCCGACGTGCTCCCTTACGTCGCCGATGGAGGCGTGTTCGGCTGCGCCGTCAAGGCGGCCGAGCCGCCAGCGGAGGACGGTCAGGCGGACGGCCAAGACAACGGCCAAGACAACGGCCAGGCGAACGGGATGGCTCAGCCATGAAGGGCGCCGACCAGATCGCACGCGAGGTCGATGCCGGCCGGGTGATGCTGCGCAACCAGTGGATCTGGATCTGCCTGCTCTCGGGCTTCCTGTTCCTGTCGCTGACCGCGAACTACGTGCTCGCCTACAACGCCTTCTACCGCTTCCCGATCAAGCAGTTCATCTGGACGTCGGATGCGCAGGCGGTCTGCGATGCGATCCCGCTGACCGAGCCGAATATTTCCCAGGCCCGGCTGAAGGACTTTGCCGTCAGCGCCTCTGTTCAGTTGAACAACTACGATTATGCCAATTGGCGGGCGCTCATCAACAATGCCCTGACCCAATCCTTCACGCCGAACGGCCGCGATACCTACCGCGCCGCGCTGCAGGAGAGCGGCATCATCCAGAAGGTGGTGCTCGGCTACCAGACGGTGTCGGCGGTCACGACCGATCCGGCCAACATCGCCGAAGAGGGCAAGGAGAGCGGCCGCTATTACTGGCGCGTCGAGGTGCCGTTGCAGATTTTCTACCGCACCAATGTCGAGACCAAGGTCGAGCGGCGCCTGCTCGAGATGCGGATCGTGCGCATCGACCCCTCGCCGATCAATCCGAACGGGATCGCGATCGACTCGGTGATCTCCACCCAGCAACTCGCGAATGTGGTGCCGTGATGAAGACCAGCCTCGCATGGGCAGGATTGCTGGGCTTGAGCCTGATCGGCGCCGGCAGCGCGCTGGCGCATGATCCCGGTGGCACTCCCGATGGAGGCGCCGCCGTTGCCGAGGGCGCCGATATCCGCCGCGCGCCGGGGTTGCCGCCGGGGGGCAACGCGCCCGCACCCGCGCCGCGTGCCCTGACGCCGGCCGAGCTCGACGAGCTGCGCTTGCGCATGATCGGCGGCACGCGGGGCACGATCCTCAAGCCGGACGAAGTGAAGGACCTGCGCCGTTCGGTCCAGGACGCGCAGGGCGCCGGGAACTTCCCTGGCCGAGACGGGCGCCTGCCGCGTCCTGAACCACGCACCCTGTCGGTCGGCGAACATACCAGCGTCAGCAAACCGGAGACGCTGCACCTCGCCTATGGCGTCGTCAGTCCGATCACCTTCGTCGATGCCAAGGGCCGGCCCTGGCCGATCGCCTCGGTTGCCTACGATCCGCGGCTGTTCGCGCAGGACGGCACCGGCTGCGGCACCGATAACGGCGTGGGGTCGAGCCAGGTTGCTGCATCGGCCGGATCGGATCGGCCGACTTCGATCAACCTGATGCCCTGCCGCTTCGAGACCTGGGGCAATATCCTGATCCGGCTCGAAGGCTTTGCCTATCCGATCCCGTTGATGGTGCTCAGCGGTTCGAACGAGCGGGTCGATATTCCGGTGACGGTGCGCGTGGCTGGTTCCTCGCCCTTGCAGCCGCTCAAGGTGGCGGTGGCATCGCCGGCGCCGCGGCCGTCGCGCGGACCCGCCCCGCCGCGCGCCTCTGGCGAGGCCAACACGACGCAGGCCCTGCATCTGTTCGCCTCCGGCACGCCTCCACGCGGCGCCTACCCGGTCAATGCCACCGGCGGGGCGCAAGCCTGGATCTATCGCGACCGGATGTATGTGCGCGCCTCGGGCAACCTCGTCAGCCCGCAGCCGGTCGGCTCGGCAGACGGGCCGGGCGGCGTCAAGGTCTGGGAGTTCAACCGGCCGGCCTCGCGCCTCATCGCCGAGGCCGGCGACGGATCGGAAACCACCATCGCCGTCGATTACTGAGGGGCAGCCGATGATCAAAACCTCGTATGTCGCGGTCGGGGGGCTTATGGCGAGCGTGGCGATCGGCTCGGCCGCCATCGTCATGTCCAATCCGCCCGGCGTCGATCGCGGCGGCGCGGCAACCACTGAGTTCCGCGGGCTGACCCCCAATCCGCAGAACGACATGATGAAGGCGGTCGGCAAGACCGAGGCCGACCGGCGCGCCGGCGTCAACCGGCAGGCGGCCGACGAGCGCGGCGCGGACGGACGGCCTTATGTCGCCGGCACCGTCATCGCGGAAGTGACCGGCCCGCAGCGCGGCGAGCTGCCGGAGGATGCCGCTCGGAAGGTCGAGCCGGCGCCGGCACCGGTCCAGGCGCCGCCGCCCGAACCCAGGGTGGTCGAGACAATCGTCTATCGCGACCGCGACGTCGTGCGCGACGTCTATCGCGACCTGCCGACCGAGCCGAAGGCCGAACCCGACCAGATCTCGGCGATCAACGAGCAGATCAAGGTGCTGCTCAAGCCGACGCCGGGCGGCTTTCTGGTGCGCGAGTTCGCCAAGGGCGAGCGGCCCAAGCCTGAGCCGGCAGGCGCGCGCGGGCCGGTGGTCAACGGGCCGTTCGGGCCGGGCGTGCGGCACGGGACCGTGGCCCGTTCGGGCGATGTCGCCTACGCGGTGCTGGATCGCGGCTTCAACTCGGACGATCCGGGGGCACCGATCTTCGCCACCATCACCGATCTCGACGAGCTGCAGCGGCCCGGCCCGCTCGAGGGCATCCGGTTGATGGGCCAGATCGTCTATTCGCAGACCCAAGCCTCGATCCGCTTCACGACGATGATCCTGCAGGACGGCCGCCAGGGTCCGATGCAGGCGGTCGCGATCACCGTTGACCAGGCCCGCACCGGCGTTGCTGCCGATGTCGATAATCATGTGCTCGAGCGCTATGGCAGCTTGGTCGTGGCCGGGCTGATCCAGGGTGTCGGCCAGGTCGGGCAACAGCTCACCCAGCTCAACACCAACACGATCTACGGCGACGGGTATGCCGTGCAATCGGGGCGCGGCATCGATTGGATGACGGCCGGCATGGGCGCCACCCTGCCTGTCGGCCAGGCACTGACGGCGGCGGCCGCGCGCAACTTCAGCAAGCCGCCGACCCTGTCCTCGCCCACCAACTTCCCGATCGGCATTGTCTTCCTGCAGCCGGTCGTGCTGCCGCTCGATGCCGGGCCGCCCTCGATGCGTGGGGTGGGGCCGTCCACCTTTGCCGTTGGTTATCCGGGCACCTATGGAGCCTTGCGGTGAACGGCGGCAAGGGCCTTGCCGACGTCCTCTCCGGGCTGATCGCGGGCATGCCCGACATCGCCTGGCTGATCGTCGTGCTGACAGCGGCCTTCGGCATGTTCCTGGCCGGCTACGCGATGCTGCGCCTCTACCAGGCCAACCAATCGGCGGATGGCAGCGCCCTGAACTGGGTGTTCGCGATGATCATCGGCAGTGCCCTGACCTGCGGCACGGTGATCATCGGCAACTTCTCCCTCTACTTCGCGGATTGAGCGATGCGCACGGCAGACCGCTTCTGTGATCTGGCCGGCTTCGATCCGGAGCGCGAGGAGGCTGTCATCTATGCGCATGACGGCTCCCAGCTCACGCTGATCGAGATCGACGGCGTGCGCTCGATCGTGTCGGCCGACGATTACCTGCACAACGTCGTCGAGCGCTTCGCCGGCGGCATTGCGCAGATCCTCAAGCGCCCCGGCCACCAGCTCACGATTTCCTATGAGAGCTCCCTCAACGTCGCCAAGGTGCTCGATCCGTTCCTGAAGCGCCAGGGCGAGCGCGCGCGCCAGAAGGCGCTCGCCGTCGAGGCGCTGATCGAGGAGGGCCGCGACGTCCTCGAGGGACGGGCACGCTCAGAAAAGATCCTGCTCGCCGCCTGGACGCGCCCGAGCGCCGGGACGGGCGAGGAGGTCAAGCGCGAGCTGAAGGAGAATAGGAAGGCGTGGCAGGAGCTGCCGCCCGCGCGCGAGGCGCAGAACCCGTTCCTGCGGGTCGGTGCGCTCGATGGGCCGCATGGCGCCTTCGTGCGCCGGGTCATGGAGGCGCTGGGCGAGGCGCGCTTGCAGGGCAGGGTGCTCGGTCCCGACGACAAGGGACGCCGGCGCGAGCTGGAGCAGATCCGGGCGGCGATCCTCTACCATGAGACGCCCGAGGGCTGGTCGCCCTACGGGCCGGGCACCCGGCGCTATCCCGGCGCCAAGGAAGTCCATGACGACGATGTCAGCGAGTTCTTCTCGCCGACCATCGCCCGCCAGATCATGACCGGCAATGTCGAGGCGAGCCCGAACATGCGCTCGGTCGAGGTTGGCGGGCGCCGCTTCGCGATTGCCGTGATGCGGATGTTCCCCTCGATGATCCTGCCCTTCAACCGGCTGATCGAGACGCTGCTGGAGAGTTCCTCCCGCGCGGCCGACATGCCGTTCCGGGTCTGTTTCCACCTCGAAGCCTTGAGGGATGCCGATGTCGGTTTTCGCCTGCGCAAGGTGATCGCGGGCCTGCTCGCCTTCGCTTCGCCCTCGAACAAGAACCTGTTCGATGCCCTGCGCGCGCTCGAGGAGATCGTCGACAAGGACGGCGAGGCGGTCGTCAAGGGCCGGGTCATCGCCACCACCTGGACCGAGCCGGGCGAGGATGCGGGCCTGCTCGAGAAGCGCCGCTCCTATCTGATGAGCGGCATGATGACCTGGGGCGAGGCGGTCATGACCGATGCGCCGCACAATCCCTTGCGCGCGCTCTGTGAGACCGTGCCGGGCATGACCCTGCAATCGCGCGTGCCGCCGGGCTCGATCGCACCGCTCGGCGACATCGCGGCGATGCTGCCCTTCCACCGCGTCGCGCAGGTCTTCCGGCAGGGCCAGACCATGCTGCTGACGCCCGACGGCAAGCCGATGCCCTACGAGGCGCTGTCGGCCGAGCAATTGTTCTGGCTGACCCTGATCTACGCGACGCCGGGCTCGGGCAAATCGGTGCTGATGAACCGGCTCAATATCGAGTTCACCGCCTATAGTCCGGGCGCGGCCTTGCCGTTCCTCGCCGTCATCGATGTCGGCGTCAGTTCGAGCGGCTTCATCGAGCTGATCCGCAACGCGCTGCCGCCCGATCGCCGGCACGAGGCGTATTACGTCCGGCTCCTCAACATCGCCGAGCACGCCGTCAATCCCTTCGATATCGGGCTCGGCCGGCGCACGCCGCTCGAGCGCGAGCGCACCTTCATCGAGAACTTCCTGACCACGTTGCTGAACGTGAACAGTCCGGAAGTGGCGTTGCTGGTGCCGCGCCTGATTTCGCGGATCTACCAGCTCAAGAGCGACCTGGAGTTTTCCTCGTCCCCGGCGATCTACCAGCCCAATGTCGATCCGGAGATCGACCGGCTGATCGAGGTTCACGACATCCCGGTCCAGGGCCGGACGCGCTGGTGGCGCATCGTGGATGCCTTCATCGAGCGCGGCCTGCATGTCGCGGCCCAGCGCGCGCAGCGCCATGCCATGCCGGTGCTCGAGGATCTCGCCCGCGTGCTCGGCGAGCCGATCATGGCCCAGGATTTTACGCCGGAGATGATCCGGCAGGTCCAGCGCTCGCTCGAGGCCGCAATCGAAAAATTCCCGATCTTCGCGCGCCCGACCCGCCTCGACTTGGGCCAGGCGCGGGTCGTGTCGATCGATCTGCAGGACGTGGCCATGCGCCACAAGTCGCCGGAGGCCGAGCGCAACAACGCGCTGATGTTCATGATCGCGCGCCACGTCTACCTGTCGAAGATCTCCGGCTTTGCCGAGGAGATCCCGAAGATGGATATCCCAGCCGACGCGGCGATCCGTGACGCCTACACGCGCTATTGGGAGAACCGCTACCAGGAGGTCGCGGAGACGCCCAAGCGCCTCTGCATGGACGAGTACCACCTGACCGGCGGCGTCGACACCATCGCCCGGCAGGTCAAGTCCGACGCCCGCGAGGGGCGAAAATGGGGCCTCGAGCTGATCCTCGTCTCCCAGTTGCTCGGCGACTTCGACACGCTGGCCGACATGGCCTCGACCGTGTTGGTGCTCAACGCCGACTCGAACGAGATCCGCGAGGAGGCACGGCGCACCTTCGGCTTCGATGGCGCCGTCAAATCCGCGCTCGAGCGGCATGTCCACGGCCCGCAAGGCCGGCGCGGCGCCAATTTCCTCGCCCGCTTCAAGCTCCGTGACGAGGAGCGCTGGATCGTTCTCAATAACAGCCTCGGGCCGCGCATGCTCTGGGCGCTCACCACCAAGGCCGAGGACCGGCAGGTCCGCGACGAGATTTATCGCCGGATGGCGGTGAACGAGGCGTTGCGGATTTTGGCGACGCGGTTTCCCGACGGGACCGCGATCGAGTTGTGGAGCCGTGTCGCCGCGCAAGTGCGGCACGGCGACGATCGCATCAAGACAATCATCGTCGATGAGATCTTGGGCGAAGTGTTGGGCCTGAACAAAGGGGATGAGGCCCGTCGTGCAGCGTGATTGATAAGAGGAGAGGGCCATGAGAGTTGAAGATATTGAATACAAGATCGCGGCCGTTCTGACCTGCTACGGCCTGAGCATGCTTCCGGCATGGGCTCAGAACTCCGGCGATCCGTCGGCGCCGCTCGATATCTTACGCACCGCGCGTCAGAAGGCGCAGTCGTCGCAGCTCAACGCGACCAGCATTGCCAGCGGCGGCAACAATCTCGGTATCGTCATCACGATCATCTTCGCCGTGGTCGGTATCGGATTGGCCGGGTTTTCGGGCGTAAAGCTCTACAAGTCGGCGCAGGACGACAATGCGCGCGAGGATTCCGGCCGTTCGCTCGCCGGCCTCGTGATCGGTTCGGCCATCACCATCCTCGGCGTGATCATCGGTGTCGTCACCACCTACATGACCGGCCAAGCCTGAGCGCCAAAAAGGGTCGCGACTGATCCCAATAAAAACCCCGGCGATGCGGATGCGCGTCGCCGGGCTTTTTTGATGCGCGCTCTGGTCAGGAAGCCGTGTACACCCGTGCGTGGACGTGCGGATCGAGCCGGTCGAGCCAGGCGAATTTCGGCAGACGCAATTTGCGCCGGGAATAGGCCAGTTGTGCCAGCGCGGCGATCGCATCGTGGGTCGAGCCGGGCGCGGCCAGGGCCTCGTGCGCCTGTTCGAGCGCCTCCATGTCGCGCTCCCGCAGATCGCAGGCCGCCTGAGTCAGCGCGGTGTGAGCGAGGCCATCGTCCCTCGCAGGCGGCGTGCCGGCACGCGCCGCCTTCCAGACCTCCTTGTCGAGAGCCTCCTGGCGGCTCCGGTCGGAGACCGGGGCAAGCGCGTCGGTCAGCAGCGCGATGGCGGCGGCTTCCGGCCAGGACAGGCTCGCCATCGCTTCCTGGACACTCCGACCGTCACGCAGGTCGCGCAGCGCGCTGAAGGGATTGGGCGATAGTGGCGGCGCACGCTCGATGACGCCGTCGCCTTCGCGAGGCGGCGCCGGCGGCAACAGATGGGGCATCACCGGCATCATCTCGGCGATGAGGCTCTCAGGGGTGTGTCCGCCTGGAGGCGGCGCCATTAGGACGTCCAGGTGGCTGGTCTTTCGCTTTTGATAGGCGAGGGCACCGAGCGTGGCGATCAACATACCCGCGACGACGCCGAACGGGACGCTGGATTTGAAGATCGAGATGAAGGAGAACGGCTCGCCCTTCGGCACGGAGGTAAAATACTGGCCCCAGCCGCTGAACAGCCATAGCCCGCCGGTCTCCGCGATGCGGATGGCGGCATAGACCCGCCCGAGCACCGGAGAGGCCGACGACCAGACGAAGGCGAGCAGGGCCATCGCGGCGAAGGCGAGCAGGCCGAGCGTCAGGATCACCGGCGCGGTGAAGAGCGTGTTGGACGAGGAGGCGGGTTTCATCGGCTTTGTCCGTTGGTGAGTTCCTGCTTGCGCGCCTGGCTGAGCGTGGCGACCTGCTCGCTCAGTGCGGCCGTTTGAACAGGCTTGAGAACGGCGCGTATGCGCTCGAGGTCCTCGCCTTGCGGTAAGAGCTCGGCTGCCTTTTCAGGGTTGCCGTTGGCAAGCAGCGCCGCCCCGGGACGCCCGTAGCGGGCCATCAGCGCCTCCTGGATGGTATGCACCTCAGCCATCAGGCTCGGGTCGGTTGCGATCTCCTTTGGCTTGTTCTGGCTGAGCGCTTCCGCCAGAGCCTGGCTCGGCGCCGGGATTTCGATGCGGTTGCGCTTCTCCTCTTCCCAGCTTTGACCGGCGATCGGCACGATCACCGCAGGGATCAGCACGGAGGCAATGATCTCTTTGCGCGCGGCCTGTTCGCGCGCTCTGATCTCCTCGCGCGAGGGCAGGTCGGCCGGGTCCGGGACACGTACCACGACATGCTGATTGGTGCGGGGAGGCTCCAGGAAGGCGTGCCGGGAAACGGCCGAGACCTGCTGGCTGTTGTGGATCAGGACATGCTCGTAGCTCGTGGTGAGAACCTGTCCGCGGATCTGCGCGCCGATCTCCGGACGGACGATGGCGGGTTTGCCCATAAGGCGCAGAACCTCGACCGCCTCCGAGGTCAGCCGGCCGAGAACGGGATGCGTGCGCTGTTCTTCCGCGCGGCGGGCCTGCGAGATCAGGGTGACGAGGTTTGAGACGCGGCCGGTCGTGGCCAGGGCGAGCGCGTCGCGGGTTTCGCTGGGCACCCGGCTAATGACGGTCTGATCGAGAGGTTGACCGCGCTCGCGCGTGAACTGCTCGACGAAGGCGAACAGGGTGCGGGTATTGCCCTCGCGGAACGGATGCGTGCGCCACAGGTCGGCGATCTGCGAGGCGAAGCCAAGCGCCTCTGCCCGGCGTCCGAGGTCTTTGAACTTGGCGTCGTTCAACGCAGCCAAGGCCGCCTTGGCCTCCGTCTCGATCAGGGCAGGGGCGGCATAGTCGACGCTTGCGCCGCCGAACGCGATCTCGGGCTTCCACAGGCCGATCGTGCGGGTCTGGCCCGCCCAGTCATAGACCGGTTCGAACATCCGCCGGTGGAGGTCCTGGTAATGCGCCAGGTCGAACTGGCCGATGACCGGAGCTCGCCGCATCTGGACGATGGCGCGGTGCGAATAGAACTGCTCGACATCGGCGAGCACGGCGGCGTCGCGGATGTCGAACCGGTTCTTGAGGACATCGGTGCCGTCGTAGACGTAAGTGTCCCTGTCGCTCATGCGTCCGTCCTCCGCTCCGCTTGATGACGCGCTTGGATCGCCGCGACGGCATCGTCCTGGCTGATGAGACCGGTCCCGGCGAGCAGGCTGATGAGCTGCAGCGGCAGGCTCATTTCGTTGCCGGAGCCGCGCATGACCGCAAAGCCGTGCTCCTCGGCGGGCGTCGTCATCGCGGTGACGAACGGAGCGAGTTCGCTCTCGGGCAGGCCCGCCGCGATGGCGGTGAGCAGCGCCTCGGCATCGCTGCGCTCTTTGATCACGACGGGCAGGTTCCTGTAGGTCACGGCACTCTCCTCTCAAGGGAAGGACGACGAAGAAACAGGCCCTCTCTTCCTCTCCTGGCGGATGGCTGGAACGGTTCGCGACATGTCGGCTTTGGCGCGCGCAGCGCGAGCTTTGCCAGCAGAATGCAACCGGAATGAGGACGAATCAAAGGCTCAAGCCGCGATCACGAGACGGCTGACGCACCAGGGTTTTGCTCAAGGTCCGCTCCAGCGTGTCGTTCTTCAGGTGGATGGCCACAGTGCCGGCACCGTTGATGAGATCGATGGTTTCCGGCGCCACCGGGCCATGCCCAGGCGGCAGGCTCTGCTCCATCCTGAAGCCGATCGTGCCGTTCTCACCGAACCGCCGGCCGACGATTTTGGCGAAGGCTTCGATTTCCTGACGCAAGTGAGGATGGAGCTCGCGTCTCATGGCGGCGTTCCGCTCGCCGCTGCCCGCCGCGCCGATCGCGCGCAAGGCCGTGCTTGCCTCCGGGCTGAGGCCGGGGATTTCGATGCGCAGGCGCGCCCGATAGGCGAGTTCCTGCGCGCGCGCCTGGTCGAGCTTGCCGTCGAGGTCGGATTTGAGGCGGTGTGCGCTGTTCGTGCAGTAGAGGTCCGCCTGTTCGGCTTTAGCACGCTCGGCCTTGGCGGCCTTGCCCGCGAGCAATCCGCTCTTGCCACGCAATCCACCATAGGAATCGGGCGAGGCGAGCAGGGCTTTGACGCGGGTTTCGAACACCGCGCGGGGCTGGTGAAGCTCGGCGAGAATGGCGCCTCTGAGCGCCTCCGGATCATGAACTTTGAGCGCAAGTTCCTCGAGCAGGTTTTCGCGCTCGCGGGCGAGCTCCGGATCGTCCGCGATGCGCACCATCGCGGCCTGGTCGAGGCGGTTCGTACCCAGATCGACTGCCGGCAGGAACGGCGGCAACGGCGCGGGCGGAGCGATGTCTGCCGCTGGCGCGGACGAAGACGCCAGCGAAGGTTCGAGCACGGATACGGTCGGTTCGATTGCGCGGTCCAGCGGCCCATCGTGCAAGACACGCGGTGCGATCTGACCCGCGCGCGCCTGGATGCCGGCAAAGACTTGGCCGAGCCTTGCGCCGACCCGTTCGAGCTTTTGCCGACCTTGTTGGATCTCGCGCACCAGCTCGTTCAGCCAATCTGTCAGGGCCGGAAGCAGCGCAGCATGATTGCGCAAGCCACGCCGTTCGGCGAAGGCGGCGGCGAGCGCGCGCAAGTCCGCCGGGCGTACCCGTGCGGCACCTTCGGAGGCGCGGGGTTGCACACGCTCGAGGCGTGCGGCGAGCGCATCCAGACTGGCCGATGCGCTCGAAGGATCGAGCCGGATCGCCTCGCGCTCCGAGGCAGGGCCGGAGCCCGCCTCGGGCGGGTTTGCCAGCCCGACCACCGCCTCGCGAAAAGCCTTCTGCGCGAGGAAGTCGAGCGTCGTCGTCTTCGATCCGTCGCGCGACAGGCGCCGGACCAGGCCGGACAAAGCGGCCGCGTCGTAATCGGCTGGCGTCGGCCCGGTTCCGAGCTTGGCCTCGAGCGCTTCGCGCGTGCGGGGGCCGATGAAGTCCTCATGCGCGCCATGCAGCACCGCGCTGTCGCGATGACGCGACATCGCCACATAGGTCAGGTGCCGGTCCATGCCCGGCGTTGCCAGAACATGCACCCGATCGACCGTCGCGCCCTGGTTCTTGTGAACCGTCGCGGCATAGCCGTGATCGAGATTGCGATACTCCGCCGCGTGAACCGTGACGGTATCGCCATCGCCAAACCCATCACGGTCGAGCCGAACCGTGACACCGCCCGATTGCGCCGCCTCGACCGTGGCCAGCATGCCGTTCTTCACGGCGAGCCGGCTGTCATTTTCGAGGAAGATCACCCGGTCGCCCGGCGCGAACATGCGCTCGCCGCGCGCGGTGACGAAGCGGGCTTCGTCCAATAGCCCGCCCTCGGCTTTGAGCGCCTCACGCGCCATCGCATTCAGCGCGAAGGTATCCGCGTTGGTATGGGCCAGGATCAGGGTTTCGGTGCGCCGTCCGTCAGGCTTGGTGCTCAGATAATCCGGCTTCCAAGCGGCGATCACCGCTGCCCGTGCCGCCTCGTGGCTCGGCGTGAAACGCACCGAATCCTTGGCCTGATAAACCTCGAGTCCTTCCGCGACCTTGCCGCGCGCAAAAGCCACGCTTGCCGCGCGCATCTGAGGATCGGCCTGACGCCAGATCTCGGAGAGTTCGGCCGCGCCGATCGTCTCCGTGATCGCCCGGAAGGCGGCCCCGGCTTCGATCGGTTGGAGCTGGGCGGCATCGCCGACCAGGACGAGTTTCGCGCCGCAACGCTCCACCTCCTGCACGATCCGCGAGAGCTGCTGCGAGGAGACCATGCCGGCCTCGTCGAGCACGAAGACATCGCCGCGATTGAGTAGGTCGCGGCCCTTGTTCCAGCCAAGCTCCCACGAGGCGAGGGTGCGGCTCGGGATACCGGCGCTGCGCTGCAATCCGTCCGCCGCCTTGCCGGCGAGCGCGGCACCATGCACGCGGTAGCCGCCACGCTTCCATGCGTCTCTTGCCACCCCGAGCATGGTCGATTTGCCGGCACCGGCAAAGCCGACCACGGCCGTGATCCGCTCCGGCGAGGTGACATGCCGAACCGCTGCCGCTTGTTGCTCGGAGAGACTGCCGCGCTCGGCGAGCGCGGCCTCGACAAGCGTGACCGGCAAAGCGTGCGAGCGGTCGGAATACAGCTCGCCGGCCGTGATCTGCATCGTCACTTCGGCCTGAAGCAGCGAGCGCGTCGTCCAGCGCGCCGGCGCGATCACCCGCTCGGTTTCCGGGTCGATCACCTCCTCGGCGATCGCCACGAGCTCCGGCGACAGGCCGACCCGTAACCGCACAGCTTCGAACGTCGCCGGATCGTCGATATAGCGGAACAGCGCCTTGGCGATATCGCGCTCGTCGAACACGCTTTTCTCGCGGGTAAGGATCGGCAGGATCGCGGACGGATCGTCCACGAGCGCCTTGGCGTTGCGCGCCCGTTTCTGCGCCTCCTCGCGCACCCGGTCGGGGTCCTTGCCCCGCGCGGCCATGCTCGAGGCAGTCACGCCGATATGCGTCGTCGGCTCGACGACGATGCCAGTTTCCTTGTGAGAGCGATGATCGATGCGAAGTTCCAAACCCGCCATCGCCAGATGCCGGTTGGCGCTGACAGCCCAGGCCCGCCGCCAGTTCATCAGCTCCTTCATCGGCGCCGGCAACTTTTCGTAGCGATGCTTGCCGTCGGCACGAAACAGAAGGTTGCCGTCGCGGTCGCGGGCGTAATCAAACTTAGGGCCGAACCCGCTTTCCGTGAGCTTGCGGAGCGGTATCATCACATGGAAATGCGGATTTCCGGGGCTGTCGTGGAACGCCCAATCGGCGACGAAGCCTTTGGCTGTGACATGCTCGGCGACCCAGTCCTGGACCAGGGCAATGTTTTGTGCCCGCGACATTTCGGCCGGCAGGGCGATGTTCATCTCCATCGCCAGCCAGCCCTTGGTGCCCTCCTTGGTCTCGATCGCATTCCAGAGGAAATTCGAGGCGCCGTCCTCACTGCGTCCGTCGATGCCCGTGCGGAACCAGGCCGGCGTGCTCGCGGGAAGCGCCAGCTCGGCGTGAACGACATGGTCCTTTTGCGAGTAGTCGACCGAAAGGCCGGTCGCGGCACGAACCATTTCGGTAGCGCGGCGATAGGCGGCGGCATGCACGGCGCTCTTGCCGGAGCCGGCGCTGATGGCATGAGCACTGAGGTGATAGATCGCCAAGCGAAGCCCCCAAGCTTGGCTATACCACGCAACCCAGGGACATGCCAATGGCCCTTTAAGTGCGCCCTTCGTTTTCACTTCGGGACTTTGCAGAGGCGCTTTCGCGCCGTCGCTCCGCTTGGGGTTTTTGCTGAGTGAGAAAACATCGACCTGACCGGCAAAGCCGGCCGCATCAGGGTCACGACGTTGCACAAGGGCCACAAGGAAGAAGAGACTTCACGGCTGAGTTGTAAGGCGCCATGTCTTTGCCATCCTCCCAGGCTCCCGATCGCCGGGAGTATTTCCCGCAGGAGGGTAGGCCATGGCACGTCAGCAATCGCGCGAGGCGATCAAGAAGGAGATCGCGGCGCTCGAAGCCAAGCTTAAGGCTCACGACAAGGCCGCCGCAGAGCGCATCGGCATGATCGCGCTCAAGGCCGGACTCGACGAGATCGACATTCCGGAAGCCGAGCTTGCCAA
The DNA here is from genome assembly GCA_044227265.1 of Methylobacterium sp. Taxonomy (GTDB): domain Bacteria; phylum Pseudomonadota; class Alphaproteobacteria; order Rhizobiales; family Beijerinckiaceae; genus Methylobacterium. The sequence continues at coordinate 35,753 of JBGAFL010000048.1, forward strand.
GGAGTTCGACGGTATCGTCGAGCGATTTCAGAAGCGCCCGGCGCAAGGCAAACCGCAGGCCGTGGCTCAAGCTCAGCCAAAGGCGCCGCCTTCAGAACAGCCTGCGGGCGATGGCCAGGCAGCTCATCCGCATGCAGCGTGACGAGCGCAAGGCCGACGCGCACGCCAAAATCCAGCTTGGCGGTTTGATCGTCAAAGCGGGCCTTGCAGAAATGCCGCGCGACCAGCTCCTCGGCCTGCTGATTGAGGGCCGGGAGCGCGCCCGTGATCCGGCCATCGCCGAGCAATTCGCACGCAGAGGAGCAAGGGAGTTCGCCGCATGATCCGGGTTCTCAAAACCATCGCCGCCATTCTGCGCGATGGCGCCAGGGCGGCGCGGGCGGCGAAGACGAGGCGGATCGTCGAGAGGCCCCAGCTTGCAAGCTGGGAGCAGGACAGCGGCAACAGACCGAGCGCCGGCAATGACAATGTCGGTGTGGCTCAAGCGCTGAGCTTTGCCGGTTCGGGCGCCTTCAAGGCAATGCATGGCGACATTTCCGCCGCCCTGAATGTGCTCGACGAGATGATCGTTCTGGACCCGGCTCGCACGCTGCACTGAGCCTGCCGATCGACGGACGCTCACGACGATCGAGGAGAATTTCGATGAAGTGGATTCATGCCGGTATCGTCGTCGCGATCGCGCTGGCTTTGCACCTTTTGATCGTCTTCCTGGTCACGCCCTGGATGCTGGCGCTCTATCCGAGCGGCACCGGCAACATGATCGTCGCGCGATCGTTCCGTGTGATCGCTGTTGTCGGGCCGGCCCTGTTCCTGTTCATCGCAGCCGGGCTCGCCCGGCTCGGTGACAACGGCCGTGCTGTGGCCGGCCTCGGGGCTTTGTTCCTGGTCGGATTGATCGGCTGGACAGTCTGGGGTGAGGTTGCCCGGCTGCGGCCCTACTACCCGCGCTACAGCGTCAGTCAGCTTCTCAAATACGTGGACATCCCGCTGTTCTGCGCGGTGATGGTCGCGCTGTTCGTCAGCTTCATCATACCGCTGGCATCGCTCGTGAAGGTCAAGCGGACCAAGCGTGGCTACAACAAGCCGGTCCGCTCGAAGACCGCCGCCTATGGCGATTCCGAATGGGCCAGCATGAAGGAGGCCGGTGAGCTGTTTCCAAGCGATGGGTTGTTGCCGGTCGGCGAACGCTATCGGGTTGATCTCGACCCGAAGGCAACGCGGATTTTCGATCCGCAGGACCCGACGACATGGGGATCGGGAGGCAAGAAGCCGCTCATGAGCTTCAAGTGCAATTTCGGCTCGACGCACGGGCTGATCTTTGCCGGTTCGGGTGGCTTCAAGACGACGAGCGCCGTCGTGCCGATGCTCGTGACCTGGCCCTATAATGCGGTCGTGCTCGACCCCTCGCTCGAGGTCGAGCCGATGATGGCCAAGCATCGCGCCAAGGTGAAGCCGGGCGTCGAACGCAAGATCGTCCGGATCGATCCGAGCAACACCAATAGCGGCTTCAACGTGCTCGACTGGATCGGCTCCGGGCTCGGAGATCCCGAAGAGGATATCGCGGCCGTCACCGATTGGATGAGCACCGGAAAGATTTCACGCAAAGACCCCGACTCGTTCTTTCGCAACTCGGCCCAGCAACTGCTGCGGGGGCTGCTCGCGCATATCTGCCTGAACGTCGCTTTTCCGGGAAACAGGACGCTGCGCACCTTGCGCGAGATCATTTCGCTGGACGAACCGAGTTTTCGCGAGCGGCTGGTCGAGTACACCAATGCGGAGGATGACGGCTCCTTTGCCAAGCTCGCCTTGGGCCCGTTCCTGTCCATGACCGATCAGACGTTCTCGGGCATCTACTCGACCGCCTCGGAGATGACGGATTGGCTGTCCTACAAGCGCTATGCGGGGCTGGTGTCGGGCGGTTCGTTCGCGAGCGCGGACCTGACCACGAAGGACATGGACGTCTTCGTCTGCCTCGACATCAAGACGCTCGACAACCATGCCGGCCTTGCCCGCGTGATCTTCGGCGCCCTGCTCAACACGCTCTACAACAAGAACGGCGCCGTGAACGACCGCGTCCTGTTCCTGATGGACGAGGCCGCGCGGCTCGGACACATGAAGATCATCGAAACCGCGCGTGACGCCGGCCGCAAGTACGGCATCACCATGGTGATGGTCTATCAATCTATCGGCCAGATGCGCGACCAATGGGGTGGAAAGGACGCGCTGGCGGCGTGGCTGGAATCCACGTCCTGGCAGAGCTTTTCGGCCATCTCGGACGTCGACACGGCCGAGTGGCTGTCCAAGCGCTGCGGTTCGTTCACCCAGGAATTGGTCTCGTTCAGCCAGCAGGCTCCGGGCGGCAAGGGCAAGGGTGGCCTTTCGGCTTCGACCAGCCTCCAGAAGCGCGCCTTGATCCTTCCCGACGATGTGATGTCGGCGCTGCGGCGCGACGAACAGCTTCTGTTCGTTAATGGTGTCGAAGCGATCCGCTGCGGCCGACCGATTTTCTTTCGGCGCCCGGAGATGCTCGCCAAGACCGCCGACAATCGCTTTGCCAAAACCGGCCAAGCGCAAAAAGCGAAGGCTGCGTGACGAACGCGGACCGACGAATAGATCCTGTTGGTTGCCGGCTTGGACCCGATCCGCTGAGGGCGCCCGATCTATTTCCGGCGTCCTGAGATGGTCGCCGTGACCACCAAAAGCCGCTGGGCTTAAGTAAGCCGAATGACGCCGCGCGTTCCTCGCGGAGCGCGCAAGAAAAAGCCCCGCCCGGAAGGTCCGGGCGGGGCTTTTGGAAGCGGAAGGCTCAGTCCCGGCGCCCGTTCGGGCGGGTCCAGATCAGGGGGAAGCTGCCGTCCTCGGCCTCGGAGAGGTTGGCGTAGAGCGGTGCCGCGAAGCTCGGATCGTCGAGCTTGACCGAGAGGTAGTCGCGACCGTCCTTGGAGGTCTTGGCCC
>JBGAFL010000105.1:0-5392 GCA_044227265.1 Methylobacterium sp.
GGCGAAGGCGCACAGATAGCCCTGCGCATAGGCCGGGTTCAGCTCGAGATCCGCGCGCCCGGAGATGAGCACGAGCACGCCCGAAAAGCCGAGCAGCGCGCCGATCACCTGAGCAAAGGTCAGCCGCTCGCCCGGCAGCAATCCGGAGAACAGCACGATCAGCAGCGGCCAGAGATAGTTGATCAGCCCCGCCTCAGCCGGCGGCGCTAGCCGCAGGGCCGCGAAATACAGCGCGTGATAGCCGAACAACCCGCCGATCCCGAGCGCCCAGACTTTGGCCGGCTGGCGCAGGCTCGCCACCGCTCCGGGGCGCCAAATCCAGGACAGCGCGCCGATGCCGCCGCCGATGGCGAAGGCCATGCCGGCAAGCTGGAACGGCGGCACCGTACCGGTCGCCGCCGTGAGCAGGGCCAGCAGCGACCACAGGATGACGGCGCCGAAGCCGATCAGGGTGGCGCGGGGTTGGGACATGGGGCGGTGGTTTAGGGAGCTTTTTCGGCGGGTGGGCAACGGGACCGGACATAGCCGAATTTGGACGATTTTGATGCGGCGGTGGCGCTCGAAATCAACTACTCAGCATTGTCAGAAATTCACCTAAAGTTGCCATTGGATGGCTTAATTGCAGGCATTTGGCATCAGTTCCGGTTGTAGCCAAAATCTCCCCGGGTTAGGAGCGCCTCTTTCCAATGTGACTCCCGGCCAATAATGATCTGATCCTCCGTGCGGTAAGGCCACACTTCTAACAGTGTTATACGAAAATTTTCCCGCGCATAGGCGACTCCCTTCTCGGTCATCAGCTCAACAAGTGCCACATTCCACCCATGACCAGTAGATACATAGTCCGACCAGCGTGACCAAATACCAATATCATTGTATGCTGATCCAACGTATTTTTTACCCGTAGCTTTATCAACGATAAGATAAACGCCTTTCACATTTTGCAGAGCTGTTTTCCAGTCCAATCGTTCATTTTTAACTATTGTCTCCAACATCGAAAAATCGAGACTTACATTATCGAATCCTACAAACGGGTCGCCAGAATAAGCTTCTTTCAGGAGCTCTGAAATAGAGATGCTTTCGATGAGATTCTCGAAAAGGAATGACTTACCCCGGCTCAGGACCAAAGAAATTTTCAGCCGGCCGATGAGATTCGCTCCCCGGTCACAGGGCAAGATTTCGTAGGTCGGCCCGGCCATCGGCTGGCGTGCGGTCACCTCAAATATCCCGCCAAAGAGCCAGATCCAGCGTTCGGGGTAGAAGTCTATGAACGAGATGATGTAGCGGCGGTTGAAATCGTTCTTCTGCCCCCGCCATCTATTCCAATTAACCCACTCTTCTCGATCTCGAGTAAAAACGTCAAGCGGCTGATGTTCTCCATTCCAGCGCGCCGCATGAAATTTGTATTCACTTGGATTATCAACATCGAATATACTTTGAATATCGAATGTCATATGCGCTCTCTTTGTCTATATTCTTTTATTTGCTAAGCGGCGGCTATAGATGTCTGCACTTGTGATTACATCTCAACACTCTAAATTATTATTATTGCACAGGCGACCATATCTCCAGACCTGACATCGGCATAGAAGACGATCGAGACCAACTGGCCGCCAGTCTCCATCTCAACATTAGCTTCTGCGCTACGCGGACCTTCCTATAGGACGATAGACGCTTGATTTCCATTACAATGTGTCCGCCGCCTCCGCCTCAACAATCAACCGTTCCGGCCCCTGCGTCACCGCGTCGAGCGGCCAGCAGGTCGTCAGCGCCAGCCTGCGGCCCGGCGCATCGGGGTCGATGCCGGATTGGTCGAAGCGGGCGATGCGGCTGCCGGTGACGCGGTAGTGGAAGGTTTGGCCGTCGCGGCGGGTCACCGCGATGAGGTCGCCCGACTTGAGGCGGCCGAGCACCGAAAATTGCGTGTCGCGATGGGCGGCATAGACCGTAGTGCCGGGCTCGCCCGGCTCCGGAGTTCCCTCGACATGGCCGGGGCCGAAGGCCAGGGCCTGTCCGCTCGAACCGGCGAGCGCGATGAAATCCGAGCCGGCGAGATGGAGCCGCGCCACCGGTACGGTATCGGCCCAAGGCCAGGGCCGCACCGGGCGCCCCTCCGCGAGGCTTTTCGTGAACGCGCGCTCCAGCAGCACCTGCGCCAGGGCGGCCTTCGCCGGAATCCAGGCCGCCTGGGCGACCAGGACCAGGCCGGCCGCGACGAGAAGGGCGGCCGCGGCCGCCCTCCCCTTTTGGAGCATGCACTGGGTGAAAAAGCCGGTGGTTGCAGACTTGGCGACGGCTCTACCGCGCGTCCCCTCCCCCTTGCGGGGAGGGGTGAGGGGTGGGGGTCCAGCAGAAGGCACCGTGACGCCAAATCCTGGACCACCCCCACCTCCTACCTCCTCCCCGTAAGGGGGAGGAGAAGCCAGGTGGCGACCTGCAAGATCATACTGAGCCGCTCTCACGCCACCGCCCTCCGGACACGCGCCAGGAGCAGCCCGAGCGCCAGCAGGATCAGGCCGATCCAGAGCCGGAGCTCGGCATCGGTCGCCGTCTGCGGCAGGGCAAGCGAGCGCTGCGGTGAGGGCATCGGGGCTGCGAGATCGGCACGGCGCTCGCGCGGGGGCTGGACGATGCCGCCGGGACGACCACCTGCCGGGCTCTCTCCGGCCTTGCCGAACACTTTTTCGAAATCCCAGCCGGCGGGCAGGTTGAGCGGCAACTCGGTCGAGGCGAGATGCATGCCGGCCGGGCGGCGCGGCGTCTGGTCGATCGCGACGAGGCTGGTGAGCCGCGTCATCAGCTTGTGCGCCAGAGCGAGCTTCAGGATCGTCGCATCCGCCGCTTCGCTCGTCAGCTTCATGGTGATGCGCGCGGTCTCGGCATCGCCAATCTTGGCCCGAGCCCAGGCTTTCGAAATGCCCTTGCCCTCAGTCGCATTCGCGAGGTCGAGGTTCGTCTGCCACGGCGTATCGCCGATGCGCCCGGCGAGGGTCAGGGTGCCGCCGGCTTTCGGCATCCTCGCCGAGAGCACCAGAGGCTCGCCGCGATAGAGGTCCGGCAATGGGTCAGGCGTCACGTCGGCGCCACCTTGCGAGAAGGTTGCGACGAGGTCGGTCGCGACCGGGCTCTCGAGTTTTGTGAAGAGCTCGCGTGTCCGCTCGGCGACCTGATCGGCGGTGGCGATGTTGGTGTAAGTGCCCCGGCCGAGTTCGGCCGCATGCTGCATCAGATGGCCGTTCGGCGCCGAGCCGATGCCGACCATGAAGAGCCGCGTGCGCCCGCGCCCGGCGGCGATTGCGGAAAAGATCTCGTTCTCATTTCCGATCGCCCCGTCGGTCAGGAACACGACCTGACGGACCCGCGTCGTCTCTTTCCGGTCGGGGTCGATCAGTGCGGCCTTGAGCGGCGCCAGCATCTCGGTGCCGCCCCGCGCATCGAGGCCGGCCACGAAATTCCTTGCCGTGTCGAGATTTGCCTCGCTGGCGGGCACCGTCTGGCCGAACAGGTTGTCCATGCCGTCGTCGAAGCGGATCACGTTGAAGAGGTCGCCGGCAGAGAGCCGCTCCAAGGCGGCGAGCAGGGCCGCCTTTGCCTGCCGGATCGAGGTGCCGCCCATTGAGCCGGAATTGTCGATCACGAAGGTGATGTCGCGCGGCCGGCGCGGGCCGGGTTGGCCTTCGGGCGGGGTGACCAAAGCGAGGACATATTCCTCCGAGCCGACCTTCTCGCGGAACAGGCCGACGTTTGGGGTGACGCTTGGGGCCGGGCGCCAGGTGAGCTCGAAATCGCGATCGGCCGGAACCGCATCCTCTGTGAGGGCGATGCGGCGGCCATTCTCGCCGATATCGGTGACCGTCACCTTGTGCGTGTCGCTGCGGACGCTGCCGAGAGCGAAGCCGGGCTGCAGGTCGACCGTGAGGGTGACCGGGTTGACCGGGCCGTGCACGGAAGGATCGAGCACCGGCGGGGTGATCCGGTCGCGGTCCGGCACAGGATCGACCGGCGCCGGACCTTCGCTGACGAGATCGACCACGGGCGGGGCCGGATTGTAGCGCGGCGCGACGACGAGCGGCACGCGCAGGGCATAGGTGCCAGCATTCGGCCGAAGCGTCTGCTGGTATTCGATCTGCACCAGCACCGTCTCGCCGGGGCCGATATTGGCGACCGCGTTTGTGAAGACGTTTGGGCGCTCCTGCTCGGTCAGCGCGGCCGTCTTGCCCTCGGCCTTGGCGGCCTCGTAGTCGCGCCGCGCCTGCGCCCGCTCACGGATATCGGCGACGATGACCCGGTCGCCGATCACGAGCTTCATCGTGTCGACGGCCGAATCCTCCGGCATCGGATAGACATAGGTGCCCTCGACCCATTCCGAGGTCGTATTGCGAAAAGCCTGGGTGACGACGGCCCGGGCGGTCGGGCCACTCACCGTAATCGCGATGTCGGTCTTAAGGCGCGGCGCCGTGAGCGGCTTCGCATCGGGCGCCGCGCCGCGCAGGATCAACTCGCCGCTTCCGGGCGGGACCGGGGCTGCGTGGGCCGAGCCATAGCTCCAGAGCATGGCGAGCAAGCTGAGGATGAGCGGCGCGAGGATGGCGAGCGGGCGCTGATGGGCCGGCTCGAACGGGCTTCGAGATCGGGGTGGGGCAAAGGGTGAAGCGATCATGGCGGGTCTCCAGGTCGTCCGGCGGTGTTGCCGGTCGTCCAGAAAAATCCTCCACGGGTCGTCACGCCGCCACGGGAAGCTTCGCCCAACTTCGGCCCGGCTCCGCACCGGCCGGCCGTGGCTTGGCGGTAAGCTGGCGGAACGGTGCGCGGAATGTGCGGCCCTGTGCGTGTGCGGCGCCTCTGTGCGGATGGTTGCCGCCGTACCCTTTTCGTTCTAGCAGGAAGCCGGGCGAGTTGGTGCGCGTGTTGCCCGCTTCCCATGCCTTTTGTCGCGACGCGGCCGCGCCCGAATTCGGGTGCAGACTCGGTCCGCCCGAAAGATCTTTCACCCGATGGCCAAAGCCGCCAAGCCCGTCCCCGAGAAATCGAATGCCGAGTTAGACCGGCTGTTCGATGAGGCCGGCGGCCCGTTGCGCGTCATCTCGGTGCGCGGCGCACGAGAGCACAATCTCAAGAATGTCGACCTGAAGATCCCGCGCGACAAGCTCGTCGTCTTCACCGGGCTGTCGGGCTCGGGCAAATCCTCGCTCGCCTTCGATACGATCTATGCGGAAGGCCAGCGCCGCTATGTCGAGTCGCTCTCGGCCTATGCGCGCCAGTTTTTGGAGATGATGAGCAAGCCCGATGTCGACCAGATCGACGGGCTCTCGCCGGCCATCTCGATCGAGCAGAAGACGACGTCCAAGAACCCGCGTTCGACCGTCGGCACCGTCACCGAGATCTACGATTACAT
>JBGAFL010000106.1:0-5498 GCA_044227265.1 Methylobacterium sp.
CGCCCCGCAACCGTCCCGGATTTCGCCTTCGCGCTCGTGCGCTGAGGGCGGGCCGCGCAGTACACGACACGGGGAATCTCTAGGCCGATTCTCCTCACATCCCTCTCATCCTGAGGCGGCGGCGCGAAGCGTCGCCCTCGAAGGAGCCCTCCAGAGACCGCTGCGATTTCTGGAAGTCTCCGTCGAGGCCACTGACGCGGCACCTCAGGATGAGGGCGATGGGTAGGATCGTACGGAACCCGTATCGCGAGGCTCTGAGCGCCGAACTTTCGTGTGCCGTCGGGGCCGAACCCGCCCCTCCCAAACGGTTGGAGGGTCTGCACCCTTGCGCCCGAGGCCTCCGCGAACCGATACAGGTTCGGGCTCGCGGGATGAACGTCATGGTTGCGCGCATGGTGAGGTTCCTCGCTCTCCTCCTAGCCGCCGCGATGCTGGCGAACCCTGCCCACGCCGCGCCCGCCCGGCCGGACCCGGCGCAGCTTTCCGCGGGCGAAGTCACGGCCCTGCAGCGCCAACTCACCGATGCGAAGTGCTATTCCGGCCCGCTCGATGGGAAGCCGAGCGAGGCGCTCGACAGTGCGCTGGCCGCCTGTCCCGACCCGCGCGCGATGCTGCGCATAGAGACCGGCATGCATGTCGCGGGGATAAACCGCATCGGTGTGGACTCACAATGCCGGCTGCTCGCCACCGGCTCGGATGACAAGACTGTGCGGCTCTGGTCGATGCCTGCGGGCCGACTGATCCGCACCCAGCGCCTGCCGATCGGCTCCGGCCATAACGGAAAGGTCTTTGCTGTGGCGGTCTCGCCCGACGGCAGATACGTGGCGGCCGGAGGATGGGACGCGGCCCGGGAGTCCGGTAGAGGACACAGCATCTACCTGTTTGATGCGGCCACGGGCACGCAGATGCGCCGGCTCGGCGCCTTCGAGAGTTTGATCCCTCACCTTACATTCTCATCGGACGGTGTGCTGATCGCGGTTGCGTTGGGAGGAGGTCAGGGCATCCGGGTGCTCGATGTGGCCACCGGCCGTGAACTCCTGGCCGATCGCGACTTCGGCGGTAGGACCGGCAACGGCGTTACCTTCGGCCCGGACGGAGCGATCTATGCAGTAGGCGATGACGGTTCGCTGCGCCGCTACAGTCCTGAACTCAAGCTCACCGGCAAGGTTACGACAATCGGGGGCAAGCGTCCCTTTTCCGTCTCGGTCGATTCGTCCGGCCAACGTCTCGCGGTTGGCTTCAGCGACAATACGGCGGTCGACCTCTACGACGCACAGAGCCTGCGCCGGATCGCCCCTGCCGACACACAAGGGGTCGATAACGGCGATCTCAGCACGGTGGTCTGGTCGCGTGATGGTAAGCAACTGATCGCGGGTGGAAGCTATAACCATTCCTCGGGCCAAAACGAGGTGGTCCGCTTCAGCCCCAAAGGCCGCCGCCTCGGAGCCGGAATCCTGGTTTCCGATAACACGATCCTATCGCTGGTAACTTGCGACGAGGCCACTGCCTTCGCCACCGCTGACCCGTCCCTCGGACTGATCCGATCGGATGGCAGGGCCGTTACCTTGGCGCGAGGACGGACGGTCGATATGCGGGCCAAATTCGGTGATGCCTTCACTGTCTCGTCCGACGGCACCCGCTTGCGCATCGGACTCGGATACGGCAGCGCCGCGCCGGTCTTGTTCGATCTCGGAAAAGCGACCCTCAATGATTGGTTCAAATCCGATTACAATCTTGCTGCACCGGACATCGTTGGGTTGCCTGTGACAGGATGGAAAAACACTTTAGAGCCGCGCTTCAAGGACAATCTCATCAAACTTGATGGAAACCAACTATCACGCTCCCTGGCCATCCGGCCAGACAAGACCGGATTCGTGCTTGGAACGGAATATTCGCTGCGGGCCTATGATGCGGGCGGCAAAGAAAGCTGGCCGCCCCGCGCCACGTCCGGCCCCACCTACGGAGTGAACCTCGCCCGCGGTGGCGAGCTGATTGTGGCCGCCTATGGCGACGGAACGATCCGTTGGCATCGCTGGTCGGACAGCCAAGAATTGCTCGCCCTATTCGTTGACCGCGAAAGCCGTGCCTGGGTCGCCTGGACGCCGAGCGGATACTACTCCGCCTCGCCGGGCGGAGAGGATCTGATCGGCTGGCAGGTCAATCGCGGCTGGGAACAGCCGGCGGATTTCTTTCCCGCCTCGAAGTTCCGCGATCAATACGCCCGGCCCGACATCGTCGAGCGCGTGCTCGACACCCTCGACGAAGCCGAGGCGGTCAAGCAGGCCAATGCTGCCAGGGGCGGAAAGCAGACCGAAGCAATTCCCATCGCCGAGCGGCTGCCGCCCGTGGTCTCGATCCTGTCGCCGGTAGAAGGCAGTATCGTGAGCGGGGATGAGGCGCGGATCGATTATGTCGTGCGCTCGCCATCTGGTCTGCCTGTCGAGGCTGTCGACGCGCTGATCGACGGACGTCCCGTCTCGACGGGGCGCGGGCTCGGCCGCGATGACGAGGCGCAAGTCGCCATGCGCGCCTGCCTGACAAGCACGCGGGGGCTCGGCCGCGACGAGGGCGGCCAGCAAGGATGCCGCGGCACCATCAACCTTCGGCTGCCGCCCGGCACCAGCGAAATCGGGCTGTTCGCCCGCACGGGAGGTCGTGCCGGGGACGTTGCCAGGATCCGGCTCGTCCGAGCGGCGGCTGCCTCGAACACAGAGTTGGAGAAGCCGCGCCTGTTCGCGCTGGTCGTCGGCATCTCGGCTTATGCCAACCCGGATTATCGGCTTGGATATGCGGCCAAGGACGCGGCCGATTTCGCGGGCGCTCTACAGAACCAGCAAGGCGGCCTCTACGGCGCGGTGATGGTGCGAGCTCTGGCCGATGGCAATGCCACCGCAACGGCGATCAAGGACGGGCTCGACTGGCTGACCAAGCAGGTGACGGCGCGCGACGTCGGCCTCCTCTATCTTGCCGGTCATGGGCTCCTCGACGAGCGCGAGCGCTTCTATTTTCTGCCCGCCGATGGAGATGCCGAGCGGGTGCGGGCCACTGGCGTCCCGCGCGAGGACATCCAGGAGGCGCTCGATGCCTTGCCAGGCAAGGCGCTGCTGTTCCTCGACGCCTGTCATTCCGGAGCGATTGCGACAAAGCGGAGACGCGACCTCAACATCAACGTGGTGGCCAACGAATTCGCAAGCAGCGAGCGCGGCGTCGTCGCGTTCACCGCCTCGACCGGCCGACAGCTCAGCCAGGAAAATCCCGCTTGGGGCAACGGCGCTTTCACCAAGGCGGTGATCGAGGCGATGGGAACGGTCGGGATCAAGGCGAAAGCCGACTTTCTCGGCAAAGGTCGTATCACCGCCTCGGCGCTCGACACCTATGTGAGCGATCGGGTCCGTGAACTGACCGGCGGCCAGCAGAGCCCAATCATGATCCGCCCCCCAACCGTCCCGGATTTCGCCTTCGCGCTGGTGCGCTGACGCGGACGATCTCGCGGCCTTCCAAACGATTGGGTGGCCTGCCCCCTTGCGCTTGAACCTGCCTCGATCCGATACAGGACGCGGCCCGCAGGGTGGACGTCATGAACGCGCGCAAGACTCATCGGATCGCCGCCTTTGTGATGGCGATGTTGCTCTCCGCGCCATCGGTCGCTGCGCCTGATCGCCCGGATCCGGGCCGGCTCGCCCCGCCGGAGGTCGCCGCCCTGCAGCGTCAGCTCGCCGATGCGCGCTGCTATTCGGGGGCGCTCGATGGCAAGCCGAGCGATGCGCTCGGCAAGGCCCTCGCCGCCTGTCCTGATCCGCGTCCGACATTGCGCATCGAGACCGGCATGCATGTCGCCACGATCTGGCGCATCGGGGTGGATGCGCAGTGCCGCCTCCTGGCATCCGGCTCGGACGACAAGACGGTGCGGCTCTGGAGCATGCCCGAGGGCCGGCTGATCCGCACGCAGCGCCTGCCGATCGGCGGGGCCAATAACGGCAAGGTCAACGCCGTGGCGCTTACGCCGGACGGCACTCTTGTCGCCGCCGGTGGATGGGACGCGGCCTACGAGACGATCTCCCGGAACGGCATCTACCTGTTCGATGCGGCCACCGGCACGCAGATGCGCCGCCTCGGCGCCTTCGAGAACGTCATCAACCATCTCGCCTTCTCGCCGGACGGAACGCGCCTCGCCGTGTCTCTAGGGTCCGGGCAGGGCGTGCGGGTGCTCGACGTCGCAACTGGGCGCGAATTGCTCGCGGATCGCGACTTCGCCGGCATGGGCAGTTACGGCGTCGCCTTCGGTCCGGACGGGACCTTCTATGCGGTCGGCGATGATGGTTTCCTGCGCAGGTACGGCCGCGACCTCAAGCTGACGAACAAGGTCGCGACGACCGGCGGCAAGCAGCCTTTCTCCGTGTCCTCGGATCCTTCGGGCCGCCGCCTCGCGGTCGGCTTTGCCGAAAATACGGCCGTCGAATTCTACGACGCGCAGAGCCTGAAACGGCTCGGGGCTGCCGACACCAAGGGAACCAGCGGCGGCAATCTCGCCAGGGTGGCCTGGTCGCGCGACGGCTCGCGGCTCTATGCCGGCGGCCGCTACCAGGTCTCCGCCCATTCGCCGATTCGGACCTTCACCCCGGACGGACGGCGCCTGGGAGCGGATATTCCAGTCTCCGACAACACCATCATGTGGATGACGCCGTGCGGAGACTCGATCGCCTTCGGCACCGGTGATCCGTCCATCGGCCTGTTCCGGCCGGAGGGCAAATCGGTCACGCTGGCGCGCGGCCATACGGCCGATATGCGCAACAAGCTTCGCGAATCCTTCGCTGTGTCGACCGACGGCACCCGTCTGCGTTTCGGCTTGGGTGTCGGGTCGGCGACGCCGATCCTGTTCGATCTCGACCGTGGCACGCTCAGCGACGCGCCGAATTCCGATTCCAGCCTTGTCACCGCCGATACTGCGGGCCTGCCCGTGACCGGATGGGAGGACACGTTCGAGCCGCGCCTCAAGAGCAACCCGATCGCGCTCGGGACGAACGAGCGGGCGCGCTCGCTCGCGGTGCGGCCGGACCGGGCCGGCTTCGTGCTCGGAACCGATTACTGGCTGAGGGCCTACGACGCGACCGGCAAGGAGCGCTGGCCGCTGCGCGCGGCACCCGGCACCGTCTGGGGCGTGAACCTCGTGCGCGGCGGCGATCTAATCGTGACGGCCTATGGCGATGGCACCATCCGGTGGCACCGCTGGTCGGACGGCCAGGAACTGCTCGCTCTGTTCATCGATCGCGTGAGCCGCGCCTGGGTAGCCTGGACGCCGAGCGGCTATTATTCCGCCTCGCCGGGCGCCGAGGACATGATCGGCTGGCAGGTCAATCGCGGCTGGGAGCAGCCGGCCGATTTCTTCCCGGCCTCGAAGTTCCGCGATCAATATGCCCGGCCCGACATCGTCGGACGCGTGCTCGCCACGCTCGACGAGGCCGAGGCGGTGCGTCAGGCCAATGCGGCGCGCCCCGCCA
>JBGAFL010000049.1:0-37789 GCA_044227265.1 Methylobacterium sp.
CGCCGCCGTCGGCTACAACTTCAGACGCCTCCTCGCCTGGCTCAAGTTCTTGTGTGCCCTCATCTGGGCCGCCCTTGCCTCCGCCAGCCAGTCAAACCAGCGCCGTCAGGCCGCTTGAGCCGCGTTCTTCACGGACGACTAATTTGTGTTGACCATTCTTTGTGCAATTAAGAAAGCGATTTGTTGTTTGTATTGTGCGTATTTCCCGGGAAATTGATTGGGAATGGTAACTCTCATATTCCGCTGCGCTTGCGCGCTTGAGTGAACTACGAAAGTACAGATTAAAATCGACACGAGTACAGCTATGCGCATTTTCAAATTAGCCATATAACATTTCTTTGCATGAAACTTATAGAATAGACATCTAAATCGTTGCAACTCTATTTTGCGACTAATTTTGTATTAGATCGCGTAGTTCGCCGAGAAAAATTCGCAATAGCTGCTTGCCGAGCTCGTTCCGATCGCCTCGGCTGCCATCGCATATGGCAAGTGCGGTGGCGACGATAAAGGGCACGAGCCAGATGCCGGGCAGCGTCTCCCCAGCATTTCGACAAAGCCGCACAAGCAGGAGCAAGCCACGAGGCATTTGTAGTGGTCGAACTGGGAGGAATTCGCGAAGAAGGCCGGCGTGGGTCCACCGCCCAGTAGACGCCGCTTCTGCGCCTGCTATGCCATCGGGAAATTGGCCGTCCTTGGGCGGCCCACATCCAAGGAGCGAGAGACATGATCGGGCGGCTCAACCACGTGGCAATCGCGGTGAAGGATCTCGATGCTGCCACCGCCATCTATCGCGACACGCTCGGCGCCAAGGTGACCGAGCCGCTGCCGCAGCCGGATCACGGCGTCACGGTGGTCTTCGTCGAATTACCAAACAGCAAGGTCGAGCTGATGTCGCCGCTCGGCGAGAACTCGACCATCCAGGGCTTCGTCGACAAGAACCCGGCCGGCGCCATCCACCATGTCTGCTACGAGGTCGACGACATCCTCGCTGCCCGGGACAAGATGAAAGCCGCCGGCGCGCGCGTGCTCGGCTCCGGCGAGCCGAAGATCGGCGCGCATGGCAAGCCGGTGCTGTTCCTGCACCCGAAGGATTTTCTCGGCACGCTCGTCGAGCTGGAACAGGTCTGAGGCTGCCGGGTGCTGCATACCATCGAGACGATTCTTGCGAGCGTCGCCGGCTCGACCTGGCGCACACTCGGCGTGCTCGCCCTCATCGTCGCGCTGATCGCGGCGGCGGCGGTGACGGGTTTTGGGCTGACCATTACCGGTGCACTGGGGCTGTATTTCGTTTTGTGGTGGACCTTCCTGTTCGCCGTGCTGCCGTTCGGAAACGAGCGGGAGACCGACCCCGAACGGCTCGTCCCTGGTCAGGATCCCGGCGCCCCCGCCGTTCCGCGCCTGCGCGAGAAGGCGCTCCTGACGACGCTGATCGCGGGGCTGGCCTTCTTCATCGCGCTGCTGGTGTTCCCCCTGGCGCGGCTGTAAGCCATTTATCCGGGAAAGCGAATTCGAGCGCCCAGGAAACATTGTGAAATATCAATAGCTTGTGGTGCGTCGCGGCTGCCGCCGGATGCGGGCGTGCTGCCGAACCAGCTCGGGATGGGGAGCTCAGCGATGTCGCTCGGCGGCCCTATTGCCGGCTATAAAATTATGAATACACAAACTATAGTCGAATAGCTGCGCTGCAGCTTATCGCGCAGACTGGTGCCGATCGAATACGCAATAGCGCATGATCGAAGCATGAATTTTGAATTCATATAGTTCAGAAACAAAAAAGCAAGGCTTTACGCCTTGCTTTTAAGCAAATTAGATTGGTTTCAGCCTATAATTTTCTCACGCCTTTGCGGCGCGGCGGCTGACTGTTCCTCCCGAGACTCGGACCGTGCACTGTCCGCTTGCGACAGCGACCATCACGGCGCCGCTTATAGGAAGAACAGTTCCCGATGTCATCAGGGTCGGAGGTGCTTGTCGCGATTTTTTGCCGGAATTCGAACATGCTTTTCGCTGGCACAGGCTTGCGCGGGCATCCGGGACCCCGGACTGGCAGCGACGAGAGGCTTATCAGCCCACGGAAACGGCACGGGCGAGCCTGACCGATTCCCTCATAGTCGACCTTGGGATCGCACCGTCGGGCCCACCCGCAGACCCGGTCATTGAGGGCGGGTCCGCCCACCGGTCGATGCGCCTTTCTTTTCGCAGCGCAATGTGGTGTGAGCGGGTCGACCGTCGCACTTGCGGGGCGGGATGCCGACGCGTGTGCAGGGTCTTCAAGTTACCGGATGCGACTATCCCGCTATTTCCTGCCGATCCTGAGCGATGCTCCCGCAGGCGTCGAGATGCCCTCGCATCGCCTGATGCTACGCGCCGGGCTGATCCGCCAGGAGGCGGCCGGGATCTTCGCTTGGCTGCCGCTGGGCTTGCGGGTTCTCGAGCGGGTCTGCGCGGTGCTCAAGCAGGAACAGGTCCGCGCTGGGGCGATCGAGATGCTGATGCCGACAGTCCAGCCGGCAAAGCTCTGGCGCGAATCCGGCCGCTACAGCAAGTACGGAAAGGAGCTGCTGCGGGTCGAGGATCGCCACGCGCGCAAGATGCTGTTCGCGCCGACCGCTGAGGAGGCCGTCACGGCAATCGCCCGTGACACGATCCATTCTTACCGGGACCTGCCGAAGATCCTGTTCCAGATCGCCTGGAAATTCCGCGATGAGGTCAAACCGCGGCACGGCACGCTCTACGCGCGCGAATTCCTGATGAAGGACGCCTATTCCTTCGATCTGGACGCGATCGGCGCGCGGCATTCCTACAACCGGATGTTCGTGGCCTATCTGCGCAGCTTTGCCCTGCTCGGCGTCAAGGCGATCCCGATGCGCGCCGGAACCGGCCCGATGGGCGGCGAGCTCAGCCACGAATTCATCGTTCTCGCCGACAGGGGCGCAAGCGCGGTGTTCTATGACTGCGCTTATCTCAATTTCGCGCCGCCGCCGCCCGCAGTGGATTTCGACGATATCGTCGGCCTGCAGGGCGTCGTTGATGCCTGGACTTCGCACTACGCCGCGACCGACGGCATGCACGAGGAGGCGGTCTTTGCCGAGGTGCCTGAGGATTGTCGCGCGGTCGGGCGCGGCATCGAGGTCGGCCACATTTTCTACCTGGGCACCAAGTATTCCGAGCCGATGAAAGCACTGGTCACCGGGCCCGACGACGAGGATCGCCCCGTCCATATGGGCGCATATGGCATCGGCGCCTCGCGGCTCGTGGCTGCGATCGTCGAGGCGAACCACGACGAGGCCGGCATCGTTTGGCCCGAGACGGTCGCGCCCTTCGACGTTGCTCTGATCAACCTCACGATCGGGCATGGGGCGACGGACGCGGCCTGCGAGCGCATCCTGGCGGATCTGGAGATTGGCGGCCTCAGCGTGCTGTATGACGATCGCGACGCGCCGCCCTCCCAGAAATTCGCGACCGCCGATCTCATCGGCTTGCCCTGGCAGGTCGTGGTCGGCCCCAATGGCCTGGCGGAGGGACGGATCGAGCTGCGCAGCCGCGTCAACGGACGCCGCGAAACCCTGGCGCCGATCGATCTTCTCCCGCGGCTCAAGCGCATCTGAGGCTCAACCGGCGATGGTCACCGCGGCAGATATCGGAATTCGGGCGAAAGGCGCATTTGGCGCGATTGGATCGGCCTTGCGCGGGGGCAGTACGAAGCCCTTCGCGGGTTTCGAATGGATGATCGCGCTGCGCTACCTGCGCGCCCGGCGGCGCGGCGGCGGCGTCTCGGTGGTCGCTCTGTTCTCGGTGATCGGCATTGCACTAGGCGTTGCCAATCTCATCATCGTGCTCTCGGTGATGAACGGGTTCCGCGCCGAGTTGCTCTCGAAGATCGTCGGCCTCAATGGGCACATCTTCGTCTCTCCGGTCGATAGCCCGCTCACCGATTACGAGGATCTCTCGGATCGCCTGGAAAAGGTCGCGGGCGTTCGTGCGGCGATCCCGCTCATCGAGGCCCCGGCCTTCGCGTCTTCGCCCTATGGCGGCACCGGCGTCCTCGTGCGGGGCGTGCGCGGCGGCGACCTCGACAAGCTCGCTGCGATTTCGAAGAACCTGAAGAGCGGCACGCTCGAGGGCTTCGACGACGGCACCGGCCTCCTGCTCGGCAGCCGGCTTGCCGAGACCATCGGGGTTCAGGCTGGCGACAACGTCACGATCTCGACTCCGGACGGAGCCTCGACGCCGTTCGGCAAGGCGCCGCGTACCAAGACCTATAAGGTCAAGGCCGTGTTCGAGATCGGCATGACCGAATTCGACCAGACCTTCGTGTTCATGCCGCTTGCCGAGGCGCAGCCCTTCTTCAACCGCGACGGCACCGTCAATCACATCGAGATCTTCATCGACAAGGCCGATGCCGTCAGTGAGATGCGCGGTGACATCGAGATGGCGGCCGAGCGCCCGGTGATGCTCACCGATTGGCGCCAGCGCAACCGAACCTTCTTCGGTGCGCTCGAGGTCGAGCGCAACGTGATGTTCCTGATCCTCAACCTGATCGTCATCGTCGCGACGCTGAACATCATCTCCGGCCTGATCCTCCTGGTGAAGGACAAGTCGAGCGACATCGCGATCCTGCGCACCATGGGCGCGACGCCCGGCACCATCATGCGGGTGTTCCTGCTCAACGGAGCCCTGATCGGCATCGTCGGCACCTTGTGCGGGCTGGTGCTCGGGGTGCTGTTCACGATGAACATCAAGGGAATCCAGCGCACGCTGTTCCCCTCTGCCTGGGACCCGACCGTGCGCTTCCTTGCCGAGATCCCGGCCGAGATGAATACCGGCGAGATCACGGTGATCGTCATCACCTCGATCGCGCTCGCGCTCGTCGCGACGCTCTACCCCTCCTGGCGCGCGGCCCGGCTCGACCCGGTCCAGGCGCTCCGCTACGGCTGAGACGGATCCGGCAGAGACGGTTTCCGACGAGACGAATCCAGGCAAGTCGATGTCAGAGATGCAAGCGCCCGAAGCGGCGCCGGTGCCGGCCCTGTTTTTTGCCGGGGTCGAGCGCCGCTATGGAGAGGGGCAGGGGGCGCTCGAAATCCTGCGCAAGGCCGATCTCGCGATCTGGCCGGGCGAGATCGTCGCGCTGGTCGCGCCCTCGGGCGCCGGCAAATCGACCTTGCTGCATGTGGCCGGCTTGCTAGAGCGGCCCGATGGCGGCGAGGTCTATATCGGCGGCCAGCCGACCGCCGCGATGTCCGATGCCGAGCGCACGCGGCTGCGGCGCGAATCCATGGGCTTCGTCTATCAGTTCCACCACCTGTTGCCCGAGTTCTCGGCGCTCGAAAACGTGGTGATGCCCCAGCTGATCCGCGGCTTGTCGAGCAGTGAAGCCAAAGCGCGCGCGACCGAGCTGCTGAGCTTCCTCGGCCTTAAGGAGCGTCTCGCTCATCGCCCAGCCGAACTGTCGGGCGGCGAGCAGCAGCGCGTCGCCATCGCGCGGGCCGTCGCGAATGGCCCTAGATTGCTGCTTGCCGATGAGCCGACCGGCAATCTCGACCCGCATACCTCGGGCCACGTCTTCGGTATCCTGCTCTCGCTGGTCCGCGCCTCCGGCCTCGCGGCCTTGATCGCGACCCACAACATGGAGCTCGCTGCCAAGATGGATCGCCGGGTGACGCTGCGGGAGGGCAAGGTCGAGACGATGGAATGAGAGCGGGTGTTTTTGGGAGCCTTCGCTCGCAATAGTCTCAATACCGCGTCGTCAGCGCCGTGAGCCAGTCCGGCGAATTCTCCACCGCCCAGGCTTCGGCCTTCTTGTCGAAGCCGGTGAGCACCAGGAGGCCGAGCGCAACGAGGAGCACGCCCATCGCCGCCTTCGCGGCTTTGCCGGCCGATGCGAGCCGGCTTTTCCAGGACATCAGCGCCTGACGTGAGAGGAGGCCGAGCAGAGCCATCGGCAGCGCCGCGCCGATGCCGAAGGCGAGCATGGTCAGGGCGACGCTTCCGAGGTTTTCTCCACGCGCTGCGAGCAGTGAAGCGGCACCGAGCGTCGGGCCTACGCAGGGACTCCAGGCTGCGCCGAGCAGCAGACCAACGCCGAACTGACCGCCGAGCCCGGAGGTCGCGAACCCGCCGAAATGCGTCTCGGCCCAATTGCCGACCGGGCCGGCTGCGGTCGCGACCTGGGCCTGGAGCCGCGGCAGCATCAGCACCAGACCGACGAGGACCAGAAGCACCGCGCCGGCCGTGCGGAACACGTCACCGTCGAGCCCGATCGCGAAGCCGATCGTCGCGACGAACAGGCCGATCACGGTGAAGGAGAGGGCAAGTCCCGCCGCCAAGGCGAGCGGGCCGAGCTTGTGCTCGCTCGCCGCCGTGCCGAGCACGATCGGCACCAGAGGCAGCACGCAAGGCGAGAGGATCGAGAGCATTCCCGCCAGGAAAGCGAAACCGATGGTGCCGATCATGGTGAGCCCCTCCGAAAGCGCGCGACGAGACCGATCAGAGTGCCTTGTCGATCAGCGCCTGGATGCCGGCCTTGCTGGTATCGCCGACCGTGCGGCCCTTCTCGGTGCTGCCGCGATAGACGATCAGCGTGCTCTGGCTATTGACGCCGAGCTTCTTCCAGGCGGCCTTCTGGCTGTCGAAATCGATGTCGAACGCGACGAGATCGGCATATTTCGGATCGGCGAGAAGCCCGGACAGGATCGGCTTCTGCGCCTTGCAGACCGGGCACCACGGCGCCGAGACCTCGACGAGGATCGGTTTGCCCGAGGCTTGTGCGGCTTCGAGCGCGGCCGGCGTGAAGGGCTTGGTTTCCGCTGCCAAAGCCATCCCGCTCGAGGCGAGGGCGGCGGCGAGCGAGAGGACGAGCATCGTCGTCTTGGAGCGGGAGCGTTGCATCGAATGGCCTCTTCGGCGTGCGGTTGGGCTGAGGCCGATACGTCTGGAGCCCGCAGAACGTTACGCGTTCCGCAGAATTTTTCGCCACCTTGCCGGACGCGCTCCTGTCGCAAGGCTCATCCCGAGCGGATGGCCCGGTTCGATCGGAGACATGCTTCGCGGCATGCCCCGTCCAAGGAAGCGAAAACCTCGCGCGGCGCGCCTGCGCAGAATTTTTCTCGCGCGAGACTGAAACCACTCGGCCCATCCGTTCGTAATGACGGGCGACGGGAGGACAATCGGGCTGTCGGGGGCGCGCACCATGGATGCCCGCTCGGGGCTGACCGGAACGATGCTCGTCGGTCGACCGTGGGGAGGGGAGATCGGTCATCGAACGGGCCGGCACCCTCTCGGATGCGGTCGCATCACTCGAGAGAGGACACATCCATGAAGATGAATTCCAAGACCGGTGCGAGCGTCGCTGCCGCTGCCGCCACGCTTTTCCTGGCTGGCGCTGCCCTGGCGCCCGCCGCCGAGGCGCATATGGGCAAGAGCCATCACGGCATGCATTCCTGCAAGGGCAAGCATGGCTGCAAAGGCGTCCACAAAGGCAAGCATGGCTGCAAAGGCATGCACAAGAGCAGGGGCAAGCACGGCTGCAAAGGGCACCGCTGACGGCGAGCCGCGCGCGAGGCCCATAGGCCGAAGGCGATATCCCATCTCCTGCGCGATGCCGGCGCCGCGATGATGCGGGCGGTCGAGCCCCCCTGCGGATGCGGGATCTCCCCTCGCGCGGACCCGGTCTGAACGACCGGCCCTGGGTGCGACGTGAAAACGCGCCGCACCCGCAGCGATCATTCGGAGCACACACCATGACGCTCAGAGAACCGCCTCGGGCCGAGGGTCATGGTCCGACAGGAGCCGATCCTGGTGGAGGCTCCCCGGCCCCGATTTCCGCGAAGAAACCGGACTTCCTCGGCTTCGGCCTCGGCTTGCGCGCCGAGCATTACGACGACATCCTCGACGGCAAGCCGCCGATCGACTGGTTCGAGGTGATCAGCGAGAACCACATGGTTCCGGGCGGCCCGGCCTTGCAGATCCTCGACCGGATCCGCGCGCGCTACCCGGTGGTGATGCACGGCGTCTCGCTGTCGATCGCCTCTACCGCCTCGCCCGATTACGAGTATCTCGCCAGCCTCAAGGCGCTCGCGGACCGGGTCGAGCCGAAATGGATCTCCGACCATCTCTGCTGGACCGGCGTGCACGGCAAGAACCTGCACGACCTGCTGCCGATCCCCTACACGCGGGAATCGCTCGATCACGTCGTTGCCCGCGTCCATCTCGTTCAGGATTATCTCGGCCGCGCGCTGACGCTCGAAAACGTCTCGACCTATGTCCAGTTCGCCGGGTCCGAGATGACCGAATGGGAGTTCATCGCAGAACTCTCGCGCCGCACCGGCTGCTGGCTGCTGTTCGACGTGAATAACGTCTATGTCAGTGCCTTCAACCACGGCTACGACCCCTATGCCTTCCTCGAAGGCATCCCGAAGGACCGCGTCGTGCAGTTTCACATGGCCGGGCACAGCCATATGGGCACCCACATCATCGACACGCATGACCAGCCGGTCTGCGACGATGTCTGGGACCTGTATCGTGCCGCGCTGAAGCGCTTCGGCCCGGTCTCGACCATCATCGAGCGCGACGACAACATCCCGCCGCTCGACGAATTGCTCGTCGAGATGGAGCAGACCCGCACCATCGCGCGCGAGATTTTGGGTGATGCCGCCATCCCCGGCCGGACCGCCTCCCGCTGATGAAGGATTTCGCCGCACTTCAGGAGGCGTTCCAGCGCGCGATCCTGGAGGGCGACGAGGCTATCCTCGACGACATCCTCGACAGCCCAAAAGAGACCCGCGACGTGCTGTTCCGGGTCTACCGGGACGGCTATGCCCTTCGCCTCATCGAGGTGATGGCGGGCGAGCACACGGCGCTCCAGACTGAGCTCGGCGAGGAGGCCTTCGGGGCGATGGCGCGGGCCTATCTCGCGGCCCATCCCTCCCGGCACGCGACTTTGCGCTTCTTCGGGCGGCAGCTTCCCGATTTCTTGCGGGCGACCGAGCCCTATGCGGCCGAACCGGTTCTGGCCGAACTCGCGGCCCTGGAGCTCGCCGTCTCCGACACCTTCGATGCGTCGGATGCGGCCGATCTCGCGGTTGCCGATCTGACCCGCATCGCGCCGGAAGCCTGGACCGGCCTCGTCTTCCGGCCACAGGCGCATGTGCGCCGCATCGATGCGAAAACGAACGCCCTGGCGATCTGGTCGGCCGTCAGCGAGGAGGAGCCTCCGCCGGCTGCAGCTCTCTTAAAGAATATCGAGCACCTCATCGTCTGGCGTGAGGATTCCGTGCCGCAGGTCCGCGCCATGGCGGTGGAAGAGGCGATGCTGTGGGACGAGGCAAGCGCCGGCATCCCCTTCGGCGTGCTCTGCGAGATGGCCGCGACCTATGCCGAGCCCGAGGCGGCGGCCGGCCGCGTCGCCGGCTATCTGCAAGGTTGGATCAGTTCAGGGATGCTTGCGGGCGTGACACTGCCGGCGCGCCGCGCGCGTCGCGACAAATCCGACGGGCGGAAGCGTAAGTCATAGGGCGCGGCGCGAGACGCGGAATGTGAAGTGGATTGCTGCGCCCGGTCGGCGGTCGAATGCCGTATCGAATTTGGAGATGCGTCATGGCACGCACCTCTGTACGAAGAACGGACATTGCTTTTTGATCGAGCAAGCATAGTGACCCGAATTCCGATCCTCGCCGCGGGCGGGTTCATCGCTTTGGCGCTCGGAGGTTGCCTCGGAGAAGGAATTGTTTACGCGGAATTACGCAATCCGGAATCCGGGAAAATAGGCCATTGTTCAAATATGTATTTTTATGAGCCATTCGATATCGGTGGCTCCAAAGCAGGAGCAAAGAAAAAAGTAGATGAATGTACAAATGAATTGATCAATAGAGGATATATTGTAGTAAAAAGATTTCCATAATTACAAATTCCAAATTTAAAAAAATAGATAAAGTTTGGTGTAAATTTCTTACGATCTATTTTTCTATGATTATATGTGAACAAAGATTTTAAAATTACCGTGCTCTTCTATTTTTCTCCAATTGACTTTCTAGTCCATGTGTGCAGATCTAACCTTCATCACGTCGCAGAAATTCTGGCGACGGCGCCACGAATATTGCCACTTTCGCGCGCTGTCAGCTCCCGCGTCAGCGCGCTCGCATTCTCGCCCGCCGCCATCGGCTCGAGCGCCGAAAACTTGAACGCCTGGCAGAAGCGCCGTCGAACGTCAGCCGCGATGGCAGCCTCTTCTCCAAAAGACTGTCACCCTACTCGCTGTCCTATTGCCGGAACTGCGCCGTGGATACGCTCCAACCCCTTGTCTTGACGCTTGGACAAAAATATCTTGACAGATGTATAAATTCTTCGGAAATTGTCGCGTGCCCGGCGAGTCCAAGCTCGCTGGGAGAAATGCGAAGGGCGGGAGGAAGGGCAAAAAGGGTGGCGCGCGGTCAATCGGCAGGGCTATTGCCGAGGCACTGGTTGTGGGCCGAGCAGAATGCGTCGTCGGCACTATCGCCGAATGACACGGATCAATGGCTTGTCCGCAGAGCTACGGCACGGCGGCGGCACGTCTCTGCAATAATTGAGCTTTCTAAGCGTCGGGGCACTACTACAGGCGTCGCCACCAAAGCTCAGGCAATGACGACCGACCCTGAAGTGATCTGGCAACCCACGACAGATCTGTTTGGAGCTGCCGCGGCTGCTCGTCAGTCTATGAGCAGTTGGAGGCGTCGCATCCAAGACTATCGTTGTCGCCGGGCTGCACGAGAGCTTCGCCCGGAATGCGCTGATTTCTTATCAAGCACTCGGGCTGTGCGGTCCGGGTGAGGCCGGGGGCTTCGCGAATGGCAATGACAAGACCGACGGCGGCGCCTTCGTAACAAATCTTTCCCGCTGGCCGCTGCCGAAAGGCCATCCGCCATCATCACCAACTGGCGCGGCGGGCTTCGCCTCGTGCGCCGAACTGACATCGCAGCTGAGCGGCATGGAGGCCGTCCGGCAGGCGAAGGCGCGCCTGGCGCCTCGATGTAGGCCGGGCCCAGCCAACAGCGTGGTCACGTGTTTGAGGAGACCGGTTGAACCGGCGAATAACGGGAGGACGGAATGGGAAGAATTCAGGACAAGATTGCCATTGTCTCCGGGGCGGCCAAAGGGCTTGGGCTGGCCTCGGCCGAGGCGCTGGTGCGCGAAGGCGCGAAGGTTCTGATCGCCGATATCGATGCGGAAAACGGAGAGGCGGCGGCCCGATCGCTCGGCGCGAATGCCGCATTTCACAGATTGAACGTGACCGACTCCAAGGCCTGGGTCGGCGCGTTCAATGCCGCGGAGACGGCCTTCGGCCCGGTCAACATCCTGGTCTGCAGCGCGGGCGTCGGTTCGATCGCCAGCGTGGAGGACATCCCCGATGCCGAGTGGGATCGCACGATCAATATCAATCTGAACGGCATCTATCACGGCACGAAAGCCGCCATCGCGCGGATGAAGGGCAAGGGCGGCTCGATCATTCACATCGCCTCGGTCGAAGGCATGGTCGGTGACTCGCATCTGCCGGCATACAATGCCAGCAAAGGTGCCGTTCGCATGTTCATGCGCTCGGCAGCCGTCCATTGCGCCAGAAGCGGCTACGGCATCCGGGTGAATACGGTGAGCCCAGGCTTTTCGGGCACGCAACTTGTGTCCGATGCGTTGGCCGCGCTCGATCCGGCGGCTGCGGATGCTTTCGCCGGGCGGTCCCTGGCGCGCATCCCGATGGGCCGCTTCGCCGAGCCGCACGAAATCGCGAACTGCGTGTTGTTCCTGGCTTCGGACGAAGCCAGCTACGTCACCGGCAGCGACCTCGTCGTCGATGGCGGCATGATCGCCTGAGCCGCGCGGTGCCATCACAGCGATCGATCTGAGTTGCGCACTTCCGGCGAAGCACGTCGGAGGGTGCCAGCTTGGCCGCCGGACGACGAGGCCGCGACACAAAAACGGCTCGGATCTCGAAACGAGACCCGAGCCGCCGGAGAAATCGACAGCGCGTTTTCGTGCTGATGAGTTAGGGGTTTCCGCGGCGTCCCGCGTCCCCTGTCCGATCGCAAACGCCTCCGGCGGATTTTTCCACACAGGGCGCGGCGCCGTGGGCTGCGACCGCGCTGAGCTCAGTTCAACTCACCACTTGTAGCTGAGGCTGCCCATCACGCGGCGGGCTTCGCCGTAATAGCAGGCATTGACCGATTGGCAGGACGAGACGAAGCGCCGATCTCCTATATTCGACGCCGTGATCGCGGCCCTCCAGCCATCCCAGGTGTAGTGCACTGTGGCATCGAACAGCACGCGCTCCGGAACAACCAACGTATTGTCCCGATCGGCAAACGAGCTTCCTACGTATCGCACGCCTCCGCCGAAACCAAAGCCGCGCAGATCGCCGACAGGGATGGTGTAATCTGCGAAAAGCGACGCGAATGTCTCTGGAGTATTGGTCGGCGCTTTGCCAATATATTGTGGCTCGATACTCTTCGTGAATTCGATATCGTAGTGGGTGACGGCTGCCACGACGTTGAGGCCGTCGAAGATGTTGGCGACGAATTGGGCCTCGACGCCGCGCGAGCGAATGGCGCCTTGCTGCGTGGTTTGGAAACCGAACGCAATGGGAGGGTTGTCGCGCAGGAGATCGAACGCGGCGACAGTCAGGAAGTAGCCCTGGCCAATCGGTTCGAACTTGATGCCGACTTCGACCTGCTCACCCTTGTCCGGCTTCAACAAGGGAGTGTTCGGCAGGGCCGCATCCCTCCCGACCTGCGGTTGGAAAGAGGTCGAGTAGGCAACGTATGGGGCCAGACCGAAGTCGAAGTTGTAGAGCATCGCAATGCGCCCGGTGAGCGCATTGTCCTTTTTAGAGCTGCTCGCGTTGGGATTCAGCTTATCGTCGACGCTGGTTTCGGCCATGTCGTAGCGCAAGCCGCCGATCAGGCTCAGGCGGTCGGTCAGCTTGATCTGATCTTGAGCATAGAGCCCGAGTTGTGTGAAACTATCGGTCTCGACGAGATAGGGAAGCGGACGACCCAATTGCGGGCCATTGACGGGATTGAGCAAGTTTAGCGGCGGCGCCGCATAGAACGGATTTGCCGCGAAATTGGTGCCTTGGTTGTTCTGCAGCGTATAGTTCTTGTAGTCGATGCCGAGGATCAGATCATGCTGGAACAGGCCGTCCGAAAAGCGCGCCTCTGCCTGATTGTCGACCTGGAACATCCCGACCTTGGCGGTCGTCAAGAACTGGTAACGGTTGAGCAGTGTCTGCGCGGCATCGACATAGCCGTTGCCGATGTATGAATTCTGATAGCTATCAAGGAAGGAGTAGCGGAAGTTCTGACGTACCGTCCAGGTTTCGTCGATAGCGTGCTCAAACTCGTAGCCGACGAAGGCTTGCTGGCGCTGGAAGGTATTGAAGTTCCTGTCGCCGACATTGAGCGAGCGCGGGATGATGAGTCCACTCGCATTGGGGCGAACCGTCCCGGAATAGGGGAGGAAGTTCGCGGTAACGCCGGTCCAGTCTTGCTGATAGCTTGACAACACGGTGAAGGATGTCGCGCCATCCGGCCGATAAGTGATGCTCGGCGCGATATAGACGCGGTCCGCTGGCACACCATCGATCTGGCTACCACCTTGGCGCCCGACAGCTGTCAGCCGATAGAACCAATGTCCTGAATTGTCGGCCGGCCCGCCGATGTCGAAAGCGGCGTATTTCTGATCGAAAGAGCCTCCTCCAACTTCTACATAGCCGAAGGGCTGCGAGGTTGGCCGCTTGGTGATCAGATTGACCATGCCGCCAGGGCTGCCGGCTCCGAAAAGAAGCGAAGAGGGGCCTCGTAAAACCTCGATTCTCTCAAGGCCGAGATTGTCGACCTTAAAGGCGCCAAAGGCGTAATTGATCAATTGCAACCCATCTCTGTAAATACCATAATCGTTCGCCTGGAATCCACGCAGAAGGAAATAATCGAGGCGCTCATCATTGCCAAAGGTGCCGGAATAGATGCCAGCGATATATTGCGTCGCCTGCGTGAGCGTCATCGCGCCCTGCGCGTCCATCTGCTGGCGGCCGACCACCGAGATCGATTGCGGGGTTTCGATGAGCGGCGTGTTGGTCTTGGTCGCTGTCGAGGAGCGCGTGGCGACATAGCCGTCGACCGCACCTTTCGGGTCCTCGCGCGGCGTCTCGCCCGGGCGAACGATCGTGCTCGCGGGCAGGCCGCCGCCTGCGGTCGCACGCGCCGCGATGCTTGCAGCGCCAGCCTGAATCGGGCCACCGCGACCGGTGCCAACGCGATCACCCTCGACCGAAATCTCGCTGAGCTGAGTGGAGCCTTGCGCCAAAGCCGGAGCCGCAACGCTCAGCGCCACGAGCGAAAGCCCGGCCAAGGCCGCGCGGCGAACCGTGTTGGAGGAGGGCAGGGTGGTGTTCGGACGCATGACGGGCTCCTCGACGGGGCGCAGCCGATCGCATTCGGACGCGCCTCAGGGTGCGCCCGGTGCTGTTTAGAATAAAACTAAGATGTTGAAGTCGTTCGGCTTTTGTGAGTCGACGCTTACGGAAAGCTCGGCCGTGGGGCAATGCGCCGACGAAATGGGTTTTGTATACGTGACGCTTCTGCAACAGGCCGAAATGCATGCTGCCCTGCGCAGCCTGAGCTCAACGCATTGTCAGGGCATCGTTTTTCCTGACGCGCCGCGGAACGGGAATGCGATTAGCCGATGTACCGCTCTTGCAACACCGGCCTGTTTGCTTGTTGACACCAGCACGTCTTGAGTTCGCTACGGCCCGGAGAAGGCGAGCGCTGCATCGCGCGCGAGTTTGCCGAGTACAGATCCGGGATCAATGTTTAAAACAATTCCAAAGAACTTGCCGACTCGGCTTTTGCCGCTCCTACCGTTTTTCTGCCTGTCGATCACCTTCGGCACGACGCTCGGTTTCCTCACGGCGGGCGCCCCCCTGATCCTGCGCTCGCGCGGCATCGAACTGGCGCAGATCGGGCTTTTGCAGCTCATCAACCTGCCGGTCGGGCTGACCTTCCTCTGGGCGGGGATCGTCGATCGCTTTCGCTTCCCGATACTACCGCACCGCATCGGCTGGATCGTGCTGATGCAGGGCCTCGCGATCCTGCTGCTCGTCCTGCTCAGCGGGGGCGAGTTGTCGCCGCTCGCAGCCCTGTTCGCCCTCGCGATCGCGACCTCGTTCTGCGTGGCGACGATGGATGTCGCGCTCGAGGCGCTCGTCGTCGAGACGATCGGCTCGGACCAGCGTCCTTTGGTGACGAGCCTCAAGTTCTGCGGCGCCTCGCTCGGCGCGATCATTGGGGCCGGGCTCCTCGTCGAGCATTATGCGCAACTCGGCTGGCGCCTCGCCGTACTCACGGTGGCGGGGCTCAACCTGCTCTGCCTCATGCCCCTGCTATTCTATCCCGAACGCCGCCTGCGCCGATCCGAGGCGATGGTCGAGCGGCACGCGGGATCGCTCAACCGCCTCCGACATCTGGGCCTGCAGGCCGCGACGATCGGCTTCTGCTTCGCGGCGATCTACGCGCTCTCAGGCACCAACAGCCTCGCGCTGCTCGATCTCGGCCTGCCGCTCGAAACCGTGGGTCTGGTGACCGGAACGCTCTCTCCCGCGATCAACATCGTGATGGCGCTGGCGGCCGGCTGGCTCATGCGGCGCTTCGGGACGGTGCCGGTCGTCGCCGCCGGCGCTTGCGGCGTCATCGTGGCCGGAGGGCTGATGCTCGCCGCGATGGCCTCAAGGCTGCCGAACCTGGCGATCGCGGCGACCCTGCTCGCCATGGTGGCGGGCGGCGGGCTCGGCGTGCCGGTCTTCACGATGATCTATCGCTGGGCGCAAGGACCGCGCGCCGCCACCGATTATTCCCTGCTCTTCGGTGCCGCCTTCTTCGCGGCGATGCCGATGCGGGTCGGCGCGCCGGCTCTGGCCGGAGAGGTCGGCTGGCCGGCCTATTTCGGGCTCGCGATCCCCGTCTTCGCCGCGGCTTCCCTGCTGCTGCTCCGGGCGATCGGTAAGACGGAAGCCGAGGATCGCTCCGCTCCGCCAGCCCCGCTTACCACTCGTTAACCCCGGTTCGCGAACGGGCTATCCACACCCTTTACACAGAACAAATCAGGAACAAAGATACTCCCATCAACCCAGGGAGAACCGAGATGATCCGCAACGCACTCGTGACGAACATGGTCGAATTCGCCGCTTTCGGGCTGATGGCGAGTGCCGTCGCGCTCTGGATCGTAGCTCTCGCACCGATTCATTGAGCGAGCCTGCGGGCCTTCGCGATGCTGCCTGCGCCCGCAAAATTATGCACAGGCAATCCGGTGCGAACCTGTCATTCGCTGAGATGGCCGGCCGCCTCTGGTGCGGTCGGGGCACGGGCGGTGGAAATTGCCGGCAATCGATCCGGGCACAGTCGACAACGAGGCCCGGAGCCGGGATCCTGCCCGGACTCATCGCATCGTCGGCACAAGCGATTCCGGTCCCCATCCATGGCGCGTCTCATCGAGGAGGTCGGCTTCGTCCACCTCCACGTGCACTCTTCCTATTCGCTGCTCGAAGGCGCGCTGAAGGTCGGTGATCTCGTCAAGGCGGCGGTGGCCGATGGGCAGCCGGCTCTGGCGCTGACCGACACCAACAACCTGTTCGGTGCGCTCGAATTCTCGGAGAAGGCGGCCAAGGACGGTCTGCAGCCGATCGCCGGCATTCAGCTCACCGTGGCCTTCGAGACGCCCGATCCGATGGCACGGGGCGGGCAGCTCGGCCCGGCCAATCTCGTGCTGCTCGCTACCGACGAGACCGGCTACGGCAACCTCCTGCGGCTCGCGAGCCGCGCGCATCTCGACGGCCCGCTCGGCGAGCCGCCGTGCCTGTCGCTCTCTGCGCTGCGGGAGGAGAATGCCGGCCTGATCGCGCTGACCGGGGGGCGGACCGGGCCACTCGATGCCGGCCTGACGGCCGGGCGCCATGATCTCGTTCTGGCGCGGCTGGAAGCGCTGAAATCGGCGTTCGGCGAGGATCGCCTCTATGTCGAAATCCAGCGCCATGGTTCGGACGGCGAACGCTCGATCGAGCGCGAATTGCTTCGGCTTGCCGGCACGCATGGCCTCTCGATCGTCGCGGCGAACGAACCCTTCTTCGGCAAGGCCGATGATTACGACGCGCATGACGCTTTGCTCGCAGTGGCCGAGGGAAGGCTGGTCTCGGACGAGCGCCGCCGCAGGCTGACACCGCGCCACGCCTTCGCGACGCGCGACGACATGCGCGCGCTCTTCGCCGACCTTCCGGATGCGCTCGCCTCGAGTGTCGAGATCGCGATGCGCTGCGCGGTCCGCGTGCGCACGCGCAAACCGATCCTGCCCAACTTTTCGAGCGTCGCCTCCGGTGAAGAACCGCAGATGGCGGAAGTGATCGCCGAGGCCGCGGAGACCGCGCCAAAAGAAGTGGCCGCCGACGAGCCGACCGAGTTGCGCCGTCAGGCGGAAGCCGGGCTCGAATTGCGGCTGAAGCAACACGGCACCGCGCCGGGATTCTCCGAGGATGATTACAGGGCGCGGCTCGCCTTCGAGCTCGACGTCATCGTCAAGATGAAGTTCCCGGGCTACTTTTTGATCGTCTCCGACTTCATCAAATGGGCCAAGGACCACGACATTCCGGTCGGGCCCGGCCGCGGCTCGGGCGCCGGCTCGGTGGTCGCCTGGTCGCTGCTCATCACCGATCTCGACCCGCTCCGTTTCGGCTTGCTCTTCGAGCGCTTCCTGAACCCAGAGCGCGTCTCGATGCCGGATTTCGACATCGATTTCTGCGTCGAGGGCCGCGAGCGCGTCATCAACTACGTCCAGGCCCGCTACGGCGAGCGGCAGGTCGCGCAGATCATCACCTTCGGTACGCTGCTCGCACGCGGTGTCCTGCGCGATGTCGGGCGCGTGCTGGAGATGCCCTATGGGCAGGTCGACAAGCTGACCAAGCTCGTGCCTCAGAACCCGGCCAACCCTGTCACGCTCGCCCAGGCGATCGAGGGTGAGCCGAAGCTGCAGGCGGCGATCGAAGAAGAGCCGATCGTCGCGCGGCTCATGGAGATCGCCAAGAAGCTGGAAGGCCTGCACCGCCACGCCTCGACCCATGCGGCCGGCGTGGTGATCGGCGACCGGCCACTGGAAGAGCTGGTGCCGCTCTACCGCGATCCGAAGACCGGCATGCGCGTGACCCAGTTCAACATGAAATGGGTCGAGCAGGCCGGCCTCGTGAAGTTCGATTTTTTGGGTTTGAAGACCCTCACGATGCTGCGCTGCTGCACGGACCTCCTGAAGCGGCGCGGCATCGAGATCGACCTCGCCTCACTGCCGCTCGACGATCCGAAGACCTACGAGCCGATGAAGCGCGGCGAGACCGTCGGCGTGTTCCAGGTGGAATCGGCCGGCATGCGCAAGGCGCTCTGCGAGATGCAGGCCGACCGTTTCGAGGACATCATCGCCCTGGTCGCGCTCTACCGGCCGGGCCCGATGGCGAACATCCCGGTCTATTGCGAGCGCAAGCTCGGGCGCGATGCCGGCAACGAGGCCGACTGGTATCCGCACCCGACCCTGGAGCCGATGCTGAAGGAAACCTTCGGCATCATCGTCTACCAGGAGCAGGTGATGGAGATCGCCAAGGTTCTCGCCGGCTACACGCTCGGCGAAGCCGACATGCTCCGCCGCGCGATGGGCAAGAAGATCCGTTCGGAGATGGACGCGCAGCGCGAGCGCTTCGTGCGGGGCTGCATCGAGCGCGGATTGAGTGAGGCCAAGGCGAACGAGATCTTCGACCTGCTCGCCAAATTCGCCGATTACGGCTTCAACAAGAGCCACGCCGCGGCCTACGCGCTGCTGACCTACCAGACCGCCTATCTCAAGGCGAATTACCCGGTCGAATTCCTCGCGGCGGCGATGACGCTCGATATCGACGTCACCGACAAGCTCGCCGAATTCCGCCAGGACGCGCAGAGGCTCGGCATCATCGTCGAGCCGCCTTCGATCAACACCTCCGGAGTGAGCTTCGCGGTGCATGAGGGCCGCATCCGCTATGCGCTTGCCGCGATCAAGGGCGTCGGCCGCTCGGCGGTCGAGTCGCTTGTCGAGGCGCGGGCCGATCGCCCCTTCGCGGATCTCGCCTGTCTCGCAAGGCGGCTTGATCCGCGCCGGGTCAACAGGCGCACGCTGGAGAGCCTGATCTGTGCCGGCGCGCTCGATTCCATCGAGCCGGAGCGAGCCACCGCCTTTGCCGCGATCGAGCCGATGATGAAGCTGGCGCAGGGCGCAGCCGAGGCCGAGGGCAGCGGCATCACCGACATGTTCGGCGGCGTCGCCTCTGTGGATGTCGCCTTGCGCATCCCGCCTCATGAACTCTGGCCGATGGCCGACAAACTCAAGCGCGAATACGACGCGATCGGCTTCTTCCTGTCCGGCCACCCGCTCGACGAATATGGCGGCCTGTTGGAGAAGCTGCGCGTGCAATCCTGGGCCGAGTTCTGCCGGATGGTGCGCGCCAATGGTGGCGGCTTCGGCAAGGTCGCGGCCTCGGTGCTCGACCGCTCGGAGCGGCGGACCAAGAGCGGCGGCAAGCTCGGCGTCGTGACGCTCTCCGACCGTACCGGCCATTTCGAGGCGATCATCTTCTCCGAGGGGCTCTCGCATTTTCGAGACATCCTAGAGCCCGGCCGCCCGCTGGTGCTGACCCTGCAGGCGAGCCTCGAGGGCGAGGATGTCACCAGAAGGGCATGCGCATCTTCCTGCGCGACGAGCGCCCGATCGGCTCGGTGCAACAGCGCCTGACCATGCGCGGGGAGGGCGAGGTCTCGCTGATCCTCATCCTCGATGGCGGCGAGCGCGAGGTCGAGGTGAAGCTTCCTGGAAAATATCAGGCAACGCCGCAGATCGCGGGCGCGCTGCGGGCCGTGCCGGGGGTGGTGCAGGTGGAGGTGAGTTAGCTATCAAGTCTGACGCGTATCGCCTCTTCGAAGAAGATTGCTTATAAACGGTGTCAATATAGTATTATGAGAACATACTATGAATTTGACGGCAAGTAAACACAGCTTGGTGTGCGAATTATTCGTTCGTACTGTCGATGAGAATTACGTGACAGCGCGTTGGTGTGCAATAAATCATTTTAACACTGATTTTCTTTGGCTTTCTGTTCACGCTCTGGAGAAGTATCTCAAGGCTGTTTTGCTCTTAAATGGGAAATCTTCAAAGAATAGCCAAACTGATGGAAATCGTTATAGTCACGACATCGTTCGGCTCTATGCGGATGTGAAAATTCTTGCCGGACAACTTTTGCCAAGCAATTTAGTCAAGCCTTCTAATCTTGATGACCGTTTTTGGACTGATCAGACGCCAGAACAATTTATAGAGCATTTGTTAGAGAATGGCAATGCTAATAATCGCTATCTAACCTATGGATACATCGCGCCAAGTGAAGATATTCACATGTTAGACACAATGGTATTTAAAATTAGACGACTCATATGTGATTTGGATGAGTGTGCCTTTCCAAATGAGCAGCCTGATCAGCTTGCGCTCACTAACCGTGATTTGCTCATCAAACATCCGAAATATCCAGGCGATCTGTTATTGCCGCTTGACAAACTCGTCAGCGCTAAAGAGCAGTCTCCAACGCGGTTTGCCGCGCTTAATCTTAATTTTGAATTCGCTCCCAGCGACTACGCGCACGAGTCAATTCAAGCCGGAATTTCGTTTAGTAATCCTGCTATTATACGCCGTATTCTTGATCCCCTTGAAAGTGATGATTCTCAGTGGGCCAAAGAAGGTGTTGAGCTTGCCAATTGGTTTCTTGCTAACGTGCAAGTGCCAAAAGGCACTTCAAGCGATCCGGGAGTATCCAAACAGATACAAGCGGCAATCGATGCTGCAAAGGCTAAACACAATATTTCATAGTTTTCGTACATCGGCGACGCGTGGTCTTTCAATTGGTGTGATCATGCATGCAGCGTCAGCGATCCGCTGCACAATATAAATAAATTGAACTTGGCACCGCTGATTCTCATCCTCGGTAGTGGCGAGGTCGATGTGAAGCTGCCGGGCAAGTATCCGGCGACCCCGCAGATTGCAGGCGCGCTGAGGGCGGTGCAGGTGGAGGTGACCTGAAGACCCGCACGCGTTCAGCTCGTTGAAAAAGGAGGCAAGTTTCGCACTCGGATGCCCCGCGTCAGCCGATTGCCGCCGGTTTCGGCCGTCTCGACCAGAAGAGGAGAAGCGGGATCAGCGCGGCGCCTGCCCCGAATGCCGTGCAGGCCAGCACGGAGATCCAGCTGAATCCTCCGAGGATCAGCCAGGCCGCGAGGATCATCAGGATGTAGCCTGCCGCGGCGAGGCGCAGGGCGATGCTGAGGGCCCACAGACCGAGGCGTGGCCATGTCCGTCTCTTCGGTGGACCGATTTTGACGGCGATCAGCATCACGAGCAGCGCGCCGAGAGCCAGCGAAAGGGCGTGGACGCCCGCATGCAGCCGGGCATGGGCCCATTCCGCCTGAATGCGTTCACTGAGCGTCGGGGCACGCGCCTCGAATCCCCAGCTTTGGCTGCCTTGGGCGAAGGGACCAATGAGCTTGCGGTCGGTCTCCGTGAAAGCCGGAACCTTGGCGTCGTCAGGCTGGAAACCGGCAGGGTCGATCAGCAGCAACTCGCCCTTGTCGTGGTCGTAGCCGTGGCAGGCGCGTGGCGTGCCCGAGCAGACGATCGTCAATGCATTGGCCGTGGGGCTCTTCGCGAGAACGCGGCTCTCGCCGTCGAGAACCAGCAGCAGATCCGGGCCGGGCAGGATATCGGCTCGGCGGACTTGCCGCATCTCGCCGAGCCGCCCATCGGGCAAAGTGAAGGTCTCGGATTGGGTGAAGAACGCTTCGGGAGCGTAGGTCCCCGCCATGGCCATCGGCATCGCGAGGAGAGCCAGCAAATGCGTGACGAAGGCGATCGTCGATCGTCCCATCATCCGTCGGTCGATTCCCTGAATTGGCTGATTCCTGCCATTGGGGGGGTCACAGGCGCTGTGTCGCAGACCGCGCAAGATGCGTCGAGGGAACCGGGCTGCCTGCGCGGCCCGATGACGCGCGGGAGGGGGGATTGCTCGATGGCGACGAACGTGAGGTCGAGGTGAGTTGGGAGCGACGCGGAACCCTCCCCCTCTGAGGGGGGAGGGTGCCTGCGAAGCAGGCGGGAGAGAGGTCGGCTCAGGCATCTCCGGAAATGTCGCGCTTCCCCTCTCCCGACCCTCGCTTACGCAAGGGCCACCCTCTCCCGCAGAGGGGAGAGGGTTTTTCCGTTGCTCTGCCGCGTCCGGCCGCCTCCAGTTCCGGAAACGGCTCGGTGTGCTCGCCCTTACAGATCTCGCCCAGGCCTGGGTACCGTACCGAGCCGATTTGCGAGGGCCAGTGGGGTGATCCTTTCCCCGATCTGTCCTATGGCTCGCCCAATTCGAGCGGAGAGCGATCGTATGGGGTGGTCACGATTCATTGCGGGTTTGGCACTTGCGTTCACTGTCGCGCTCTCCGCCTGCGGCGACCCGGAGGCGGACCAGCGCAAGGCGTTCGCCGAGTTCCTGCAGACCCGGATCATCGACAAGCCCGGCATCCACGTGCCGCAGCTCACCCCGGAGAACCGAACGGCGTTCGGGCCTTATGCTGACCACTACGCGGTGATCACCAAATTCAACGAGGCAATGAACACCTCCATTTCGCCCAAGCTCAATGCGGCTGTGCAGGGCGGGGCGATCCGCTCGCTCGGCGATCTCTTAAAGCGGCGCAGCGACATCGAGACCGCCCGCACCACGCTCGCGTCGATGTCCGCAGCACTCGACGGCGCGGTCTCCGAGGCGGATGCTGCTCATGCCAAGCTCGTGCAGCCACCGGACCTGAAAACCGTCTACGATAACGCCTATACGCGCCTGATCACCGACACGGCGACGACCTTCCGGCAGGTCGTGCCTGTGGCCGACACCGTCTTCGCGAAGGCGCTCGGGCTCGCCGACTACCTCGAGGCAAACAAGGCGAAGGTGAAGGTGTCGGGCGCGAGCGCGCAGGTCACCGACCGCAAGGTGCAGGACGAATTGAACGCCAAGCTCGAGGACCTCCAATCGAACCAGCAGGCGATGCAGGAGGCGCAGGCCAAGTTCCAGAAGCTGGTCTACGGAAAAAACTAGAGCGCGCCAACGAAGTGGACGTGGTTCGGGGTCGGGGAATGCGCCCCAACACTGACTGAGAAACGCGACCCGATCCGCCGTGATCGCACAGTATCGCTAAGACCGTCTGGTGCTGGCCGCCTCCAGCTCCGGAAACGGCTCCGTCCGCTGGCCCTCGCAGATCTCGCCCTCGTCGACGACCCTTAGCACGCCGCCGGCATCCTCGATCACGACCTTCGGCCGCTCGGGCTTGCCGAAGGTTCGGCCCAGCATGCGGGCGGAGACGCAATAGAAGGTTCGGCCTTTCTCTTCGATCGGCCCGGCGAGGCGGCTGTGCTCGAACCGGACCGGGATCAGCGAGATCGATCCGAAATCGGTTTGCCGCAGCGCGAGCGCCGCGACGCGCTCGCGGATCGTGCCGGCGGGCGCGGAAGCATTCGGACGGGATTCGGGCGTCGTGCAGCCACCCGCGAGGAACGCCAAGCCAATGAGCATGAGGGATGGCCACAGGCCGGGCATGGTCTTCGCCTCCGTATCCCCCAAGGGGTTAGAGAGGCTCGCCTCGAACGGGTAGTGCCGGTGCAGCACAATCCACGCCAAATCCGTGGGCGGAAGGGCAGGGCGGGCGCAGGAGTTCCGTAGCGCGGTGGGCTCGGGACTCGCTATGGGTTCCCCATGCAATGGACCGATGACGGGCTGGTGCTCGGCCTGCGCAAGCATGGCGAGACCGGGATCATCCTCGAATTGATGACCGCCGAGCACGGCCGCCATCTCGGGCTCGTCCATGGCGGCCGCTCGCGCCGGATGCAGCCGATGCTCCAGCCCGGCAATACCCTGCACGCAACCTGGCGCTCGCGGCTCGACGAGGCGCTCGGCAGCTACCAGGTCGAGCCGGCCGAACTCGTCGCGGCGCGGCTGATGGACTCGGCTCTGGCACTCTACGGCATCGGCCATATGGCGGCTCTGCTGCGCCTGCTGCCCGAGCGTGACCCGCATGTCGGCCTCTACGATGCCGCCCAGGTGCTCGTCGCGCATCTTCACGATCGCGGCGTGGCGCCGGCCCTGATGGTGCGGTTCGAACTGGCGCTCCTCGTCGAACTCGGCTTCGGTCTCGACCTCACGGCTTGCGCGGCGACGGGGTCGAAGACCGACCTCGCCTATGTCTCGCCAAAGAGCGGACGCGCCGTTAGCGCCGGGGCCGGAGAACCGTTTCGCGACAAACTGTTGCGCCTTCCCGCTTTCCTGTGCGAGCGCGTTCGCGATAGGCCGATCGTCGAGCCGGACGAGACGGCGATCCGCGAGGGTTTCGCTCTGACCGGATTCTTTCTGAGTGCTCATCTCTGGGGGCCGCGCGCCATCGCGCCACCCGAGGAACGCGCGCGCTTCATCGCGCTCGGAACCGAGACGGCAGCATGATGTTCGTGTTATGTTCTCAGGAAGGTGTAGATGATTGACTGGAGGCGTACTTCCTTGCCCCTTGCGGGGAAGGATCGAGGGTGGGGGTCCCGCAGAAGGCAACGCCTGCGCCACATCTGGAAACACCTCCACCTCCAACTCCTCCCCGCAAGGGGGAGGAGAGCAGAGCGAGGTTCTCGCGGCAGCGTAAAGCGGATGAAGGACTGACGAATGGCCGAATTGGCCGACCCGCCGGGCGGTGATGGGATCGAGAGTGTCGAGCTGAAATCGGCGCTGGAAGAGCGCTACCTCGCCTATGCGCTCTCGACGATCATGCACCGCGCGCTACCCGACGCGCGCGACGGGCTGAAACCGGTGCACCGGCGCATCCTTTACGGCATGCGCTTGCTTCGGCTCGACCCGAATACCGCCTTCAAGAAATGCGCGAAGATCGTCGGCGACGTGATGGGCGATTTCCACCCGCACGGCGATCAGGCGATCTACGACGCCCTCGTGCGACTGAGCCAGGATTTTGCGCAGCGCTATCCGCTGGTCGACGGCCAGGGCAATTTCGGGAACATCGATGGCGATGGACCCGCGGCCTATCGCTACACCGAGGCGCGGCTCACCGAGGTCGCCCGACTGCTGCTCGATGGGATCGACGAAGACACGGTCGATTTCCGACCCTCCTATAATGGCGAGAAGGAAGAGCCGGTCGTGCTGCCGGCGGCCTTTCCGAACCTGCTGGCCAATGGCTCGCAGGGCATCGCGGTCGGCATGGCGACCTCGATCCCGCCGCACAACGCGGCCGAACTCTGCGATGCGGCGCTCTACCTGATCCAGAATCGCGAGGCGACGTCCGAACAGCTCTGCAGCTTCGTGCAGGGGCCGGATTTCCCGACCGGCGGCATCCTGATCGATTCTCAAGCGACGATCCGCGAAGCCTATCGCACTGGGCGCGGCGGCTTTCGCGTGAGGGCGCGCTGGGCGAAGGAAGACCTGGGCCGCGGCACCTGGAACATCGTCGTCACCGAGATCCCCTACGGCGTCCCGAAATCGCGGCTCATCGAGAAGATGGCCGAACTGCTCCAGGAGCGGAAGCTGCCGCTGCTCGCCGATGTGCGCGATGAATCCGCCGAGGATGTGCGCGTCGTGCTCGAGCCGCGCGCCCGCAACGTCGATCCGGTCATCCTGATGGAGTCGCTCTTCCGGCTCACCGAGCTCGAAGCGCGCATTCCGCTCAACATGAACGTGCTGGTCGGCGGCCTGGTGCCGCGCGTGATCGGGCTCGCCGAAGCCTTGCGCGAATGGATCGACCATCGCCGCGTCGTGCTGCAAAGGCGCTCACGCTTCCGGCTCGGCCAGATCGAGCGCCGGCTCGAAATCCTCGGCGGGTTGCTGATCGTCTATCTCGATCTCGACGAGGTCATCCGCATCATCCGCGAGGAGGACGAGGCCAAGCCCGCGCTGATGAAGCGCTTCGAACTCACCGAGATCCAGGCCAACGCCATACTCGACACGCGGCTGCGCTCCTTGCGCAAGCTCGAGGAGATGGAACTGCGGCGCGAATTCGATGGGCTGACCAAGGAGAAAGAGGGGATCGAGGCGCTACTCGATTCCGAAAAGCTGCAATGGGGCGAGATCACCAAGCAGATCCGTGCCGTCAAGAAGACCTTTGGGCCGGACACCAAGCTGGGCAAGCGCCGCACCACCCTGGAGAACCCGCCGGACACCGCGGGGATCGATTTCACGCAAGTGATGGTCGAGCGCGAGCCGGTGACGGTGATCGTCTCGCAGAAGGGCTGGATCCGGGCGCTGAAGGGCCATGTCGCCGATCTCTCGACCGTGTCGTTCAAGGGCGACGACGCGCTGAAAGTCGCCTTTCCGAGCGAGACAACGGCCAAGATCCTGCTGCTCGCCTCGAATGGAAAGGTCTTCACGATCGAAGCCGCCAAGCTCCCGGGCGGCCGCGGCTTCGGCGATCCAATCCGTCTGATGGTCGATCTCGACGACGGCACGGAGATCGTTGCGGCTCTGCCCTACAAGCCGGAGTCGAAACTCCTGATCGCCGGCTCGGATGGGCGTGGCTTCATCGCGCCAACTGATTCAGTCGTCGCCAATACACGCAAGGGAAAAGGCATTTTGGGCGTCGACGAGGGCGTCACCGCGACCGTGCTGGTGCCGGCCGAGGGCGACCACGTCGCGGTCTGCTCCTCCGACAAGCTGATGCTGGTGTTTCCGCTCTCCGAATTGCCCGACCTTGCCCGCGGCAAAGGCGTGCGGCTGCAGCGCTGCCGGCAGAGCCGCCTCATCGAGGCTTACGTTTTCACTCTGGCCGAGGGCCTGCCCTGGCGCGAGGCCGGTGGCGCGGCCCGGCTCGCCAACGCGCAGGTCCTCGAAAAATGGCTCGGCCACCGGGCCGAGGCAGGCACGCTGATGACGCGCAGCTTTCCGAAATTCGAGCGGTTTGGGAAGTAGGGCAGGGGAGCCGCGAGAGCGGCCGAAGAGGATGGCGCGCAATTCCAGACATAGCGCAGCCTTCCCTCTCCCCTCTGCGGGAGAGGGTGGCCCGCGAAGCGGGTCGGGAGAGGGGAGCGACGCTTCCGGAAAGGGCGTTCCCCTCTCCCGACCCTCGCTGACGCGAGGGCCACCCTCCCCCGCAAAGGGGGGAGGGAATTGGCGCACGATTCTGAGACGGTCGACGAGCGGCGTGGTTTCAGTCCCGCTCCTGTTCGCGGCACATCTCGCGTCTACGAAAGCCGCGGAACTCCCCCTTTGGAAGGCCTACGAAACGACGCTGAAACAGGCGAAATACATCGACCTCACCCACGCTTTTCACCCGAAACAGCCGATCTGGAACGGCTTCGGCCAGCCGGTCTTCGGTCCCGCCAAAGCCGCGATCGACGTTCCCGGCTTCATCGCGTCAGGAGAGGCCTTCGCATACGATCCGCATGGCTTCATCGCCTCCGCCTACACGCTGCCGACCGACCAACTCGGCACGCAGCTCGATCCGCCCGCGCACTTCCATGCCCTCGGCGCCACCATCAGCGACTTGCCGCCGACGCTGGCGATCCGGCCGCTCGCCGTCATCGACATCAGCGCGAAAGTCGTCGCCGATCCGGGCTACCACTTGACCGTCGCGGATGTGCTCGCGTGGGAGGCGCGG
Organism: Methylobacterium sp.; assembly: GCA_044227265.1. Classification (GTDB taxonomy): domain Bacteria; phylum Pseudomonadota; class Alphaproteobacteria; order Rhizobiales; family Beijerinckiaceae; genus Methylobacterium. Next base: position 27,738 of record JBGAFL010000049.1, read on the forward strand.
CACGGGCGGATCCCGGAAGGGGCGGTGGTGTTCGTGCGCTCCGACTGGTCGAAGCTCTGGAACGACCCGGCGCGTTTTGCGAGCAAGCCGCATCCGGGCGTCAGCCTCGACGCGCTCAAGCTGCTGCATCTCGATCGCAAGATCCTGATGCATGGCCACGAGCCGCTCGATACCGACACGACCCCCAATCTCGAAGGCGAGACCTGGCTGCTCACGCACGATTTCGCGCAGGCCGAAGGCGTCGCCAATCTCGATCTCGTGCCGGAGGCCGGGGCGCTTGTGACGATCGGGTTCGCCAAGCCCCTCGGCGGCACTGGGGGCCTTGCCCGCTACGTCGCCATCGCCCCAACGGATTGGCCGCATGGTGTCACGATCGCGCAAGCACCCGGCGCGCCGCTGCCGCGCCAGTCTGCGCCGCTTGTCCGCGATGCGGATGGGGTGCTGCGCCCGACGCCGCGCTGAGCGAGCGCCGCTCGCGGATGTGTTCTGGCGCACGGCTGTGAGGGAACTCATATGGTTAAGGTCCCTCCCATGGTGATCGACACGGGTCGCCGGAGTCGATCGATGCGCGAATATCTGAAGATCCTGCTGGTTGGATTGGCCCTGTCGGTAGCGGGCGCAATGCTGGCGGTTCAGGCTGCCGAGGCGGCGGTCGTTTCGGGGCGCGCTCAAGCTACTCCCGCAGGCGTCACGGAAAACGCGCCGCTCGCACCCAAGGCACCGACCTGCCGCCCGAGATGGCCCTATATCGTGAAGAGCTGCGTCGCCTGAGCCACCGCAATCTAAACCATGATCCGCTTCCGGACGGCCTCACTCGCCCTGTCGCTTTCCGCGATTCTGCTGGCACGGGCCATCGCCGCCGATCGTCCGGTGCGTCTCACGGTGCCGCCCGATCTCGCCAGGGACCTTTCCGCGATGCCGCCGATCGCCGACCCGGCCGACGCGGCTGAAACCGGGATCAATGCGGCCCTGCGCAAGCTCGACGCCAAGGTCCGCAAGGCGGCCGATGAATGCCGGACCGATGGCGGCAAGGATTCATCCTGGGAGCGCTCAATCGACGCCGCGATGCGCGGCCCGCGCTTCCTCAGCTATGCCGTGACCGACAACACCTATTGCGGAGGTGCCCATCCCAACGTGAGCACCTGGTCGATCGTCTACGATCTTGTCTCGGGCGCACCCGTCGACTGGACGAGCCTCCTTCCGGCCGCGCTTACCGGCAAAGTCGCGCTCGCCGAACAGGCAGACGGCTCGAAGATCGTGACGCTCGCCTCGAAGCGGCTGCACGCGCTCTATCTCGAGCGCTATCGCCCGGACACGCGCACCGAGAAGGACGATCCCGACAAGGAATGCCGTGAGGCCGTCGCCGAGACCTATGACGGCAATCCGCCGGCTATGATGGTTTGGCCCGACGCCAAGCAAGGTGGACTCGTCCTGGAATTCGACCTCGCGCATGTCGCCCAGGCCTGCGCCGACGCTGTGGCGATCCCGACCGAAGTGCTGCGCAAGGAAGGTGCGTCCAGCATACTGATTGACGCGATTGACGCCGCTCACGCGGCGAGGGCAAAACCCTAGTCGGGCAGCCCGAACACGATCACCGCGCCGCCCTGGCGAAAACCCCAGAGCTGATTGCCGCCAGCGGCGACCGCGATCATCTGCTTGCCATCGACGGTGAAGCTGATCGGTGGCGCATTGACGCCGGCACCGCATTGGAACTGCCACAGCTTCTCGCCGCTCTTGGCATCGAAGGCGGAGAATTCGCCGTTGCCCTCGCCGGAGAAGACGAGGCCGCCCTTGGTCGCGAGCACGCCGCCGACCAGTGGCTCGGGAAGGCGCTGCTGCCAGAGGATCTTGCCGCTTCCCTTGAGATTAATCGCGGTGAGCAGGCCGTACATGCCCTGCGCGGCCGGCTCGATGTTGAAATAGTGCAGTTCCGGCTTGCCCTCGGTCGCAGGGACGACCTGCGAGCGATAGGTCGCCGGCCAATGCATCGCCGCGAGATAGGCGATGCCCGAGGCCTGATCGACCGAAGTCGGCGACCAGTTCACGCCGCCGCCGACACCCGGCGCGATCACCGTGCCCTCGGGGGTCGGCTGCTGGAACAGGTTCGATTGCGGCACGAACGGATCGGACTTGAACAGCAACTTCCCAGTCGCGCGCTCATGTACGAAATACCAGCCGATCTTGCTGGCCTGACCGACGACTGGGACCTTCTTGCCCGCGACATCGAGATCGAACAGCACAGGCGGGCTCGCGACGTCGTAACCCCAGAGATCGTGCGGTACCTGCTGGTAATGCCAGACGATCGCGCCTGTGCGCGCATCGACCGCGACGAGCGAGGAAGTGTAGAGATTGTCGCCTGGCCGGCTCTCGCCTGCGACCTGCGGCGAGGGGTTGCCGATGCCGAAGAAGAGCAGGCCGCTCGCCGGATCGAGGGCAGGCGCATGCCAGATCGAGCCGCCGCCGAAGCGCCACGCATCCTTATGGGTTGCGGCTGCCGCCTTCTCGGCGGCGACATCGCGATGCATCGGCACGCCATAAGCAGTCTTCTCGACGAAGCTACCCTCCCAATCCTGTCGGGTCGTGTCGAACTGCCAGACCGGGTGACCGGTCTGCGCATCGAAGGCGGCGAGGAAGCCCGGTCTTCCGTAGCGGCCTGCAACGCCGATCACTGCGCCGAGCGGAGCGCCGGGCCGGTTCGAATCGAGATGCAGGCCGTAGCCGACGCCGGTAATGCCGACGATGACCTTGCCGTCGAAGACCAGCGGAGCGGAATTCGCGCCGATTCCCGTCGCGCCCGAGACCGCGCCCTTCAGCGTCGGATCGGCGCCCGTCAGGGCGGAGCGATCTTCGCTCGGCCCCGAGACTTCCGCGGAATCGGACAGCGGGCTGTCCCACACGACCTTGCCGGTCGCCTGATCGAGCGCGACGAGGCGGGCATCGACCGTCGCGACGAAGACCTTGCCGTAGCCAAGCCCGACGCCGCGATTGGCTGGCCCGCAACAGAGTTTCTTGGTCTTGGCCTTGTGCTCGTAGCGCCAGATCTCGCGGCCGGTCCGCGCGTCGACGGCCATCACGTGCGAGAACGGGGCCGACAGATACATTACGCCATCAGAGACGAGCGGCGTGGTCTGGAAGGTCGCGGCGGTTCCGGTCTGGTAGATCCATTTCGGAACGAGGCGCTTGACGTTCGTCGCGTTGATGCCGTCGAGCGGCGAGAAGCGCTGGTTCGTGTAGTCGCGGCCGGGCAGGAGCCAATCGGCCGCGTCGGAATCGGCCGCGAGCAGCCGAGCATCGTCGATGGGCGACGCTGCCAGAGAGCCGCCGAGCAAGGGCGCCGCGACAGCGAGGGCGAGGAGGCGGCGAAGAAAGGTGATCAAGAGCGCTCTCGTTCGAATGCGCATCCATCGAGATGCGCCGAAACGGAGATACGCTCTCTAACCGTGTGGCATCGGCGTCAATCGCAACGAACCGCCGAAAACCATGTTTGAGTGGTTCCTAAGAAAAACGAGACCGCTTCAGCGGCGGCGGAATTGCTGGCCGCGCTGCGGCGGACGCGGACCGGACGGCGCGCGCTCGTCCTTGTGGCGGAACACCAGCCGGCCCTTTTCGAGGTCGTAAGGCGACATCTCGACGGTGACGCGGTCGCCCGCGAGGGTCTTGATGCGGTTCTTCTTCATCTTGCCCGCCGTGTAAGCCACGATCTCGTGACCCTGGTCGAGTTGCACGCGGTAGCGCGCATCAGGAAGGATCTCGATCACGAGACCGTCGAACTGCATCAACTCTTCTTTCGCCATGCACCCTGTCCCCGGCCGGCCCGCCTGCACACGGCGCTGCGACACCTATCCTCGTCTCTCGTGCAGAATGCTCGGCGAAGCGGGTCCGATCAAAACGGAGGCGCAACAGGCCGGAGCCTGCGCGGGATTTAGTCACCGCGAGCCGAGCACGCAAGCAAATCCGCCTAGGAGACTCGGATTATCGACCGGGAAGGCGGGAGAAGCCCGAGGCCTCGACCAGCTTTCGCCGCTATGCGATCGATTCTCGAACCTATGTCTGCCCGCGCGGTCAGCGCGCAGCTTCGTGCCCGGCATAGTCGATGCGCCCATCCGGTACCCGGCGCCAGACCTCGATCGTGTAGGGAGGTTTCGCGAGATCGCCCTTCGCATCGAAGGCGATGTCGCCGATGAAGGTCGGGATAAGCCTGCCGCCGTGCAGCGCCTCGGCGACCTTGCGCCCGTCGGTCGATTTCGCAGCCTCGATGCCGGCTTTCAGAACTTCCAGGGCCGCATAGGTCCGGGAGGAGAACATCTCAGTCTCGGGCGTCCGCGCAATCTTGGCGGTGGCTCCCTTGGCATCGGGCAGCTTGCGCGGCTCGGACGCCAGCGTCATCAGCGTGCCTTCCGCGCCTGGTCCGGCGTTCTGAGCGAAATCCTTGTCGAGGAGACCATCGCTCCCGATCAGCGGCGCGCCGATTCCGGCCTCGCGCATCGCCCGGATCAGCGGGGCGGCGTCGGCCGCGAGACCGCCGTAAAAGACCGCCTCGATACGAGCCGCTTTCATGCGCGCAACGAGTGCCGAGAAGTCCTTCTCGCCCCGCGCGATGCCCTCGAACAGGGCCTCGCGCCCGCCGCGTGCCTTGAGCACGCGCGCCGCCTCGTCGGCGAGCGCGCGTCCGAACGTCGTCTTGTCGTTGAGGATCGCGACGGGCCATTCCTGGAACTGATCGGCGAGCCAGTTGCCTGCGAGCGCGCCCTGCTGGGCATCGTTTCCGCAGAGACGGAAAACGTTCCAGGCGCCGCGTGCCGTGAGTGGCGCCCAAGTGGCGGCCGGCGTCAGCGCGACGATGCCGGCCTCGTCGTAGATCGGCAATGCGACGGCCGTGGCGCCCGATGTCAGATGCCCGATAACGAAGCGGACGCCGTCCGAGGCGAATTTCCGGGCGGCCACGATCGCCTGCTTCGGCTCGCTCGCATCGTCCTGAATGACGAGTTGCAGCTTCTGGCCGCTGATGCCGCCCGCCTTGTTGATATCCGCGATGGCCTGCTCGGCGCCGATCAGCATGCCTTGTCCGAAGCCCGCGTCGGGACCGGTCATCGGCATGGCGAGGCCGATCTTGAGGGGCGCCGCCGTCTGAGCGACCGCGCCGCCGCCGCAAAGCGTCAGCAGCGCGATACTCGCGAATGCGCTAGCCGAGCTTGCGATCCGGATCCATCTTCTTCCGTTCGTCGGCTGTGTATCCATGCAGCCAATCCGCGCTTTCCTGGGAACCGGCCCGGTAGGGATTGACCGACATCGGTTCGCCGGCCGCTTTCGCCGCCTTGCCTTCGTCGGTCGGATTCGCACCGAATGTGTTCATGGCGTCTTCCTCCTGCTTGGCGTGCAGTATGCCAAAGGGCAAGCCCGATCGGCAGCGCGCCAGCCGATCGCGACAGGCCCGAGCTATGCATGCGGTGAGCGGATCGGCTCTTCGCCTGCTTTGCGGAAGGCCGACAGCTTCCTACTTCTCCAGTGAGGCGGGCCGCACGAGGCTTCGGATATCTTCCATGCTCGCAACCGATGACGACATTCTGCGGAACGCGGAAGCCTGGCGGCGCGAGGGGCGCGAGGTCGCCATCGCGACCGTCATTGAAACCTGGGGCTCGGCGCCGCGCCCGGTCGGCAGCCACCTCGTCATCGACGGGGATAGCCGGTTTCTCGGGTCGGTCTCGGGAGGTTGCGTCGAAGGCGAGGTCATCACGGCGGGGCTCGAGGCCATCGCGGATGGCCAGCCGCGGGTGCTGGAATTCGGCGTCGCGGATGAGACGGCCTGGCGCGTCGGCCTGTCCTGTGGGGGACGAATCCGCGTCTTCGTCGAGCGGCTCGATTGAACGGCCGCCGACATGAAACTCGAGAGCCTGTCCGCCTTGAACGCCGAGCGAGCGGCGCGCCGCCCGGCGATCCTGGTGACGGATACGGCAGACGGGCGGCAGCGCCTGGTTCCGGAGAAGGATTTCGCCCAGGACCCGCTCCGCGAACTGCTGGAAGCGCGCCTGCATTCCGGAAAGAGCGGTCTCGTCGACCACGAAGGCCGGGCCCTTTTTCTGACGGTCCAGGTGCCCCCCGTACGGCTGATGCTGATCGGCGCCGTCCATATCAGCCAGGCGCTCGCGCCGATGGCGGCCGCGCTCGATCTCGACGTGACGGTCATCGATCCGCGCAGCGCTTTCGCCACGCCGGCGCGCTTTCCCGAAAGTGCGTTGATCGCGGAATGGCCCGATACCGCTTTGGACGGTCTCGATCGGTTCACGGCGCTCGCGGCGCTGACCCATGATCCGAAGATCGATGATCCAGCCCTGATCGCGGCCTTGCGTGCCGAGTGCTTCTATGTCGGAGCGCTCGGGTCCCGAAGGACGCATGCGCGGCGGATCGAGCGGTTGAGGCAGGCTGGCCTGCCGGAGGGGGCGATCGCTCGGATCCGCGCTCCGATCGGATTGCCGATCGGTGCGGTTTCACCGGCCGAGATCGCGATCTCGATCCTCGCCGAATTGGTCGCGGCTTTGCGCCAGCCCGTCGCGTCGACCGCTCGCGGCCTGCAATCGAGATGAACGAGCACGCCGACGCGCCGATCGGCGCCGTGCTGCTTGCGGCGGGGCAGGGGTCTCGTTTCGGCCCGCAGCCCAAGCTCCTCGCGCTGCTGGACGGAAAACCGCTCGTCCGGCATGCCGCCGAGGCGGCCGCAGCCTCGTCCGCTCGTCCGCTCGTCGCCGTGCTCGGCGCGCATGCGGATCACGTGCGTGTTGCGCTTGATGGGCTTGGCTTCATCTTCGTCGAGAATCCCGATTATGCATCAGGACTTTCGACCTCGCTGCGCGCCGGGCTTGCCGCGCTGCCAGCCGATACGCGGGCGGCAATCGTGCTCCTCGGCGACATGCCGCGCGTCGAGCCGTCCCATCTCGACGCGCTGATCGGTGCCTTCCTGAAGGCCGATCCGCCCCCTTGCGCCGTGATCCCTGTCCATTCCGGCCGGCGCGGCAATCCGGTGCTGATCGACCACCACCGGCTGGCGCCGGAGCTTGCCGCCTTGGCGGGCGATCGAGGGGCCGGAAAGCTGCTCGCTCGCCTCGACGATGTTGTGGAACTGCCCGCAGATTCGGCGATCGAATTCGATGTCGACACGCCGGATGCGCTCGGAAGTCTATCGCCAGGTTGAGGCGTCGAGCGGATCAGCGTCCGATCTGAGCGACTTCGGTCAGCGGCACGGGGCTCCAGCGCGTCAACTGAACGTAGCCGTCGCGCGCGGCGACGATGACGATCCGTCGGTGGCGGTGCACCACCGTGCCCGGCGCATGGCGGTGGCTCTCGGTCCACCCCTCGGCCGCGGCGACATGGATACGGTTCTCGCCGAGCCGGGCGATGGTTTCGATCGCACCGAACGCGCGGACCTTTCGCAAGACCGTGGCGACATCCTTGCCGAAATCGAGTTGGCGCTCCGCATCGGTGGTGCGCGGCCAGTAGCTTCCGTCTCCCTGCGGTTCCGGGTTTCTCCAGCGCGTGCCGATCTCCCGGCCGATCGGCCCCTTGGCGAGGCGCTTTGCCGCCATCTGGCATTTCGACAGCAGGCTCTCGTGCGTCTCGGTCTGCGTGAGCGGAAAGACATCCTGGGCGAGGATGTCCCCGGTGTCGAAACCGCTCGACAGCACATGCGCCGTGACGCCCCAGCTCTCGTAAGATTCGAGGATTGCGCGGAAGAGTGGATAGGGGCCTCGCCCCGTCGGCAAGGGCGAAGGGTGTAGGTTGAGCGCATGGCGGCAGAGCCCATGCCAGCCGGTCACCAGCCAGGGGTAGCCCGCGACGACGAGTGCCCAGTCCCGGCCATGCAAGCGGTGCAGGGCGTCGAGATCCTCGACTTTGAGGCGCGACAATTGGATCGGAAGCCGGCGCTGCCGCGCCCGCGCAACCACGACCTCGTTATGGTCGTAGATGCCGTCGCAGGGGCGGGTAAACAGTTTGACCGGTTCCCAGCCGGCCTCGATCAGGCCGTCGAACACGCCGCCGAGAAAATCGATCCCCGCGAAGGCGAATTTCATGACCTCTGCTCCGCCTCGCCACGCCCGAGGCTGCGACGTGAGAATTCGGGATGTGCCTCGCCGGATGAAGCCTGACCTGAAGACCCGGCAGCATAGCCGAGAGCCCTTGCCGAATCAGAGCGAGATCCAGCCGGCCAAGCTGAGATAGGGCGCGGCTCTCTTCGTTTCCGCTTCAAATTGCCAACCCGCGCCGGCACGCAGGCTAAGCGGGCCGATTGCGAAGTCCGTGGCGTGCAGGCCGAGATTCCATCGTCGATAGCCCGTCCGGTCGCCGTAATGCGCAATCTCCGGGCCGAGATAGGCGCCGAATAGGCGGTAGCCCCAGGAAAGCCGCGTGTAGGCATCCCATCGGGCGGAACCGACGATCACGGTCGTGGTCAGCAGCGTATTCTCGCTTGGCCGCGCCCAGACTTCGCTGTGGACCCGAATACCATAGCGCGTCGGCAGCACCTGGATGCCCAATGACTCCATGCTCGCCTCGGGGCCGGCGAACAGCGACACGACGCCCCAATCGGCGAAGAACTGATAGCCGGCCAGCACCGAACCCGCGATCGTCATTCGCGCAAGTATTGGTCTTTGGCCGCCGCTGACGGTCGGGCCTCGCTCGAGACGCAAGCCCGAGCCGGCCGACCCAAGCACTGCAAAACCTTGTCGGTCGATGCCTTCGGGGGCGGCCTTTACACCCGTCGTCACGAAGACCGAGGGTCCGGCATCGAGACTTTCGAAGATGACAGCATGCAAGACTGAATCGTTTGCCGTCGCTGGTCCTGCTGTCAGGATACTAGCAAATGCCGTGAGTCTCGTGATTCCGACGAGACTCTTGAACGCACTGATACGCACGCCATAATACCGATTCTTGAAAATTTCTGCTTACGATCTTAGCGATCTACAAGAAGATCGACAGATTATATTTCGGTTAGATGATCAATAAATCTGAGTGATGATGTCATGCAACATGACTCGTCGAAATTCGCCAAGAATGATCTTGAAATTGATCTAATCGAGTTTTAAAAACCTAAGGTGAAGGATTCTCGTTGCGATTGCCATCGAGAAGCCCTGCAAGCGGCCATGGGCGGCGAACTTGGCGGATGGGCTGCATTGCGATAGAGCCCCGCCGGTATCGCAGTCCCGAGCCGCGCCCTCTTGTCCTCCGAAGCACGAACTTCCGACATCCTGGTCGTGCTCGCGAACCAGGAGGGCGACCGACTTTCCGTCGGCGAGATCGTCGCCGTGCTCCGCGACCGTGCCTTCGCGTTGCTCGTCGTGCTGCTCGGCTTGCCGAATTGCCTGCCGATGCCGCCGCCGATCCCGCTTGTCTGCGGGTTGCTGCTGCTGCTGGTCGCGGTCCAGATCACGGCCGGCATGTCCTCTCCCTGGCTGCCGAAAAAGCTGCTCCGTCAGTCGATCGCGCGGGAGACGGTCGAGCGTGCTGTATCGCGTGCGGTTCCGCTGCTGCAGAGGCTCGAGCGCTGGTCGCGTCCGCGAATGAGCGTGTTCGAGTCGGCCCTCGGAATGCGCAGCATGGGCGTGATGCTGCTCGCCTTGGCACTTGCGCTGATCGTGGCGCCCCCGTTCTTCGGTCAGATTCCCTTGGGACTCGCCGTGTCGCTGATCGGGCTCGGCCTCGTCGAAAGGGACGGCATCCTGGTGGCCATCGGCCTGGTGCTGGGCGGTCTCGGTGTCGGCATCTCGGTAGGGTTCGTCTACACGTTGTTCGCGAGTGTCATGGGCGCATTCGCCTGGCTTTCCGGGTTCATCCCTGGGCTGTAGGGACCGGAACGGCCGGCAGTTCGATCGATTGCGGCTACCGAACAGGCGATGCGTTGCTGCGCGGGGCGTTCGAATTTCGAAAGTGCAGTATCAGGCTTCGAGGTGTCGCCGCCGGACGAACCGATGCAACAGGCCACCGTGCGGGCCGACCAGGATCGAAAGCAGATAGAGCAGGCCCGCAGCCATCACGATGGCAGGGCCGGTCGGGAGCCGGATTTC
>JBGAFL010000050.1:0-37454 GCA_044227265.1 Methylobacterium sp.
GACCTGCATGCCTCAGATCCCTCATGTCGATGGACCGGCTCTGCGCGCGCTCGTTGCGAATGGCAGCCGACCAGCCTTCGTGCCGCCCGTGCCGGAAAACCAGGACAAGGGGCGCGACAGGATCTGGGAACTTGCCGAGATGCTGCATTGCTCGATCGTCGGCACCTGCCTGACCACGGCCGATGCCCGCTCGCTACTCGCCAAGCTCAACGTGCCCGATGCCCGCACCATGAGCGAGCATCGCCTGCACGGGCAGATCGTGCATATCGCCGGCCGGCGCGAAGCCGGCGGCAAGCTCCTTCAAAAAATGCTCGACCGCCGGCATGAACGCGAGATTCGCCGCTTCGATACGGCGCGCACCAATGCGGAGGTGCGCGCGCTTTGGCGCGAATATCTGGAGCGCGGCGAGATCCCCGGTGCCTATTGGGCCGCGATCACGCATCCGGCGACCGATTGGACGCTGGTGCAGGACATTTTCGGCGAGGTGCACATGCTCTCGCATCTCGTCGGCCAGTCGAACCGGGCCGATATCCGACGCCTGCGCCAATTGGAGGCCGATCTCGCCGAGCGCGAGGAGACGATCGCGGCGCAGGAGAAGCGCATCCGCGAGCTGATGGAGCAGCGCGATGGGCTAAGCGCCCGCAACCTTGCTATCGAGACGGAACAGGCACTCAGCGCGGCCGCGATCCCGATGCCGGTCCAATCCTGCGAGACCACGAGGAGCCTGGAGCTGCGTCTGTCGCGCGAGCAGGCGCATGGACAGGCGCTCGAAGACAAGGTGGCCGTGCTGATGCAGGCCTCCGCCCGGCTCAGCGTCGAGCTCGAGGCCGAGATCGCCCAACGCAAGGCCGTCGAGGCCGAATTTGCAGCCGTCGAGACCGCACTGGAGGGGCTTTGCGACGACACCGAAGAGCCCACCGATGCCGGCCGGCTCGACGGGCGCACCCTCCTCTATGTCGGCGGACGCCCGCGGCAGGTCGCTACCTTGCGCCTTTTCACGCAGCGGCGCGGCGGCGAGTTGCTCAGCCACGATGGCGGGATCGATGACAGTCTCGGCCTGCTCGCCGGCCTCGTCGGGCGCAGCGATCTCGTGCTGTTCCCGGTCGAATGCGTCAGCCACAAGGCCACGGCCCTGGTCAAACGCCTGTGCGAGACGACCGGGACCAGCCTTCGGCCGGTGCGCAGCGCGAGCCTTGCGGCCTTCGTGCAGGCGATAATGCCCGTGAGCTCGTTCGCCGGCGCCGAGTGAGGGGAGCGGGTCTTATACCGGCTCGGCCTCGATGGAATCGACCCGCTGCGGATAGAAGGCGAGGTGCTGGCGGATCCGGGCGACAGCCGGAAACGGCGCCTCATAGCTCCAGGCCACCGCGCGACGGGTGGCCCCGTCGATCGTCAGGTCGAAATGGCTGGCTTCGCCCTTGTAGGGGCAATGCGTGACCTCACCGCTGCGCGCGAAGGAGGCGAAGCGGACATCCTCTCGGGGAATGTAGAGAACCGGATCATAGGCCGCCTCGCGCAGGATCAGCGCCCGCTCCGTCTGCGCGACGAGGCGGCCGGCGAGCGTGACGGTGACACGCCCGGCATAGGGGCCGAGCGTGATCGGATGATCGCGGCCGGGTTCCTTCATGGGCTGCCTCCTTCGGGGCCGAGCACCTGCTCGGACACGCCGAGCGCATCGGCGAGCCGGGCCTTCGCGCTGCCGGGTTTCAGCGGCTTCTGCTGGCTGTCATGCGGCGCCCAGCCCAAAAGCCAGGTCAGCGCGAAACTCGCGCGGATGCGCCCGTCGGGATCGGAGAAACGCTCGGCATAGATCTCGGCCGCTCGCAGCAGCGTCGCCCGGCGCATGGGCACGCGGCGGCGCTCCTGCAGGGCATTGCTCCAGCCCATTGCCTGCAGATCGCGCATCAGCGCGAAGGGATCGGGATAGCGCACGGTGACCAGGTCGGTATCCGCAACCGGCAATGCGAAGCCGGCACGCTGCAGCAGGGCGCCGAGATCGCGCACCTCGGCGAAGGGCGCGACCCGGGGGCTCGCTCCACCCTCGATCTCGCTTTCGGCTGCGAGGAAACTCCGCCGCAATTCGTCGAGCGTGCCGGCGCCGAGCAGGCAGGCGAGGAACAGCCCGTCCGGCTGAAGCGCACGGCGGATCTGCACCAGAGCACCGGGCAGGTCGTTCACCTGCTGAAGGGCCAGAACGGAAACGATCAGGTTGAACCGTTTCTCATCCCCACCGAAGGGAAGCCGCTCCGGATCGCCGACGACAAGCGGAATGGCGCCGCGCTCGGGCAGCGGGCTCAGACGCAGGACGGTTTCGACCGCGCCGTTCGCGCGCAGGCGATGCGCCAGGGCCGGCAGCGGCGTTGCCAGATCGAGGGCGAGCGGAAAGCGGCGCAATACGGAGCCGAGCCGGTCGTCGAGATCGTCGAGGGCGCGCTCCAGGAGGAAGCTCGCATAGCCGGCCCGCCGCGCACGGGCGAGGCGGGCACGGATCAGGGCGGTGTCGAATAGGGGGGTCGGCTGGCTCATCGCGCCTTCGAAATGGGGTCAGCCCCGAACCCTGCCAATCATCAAGGCGATGTCACGTTGATGCGCCCCTTCATGTTTGGATGGAATCGGCAGACATAATCCACCGTTCCCGGCTCCTGCATGATCCTGTCGGCCGAGGTCTTCGGCGGGATCATTACTTCCCAACCGCCTTCGACCGTCGCCGTGTGGGCCAATGCATCCTTGTTCACCCATACGATCGTGTCGCCCACCTTCGCGGTGACCTCGGCCGGCGTGAAGTCGAGGTCGTCGATCGTCACCGTGACGGTCGCGGCCGCTGCGGGTGCGGCGCACCCGGCAAGCGCGATGATGATGGCGGCAGTCAGGCGCATCGCCGTTCCTCTATTTGAAGCCGGCGGCAATGTGCTCGGCATGCTGTTGGTGGCCCTTGAAGATCTTCAGGCCGGTTTCGAGTAGCTTCTTAAGCTCGGCATTCTGCGCGGACGGGATCAGGAGCGTCTCGAGCGCGGCATCGACCTGCTTGTGATAGGCGACCTCGTTGTCGATGTAGGCTTTATCGAAGGCCGCACCGTCGAGCGTCGCCAGCGCGGCGCGCTCGTCCGCAGCTTTCTGCGTCAGCGACTTCGAGGTGTCGTTGTCCTCCGGCGTGATCTTGAGCTTCCCGACCAGGTCGAGGGCCTGCTTGTTTACGGCCTCGTGGTCGCGCTCCATGTCCTTGGCGAAATCGATCACGGCCTCGGACTTTGATTTCGAGATGGCCTGTTTGGCGGCGTCGATGTCGATGACGCCCGCGGTGTAGGCGATATGAGCGATCTGCGGATCGGTCGGTTTGTCGGCCGCCTGCGCGCTCGTCATACCGACGAGCACGGCGAGCACAGCGAACAGTGTCGTGGACTGGTTGGACATGAAACCTCCTCGCCCGACGCCGCGCGTCGAGATCTGATCTGTCGACCGAGATTGGATGCCGTAAGACGGCGGACGTTCCCCAAAATCGGTATTTCGTCGAATCAAGCAGAGAGCATTTCAGGCGCTCAGGTCGAGCCTGCGGAGGACCGCCACGGTGAGGAGCTCGCAGCGTCGGCCGGCGAACGGGAAGGCATCCATCAGGACAGGGCCGATCTCCTCGTCGAGCTGCTTGCGCACCAGCCGGCGGGCACGATGCAGCCGTGTCTTGACCGTCTCGGCGCGAATGCCGAGAAGTTCCGCGGTTTCCTCGGTACTCAGCCCCTCGATCACGCGGGCCACGAACACGCTGCGGAAGTCGCTCGGCAGATTATCGGTCGCCCGCTCTGCCAATTGCAGAAGCTGGCGCTGCGCGATGGTCCGCTCCGGGTCGTCCTGGCTCGTCAGCGGGAATTGAAGAATCTGCGCTTCGGCCGTCTGCCGCCCCGGTTCGGCAAGGAATGCGGCGCGCCGGCCCTTGCGGAGGCGGCCGAGCGCCGCATTGATGACGATGCGCGACAACCAGGTCGAGAGCGTCGCGTCGCTGCGAAAGCCGGCGAGGCTGGTGAAGGCTCGGACATAGGCCTCCTGCACCACGTCCTCGGCCTCGCTCGGATTTCCGAGCACACCGCGGGCGATGCGGTAGAGCCGCCGGTTGTTCGCCTTCATGATGGCGCGGACGGCTTCGTCATCACGCGCCATTGCGCGGCGGATGAGTTCGGCATCGTCGGCGCGAATCGTGGCATCGGGCAGTCGCAGGCCGGGAACGGACATGGCGCTCTCCTTGTCGGCCCATTGGATGGCGTTTGCACGCAATGGTTCCCGGCTCGGCCTAGAAATGCCCTTGCTGACGCGGGGAAGGTGCGATGGTTCGGCACGGAACGGGGTCGCTCGTGCGCCGTTTTTATCCCACCGGAATTCGGAGCATCCTCCCATGACACGCCATCTCACTGCCGCCGCGATCCTGCTCGCCGCACTCACGCTCGGTGGCGCGGCGCAGGCCAAGGGCTGCATCAAGGGCGCGCTGATCGGCGGCCTTGCCGGGCATGCGGCCGGCCACACTTTCGCGGGCGCCGCAGCAGGCTGCGCCATCGGCCATCACCTCGCTAACAAGAAGGACAAGGACACCACGACGACATCGCCGCAACAGGCGCCGGCCCACTGAGCCGGAGCGTCTCTACTTCGCTCGCCGGGGGCCTGCGCGCCGCCTGGTCGGGCGCGCTCAGTCTCGTCTACCCGCCGAGTTGCATCGCCTGCGGCGCGGCCACGGCCGAGCCGCATGGGCTCTGCGCCGGCTGCTGGTCCGGCCTGCGGCTGATCGAACGCCCATTCTGCGAGCGCCTCGGCACGCCCTTCGCGGTCGATCTCGGGGTCGGCCCGCTGCTCTCGCCGCGCGCCATCGCCGAGCCGCCGGTCTTTTCGCGCGCTCGTGCGGTCGCGCTCTATGACGGCACCGCGCGCGATCTGGTGCATCGCCTGAAATATCGCGACCGGATCGAGCTCGGCCGGGCGATGGCCCGGATGATGGCGAGCGCCGGGCGCGAGCTTCTCATCGATGCCGATCTCGTGGTGCCGGTGCCGCTGCATCGTTTCCGGCTCTGGCGGCGGCGCTTCAATCAGGCCGCCGTTTTGGCGCATGGTGTCGCCACGATCGCCGGCCGGCCGATCGCGGCGCAGGCCCTTCGGCGCGTCAAGGCGACCCGTCCGCAGGTCGGGCTCACCCGCGCCCAGCGCGCCGAGAACCTGCAGGGCGCCTTCAGGGTGCGTGAGGCGGCGCGCCCCGAGCTGGCCGGGCGCCGGATTCTGCTCGTCGACGACGTGACGACCAGCGGCGCGACCGGCAACGCGGCCGCGCGCGTGCTGCTGCGCGCGGGAGCGGGAAGCGTCGATCTCCTGACCTTCGCGAGCGTCGGCGATGGCACCACGGCGTGAGCCACCGGCAGCCCGAGTGAAGCCGTGAATCCTTTCAAGGCACCGAGGATGGGCTGGCGCAAAGCGTAGTCGTGATTTAACGCGACTTTCGGTAGCTTGAGGGCATCCGGCATGAAGCGGCTTGGTTGGCTTGTGTTTCTGATCGCAGCTGCCATCACGCCCGCCTCAAATGCGGCGAGCGCCGGAGCCGGCGTCAATTTCTATTGTGTCGAAGAGCATCGCATCGATGCCGCCCGCCTCAGCGATCCCGCCTATCGGGTCAGCCCGAGCTTCACCGAGAATGCCAGCCCGCAGAGCATCGCGATGGAGGTGGATTTCGCCTTCCATAACGGGCTGTTCATGCACAGCTATGCCGGCAATTCGCACTGGGTCCGCAACGTCACCGGCCGCCGCGTCGGCGGGGCAGTCGAATATCGCGGCAGTAAGGGCGAACGTTGGACAGTCACGCCCGCCGGCGCAACCAAGGTCCAGATCACCGGCACGGGCGTTCAGGAACCGCCAGCCCCGGGCTTTGCCTGCCTCTGGCGCTGAGGGCGGGGCCGGGTGGAGCGCGCGCTGCTCCGCATCGCTCTTGCCGGAGCGTTCCTGCCGCTCTCCTTCGGAACCGCTCTCGCGGAGGAGGATAGCTTTCCGCTGCCCTGTGCTCATGCTCGCTCCGATCTCGGGATCGTCGAGCGCTGCGCGCGTCGTGAGGGTGAAAAGGGTCGGATCAGCGCCGCAACCATCGCCCGGATGCGCTTCCGGCATGGCTTGGCGGAAGTCATGATACCCGGAATCGGCTGGCTGTGGACGCGCCGAGACGGGCTGGCGCTCCCGGTCCTCACCGTCGACAATGGGCCTGACCCGTTCGTGCAAGGGCTGACCCGCGCCCGTCGGGCGGGCAAGATCGCCTTCTACGATCGGCGCCTGCGCCTCGTTCTGGCGACACCCTTCGACTGGGCTTTTCCGTTCAACGACCAGGGCGAGGCCCTAGTCTGCGAGGGATGCCGGTCCGACGGACACCCGGAACACGCCTCCATGGTCGGAGGACGCTGGGCCATTATCGATCGCAAGGGTCTTGTGCTGATCCCCCTCGCGGAGGATGGCGAACCTTCGAACCGCTATTTCAACCGCCGCAGATAAGAAAACGGGGGCCGCGAGGCCCCCGTCCATCGACCGATCGCAGAAGACCGTTCAGGCCGCGGCTGGCTGCAGCCCGCCTGCCTCGATTTGGGCCGGCGTCGGGCTCAGCACCTTGCCATGCGGTCCGACCCAGGTGCCGACCCATTTGCGCTGCCAGAGAAACAGGCAGCCGAGCACGATCGCGGCGAAGACCGCATAGATCACGAAGCCGGTCGTGAAACTGCCGGAATATTGCTTCGACAGACCCATGACGTTCGGCAGGATGGCTCCGCCGAGTGCGCCGATCTCGCCGATCATCGAGCCGGCGACCGCCGTATTGGACGGCCAGCGCAGGGGCACGAGCTGGAACAAGGCCCCGTTGCCGGCGCCGAGCGCGGCAAAGCAGAGCATGAACAGGATCGTGGTCAGCGCCAGCGAGGGGGTGGAGGTCAGGGCGAGGAACGAACCGATCGCCGCGAGCAGAACGACGGTCAGTACCAGGATGCCGCCCATCCGGTCGGCGAAATAGCCGCCGAGGATGCGGATGCCGGAGCCCATCAGCGCCGCCAGCATGGTCAGCCGGCCGGCCTCGACCTTGGTCACCGCGAATTGCTCGTAGAAGAAGGTCGGCAGGAAGTTCGAGAGGCCTATGAAGCCGCCGAAGGTGATGACGTAGATCAGCGAAAACGCCCAGCCGTCCTTGGTGAACAGGCAGGAGATGTGCTGCTTGAAGGACTGGTGATGCAGGTCCGGCGGCTCCTTGGCGAGCACGATCATGACAGCAAGCGGCACGAACATCACGAGCGCGGCGATGCCGTAGACGACCTGCCAGCCATAGGCCTGAGCGAGTGGGGGAGCGAACAGAACGGCGAGCACCGTGCCCGAATTGCCGGCCCCGGCAATGCCCATGGCAAGGCCCTTGTGCTCGGGCGGGAACCAGCCCGAGCCGAGCGAGAGCGCGACACCGAACGAGGCGCCCGCAATGCCGAGCAGCACGCCCATGGCGAGCACGTCGTTGTAGCCGGAGATGAAGAAGAAGCCGTAGATCATCGCCAGGATGATGAGGCTCATCTCGGTGATCGCGGCGTTCTTGCGGCCGATATACTGGGCGAGCACGCCGAGCGGGAAGCGCATCAGCGCACCGGCCAGGATCGGCAGCGAGATCATGAACCCGGTCTGAGCCGGGGTGAGCTTGTAGGTCTCGGTGATGAACGGGCCCATCGCGCCGTTCAGCACCCAGATCGCGAAGCAGAAATCGAAATACAGGAACGCGGCGAACAAGGTCGGTGGATGACCGGATTTCATCACGGTCTTGAAGCTGGCCATGGCGATGCTCGTCTCTCGAACGCGAGCCCGTTCCGCCTGTGGCGGTGATCCAGGCCCGCTCATGCGGGGGAAGTTTTCCGGACTTGCGCCGTCCGCATGCGAGGCGCCGTTGCCCCGCGCGCTGTCGCGCGAGGCGCGTTCAGCGCATGACGCAATGCAGCAAGCGTGCCAGAGCAGCGGATTGGCGATCGCGCCCGTCGCCGAAGCTGGGGATCGGATTCAGGGCGGATTCTGCGCCGAAAACGCGCCTCACCCCATCATTCACTGGGCAGCGAATGCTTACGGATTGCGCATGCTCGATTCATGAGCAGCGATGGCGGAAGGCACCGCGGCGCGTTTCCAGGCCAGTCCGGTATCGAAGAGTGCCCTCGCGACTCGCCCGAGGATCGGCCGAGCCTACGGACAGGTGGTCACCGTCTTGACCATCCAGCCCTCGCCCTCCTGCCAGATTCGGCGCCGCGCCTTGACGCAGGCGCGGTTGCCGGATTCGGACGCAGTCCAAGTGGTCGACGGTGCCTTGGCGGACGAGCCGGCTTTCGTAGTCGCCCCTTTGCCGGCGTTCTGGGCAGCGCTTCTTGGGGAAACGCGCGGGACTGTCTGAATCTGCCCGGCGTCCTGACCTTGGGCATCCTCGCCTTGCGCCAGAACGAGTCGACCGGCCGCCGGTGATTCCGCTTCGCCGCCCTGGCCGGACAAGGCGAGGTTCGGCCCCAGGATCAGGCAGAGGCCCAAACCCGCCAGAGCGAGACCGGGAAACGTGTAACGCCGCAGCAGGTCGGTCATGACGGCATTCCCGATCGTTCGAATGGCCAAGCTTGTGACTGCGAGCCAATATCGAGTTTCGAGCACGCGCGCTCGCGGAAATCGGTGTTCCCGCACACATATCCCATGCCTTGGTAAAGCCGGGTTGTGCCGGCACTGAGCTTTTCGGGAAGCGCGGTCATCCGGCCCGCTTTCCGGTTCGCATCCGCCCCGAGCCCGTTCGGCCACAGCCCCGCAGAAAGCGTTTCTGTTGCAGAAAAGACACAGAAATCCTTGCTAGGAAATCACTGTGAACGACATGTAGGCCGGGCCGTCATCGAGAACGGACCGGCTGGTGGCGTGCATGCGGGCCTGTCCTGCCCAACCGTCTCGTCGAGCAATCCGATGGTCAACGATCCCGACTACGCCCTGGTCTCCGACCTGTTGTCGAAGCCGAACCGTCGCGCCCTGCTGACGAGCGCCGCTTCCGGACTGATCCTGCTCGGCGGAAGCGGGCTCGGCTTCGCGCAGGGCGCCTTCGGCGGCTATGACGACGATCGCCTCTACAAGGACCAGGACGGCAATCTCTATCGCAAGCGCGGCGGCGAATATGTCCGCTATTACGGGCGTGTCAGCAATGGCCGCCCCGTGCCGGGCTCGGAAACGCCCCAGAGCGCCGGCGGCCAACCCGCGCCGGACGGCGATCTCGATGCCGAAGCCTATGCACGCCGCCGGGCCGAACGCTATGGCGAGCCGCCGCCTGGCGCCGGTCAGCCTGGGCCCGCCCAGGCAGGCGTGCAGGTCCCGGTGCAGGCCCCAGATAACGGGCCGATCGATCATGCGACCGCCTATGCCGCGCTGACCAACGAGCCCTTCCCGGTCGCGGCGATCAATTACAAGAAGCTCAACCCGGCCTTCCTGCGCCAGGAAGTCGCCTATACGGGCGCCGAGCCGCCCGGCACCATCGTCGTCGATCCGAAGGCGCACCAGCTGTTCTTCGTGCTTCCGGGCGGCCGGGCGCGGCGCTACGGCGTCGGCGTCGGCAAGCAGGGATTTGCCTGGTCGGGCGCGGCGACCATCAATTCGAAGCAGGCCTGGCCGGATTGGTATCCGCCCAAGGAGATGATCGAGCGCCGTCCCGATTTGCGCGGAGAGGTCTCGAAGCTGCGCAGCGGCCTCGGCGTTGCCGGCGGTTCACGCAACCCGCTTGGTGCCCGCGCCATGTATCTGTGGCAAAACAACAAAGACACGTTGTTCCGCATCCACGGCACGCTCGAGCCCTATTCGATCGGCCAGAGCGTCTCCTCGGGCTGCATCCGCATGATCAACCAGGATGCGATCGACCTGTTCAACCGGGTCGAGGTCGGCACCAAGGTGGTGGTGATCGGCGACGGTCCGCCTCCCTTCCAGGCCGGTCCCTCGGGCCGCGCCGCCGCACGAATTGCCTCCGGGCGCTGAGCAGAGAAACATCAAACATAAGCCCGTCGCAGCGCGCGACGGGCTTTCGTTTTGCACGGAGTAGTCGCGGCCCCGGCACGAGTCGGCCGCGTTCAGGCGGAAACGGCAGAACGCTCCAAGTTATCGGAATCGCATCATGATTGAGGTCTGAGCCTCGGCGGAGATATGGCCGCTGGGCTCTTTGACTTGGCGCTGCTCAAGCATCGAGTTCCTCGTCCCCGTCGATCTCGACGAGGAACACGATGTCTGCCTCGTCTTCCTCATCCTCATCCTCGTCCGCATCGTCCTGCGCCGCGTTCGCCTGATGGCGAGGATCCTCCTCGAAATCGCCGGTGCCGTCATCCTCGGCGATCGCCGCATCGAACTCGTCGCTCTCCGCCTCGCTCGCCGCGCGCACGACGAGCGCCGATGTGCCGTTCCAGAGCGGGCGGCCCTCGTTCGTCATCGCGCGGATATCCTCCTTGAACCCGTCGCAGGTGAAGAGGTCGCGCGCGGTCGCCTCGTCGGCATTGATGACCGCAATCGGCTTGCCGTCGATCTCGAGGGTGTACATCGAACGGGAACTCCCAAAGGCGTCGGCCCGAATAACGGGATCCGGTTTTCGCAAAAGTGCTTATGCGACAGGGAAGCGACGGCAGCGTGTCGAATCCGATGCCGTGGACAACAAGTGCCCCTGTAGAGACGAATGCCGATGCCGTCGAGGCGGCTCCCGGCTCCCCACCGGGAGCGTCAGGGCAGAAGGCCCTTGCTGCTGCAGATTTTTGCCAGAACGCCCTCGTAGCTTCCATCCGGGACCGGGCCGGAAACTGAAGCGGGTTTCCCGGGTTCGAAATACCCCCAGAACAGGCGCTGACCTTCGTAGACGAACAGGCCGTCCCGCTCGCGGGCATGGACGTAGCCGCAGGCTTGAATCACCCCGGCAGCATCCTTCGACAGGACGAGCCGCGAGACGTCGCCATCCGGTTCGACGCCGACTTTCTTTCTCACCTGTTCGACGACATAGGCCCGCTCCTCCGCCGTCACGGATCCGCGCGCGGCTACGGTCTTCCGCTTCTCGGCCGAGGCCGGATCGCTGACGAGGCAGAGAAGGCCGGCCACGATGAGAGACAGGACGAGAAATCGCCCGGCGATCGGGGGCCGATCGGAATGACGCTCATGCATCGGGCCGGCCTCGTCGGGATCTCGATTGCGCCGTAGGGGCAAGTTCAGGCGCCACTCGCCCGCCCGATTGCGCGCTTGACCACGCCCTGCACCTCCGGATTCGAGAGGAACAGGTCGTGGTTGAGGATGCCGCCGCCGTAATCCGAGGCGTCGGCGACACGCACGCCGAGCGCCTCCAGCCGGTAGCGGTCGGCCGCTCCCGCCCGCGTACCGCCGGCCAGCACGCCGGACAATTCGAGCGCGCGGTCATTGGTCGCCGAGATCACCGTGATCTTGTTCACGTCCGGCCCGAGCCTTTCGACCCCGCTCGTGAAGATGTCGATGTCGATGTCGGGCGCTGCGAGCACCACCGCGCCGATGCGGGTCATCGCGATCTCACCGGCCTCGGCCCGCAGCATGCGCAGGGTCTCGAGCGTCAGCAGCGTGCCCATCGAATGCGCGACGATGTGGATGCGCCCGCCGCTCGGGCTCGCGGCCAATGACTTCAGCAGATCCTCGAAGGCATCGCGCGACCACAGGGCGCTCTCGCGATCATAGCCGTAATCGAAGGTGCCGGCCGCCGAGGGCCAGGTGAACAGGCCCGAGGCGCCGGGAAAACGGATGCCGTCCGAGAGCATCGCCGCACTGATCGCGGCCGATTCGAAGCTCTCACGGTAGCCGTGCACATAGATCAGCACGTCGCGGCCGAAGGCGGCCTGGGTGAAGGCATCCGCCGCGCCCGCCCCGGTCGTGACCTCGCCGACCGAGCGGACCCCCCAATCGCCCGTGACCACGGAGGAGACCTGGCCGACGAGCGAGCGATCGGGCGCGGACATGCGCGCCTCGGTGAAGCTCAGGCCCTTGCCGCGTTCGGAGCCGAAATAGGGCGACTTGCTGCCGGCCGGCTTGCGGGTCGTGGCGACGAGGAGCACGGGGCTGACATCGAGCGCCGACTGGTTCTCGGGATTGCCGATCGCGCCTGTAGCGAGCCCGTCCATGATGCAGCCCGAGAGGGCAGGCGCCAGACCCGCGGTGACGGCAAGGCGCAGGAACGCACGGCGCCCGAGCGCGCCATCGACAATCGACCTCTGATCGCGATGCGCCGCCATCCGCTGTCGGTCTCCGCCTTGGATCCACCTTCGCGGCGGTTTCTCGCCCTCCTTGGGTTACGATCTTGGCCATGGCGGGGCAGGATCGCTGCGCAGAATGCCGATCCTGGACGGGTCGTGACCGGGCGATCACAGGCGCAGGGCCGCACACCCCTCGACGAAAGCGCCTCTCCCCGGCATGTAGGGCGCCATGCGTGCTCTCCCCGACATGGACAAGCTGCGCGAGCAGCTTTTGGCCGGTAACCGCGCCGCGCTCGCGCGCTGCATCACGCTCGCCGAATCGCGCCGGGTCGATCACCGCAGCGCCGTGCGCGATCTCATTGATGCGGTATTGCCGGAAACCGGCAGGGCGATCCGCGTCGGCATCACCGGAGTGCCCGGCGTCGGCAAGTCGACGACGATCGACACGCTCGGCAGCCAGCTGACGGCGGCCGGCCACAAGGTCGCGGTGCTCGCGGTCGATCCGTCCTCGACTCGCACCGGCGGCTCGATCCTCGGCGACAAGACCCGCATGGCGAGGCTCGCGCAGGACCCGAACGCCTTCATCCGGCCCTCGCCCTCCTCGGGCACGTTAGGGGGCGTCGCGGCCAAGACACGCGAGACCATGCTGCTCTGCGAGGCGGCGGGGTTCGACGTGATCCTGGTCGAGACGGTCGGCGTCGGCCAGTCGGAGACGGCGGTGCACGACCTCACCGATTTCTTCCTGGTGCTGATGCTGCCCGGGGCCGGCGACGAACTCCAGGGCATCAAGAAGGGCATCCTGGAAATGGCCGACATGATCGCGGTCAACAAGGCGGATGACGGCGAGGGCGAGCGCCGGGCTCTGGCTGCGGCCTCCGAATACCGGGCCGCCCTGCACATCCTGACGCCGGCTTCCGCGACCTGGTCGCCGCCGGTCATCACGGTCTCAGGGCTCCACGGCAAGGGGCTCGACACGCTCTGGAGCAAAATCGAGGATCATCGCCAGAAGCTCACCGCGACGGGCGAGATTGCGGCGCGGCGTAAGGCGCAGGACGTGAAATGGATGTGGGCGCTGGTGCACGAGCGCCTGCACCAGCGGCTCACCGGCAGCGCCGAGATCCGCAAGGCGACGGCAGAGGCGGAAAAATCCGTGTCGCGCGGCGAGCATTCGCCGGCGGCGGGGGCCCAGGCGATTATTGAGATGATCGGGTTGTGACGCGGCCGATACGGCTGCTCGTCACCGGCTTCGGCCCGTTCCCCGGAATGCCGCGCAATCCGAGCGCGGAACTTGCTAGGCGGATTGCTCAGAGCCCGCGTCTGCGCCGTGTCCTCGGCGCCCCGGCCCAACTGCTCGTGCTGCACACGGCCTATTCAGCGATCCCTACGCAGCTCGAACCCGCGCTCGCGGAAAAGCCCGATGCGGTGCTGATGATCGGCGTTGCTCGCAAGGCGCGGCGCCTGCGCGTCGAAACACGTGCCCGCAACCGTGCCAGCGTGGTGTATCCGGATGCGAGCGGCCGGACCCATCGTGTCGCGCTCGACCCGACCGGGCCGACCGAGCGCCGCAGCAACGCTGCACTGCAGGTGCTTGCCACCCTGCGATCGCAGGGATGCGACGCGCGGGCCTCGCGCGATGCCGGGCGCTATCTCTGCAATGCGAGCTATTTTCGCGTGCTGGCAGAGAATGACAGAACAGCGTTCCTGCACATCCCGCCGCTTCCCTGCGATCCGGCACGCCGCGCAAGGATGCTGGAGGAATGGACACGCGCCGGTCTCGCGGCAGCTTTCGCGCTCGCCCGGACGAGGCCGCGACCAGCCACGCTCTGCCCTTCCGAAGACAGGTCAGCTCTGCGGGAAGCGTAGCCTCGCCTCGGTGACCTCGCTGTGGCGTTCCAGGGCGAAGCTGCCGCCGAGCTGCGAGGCCATGGCACGCAGGAGGCGCTGCCCCATACCCGTCCCCTTGGGTGCGCTTCCGTTCGGACCGGCGCCGTCATCCTCGATCGTCAGGCACAGGATGTTCGGCATTGCCGGATCATGGTCGAAACAGACGCGGATCGTGCCCGAGCGATCGTCCGGGAACGCATATTTGAGGGCGTTCATGATCGACTCGTTGAGGACGAGGCCGACCAGCGCCGCACGGGCGACGTTCATGCGGCAGGTCTCCGCGTGAAGTTCGAGCGCGATCGGCCGGATGCCGAAATGGGCCGTACGGAGGTCCTTGCACAGATCTTCGAGGAACAGGGCCATGTCGAGCGCGCCGGTCTGGGCAGCATCGGCCTGGAGGCGCTTGTAGACGCCGGCGAAGACCTGGATGCGATCCGCGATCTCGCTCAAGGCTTCGCGGGTCTCGGGCTGCTCGGCGGATCGTGCCTGCAGAGCGGCGAGCGAGGCGAGCGAACCGAGATCGTTGAACACCCGGTGCGACATCTCGGAGAGCAGCACGGCCTTGTCGGCGCAGGCTTTCCGCGTCGTCTCGCGTGCCGCGATGGCATTTCCGAGCCTGGCTTCCAAGGTCGCGATGACCGCGACCAGGAACAGGCCGGCGATCACGAAGCCGATGAGGCCGAGCGCCTCCATCGGATCCGCCACGGAGAAACCTTCGCCCTCGAGAAGGAAATAGGCCGAGAGGATCGTCAGCAGGCCGAGCCCGACGAGACCTGCGAGCCGGCCGATGAACAGCGCAACGCCTGCGACCACCGCCTCGAAGATCGCGAAGGCGAGGCTCGGATGGCCTGGAAAGGCGAAAGCCGCCGCCAGCACGAGCAGTAAGGCGCCGAGGACGAGCCCGAGAAGCGTGAGGCCATTGCGCATCGAGAAGGCCGGGCTCGCGCCGTTCTCGGCCGGCATGCGAGAGGGCTCCCGGTATCCCAGATTCATGGGCGATGTCCCCGCAGCCGCCTGCGTGGCCGCCATGTGCCGCTCCGACGAGACGAGCGCAACTGCAATCTGTCGGCTCACCGCCGGCGCGACATCGTGGATTGCTCGGGAGCGCTTTCAGCGGAAGGCGAAGTGCGGCAGTAGCCGGGGGCCGGCGATGTGATCACCGGGCACCGAAGGTGAAGGTTGTCAGGCAGCTTCCTGTGTCGCGGCGCGCTCCTTGGCGAGCTTGGTCACGCTCACTTGATCGACCTTGCCGGTTCCGAGGATCGGTAGTTTTTCGATGATCACGATTTCGGCCGGCACCGCTATCTCGGGAGCGCCCTTGCCCTTGGCGAAGCTCTGATAGGCGGATCGGTTCGCCCCCTTGGCCTCGGTGAACAGGATCAGCCGCTCGCCTTTTCGCGCGTCGGGAACCGCGGCGACGGCGCTCGGGGAATCCGGCCAGAGCTCGGCCGCGATCGATTCCACGGTGGCGAGCGAGACCATCTCGCCGGCGATTTTGGCAAAGCGCTTGGCGCGGCCCTTGATCGCGACGAAGCCTTCCGCGTCGATGGCGACGATGTCGCCGGTATCGTGCCAGCCATCCGGCGGCGGCTCGAGCACGCCGGGATTTTCGGCACGCAGATAGCCGAGCATCACATTCGGACCCTTGACCGAGAGGCGCCCGCCCTCATCGATGCCGGGCACCTTCTCGAGCTTGTGCTCCATGCCCGGCATCAGGCGGCCGACCGTGCCGAACTTGTTGAACATCGGCGTGTTGAGCGCGACAACCGGCCCGCATTCGGTGACGCCGTAGCCTTCCAGGATGCGCAGGCCGAATTTTTCCGCCCAGGTCTTGCGGGTCGATTCCTTCACGGCCTCGGCGCCGGCGAGCACGTAGCGTAAGCTGCGCAGATCGTAGGCATGCGCCATCTTGGCATAGCCGGTCAGGAAGGTGTCGGTGCCGAACAGGATCGTCGCGTTGGAACCGTAGATCAGCTCGGGCACGATCCGGTAATGCAACGGCGAGGGGTAGAGATAGACCGGAACCCCTGAGACCAGCGGCAGCACGAGCCCGACCGTCAGCCCGAAGGCGTGGAACACCGGCAGCACGTTGAAGACCTTGTCGGTGCGCCCGAAATCGATGCGGGCGGCAGCCTGGGCGGCATTGGCCAGCATGGAGCGGTTGGCGAGCACCACGCCCTTGGGCGTGCCCTCGCTGCCCGAGGTGAACAGGATCGCGACGGGATCCTCGCCCTTGCGCTTCACGAGCGGCTTTCGCGGTTCGAGCAGACCCCGGATCTTGTCGGCGGTGGTCACCGTCGCGCGCACGTCTTCCAGATAGACGAGCTTCACCTTGCCCTGCAGGCCCTCGATCAGGCTGCCGAGGCGGCCCTTCTCGATGAAGGCGCGCGAGGTGACGATGGTGTCGACCTCCGCCGCCTTGCAGGCCGAGAGCACATTGGCCGGGCCGGCCGAGAAGTTGATCATCGCCGGCACGCGCCCCGCGCTCGCCAGGGCGAAGAAGGTCACCGCCGCACCATTGGCGTTGGGCAGCATCAGGCCGACCGGCTTGCCCTCGGGCGCGAGGTCCATCAGCTTCCGGCCGAGTATGGTCGCGGCCATCACCAGACGCGAATAGCTCATGGAGCCGGTGACCGGGTCCTGCAGCGCGACACGGCGCCAGCCATGGGTATCGCCGGCCTCGATCAGCGCCTGCATCACGCCGCGCTCGATATCGGCGGTCTCGAAGACGAGATCCGACATGATGTCGTAGAGAGCCGCTCCCGCCGCGCGCCGGCGGTGCTTGCCCTTGAGGGCGGGATCGACCTCGAGCGCGACCGGCTCCATCACCGTGACCGTGACTTTCGGCCACCAGCGGCGGCGGACCTGATCGCGCGAGAGCCGCGAGAAGAAGGTCTGTTCGAGCCCGTCGATCTTGACCGGCACGACCTTGGCGCCGGACTTGTCGGCGATCAGGCCAGCGCCGTCATAGACCTTCATCAGGCTGCCGGTGACGGTGAGCCGCCCCTCGGGGAAGATGATCAGCGTCTCGCCGCTCTTGACGGCGTTGATCAGGGTGCGGGTGGCGAGCGGCCGCGTCGGGTCGAGCGGCATCGCCTTGGTGATCTTCAGGAAGGGCTTTACCCACCAGCGCTGGGCGATGCCGTGGTCGATCGCGAAGACCGGCTCCTTGTCGAGCAGCGAGAGCGCGAGTGGCGCATCGAGGAAGGAGACGTGGTTGAGCGCGATGATCGCGTTCGGACCGGCCTTGTCGACATTGTCGAGCCCGCGCACCTCGAGGCGGTAGAAGGCCCGGAACAGGATCGAGAGGAAGTCGCGAAACGGGCTCGTCGGGAGCGTCGCGAAGATCACGACGCCGACGATCAGGTTGAGCACGGCGACAAGCGTGAAGAGCTGGGCCATCGACAGGCCGGCCTTCTGGAGCGCAGCAAGGGCGAGTGTTCCGCCGACCATGAAGCCGGCCGTGATCACGTTGACGGCGCCGATGACGCGGGCGCGTTTCTCCTTCGGAGTCCAGGCCTGCACCGCCGCGAAGGACGGCACGACGTAAAGGCCGCCCGCTATGGCAAGACCGATGAAATCGAAGAGAATGCGCAGGCCCGTGGCGCTTTCGACGAAAGCCAGCGCGCCGATCGGCTCGGGCCCCGCCGGAGCGAGATGCGCAACCGTCCAGGCGAGATCGAACCCGAACAAGGCCATCAGGATCGCTCCGACCGGCGTCGGCAGCAGCACGATGCGCCCGCTCGCAAGCCAGGAGGCGAGGCCCGAGCCGATGGCGATGCCGATCGAGAACACCGCGAGCAGGGTCGTCGCCACGATCTCGGTGCCGTTGATGGTCTGACGCACCAGAACCGGCAGCAGGGACAGGACCACGACGCCGACGAGCCAGAACCAGCTCACGATCAGCGAGCCCCGCCACAGCCGCGTGTCCTTCCAGAGATCGGCGAGCAATTCGTAGGTCGAGCGCACCACGTTGGCGTCGACCTTGAGATCGGGCGCCCCCTCGCCGGTACGCGGGATTTGCCGCGCGGCGAGCCAGCACAGGATCGCGAACGTCATCAGCCCTGCGCCCAGCCCGAGCGCATGGCCGCCCATCGCCATGGCAAGGCCCGCGGTGATGGTGCCGAGCAGGATGGCGAGGAAGGTCGCTGCCTCGACGAGCGCGTTGCCCGCGGTCAGTTCCTCGCGTTTCAGGTGGTCGGGCAGGATGCCGTATTTGATCGGGCCGAACAAAGCCGCGATGATCCCGAAAATGCCGAGCGCGCCGAAGAGCAGCGGAACCGAATGCAGCCAGAACCCGAGCACCGAGAGCAGTGCTGCAAAAATCTCTGCGAATTTCAAGCGCTTGGCCAGAACCGCCTTGTCGTAGCGGTCGGCGAGTTGCCCGCCGAGACCCGAGAGCAGGAAGAACGGGCCGATGAAAACGGCGCTTGCGAGCGTCACCAGAATGCCACCGTGCCCAGCATCCGTGCCAGCCTCGCCGACCTTGAACAGGATCAGCATCGCGAGCGCATTCTTGAGGAAATTGTCGTTGAATGCCGAGAAGAACTGGCACCAGAACAGAGGCGCGAAACGCCGCGTCGTCATCAGGGATACGAACATGACACTCTCTCCCGGCCGGGTTCTGACTGCCCGCGTCGTGCTTGGGCGTCAAATCCGGCCTGATGGGCACCGTCGCGAACAGCGGGACCCCGATTTTGCACAACGTTCAAATTACCGAAACCCGGCATATCCGCAAGATTCGTTTTGAACAGCGTGCAATGAAACCTGACTGCAGCGTGCGTCACCGCACGCGTTCACCATACGGACCAGTCGTTTGGCAAAAATGAAGCGTGGTTCGGGCCCCCGCGGCGAATATGACCGCGAGGGCTTCACGGCGATGGTCGCCCAGGCCGCCGAGAGCCTCGTGCGCAACGAGGGGTTTCGCGGCCTCGGGATGCGCCGGCTCGCGGCGGCGATCGGCTATGCGCCGAACTCGATCTACAACGCCGTCGGCGATCTCGATCAGGTCGTCCTGCGGGTCAATGCGCGCACGCTCGGGCGCCTGCATGCGGCTTTGTCGACCGCGATCGATCCGGCGAACGCGCCGCGCGACAATGCGCTCGCGCTGGCCGAGGCCTATCTCGTCTTCGTCGATGCCGATCCGCGGGTCTGGAGCCTGCTCTTCGAGCACATCGCCGCGCCCGACGTGCCGTTTCCGGATTGGTATGCGCAGGCGCTGGCGCAGCCGGTCGGTCTCGTCGACACCGTGCTCGCGCCGCTGATCGAGGACCCGGCCGAGCGCCGGAGCGCGGTCGCCATCCTGTGGGCGGGCCTGCACGGCCTCGCCTCGCTCTCGACCTCGAACAAGCTCAGGGTCCTGGTGCCGGATTCGCCTCACGCGCTCGCGCGGATGCTGGTCGGCCGGTATCTGCGGTGAGACTGGCCAACCGGTATCAGGCAGCGGACGCGATCTTCGGCGCGTAGTCGGGCGCGTGTTTCGTATAGGAGACGAACCGTTCGATCGGCCCCGGCCGGCCGATGAAATAGCCCTGCGCCTCGTGGCAATTCTCACCGGCGAGGAAGCGCAGCTCCTCCTCGGATTCAACGCCTTCGGCGAGGACCGGCAGGCCGAGGCCCCGCCCGAGGCCGAGCACCGAACGCACGATCGCGGCGGTCTGCGCATTGGAATGGACCGACCGGATGAACGAGCCGTCGATCTTGATCTTGTCGAAGGGGAAAGAGCGCAGGTTCGAGAGGGACGAATAGCCCGTGCCGAAATCGTCCATGGCGATGCGGATGCCGAGGGCCTTGAGCTGGCGCAAGGTCAGGCGCGCCCTGTTCGGATCGCGGATCAGGGCGGTCTCGGTGATCTCGATCTCCAGCCGGTCCGGACGCAATCCGGTCTCGACCAATATCTCGTGCACGAGCGGCACGAAATGCGGGGAGAGGATCTGCACGCCCGAGACGTTGACGGCGATCGAGAGCGGCTTCTGCCAACTCGCTGCCTGGCGGCAGGCTTCGCGCAGCACCCACTCGCCGATCTGAATGATCAGGCCGGTCTCCTCCGCGATCGGGATGAAGTGCATCGGCGTGATCGAGCCGCGCGTGCCATGGCGCCAGCGCAGCAGCGCCTCGAAGCCGACGACGTCGCCCGTCGCGAGATCGCTCTGCGGCTGGTAGACGAGCTCCATCTCGCCGCGCGCGATGGCATAGCGCAGGTCGTGCTCCAGGATGCGCCGGTCGCGCACCTCCGCGCCCATCCGCGCCTCGAAGAAGCGGTAGGTCCCCCGGCCCTCACTCTTGGCCCGGTACAATGCCGTATCGGCGTTGCTCATCAGCGCCTGCATGCCGTGCGCATCGTCCGGGTAGAGCGCGATGCCGATGCTGGTGGCGATCAGGGGGCCGCTCGTATCGTCGCGCTCGGCACGAAACCCGTCTAGGATGCGCTCCGCGAGCCGGCCCGCCGCGGCCGCGTGCATGCACGGCATCAACACGGCGAACTCGTCGCCGCCGAGGCGGGCCATCATCTGGCTCTCGTCGAGCACTTTCGAGACGACTTCCGCCACGCTCATCAGCATGGTGTCGCCCGCCGCATGACCGAACAGGTCGTTGACCTCCTTGAAGCGGTCGAGGTCGAGGCAGAGCACGGCGAGCTTCCGGCCCGTCGCATCCGCGGCCTTGATCTCCTGTTCCAGCCTCTTGTTGAAGCTCGGCCGGTTGGCCAATCCGGTCAGCGCGTCGTGATGGGCGAGGAACTGGATCTGGCGCTCGGCGCGTTTGCGGGCCCGAAGGTCGCGCACGGCGACGGCGAAATGCGGCTCGCGGACAAAATCGATCGGCCGCGCGATCAGTTCGACCGGAATGGCCGGCCCGTTCTCGCAGCGCAATTCGGCCTCGACCGGCTGATCCGGATGGCTCGACAGCGCCGAGCGGATCGCCTCGCCCGGCAGGAAGCGCGAGAGCTCCGCCCCGGCCAGCGCCTTCCAGCCGGCCCCGACGAGATTGGCGAAACTCTCGTTCGCGCTGACGATCGTATCGCCCTTGAAAACGACGAGGCCCTCGACGGCCGCATTGGCGAGGCTTCGAAGGCGATCGCCCTCTAAGGCATACTGGCGGTCGCGCAGGTCGAGCGCGAGCGCCGCGCAGGCGAGAACGAGGAGCACGGCGCTAGCGACCGTGACTGCACCGGCGAGCCAGCTCGTCGGAATGGCCGAGGGCGAGATCGCGATGCTCGGATCCGGCGTGATCGAGACGGCGCCCATCGCCATGAAGTGATGGGCGCAGATCGCCAGGATGAGGAGAAGCGCTCCGCAGGTCTGGTGCCACACCGTGCGCGCCTTGAGCGCGACGGTCAAAGAGAGGCCGCCGAGAAGGGCGCCGACCACGATCGATGAGCCTGCCAGGAACCGATCCCAATGGACATGGCCGCCAACCTGATAGGCCGCCATGCCGGTAAAATGCATCGCGGCGATGCCGCCGCCGACAATCATGCCGCCGAGCCAACCCGCAGAGCGCGCCTTGCCGATGGCTGCGACCGAGAAGCCGAGCCCGGTCAGCACCACGGCATAGACGAGCGAGAGCAAGGTCAGCTCGACATCGTAGCCGCTCGGCATTCCGGGCGCGAAGGCCAGCATCGCCACGAAATGCGTCGCCCAGATTCCGAAACCGCCAGCGATGGCCGCGACGGCGAGCCAGATCGCCCGCAACCGAAAGACGGATTTGCGCGCGTGGCGCAGCAATTGAACCGCCGTGAAGGCGGCCAGGGTGCAGATGCAGGCCGCGAGGCCGACAAGCCGGACGTCATGCGCCTCGACGAGACAATCGAAGACCTTCAGCATCGTCTGCCATCCCGCGACGTCGCATTCGTCCTCGTGGCTCGGCCCACCTTTCCGGCCCACCCTTCTCTTGCCGGCCGATCGATTGAACATCGAGCGTCCGAGGGTGCTTGTCGGCAGCCGCCCACGAGCCATTCATGAGTAAGTTGAAGCCCTTAATCGATCATGAAACGCGCCGGGACAGGTTGAAGCAGTTCGCGAAATCTCCGCGATGCTGGAGCGGTGCCGCGAATGCCTCACGCAGGCACCTCTTCGACACACTGGCCGCATCTGAATTCTGGACGGTTGCTTGGTGGAGGGGCTATCTCGACTGCTCGGACAACGCGAATTGCAAGGAGGAGCCAATCGCCCTGCGCGTATGTCCATGCCTCAGGTGAGGTGAGGCCCGGAGCATTTGTCGCAGGCGTCACCGGACCTGCGAGGCTGCTACGGCGATCGATCGAATGGCCGCGATGAGCCCCAAGCAGAGACGGCGGCAACCGATTCCGATAAGGACCTGGGTTCGAACCTCATTCGCGATCCGCACCGACGGCGATGCCGGCGGCCTCCAAGGTCCATAAGGCACTTCCCGCGTGGCATTCCCGATCAGCAGCGCCCCCATCCTGCAGGCGCTGAGCGAGCGCAACTATTCCGACCCCACGCCCGTGCAGGCGGCGGTGCTCGAAGCCGGGCACGGGGACCGCGACCTGCTCGTCTCGGCCCAGACCGGGTCGGGGAAAACGGTCGCCTATGGGCTGGCCTTTGCCGGAACCCTGCTCGGCGATCAGGAGACCTTCGGGGCGCCAGGCCAACCGCTGGCGCTCGTCGTGGCGCCGACCCGCGAACTCGCCCTGCAGGTCCAGCGCGAATTGGCGTGGCTGTATCGGTATGCCGGGGGGCGCGTCATCGCCTGCGTCGGCGGGATGGATACGCGCCGCGAGCAGAAGCAGCTGATCGACGGCGCGCATATCGTGGTCGGCACGCCCGGGCGGCTGCGCGATCATCTCGAACGGGGCCGTCTCGATCTCTCGGCCCTGCGCGTCGTCGTGCTTGATGAGGCCGACGAGATGCTCGATCTCGGCTTTCGCGAGGATCTCGAATTCATCCTCCAGGCGACCCCGCTCGATCGCAGAACGCTCCTGTTCTCGGCAACATTGCCCAAACCCATCATCGCCCTGACGCGCAGCTACCAGCGGGATGCCGTGCGGCTCGAGGTCAAGTCGGGCGAGCGGGGGCATGCCGACATCGAATACAGGGCTTTGCGCGTGCTGCCCCGCGAGATCCCGCACGCGGTCGTCAACGTCCTGCGGTACTACGAGGCTCCGACGGCACTCGTCTTCTGCAACACGCGCGAGGCGGTCAGGCATCTCCAGGCTTTGCTGCTGGAGCGCGGCTTTTCGGTCGTCGCGCTCTCGGGCGAACTCAGCCAGGGCGAGCGCAATCATGCGCTCCAGGCTTTGCGGGACGGCCGGGCGCGCATCTGCGTCGCGACCGATGTCGCGGCACGCGGCATCGACCTGCCCGGGCTCGGGCTCGTGATCCACGCCGATCTTCCGCACGATGCCGAGGCGTTGCAGCACCGCAGCGGCCGGACGGGGCGTGCCGGACGCAAAGGCGTCAGCGTCCTGCTCGTGCCGATGTCGCGTCGCCGCAAGGCCGAGTCGCTGTTCCAGGCCGCCAACATCGTGCCGCTCTGGGCCGGACCGCCCTCGGCGGAAGACATCCGCAAGCTCGATTGCGATCGTCTTGTGCAGAGCCCGCTCTTCCGGGACGAGCCGGACGAAGAGGAACTGGCCCTCGGGCAAACGCTGCTGGCCGAACATTCCCCCGAGCGGATCGCCTCCGCCCTGGTGCGGATGTACCGCCAGCGCCTGCCGGCTGCCGAAGAGATCACCGATCCCGGCTTCAAACCGCTCCGGCACGAGAATTTCGACCCCACGCGCGCCCGCGCCGCTCAGCACTCCGACAGGAGTTTCGCGGATGGCGCCTGGTTTCATCTCACGGTCGGGCGCAGCAAGGGCGCGGATCCAAAATGGCTGCTGCCGATGTTGTGCAAGCGCGGCGGCATCACGCGCGAGGATATCGGCCCGATCCGCATCTTCGAGCGCGAGACCAAGGTCCAGATCAGCGATCAGGCCGCGCGCGACTTCGCCGATGCCGTGCGCGGCACGGATATCCAAGGTGTGAGGATCGAGCCGGTGGCTGCCCCGGGGCGGGGAGAGAAGCATGCGCGCCGGATCAACGTAGCGGCAAAGCATGGCGCGAA
This sequence comes from Methylobacterium sp., assembly GCA_044227265.1. Classification (GTDB taxonomy): domain Bacteria; phylum Pseudomonadota; class Alphaproteobacteria; order Rhizobiales; family Beijerinckiaceae; genus Methylobacterium. Next base: position 24,162 of record JBGAFL010000050.1, read on the forward strand.
GGGAAGACAGCGCAAAGGCTGACGCTTGCCCTTCGGGTCGCTGAAGCGCGCAGCAGCTTTCTCCAATCCCGAGATGGGGTTGCGCGTAAAGACTTATGTCCTATTTCGGGGATTGTTCACCGATCCGTTCCCATCCGCGCGCATCCGAAAGGTCGGCCGGCGGCAGGATGTCGACGAGCCGGACCGTGCCACGGCTCACCGCCACGGCGGTGAGCTTTCCCTGGCCGATGGCAACATTCCAAACTTCGGAACCGAGTACCAACTCATCCCCGGTTCGGCATTGGGCGTCCCCGCCATCCTGCATTCCGGGCTCCATGTCGTACCAGATACAGCTTTCACCGAAGAGGTTCTCCGGCGCTCGATCCATTTTCTTCCGGACGTCCCGCAGCGTCCTGTCGAACAACTTTTCTTGCTTGATGCGGAGCCTCCGATATTCTCCTCTCGCGTCTCTTTCGAAGGCAATGGACAGTCGATTGTCCAGCCTGAGTTCGCGTTGCCAACTGCCATTGAACCTGAGCTTTAGAGTCGAATCCGATGCGCCGTAGCGGCGGTAGTGTTCCGCCGCGTCGAGCCTCCCAAAAGGAAGCTGAACGGACACGGCCATCAGGGTCGCCTCGACATTGGAGAGCGAGTCAGCGGAACTGCCCGCGACGTTGGTGTTGATGCCTGCCTTCTCCAGCCAATATGCGGAATCGAAGAGCCGCGGGTCAGGCGCAACTTCGTCCAATGTCACTGTGCGCCGTTCGACTTTGACAGCTTCGGCCATCGTCAGCGTTCCTTGGTAGTTTTCGAATCCGGTCGCGATCTCGATTCCATCCTCCGTCATACAACTCATGAGCTTGGACTTTTGCTCGAGCCCATGCTTGTAGAGCGTACAGCTCTCGCCGGCGACCACGCGCATTTGGTTGGTTCGAATACCGTTGATTCGCCATGGGGTCGGGCCGTCGGGCCCGCCCCATTTCACCTCCAGGCTGGTGGCTTTTTCCCTACCTTTGGGAGAGGACCATCTTTCGACCCGCTGGGTCTCGCGAACGTGAATGATACGCCCCGAATCCCTCTCGTCTCCTCCAATGCGGGTCCAGGGCCCATGATGGGACACGATCGTCACAGCCGATGAATCTGCTTTCTCTGTATCCGGGTATGTGACGACATAATCAGGAGCGCCCCGGAGCGGGATGTACACGTCGGCCAGGCTCATCCTGGGCGCGCCGACGACCAGGTCGGCCTGGCTGATCCCGGGCGCGCCGACGACCAGAACGAGGGCCAAGACCAGACTGAGCAACATCATCATGGATCGCCCTGACCTGATCGCCGAGGCAATACGAAACAGGGGCGCCAGGGAAAGTCGGTTCATGGTGATGCATCTCCCAATGCTGCCGAGTGAGGATGCAGACGCGATCGGCAGGTTCATCGCCCTTCGCTCGGACGGTTTTGGACCCGGCAGCCTACGCGTATCCGCCTGTAATTTTTTTGAGCCCCCCGGCAAAATCACTGCGATTGGCCTTGCCCTCTGCCGCGTGTAGAGATCATCCGTCGAACGCCCCCCGTGCACGCCGACGGGAGCGGGTGCGTCTGCCCGCATAACCACGAATGAGGCATTCCATGAGCGCAGCAGCCCTGAAATCCTTCTTCTCCGCGCATGTCTCCGAGACCGATCCCGAACTGAACGCCGCGCTCGTCAAGGAACTCGCGTGCTCACCAACAAGTATGCCGAGGGCTATCCGGGCAAGCGCTATTATGGCGGCTGCCACTACGTCGACATTGCCGAGAATCTCGCGATCGACCGCGCCAAGCAGCTCTTCGGCTGCGAGTTCGCCAATGTGCAGCCAAATTCCGGCTCCCAGGCGAACCAGGGCGTGTTCATGGGCCTGATGAAGCCCGGCGATACCTTCCTCGGGCTCGATCTTGCCGCCGGCGGCCACCTCACCCACGGCGCCCCGCCCAACGTCTCGGGCAAGTGGTTCAAGCCGGTCTCCTACACCGTTCGGCGCGATGACCAGCGCATCGACATGGAGCAGGTCGAGGCCCTCGCCAAGGAGCATCAGCCGAAGGTCATCATCGCCGGCGGCTCGGGCTACCCGCGCATCTGGGACTTCGAAGGATTCCGCCGGATCGCCGATTCGGTCGGTGCCTATTTCTTCGTCGACATGGCCCACTTCGCCGGCCTCGTCGCGGCGGGCCTGCATCCCTCGCCGTTCCCGCACGCGCATGTCGCCACGACGACGACGCACAAGACCCTGCGCGGCCCGCGCGGCGGCATGATCCTCACGAACGACGAGGCGCTCGCCAAGAAGTTCAACTCGGCGATCTTCCCTGGCCTGCAGGGCGGCCCGCTCATGCACGTCATCGCGGCAAAGGCCGTCGCCTTCGGCGAGGCGCTGAAGCCTGAGTTCAAGGCCTATCAGAAGCAGGTGATCGAAAACGCTCAGACCCTTGCCAAGACCCTGATCGCGGGCGGCTACAACATCACCTCGGGCGGCACCGACAACCACCTGATGCTGGTCGATCTGCAGGGCAAGGGCCTGACCGGCAAGGCGGCCGAGGCGGCCCTGTCGCGTGCCCACATCACCTGCAACAAGAACGGCGTGCCGTTCGATCCGGCCAAGCCGACCGTCACCTCCGGTATCCGGCTCGGCACCCCGGCCTCGACCTCGCGCGGCTTTGGCACCGCTGAGTTCGAGCAGGTCGGCAAGTTCATCATCGCAGTGCTCGACGGTCTCGTCGAGAAGGGCGAGGGCGGTGACGAGGCGATCGAGGCGGCGACCAAGGAGAAGGTCCACGCCCTGACCGCCAAGTTCCCGATCTATTCCGAAACGCACTGATCGGCGGCGCAATAGCGCCGGACGAAGCGAGCCGCGGACCGTATCGGTCCGCGGCTTTTTTGCGCGCGCATTCCGGTTTCCACTTTTGCCCGTCATGCTCTAGGCAAAGCCGAGCCCGGTTGCCGGGCGCCTGGAGCGTGCCCGCCCTATGCGCTGTCCCTATTGCGGCGGCCCCGATACGCAGGTGAAGGATTCGCGGCCGAGCGAGGATGCCGCCGCGATCCGCCGCCGCCGTGTCTGCCCGGATTGCGGCGGGCGCTTCACGACCTTCGAGCGGGTGCAACTGCGCGAACTCACCGTGCTCAAGCGCTCCGGCAAGCGGGTGCCGTTCGATCGCGACAAGCTGCAGCGCTCGATCGACGTGGCCCTGCGCAAGCGCGCGGTCGAGCCGGAGCGGGTCGAGCGCCTGGTCAGCGGCATCACGCGCCAGCTCGAGAGCGGCGGCGAGAGCGAGGTGACGAGCGAGGCGATCGGCGAGGCGGTGATGGAGGGTCTGAAGGGCCTCGACGACGTCGCCTATGTGCGTTTCGCTTCGGTCTACAAGAACTTTCGCGAGCCGCAGGATTTCAAGGACCTGCTCGGCACGCTCAGCGGCTCGGCGCAAGCCGAGAACGAGGCCTTGCCCGAAGAGGCGGCGACCCGTCCCCGACGCCCGGCGAGGAACGGCACGTGAGTGCGGCTGACACCGGTTACATGCGGCTCGCGCTGGCGCTCGGCGAGCGCCATCTCGGGTGCACCGCTCCCAATCCCAGCGTCGGTGCGCTGGTCGTGGCCGAGGATGGGCGCATCCTCGGGCAGGGGATCACTCAAGCCGGCGGCCGCCCGCATGCCGAAACCCAGGCGCTCGCCATGGCCGGCGAGGCGGCGCGCGGCGCCACGCTCTATGTCAGCCTGGAGCCCTGCTCGCATCACGGGCGCACGCCGCCCTGCACTGACGCGATCATCGCGGCGGGCATCGCGCGTGTCGTCAGCGCGATCGAGGATCCCGATCCGCGCGTTACCGGGCGCGGCCATGCCCGGCTGCGCGAGGCCGGCATCGCGGTCGAGACCGGAATTCTTCGCGAGGAGGCCGCGCGCGCGCATCGTGGCCATATCAGCCGCGTGACGCGCGGGCGCCCGAGCCTTCACCTCAAGCTCGCCGCGACGAGCGATGGCTTCGCGGCCTCGGCCGATGCGCATCGCCTGCGCATCACCGGGCCGATCACTGAGGGCGCGGTGCATCTCTGGCGCGCCCATGCCGATGCGATCCTGATCGGGATCGGCACGGCCCAGGCCGACGATCCCTCGCTGACCGTGCGGCTGCCGGGCCTTTCCGACCGCTCGCCCGCCCGCATCGTGCTCGATTCGCAGCTGCGCCTGAACCCGGCCTCGAACCTCGTGCGCAGCGCCCGCGACCTGCCGACGCTCGTGCTCACCACGCGCCTGGCACCCACGCACGCCAAACGCATGCTCACCGCGCTGGGGGTCGAGCTTGAGACGGTCGATGCCGGGCGCGACGGACGGATCGATCTGAACGCAGCCCTCGCGGCTCTGGCCGAGCGCGGCTTGACCCGCATCTGCAGCGAGGGCGGCCCGCGCCTTGCCGACGCGCTGGCGGAAGCCGGCCTCGTCGATCTCTTCACGCTGATCACCGGGCCGGAGGCGCTCGGCTCCGGGCGCGGGCTGCCGGCCATCGGCCCGAATCTCGCAGCCGCGATCGCAAAAGGCGCCCTGCGGGAGATCGAGACGCGCCGGCTCGGGCCGGATCTCAGCATCACTTACGAGAGCATGGCATGTTCACCGGCCTGATCGACGATATCGGCGAGATCCGGCATGTCGAGGGTGACGAGCGCCTGCGCCGGCTGACGATCCAGTCCGGCTACAAGCCGGAGACGATCGCGCTCGGCGCCTCGATCGCCTGCTCCGGCCCTTGCCTCACCGTGGTCTCGATCGGGCCCGATGGCGCGGGATGCCGTTTCGCGGTCGATGCAGCGGCGGAAACTCTCGCCCGCACCACGCTCCGCTTCTGGCGCGAAGGCATGCGGCTCAATCTCGAGCGCTCACTGAGGATCGGCGACGAGCTCGGCGGCCATCTCGTCACCGGCCATGTCGACGGCATCGCCGGCATCGTCTCCCGCGAGGAGGTGACGACAGCGCAGGACGCCGCCTTCGGCGCGAGCACGCGCTTCACCTTGAAGGCGCCGCGCGACCTCGCGCGCTTCATCGCGGAAAAGGGCTCGGTCAGTCTCGACGGCACTTCGCTCACCGTCAACACGGTCGCGGACGACACCTTCTCGGTGCTGCTGATCCCGCATACCCTGAAGGTCACGACCTGGGGCGAGCGCAAGGCCGGAGACAGGGTCAATCTCGAAGTCGATCTCATCGCCCGCTACGCGGCGCGGCTGACCGAGGCGAGCGGGCTGAAGTAGGGGACAGTTTCACGTCGGACTGCTTCGCTGCGGCCGCCTCGGACGGATCGCCCATCGAGGAGGCCGCTACGGCGTGCACCGCCGGCTTTCGCTGTCGATCGGCTTGAGATGACGTTTCGCGGGCGGCTGCCGATGTAATGCGGCAGCGCAGCAAGAATTTCCCGCGCTCTCCATAAACCTGGAATTGTAGAAACCTCCCTGACGTAGCTTGGTAGCTGACATCATTGGGGGCAAGCGGTACGAGTGCTTGTGTTTTGCGATGGTTTTCAATTTTGTCATATATAGAAATCGGAAGTGATAGCTTAGATTAAAATAATACTATTATTAATATATTTCTCGAAGAGTAAGCGACTGTTTTGATTCATTGCAATGAATTCTAAAATCTGCATCATACTTATGTCGAAGAATGGGAGGATGGAAATATGTTGTATGTCTCTAAGCTCCTGCTCGCTGCCGTTGTACTGGTCGGTTTCGCGGCCCTGCCGACTGTCTCGCAGGCGGAAAGCTCCAAGGCGGAATCGGTGAGCTCCGCAAAGAAAGGCAAGGGCGGCGTTGACGAATTCGAAGAAAACAGAAAAGCGCACATGCAGAAGAGCAAGGAAAACAACGAAAAGAAGGGCGCGGAATAAAGCTGATTGACTGAAGGCGCACAGTTTCGATTCAATTTTTGAGTCGAAACTGTGTTCTTGCACGAATTTTCTTCAAATTCGATGTTATATTTGGAATCTATATACGTGTTTGATCTGATCAAGCTGGGGCACTAAGCGCGATTTTGGCAGATTATGGTTGGTTTTGAGATCGAGGCGCATTCTACAATGTGGTCATCGTCTCAGTGGTCATCGTCTCAGTGGTGGTCGTGTGAAGAGGTCGAAACTGGCTTGCCGAATGGCCGGCATGCTCGGCTGAGGCGGAGGGCCGCCGATTCATTTTTCCGCCCCGCTGCCTTGAGGCTGTGGTCTTGAAGGAAGGCGAAGGCGATCATCGTCATCAGGGCGTGCCGATGGAGGCCCGTCCAAGATCGTCCTTCGAAGCAATCGAGGCCGAGTTCCTCCTTGAGTTGCTGATAAGCCTGCTCGCAGACCCATCTGCTCTTGATCGCGGCCGCGAGCTTTCTGAGTGGGGTCTCGGGCGTGTACGCTCTCGCGGTCCCGCGGGGCCAGTCAGACCGGCGATGTAGAGAAGCCACATCCGCCGGCGTGCCGGATGCGACAGCCCCGCACGGAAAGCTCAAGCCACCGCCCCAGATCGTCCTGCCAGCTTTCTCCGAACCCAAGCGCCGCCACCTGCGATAACCATCGTGGCACGCGAATCCGCGGCGATCCCACCCGGGTCCCACCAACCTGCCAAAGTCGGCTAGGCCGTGAACTCATAAGACCGTAACCAGATGCTCATCGCGGCGAGCTTGACGCTGGCGAGGCAGCTTTCGGGGCTCTTGTCGTATCGCGTCACGACTGCGCGGAAGTGTTTGATCTCGTTGAAGAACCGCTCGACGAAGTTGCGGCGCTTCTACAGGAATTTGCTGAAGAGGGGGATGGTCTTGCGATTGGGCATCGGCTTGATGTTGGCGATGGCGCCCCGGTCGGCCAGACGCTCGCGCAGCGCGTCGCTGTCATAGGCGCGGTCGGCCAGCAGGGTCTGACCAGGGCCGAGATCGTCGAGCATGTCGGCAGCGGCCTTGCCGTCGTGCCTCTGCTGCTCGGTCAGCTTGAGCGCGATCGGTCGCCCCGCAGCATCGACCAGCGCGTGGATCTTGGTGGTCAGACCGCCCCGGATCCTTTGAGAGCCTCAGCAACCATTAGGAAGGGGTTTTGTTTCGGTCCACGGCGTTCCACGCTGGTGGACGCGCACGCTGGTGGCGTCGATCATCTGCAGTCTCCGTCGTAAGCCTCCGACACGGCGCCCAGAAGCCGGTCCCCGATGCCGCGCGCGCACCAGCGGACGAAGCTGTTGCAGCAGGTCGTGGTCGGGCCATGGCGCGCCGGAATATCGGCCCTGGGCGCGCCCGTGCGAATGCGCTGGCTCATGCAATTGGCCCAACGCTGCAATCAGTTCGGCCCCGATGCGCTGGGGGATCGCCGGCGGAGCAACGGCACGTCCGCCCGGCTTCTGACACCGGAGCTTCTGGACAAGCTGCGTGCGCGCTTGAAGAGCCTGCCCCCTGATGGCGGGGTGTGGAACACGACCAAGATCGCGGCCTTCATGGCGAGCGAGCTCGGGTTGGCCTCGGTCTATCCGCAGCGGGCCTGGGACGCGCTCCAGGCGATCGGCTGGTCGATCCAGGTACCGCGTCCGAAGAACCCGGCCTCGGCCGATCCCGAGGAACGGGCCGCCTTCAAAAAAATTTGCCGAGACCCTCGCCGAGGAAGAAGCGCGCAACCACGGACGGCCGGTCGCGCTCTTCTGCACGGACGAGCACCGCATCGGGGTGAATGCTCCACCGCCTAAAGGCGGTGGCTTCAGGTTACGGCTCAAAGCCGGATCGGTCCGCCATACGGCGGACAGGCGCACAATCAGGTGACGTTGAACTTGTCGTCAGGCTCGGGTGGGGTCTGGTTCGTGATGGACTCCACCCACATCTCGTCGATGACGTTGCCGCTCGTGGCAACCCAATACCCCCGTGCCCAGAGATGCTGGCCCCAGTAGCGTTTGCGCAAGATTCCGAACTCGCTCAGCAGCTTGTGCGAAGAACGGCCCTTCAAGTGTTGCACGGCGCGTGACACCGACAGGCTCGGTGGAATCGACACCAGCATGTGGACGTGGTCGCGATCGATCGACCCGGCGTGGACGACCATCTCATGTGCCCGCGCCGTCTCGCGCAGCAATTCCCGGCACCGGTTGCCTACGTCCCCGCCAAGCACCGCATAGCGGCACTTCGTCACCCAGATCAGGTGATACTTGCAGTCCCAGACCGTGTGGCTGCCACGCTTGTACGCTTCCATCCAGCCACGCTACGCCGGAAACGTTGCAATCCCTGCCGCCTAAAGGCGTGGGGTTTCCTGATCCCCTATCGGGGACTCTAAAGCCCTGTCCCAAGCAATCTGATAAACCCCTCGTCGCGAGGCGTAATCGACGCAGAATGCGTTGGGCGCACTTGCCGCGAAGGCGCAGGGATGGATGCGAACGACGATGGCGCAGATCAAGCCGGCTCTGGTGCTCATGCGGCATGGGCAGAGCGAGGACAATGAGCAGGACCTCTATTCCGGTTTGAGGGATCCGGCCCTGACGCCTCGTGGCATCGAGGAGGCACGGGCCGCCGGGCGCGCCATGAAGGCGCAAGGGCTGCGGTTCGACTGCGCGTTCACGAGCGGATTGGGACGCGCCCAGCACACGCTCGCCCTGCTTCTCGACGAACTCGGCCAATCGGACCTGTCGGTGCAGGCGGACCCCGCCCTCAACGAACGCGATTACGGCGCGCTGGCCGGGCTCAACAAGACGGAATCCCGGGCGAAGTTCGGGGCCGAGCAGGTGCGCATCTGGCGCAAATCCTACGAGGCGGTGCCGCCGGGCGGCGAGAGTCTCGAGATGACGGCCGCGCGAGTCTGGCCGTTCTTCGTGCAGAGCATCACGCCGCGGCTGCACCAAGATGGGTGCGTACTGGTGGTCGCGCATGGAAACTCGCTGCGCTCGCTGCTGGTGCATCTCGATGGGATCGCGCCCGAGAACATCCTGGACGTCAATATCGGCACGGCCGAGTTCCTGATCTACGGCCTCGCCGCCGATGGCCGGACCCTCGGCAGAGTCGGGGCGCCGTCGCCCGTCTGACGGGCCGAACTTATGCGACCAGCCGAGGTGCGTTTCTCCTCACGACCTCGTTGCAACCACAGCTCCTCAAGACCTCTTTAGGGGCCTCGGCGTGATCCCGAAAAGCGCTTGTTTTCGAAGGGGGTGGAGTGGTGCCGGTTGCGGGACTTGAACTCGCGACCTACCGCTTACAAGGCGGTTGCTCTACCAACTGAGCTAAACCGGCTATTGTTCGATCATTCGATACAAGTGAACGCGAGAGGTCGGACGTCGATCTCGGCGTTTCCCGATGCTGGCAAAGATTCCGCCGATCGTTGTGAGACGGCTGGCGGAAACGTGCCGGACGCAACCGCGCTACCAGCCCAGAATGCGCGGCGCAAGCCGCACGGGATGCCGTTCCGGGGCTCCCCGCTCGGGTTCATTCACGCGGGCGGCGTCCACGTCCAGCCCCATTCCAAATTTCCGCGAGTTCCGCAGACAGTCTCAGGCAAGGAGTTCCGCGTAGATGCCGGCAACGGCTGCACCAACCGCTTCCTCCGTATAGCCCCCCTCCAGGATGCGCCGGCGCGCCGCCTCGCCCATCCGGGCGACGAGGGCCGGATCAGCCGCGAGGCGCACCAATGCCGCAGCGAGCGCTCCCGGATCGCCCGGTGGCACCAGCAGACCCTCGATTCCCTCGCGCACCAGCGCCCGGCAGCCGGGCACGTCGCTCGTCAGGATGGCCCGGCCGCTGGCGGCGGCTTCGAGCAGGGTGCGCGGCAGGCCCTCTCCTCCGCGCGAGGGCAGGCAGCCGACGTGATGGGCCGCGAACGTTCCGGCGACGTCGCGGGTCGGGCCGTGCCAGGTCACGCCGGATTCCGAGCCCCCTTGGCTCCAATCACGCAAGGTCGCTTCTGGGATGGCGCGGCGGTTCGAGGGATCGGGAGCGCCGTAGAGCGAGAGTTCGACTTCGGCCCCTTGCGAGCGGGCGATCCGCACAGCCTCGACCGCGACGTCGATCCCCTTCGACCACAGCATGCGCGCGACGATCGCGACTCTCAGGGGCGGCTGGACAGGCAGCGGGCGCGGCGCGAAGGCATCCGGGTCGACGCCGGCGCCGCCGACGATGGTCACCGCCGTGTCGGCCGGATCGAGCCCGAGCGCGCGGGCATCGTCGGGATTCTCCAGAAGGTAGCGTGTGTCGCGGCTGGCGAGCGGGCCGCGGATCAGCGCCTTGATCGCGGTGCGCGAGAGTTTTCCGGTGGCGTCCTCGCGTGCACCCATCAGGCCAAGCCCAGTCAACGCATAGACGCGCCGGGAAATTCCCGCCATCGCCGCCGCCGTGCCGCCGATCAGAATGCCACGCAGCGCGATGCAATGGACGATGTCGGCCTTCAACGCCTTCAGCATCGCCGAAAGCTGACCGGCCGCGTAGCCCGCCGCCATCGGGTTGAGGCTGGAGCGCTCCGCCTCGAGCGGGACGACGCGCGCGCCCGTCGCCTCGATCGCCGCACGGTGGTCGCGGACCCGGCAGATCACGGCGACCGACAGCCCCATCGCGATGGCCGCGCGCGCCATCGGCAGGAAATGCGAGACGAAGAACCAGTCCTCGGTGACGACGAAGACCAGGGTTCGCTTCGGGGGCGGATCGGCTGGGTTGCCGGCTCGAGCGTCCCGGTCCATCGCTGCGGCTCCTCGTGGATCGATTCCGACAGGTGGTCCCCGGCGAGCCGGCCCACTAGCACAGCACGAGTAGGAACGGCATGAGCGAGGATCTCATCATCCGCAGTTTCGCGGAAGGCGATCGCGGAGCGGTCAAGGCGCTCTGGACGGCAAGCGGGCTTATCGTCTCCTACACCGATCCGGATGCGGATATCGACCTTGCCGCCGGCAAGCCGGGCGCCGACCTCCTGGTCGGATGCGTGGGAGCGGGTGCCCTGGCGGCGACCACCATGGTCGGGCATGACGGGCATCGCGGCTGGCTCTATTACGTTGCGGTCGATCCGAACCTGCGCGGGCGCGGCTACGGGCGCCGCATGGTCCGGGCTGGAGAGGACTGGCTGCGGGCGAGAGGCGTGCGCAAGGCCATGCTGCTGATCCGTGAGACCAACATGCCGGTGCGCGCCTTCTATGAAGCGGCCGGCTGGGGAACTGCCCCTCGCCTCGTGATGGAACGCTGGCTCGCGCCGCCGAATGAGGCCCGGTGACCGGGTTGGGCGGAGGGAGCGTCAGGGCGACGGCTCGCTCGGGCGACACCTGCCAAGTCTCGCTGCCTCGGCCGTCGGCCGGACAACGATGGTGTATGGGCAGGCACCATGTCGAAGGAGATCAGCAAGTTCCTGAGCTACGTGCTCCGTCACGCACCGGAATCGATCGGCCTCAGGCTCGATCCGAATGGGTGGGCCGAGGTGCCCGAACTGCTCGAAAAGGCATCCGCCGCCGGAAAAAGCTTCGACCTCGCCACGCTGCGGGCCGTCGTCTTGGAGAACGACAAGCAGCGCTTCACGCTCTCGCAGGACGAACGGCGCATCCGCGCGGCGCAGGGGCATTAGGTCGTCGTCGATCTCGCGGTTGCGGAGCGTGAGCCGCCTGCGGTGCTCTACCACGGCACGGCGAGCCGGAACCTCGATGCGATCTTCGCGGAGGGGCTGAAGCCCGGCCAAAGGCGGCAGGTGCATCTCTCGCTCGATCCGGACACCGCCCGCAAGGTCGGCGCGCGGCACGGCAAGCCGGTCGTACTCACGGTCGATGCCGCCCGCATGCATGGCGAGGGGTTCACATTCTTCCGCGCCGATAACGGCGTCTGGCTCACCGATCAGGTTCCGGCCGCGTTCCTGGAAACGGCCTGACCGGAGGTCGACCGACCTACCCTCGCTTCTGGACGATCGCGCCGTACCAGCCGAGGCCGAGATAGGTCTCGTAGCCTGGCGTGCGATGAAAGGCGGTCACCGTACCCTGCCCATCCTGCTCGCAGCCGCTCAGCCGCCCCTTCGGATCGAGCGGCAGCCGCTCGGTGAGGACGCCGCGATTGTCGGAGGCCGCGATGACGCGGCGGCTTGTATCGACGAGCAGCACCCGCGTGCGGGCGCGATCCTCCGGCGCGACACGCACGCCCACGACGATGGCGCGGGCCTGCGGTTCCCAGTCGAAATGAATCGCGAGGATTCCGAGCGGCGCGCCATGGGTCTGTCCGCCTTGGCGGACGCTCGCGACATAGGTGGCGACCTGCGCGCCGCCGAGGCGCGGCTCCCGCCGGACATCGGCGCAGACATAGTCGTCGCCGCTGCTCAGGCCGATTCCTTCCCGGAACCAGGCCTCGTCGGCAACGCTCTTGCCGATCGCGCCGGGATAGCGATCGGGACGGCCATTGGCGATGACGGTGCCATTGCGGTCGATCAGCCACAGATCGAGATAGACCGTATAGGCGGAGAGGATCACGCGGAGCCGCTCGCCGGCATAGGCGATCGCTTCTAGACCGTATAGGCGGAGAGGATCACGCGGAGCCGCTCGCCGGCATAGGCGATCGCTTCCGGGCTCGGCGTTTCGGCACAGGCCACAACGGCCGCATCCGTCGCCCACCAGCGCACGTCGCAGGTCCGCTCGTAGAGATTACGGTCGATCAGTTCGACAGCGTTGAGCGAAAGATCGACGAGGCGTTCGCTCTGCGCGTTCGCCGACATCGCGGTCACGGCCTCCTGCAGATCGGCGATGCGGCCGGCAAGCTGTGTCTCAAGCGCGCGCGCCAGTGCCTCGACTTCAGCGCCGACAGCGCGGGCCTCCTGCGCGACGACCGAGAAGCCCCGGCCCTGCTCGCCAGCCCGGGCCGCTTCGATCAACGCGTTCAGCGCCAGCATCTTGGCCTGCGCCGTGATCTGCCGGATGCGGTCGATCTTGTCCTTCGCGACCCGATTGACCTCGATGGCGAGACCGGAAATCGTTGCAAGGCTCGGTGCGGCGGTGTGTGCCTCGTCGAAATCGGCACCGATGCTCTTACGTTGAGCGGCAGGCATGAAACGGCTCGAATATCGTTCTTAATGGTAAGAATCTCTAGTAAGAAATAGTTAAATCCTGATTAATGTTCTGTATCATCGATACAAATTGATTTTGATGAAATATCAATTTCAGTTTGCAAGATATTTTTGTTATCTGTGATTTTATAGAAATGCATAATTGAGAGATTTTTATCGAATATATCAAAATATCACAAAATTTGTACAATAAGATATCGGCACAGCGAAGCAATTTGCATCAATCACGGTAATGTTCGGCCCTTTTTCAGGTGACTGGACGCTAGGCCGAGCCCGCTCCCCGTTTCGTGCCGGTGATCGTCACGCAGCGACAGC
>JBGAFL010000051.1:0-36555 GCA_044227265.1 Methylobacterium sp.
GCCGATTCGCCTTCTCCGGATGGCGTGGACGCGCCGTCGCCGCGCTGCTCCGCGTGCGGCTGTCATTGTTGAGGAGATCGAGGACGACGGTCATCCGCTGCGGCCGCTGAGGCGCCAATCCTATCGCTGGCGCTGTCTCGCCTGACTTAAGGCGCCAAGTCCCGAGCGGCAAACCGAAACGCGATGTTCTCCCGGCCTCGATGCGAATGCGTGGAAGCCCGGAGCGATACCTCTTCGCCGAAGTGGCCTATTCGGCCGAGGCTTCCCTGGTCGCCTTGCGCGACGATTGCGGCGCAGCCGACGAGGTACGGAAATCATTGAAGGTCGAGATGGGACCAGACGTGAAGCGGGTTTGCATGCCAGGCGACAGCGTCGGCCCGCTCGCATAGATCGTCTGCGAAATGTTCTGCTGGATCACCGGCGCCGCGGCGATCATAAGCGGGACCAGGCCGGAACCGGTCTCGACGGCGGCCGGCGGAATGACGGGGGGACGATTCCCGGCGCGGTCCGTCTTCTCGTAGAAGGTATTTCCGCCTGCGAGCGCGACATAGCGCATGTTGTTGTAGGGGAAGGTGAGCCCGGCCGTATGGAAATGCATGGCCCGGCCGACATCGTCATGACGATCGCCGGCGAGAAGCGCATCGGCGACCGAGTCGAGCAAGGCGTGATCCTGCGGGCGGATCGGCTTGGTGAGAACGCCCGGTGCGAATTGGCGGGGCTGGCCGACGACCTCGCAGATCGTGTTCGGATATTTCGGCGAATCGAGCCGGTTCATGACGACGGTCCCGACGGCAAACAGGCCCTCTTCGTCGGTGCGACGCGATTCGAAATACATAGCACGCTTGAGGCATTCCTTGTCGCGCATCGTGGGAGCCGCGACGACCTTGCTGTTGGGCGAAATCGAGCCGGTCGTCAGTTCGCCGTATCGCGCATTGTGGCATCCGCCGAGCGCCGATCCTGCGAGACCGACCAGGACCAGGCTGCCGAGATGGGCGAAGCGGATCGAAGCCATACGTGCTCCCCTAGTGTCGTTCCATACCGTCTTTGGGCGATGTGACTCGCCGGACGCTATTGGAGGCCGAGAGAAGCTTAAGCGTAAAGGGTTAACCAAAAGCAGCCCGTCGAATCGGGGCGTCTGTGACTTTTCGCACACGGTGCGCGGTAGGAGATCGCGTCGTGCGCCGGCAGATGATCGACCGTCCCGTCCCTGTTACAATAATTCTCACGAATTATTCCAGATAATATTCCTATTAAATTCTGAATAATTGTATTATTATGTGTTTTATAAGAATAACCTGATCGACTTTCCATAATTTCCGGTATATATTTGAGACAATATTGATTCTAACTGCAGAGATGGACGTTATGCCAGATCCAACTTTTGAAGGTCAAAATTATGATGGCACGGATGACGACGAAACTATCGTTGGGAATTTATTGAATAACACAATAAATTCATATGGCGGCGACGACATAGTTTACGGTGGTCCAGGCAGCGATACAATTTACGCCGGAGATGGGAACGACACCGTATATGGCGGTGATGGTCCGGCTGATCAAAACGATATATCTACAGATTACCTTCATGGCGGCAACGGCACGGACAGTCTGTACGGAAATGCGGGCAATGATTTTCTATACGGCGACGCCGGCAACGATACGATCTACGGCGGCCTCGGCTCGGACACGGCTGATGGCGGAGCAGGTGCTGACACGATTTACGGCGGCGGGTCGAGTTCGGATCCGACCGAAAATTCGAGCGATACGCTCCATGGTGGTGCCGACAACGATCTGATTTACGGCAACGGCGGCAACGATTTGCTGTACGGCGATGCCGGAGCTGACGAGATCTATGGCGGCCAGGGGGTCGACACGATTCGTGGCGGTACAGGCAACGACGTCATCTTCGGTGGCGGCAACCTGACGACCGACGACGACACATCCGCCGATTACCTTTATGGCGACGACGGCGCGGATACGATCTATGGCGGCGTCGGCAACGACCTGCTGGATGGCGGCACGGGGGCAGATGCGCTTTACGGAGGAACCGGTAACGACGAATATAGGGTCGATGCCGCAACGGACACGGTAACCGAAGCGGCAGGCGAAGGTTCGGATACGGTCATATCGACGGTAACCTACAAACTGACATCCGGCCAGGAGATCGAGTTCCTGAAGCTCGACCCGTCGACTGGAACCAGCGCGCTCAACCTGACGGGAAACAGCCTCGCGAACACCCTTATCGGCAATTCGGGTGCGAACGTCCTGAACGGCGGCTACGGAAATGACACGCTGACAAGCGGATCAGGCCGGGACACATTCGTGTTCGCCAACACACTGACTGCGACTTCAAATCTCGACACGATCACCGACTTTTCGACAACCTACGACACCATCCGCCTCAGCCAGACATATTTTTCGACGCTTCCGACAGGCACACTCGATCCGATTGCATTCAAGGATATCGGAGTGTCCGGCGCAACGGTCGATTCCAGTGATCGGATTATATACGATCGCGATACTGGCTATTTATCCTACGATGCCGACGGCAGTGGGACCTCGTTTTCCGCAATTCACTTCGCGACATTGTCCAACAAGCCGCAGAATGTGACTGCCGCGGATTTCGAAGTGTATGTTTAATTGAGCATCGACGCGATACGAGCGAGACCGGATTGCAAATTGACGCGCCGGAGCGCGTCGTACCGCTAGCCGATCGTCGCATGGATCGAACAGTCCGGCTTGGCGTTATTCCTTTGGCACCGCACCGAAAGGGACCGACCATGCCGGACCTGTCGAACCTGTTGGATGAGCGGCTTCGCGAAGAGGCGGCCATCGCCGGGCGAGCCGAATTGGAAGCGGCATTGGAGCGCTTCTCCCTTGCTGATCGCGACGCATTCTGGAACGCGATCGGTCTCTACTACTCGACACGGAAGCACCCGGGAGCCGAGGATCCCGCTGCCCGGCCAAGCGAAGCTGCCGGCCTCTGATCTTAGGTCGCGGCGCTGGCGCCCTCACCCCGCCGGCACGACCGGCGGGTGATAATCGAGCGTGAAGGCGAGGATCCAGAGTAGAAACAGCACCAGCGGCAGGTGGATGATCAACTGCAGGAAGCTGAATCCGACGATGTCGCGCGCCTTGAGCCCGAGAATGCCGAGCAGCGGCAGCATCCAGAACGGGTTGATGAGGTTCGGCAGCGCCTCGGCCGCGTTATAGACCTGCACCGCCCAGCCGAGATGGACCTTCAGCTCGTTGGCCGCCTGCATCACGTAGGGCGCCTCCAGCAGCCACTTGCCGCCGCCCGAGGGCACGAAGAAGCCGAGCAAGGCCGAATACAGCCCCATCGTGATCGGGAAGGAACCCTGCGTGTTCAGCGAGACGAAGGCGTGGGAGATGACGTCGGCGAGGCTGACGCCGGCCGCATTCTTCGCACCCGTCAGGATCAGGGCGATCGCCGCGTAGAAGGGATACTGGATCAGGATTCCCGCTGTCGCCGGCACGGACTTGCCGAGCGCGACAAGGAAGCGCTTGGGCCGCCAATGCAGCAGCAGCCCGAGGATGAGGAAGATGAAATTGTAGGTGTTGAGGTTCGAGATCGCGACCATCCAGCTCTGGCGGCCGAATTCCTGGATGATCCAGCCGATGCCGAGCGCGACGATCAGCACCGTCAGAACCGGCGAATGCTCCAGCCATTCGCCCGGCTGCTTCGGCGGCGCGATGTCGTCGCCGTCGCGTTTGTGCACGTCGACACCGAGATCGGCGGCGGTCACGGCCGTGTCGCGGCCCGGCGCAGAGGCCAGCGCGATCACTGCCGAGACCACGACGAGGATCACGGCAATCAGCATCGACTGCCACAGGAAAATCGTCTCGCTGAACGGGATCACACCGGTGATCGGCAACAGGCTCGGAGGCAGGCTTTTCGGGTTCGCCTGGAGCTGCGCGGCCGACGAAGACAGGCCCATCGCCCAGGTAGCGCCAAGGCCGAGATAGGCCGCGCCGCCGGCCGCCCGGTAATCCATTCTGAGGTCCTCGCGGCGCGCGAGCGCACGGGCGAGCAGCCCGCCGAAGATCAGGCTGAGGCCCCAGCTCAAAAGCGAGGACAGCATGGTGGTGATGGCGATCAGGCCGACCGCGGTGCGTCCCGTCGTCGGCACCAAGGCCAGGCGATCGATCAGTTTCTGAACTGGTGGCGAGGTGGCGACGACGTAGCCGCCGATCGTCACGAACACCATCTGCATCGTGAAGGGTATCAGGCTCCAGAAGCCGTCACCGAAACTCTTTGCGATGCTCGTCACCGGCGCGCCGTTGGCGAACGCGGCGAGCGCCACGATCACCACCGCGATCGCGACGAAGATGAAGGCATCTGGAAACCATTTCTCCGCCCATTGCGTGAAGCGCAGGGCGATGCGCGCCAATGCACCTTCTTCCAAGTCGGCCGATCCGGATTTCGCGGGCAGACGGCGATCTACGGGCTCAGCCATACCGGCGCTCCTGTGAGGTGCGAGACGCAGCGCCGCCGACCCTAACGAGGCGCGCGCGTCAGCGCGCGGGAATTTGCAAGAACTCCACAGCCTTCGCCTGATCGGTCGTAAACACGCCGGCCGTCAATGCGCCGCCGAAAACGGCTCCGGTATCGAGATTCGTGCGAAAGGGTCTCACGTCAGGCTGTGCATCACGGCGCGGCGTGTGACCATGAACGACGTGCCGCCCGTAATCGCAGATCTCACTCAGGAACGGCTCACGAATCCACAGCCGCGCCGTGATGTCGGGATCGGGTACCGCGGCCCCCGGTCGGAAGCCGGCATGCACATACCAGCGCAGCGAATCCTGATGCAGCGTCGGAAGGCTCTCGATCCAGTCGAGCACGTCGCCGGGCAGGTGCTCGGGCCCGTCGGCACCGTAGGATTCTAGTGTCTGGATTCCTCCGTTTTGCAGCCAGAGCTCGAGCGCCCCATGCTCCCACATCGAGTTCACGAGCATCTCCTCGTGATTGCCCATCAGGCAGACGACATTGTCGGGCTCCCGCCATTGAAGCTTTCGAAGCGTTTCGATGACGCGGGCGCTCTCCGGTCCCCGATCGATGTAGTCACCGACGAAGACGAGGCGCCGGTCTCGGCCATTCGCATGCAGCTCGATCTTCTGAAGCAAGGCATCGAGCAGGTCGCAGCGGCCATGGATATCGCCGATGGCATAGGTGATGGGCGCGTCCCTCATCCTGCTTTGTCGGCGGGCGGGGGTTCAGGTGCAAGCCGGGAGAATGCCCTCCGATGATTCCGGCATTTGAGCGATCTGGCCTCAGGCCTGATGATCTCAAATGCGGAAATCATTCGAAGGCCGCCAATAACGACTCTCGAATTTGCGCATTTCATAGATCGTTCGATGAACGAATTTTACAATCCTACGTGCATATCAATGCAAAACGTTTTCTATATCAAAATCTATATCACAACAATTTTCTGATTGTATTTCATAATATTGAAATTTAAACCTCCACAGCGGCGCCAATGCAGCACTGTACCAGTAAAGTCACACATCAGACCGATCGCAGCATGTCGAGAATGTCGCACCAGCTCACCCGGAGACACCAAATCGAAGAACACCTATGACACCCTGTGCGTGCAGCATGCAACACAATGTTCAAAAGGTTGAGCGATTTCGCCATGTCGAGATTATCGGTCGTTCTGCTGGTCGCATCCCTCGGATGGACACATGCAACACTTGCAGCCCCATCCCCTCCCATGCAGGAACGGGTTGCCGCGTCTGGGCAACTGCAAAAAATCAGCGCGTTCAGAACTCTCGATCTGAACTGTAATCCCATGGGAAAATTGAATATTGGCTTGAGCCAGCCACCGATTCACGGTCGTATCACGACCGAGAATGAAAAGGTATATCCGAGTTATCAGCCAAACAACCCTCGGTTCAAATGTAATTCTCGAAAAATATTATCGACCGTTCTCTACTACCAATCTCAACCAGGCTTCGTCGGGGACGACAATCTCGCTGTAGAGTTGGTGAACGAATATGGCGTGCCATTGAACCTGCAATTTCACATCGTCGTGCGGTAGCCGGATAGCTGCCTTCAGCAAAATCGAGCCGCTGCGCGGAACGCAGCGGCTCGTGAGCGGCCAAGCCGTTCAGTTCAGCGTCGCGCCGACCGGCCGCTTCTCCGCGCCCACCGCAAAGTCGCCGATCATCAAGCCCATCGGCCCGAGGCGCACCGGCACCTTCTCGCCGTCATGGATCTGCCCCGAGAGCAGCAATTCGGCGAGCGGGTCCTGCACGTTCTTTTGGATCACGCGCTTGAGCGGCCGCGCCCCGTAGGCGGGGTCGTAGCCCTTGTCGCCGAGCCAGATGCGCGCCTCCTCGTCCACATCGAGCGTGATCTTGCGCTCGTCGAGGAGCTTCTGGAGCCGCCCGAGCTGGATGTCGACGATCGCGCCCATCTCCGAACGCGCAAGGCGGTGGAACAGGATGATCTCGTCGATCCGGTTCAGGAATTCCGGACGGAAATGGTGGCGGACAACATCCATTACTTCTCCGCGCACCGCGTCCGTGTCCTGGCCGGCTGGCTGGTTCACCAGGAACTCGGAACCGAGATTCGAGGTCATGATCAGCAGCGTGTTGCGGAAATCGACGGTGCGGCCCTGCCCATCCGTCAAACGTCCGTCATCGAGCACCTGCAGCAGGACGTTGAACACGTCCGGATGCGCCTTCTCGACCTCGTCGAACAAAACGACCTGATAGGGCCTGCGCCGCACCGCCTCGGTGAGCGCCCCGCCCTCCTCGTAGCCCACATAGCCAGGCGGCGCGCCGATCAGCCGGGCAACCGCATGCTTCTCCATGTATTCCGACATGTCGATCCGCACGAGCGCGGTGTCGTCGTCGAACAGGAAGCCGGCAAGCGCCTTGGTCAGCTCGGTCTTGCCGACGCCGGTCGGCCCCAGGAACATGAACGAGCCGATCGGCCGGTTCGGATCCTGCAGGCCGGCGCGCGCGCGACGCACGGCCGTGGAGACGGCATCGACGGCCTCGCGCTGGCCGACGACGCGCTTGGACAAAGCCTGCTCCATCGCCAGGAGCTTTTCGCGCTCGCCCTCCAGCATCTTGTCGACGGGAACGCCCGTCCAGCGCGAGACGACACTCGCGACATGGGCCGGCGTCACTGCTTCCTCAACCATGCCGTCGCGCGCGATCGCGCTCTCGGCCGCCGCTTCGAGATCCGCCAGTTCCTTTTCGAGGCCGGGAATCACACCATAGGCGAGCTCACCCGCACGCTGGTACTGGCCTTGCCGCTGCGCATTGGCGAGTTCGGTGCGCGCCTCGTCGAGCTTGCGCTTCAATTCGGCAGCAGCGCCGAGCTTGTCCTTCTCCGCCTTCCAGCGCGCGGTGATTGCCGCCGATTGCTCTTCGAGATCACCGAGTTCCTTCTCAAGCCGCTTCAGCCGATCGCGCGAGGCGGTATCGGTCTCCTTCTTGAGGGCCTCGCCCTCGATCTTGAGCCGCACGATCTCGCGGTCGACGTTGTCGAGCTCTTCCGGCTTCGAATCGACCTGCATGCGCAAGCGTGAGCCGGCCTCGTCGACGAGGTCGATCGCCTTGTCCGGCAGGAAGCGGTCAGTGATGTAGCGGTTCGAGAGCGTCGCCGCCGCTACGAGCGCGGAATCCTGGATTCGCACGCCGTGGTGCTGCTCGTATTTTTCCTTAAGCCCGCGCAGAATCGAGACCGTGTCCTCGACGGTCGGCTCGGACACAAAGACCGGCTGGAAGCGCCGAGCCAGAGCGGCGTCCTTCTCGACATGCTTGCGGTATTCGTCGAGCGTCGTCGCGCCGACGCAATGCAACTCGCCGCGGGCGAGCGCAGGCTTGAGGAGGTTCGATGCATCCATCGCCCCGTCCGCCTTGCCGGCGCCGACCAGCGTATGCATCTCGTCGATGAACAGGATGATGTCGCCTGCCGCCGCCTGAACTTCGGTGAGGACGCCCTTCAGCCGCTCCTCGAACTCGCCGCGATACTTCGCGCCGGCGATCAGCGCGCCGAGATCGAGCGCGAGCAGCCGCTTCTCCTTGAGGCTCTCCGGCACGTCGCCATTGACGATGCGCAAAGCGAGCCCCTCGACGATCGCCGTCTTGCCGACGCCGGGCTCGCCGATCAGCACCGGGTTGTTCTTGGTGCGTCGGGACAGAACCTGGATCGTGCGGCGAATCTCCTCGTCGCGCCCGATCACCGGGTCGAGCTTGCCCTCGCGCGCTGCCTCTGTGAGGTCGCGGGCGTATTTCTTGAGCGCGTCATAGGCGTTCTCGGCAGTCGCATTGTCGGCCGTGCGGCCCTTGCGCAGCGCATTGATCGCCGCGTTGAGCGAGGCCGGCGTCACGCCCGCGGCGATGAGAGCCTTTCCGGCCTCGGAATCCTTCTCGACCGCCATGGCGAGCAGCAGCCGCTCGACGGTCACGTAGTTGTCGCCCGCCTTCTCGGCCGCCTTCTCGGCGGTGTCGAACAGCCTTACCAGTTCGCGCGTCGTCTGAGGCTGCGCGGCATTGCCGGAGACTTTGGGCTGCTTGGCGAGCCATTGCTCGATCTGCGCCAATGCGACACGCGACTGGCCGCCGGCCCGGTCGATCAACCCGGCGCAAAGGCCTTCCTTGTCATCGAGGAGCACCTTGAGCAGATGGCCAGGCGCCAGCTGGGGATGGCCCTCGCGCATCGCGAGCGATTGCGCGGCCTGGACGAATCCGCGGGCGCGCTCTGTGTATTGTTCGAAATTCATGCGTTGCACCCTTCTCGTCGAACCGAACGTCCTGCCCGGTTCTCTGGCGCCGGTTCGTCCGATGCGATGTCTCCCGGGCCCCTGCCCGCCGAGACGCCGGCGCTCTCGACAGACGCGGCCGGCAGACCTGATCTGGTGTTGCAGTTGCGTAACACAAGAGGTGCGCGGCGGCGAATGAGTCGACGCAGCGCCGCCTGTGAGGGATCCTTGCCGAAACGCGTCCTGACGGCTAGCCGAGAGGAATGGCCGCCGCTGCGATCTCAGTCGCCCATCTCTACCGCTATCCGGTCAAAGGGCTGTCGCCTGAGCACGTCGCATCGGCCGAGCTCGAAACCAGCGGTCACTTTCCGGGAGACCGTCTCTTCGTGATCGAGAACGGACCATCCGGATTCAACGAGGTCGCGCCTCGCCATCTCCCGAAGGTGGCGTACCTCATGTTGATGCGCAACGAGTCGCTGGCGCGCTTGAAGACCCGCTACGATCCAGGCTCGCATGTTCTCACGATCGTGCTGAACGGGACGGTGGCACTCGAAGCGGACCTCGCGGCGCCCGAGGGCAGAGGTGAGGTTGCGGCGTTCATGGCGGAGTATCTTCCGCATGAGCTGCGCGGAGAAGCCTGGGTCTTGGAAGCGCCGCCCGGCTACCGCTTCACTGATTCGCGGATGGGGTACGTCTCGTTCTTGAACCTGGCGAGCGTTCGAGCCATCGAGGATTTCGTCGGAGAACCGGTCGATTTCCTCCGGTTCCGCAGCAACGTCTTCCTCGAAGGGCTCGACCCCTGGGCCGAACTCACGATGGTCGGGCGTGTTCTCGAAGCACCGAGCGGCGCGCGGTTCAGGATCACCTCGCGCACGGAGCGCTGCGCGGCGACGAATGTCGATCCCCAGACTGGAATCCGCGATCTCGCCATTCCGCGGGCGCTCGCGCAGCAACTCGGCCACACGGATTGCGGCGTCTACGCCGAGGTGATCCTCGGCGGCACCCTCCGCGAGGGCGACCGCCTTACGCTTGTCGGCTGAACCCTGGGCAGTTCAGTGATCGTTGGCCGGGTTCGGGACGGAGGCGACCTTGACCCTGCGCTCGCACGAAATCTTGAGATAGCGCCCCTCGCCTCCTGGCAGGCCCGCATGAGCGGCACTGGCCTGGGCGTTCATCACGCATTCCATATTCGTGTGCGCCGGGGCGACAATGACGTCGAGCGCCGTATCGCGAGAGCAATCGTTCGCGAGCACGGATGTCGCGCAAACAAGGGCGACGGCAAGAAGTTCAGGCATGACGGACCTCTTTTTCGTGTTGCGAAAAGGTCCGCGGAGTTACTCCGGCTACGAGTCACCGCGTGATCGTTGCCTGGGCGCCCCCCCTTTAGCGTTGTCGTGTTTCTTCATTCTTGCGTGAACTTCAGGCAGAACCTATGCCACTTTTGCCTCATGGGCGTGAACCTCTGCGTTTCAACAGCATTGCGTTGCGTCCATAACACAAGATGCCGCGGCCAAGATCAATCACGGGCCGAAAGCCAGATCGGCTCGGGCTCGCTGCTCGGCAGCAATGCGGCGACGGCATCGAGATCGACCACATAACTCTCGGTAAGGCGCCGCCAGATGTCGGACGGGGATTCCGCGCTGCGGCCGATGAACTCGAGCGTTCGGGCCAGAAGCCTCTCGCTGGTCAGGGTCGGGCGAGCGATGAGCAGGTCGGAATCGAGCATGACGTTATCGTTCCCTTACGGTCAGGGTACGATCCGTCAGCATGGTTAATTCGCACTTAAGCGACGGGACTTCGGGAGGCTTCGCATGGCCAGCTGGCTGCGCTAGAAGCCTCGCCGTGCCTCCTAGCTGCGATGTCTGGCTTCGTTCATGCGTCGCGGCCTGGAACTCATTGATCTCGTGTCGAACGCGTCTGCGAACCGTCCCCTCCTTCGCCGAACGTCGTCCTGCCTTTTGACGCTCCCGAGACCGCGATGACCGAACCGCTGCCCAACGTGCATGTGCGCGCTGAAATCCTGACGCAGGCCCTGCCGCATATGCAGCGCTACGATCAGCAGATCGTGGTCATCAAGTATGGCGGCCATGCCATGGGCGATCCTGCCGCGGCCGAGGATTTCGCCGAGGACATCGTGCTTCTGGAGCAATCCGGAGTGAAACCGGTCATCGTCCATGGCGGCGGCCCGCAGATCGGCAAGATGCTCGGCCGGCTCGGCATTCAATCCGAGTTCCGCGGCGGCCTGCGCGTCACCGACGAGGCCACGGTCGAGGTCGTCGAAATGGTGCTGGCGGGCTCGATCAACAAGCAGATCGTCGGCTGGATCTCGAATGAAGGCGGCCGGGCGATCGGGCTCTGCGGCAAGGACGGCAACATGGTCCGCGCGCGCCGTGCGATGCGCACGCTCAAGGACCCTGACAGCAATACGGAGCAGGCGGTCGATCTCGGTTTGGTCGGCGAGCCGGAGCATGTCGAGCGCGGCGTGCTCGATGCGGTCCTCAAAGCCGAGCTGATCCCTGTCCTCGCACCGGTTGCCCACGGCGCGGATGGCCAGACCTACAACGTGAATGCAGATACGTTTGCTGGCGCCATTGCCGGGGCGTTGCGCGCGAAGCGTCTTCTGCTCCTCACCGACGTTCCCGGCGTTCTCGACAAGGAGGGCAACCTGATCCAGGAGCTTTCCGTCGAGCAATGCCGGCTACTGATCGCGGACGGGACGATCACCGGGGGCATGATCCCCAAGGTCGAGACCTGCATTTACGCGATCGAACAGGGAGTTGAGGCGGTGGTCATCCTCGATGGCAAGGTCCGCCATGCAGCCCTGCTCGAACTCTTCACCGATTACGGGGCGGGAACGCTGATCCGGAGGGCGTGAAGGCGAAAGTTGCCGAAGTTCGGGGCAGCATAGCTTCCCTTGAGGCGACAATCGCTTAATTTCGCAGGTCCACTCTTCCTGAGACGATCCGTCACGAACCCATCGGCACCGCTTGTACCATCCCGGCGAGAGTCACTTCACCACGACCGACGGACGCGGGTTCGGTGATGTCGACACGTGGGTGTTCGACCTCGACAACACCCTCTACCCGAGCGAGGCGCGCGTCTGGCCGCAGGTCGACGAGCGCATCACGCTCTACGTCATGCAGCATTACGGCCTCGACGGGCAGTCGGCCCGTGCGCTGCAGAAGTACTTCTACCATCGCTATGGAACGACCCTGAAGGCGCTGATGGTCGAGGAGGGTGTCGATCCTCACGAGTTCCTCGATTTCGCCCACGACATCGACCATTCGACGATCCGCTTGGATCCTGGGCTCGGCGATGCGATCGAGGCGCTGCCGGGCCGCAAGCTGATCCTCACCAATGGTTCGCGACGGCATGCCGAAACCGTCGCCGACAAACTCGGCATTCTCGGCCATTTCGAAGATGTGTTCGACATCGCCGCGGCCGACTTCGTCCCCAAGCCGGAGCGCACCACCTACGAGCGCTTTCTCAACCTGCACGGCGTGGACCCGCACCGCTCGGCCTTGTTCGAGGACATCGCGCGCAACCTGGTGGTTCCACACGATCTCGGCATGGCGACCGTGCTCGTCGTGCCACCGGTCATCGATCCGTTCCGCGAAGCATTCGAGCAGGAGGCGGTCAAGGAACCGCATATCGACCACATCACCGACGACCTCGCCGGTTTTCTGAAGACCTGCATCCTGCCGAAACTCGAAGCGGTCGATAAGGCCCAGCGTCCATGAGCGACTGGGCCCAGCGCAAGGCGCCGAGTCTTGCCGAGATCGAAGCCATCGCCTTCGCGGCGTTCGAGGAGCTTCCGGCCGAATTCCGTGCGCTTTGCGCGGGCATCCGCATCCACGTCGACGACTTTCCCGACGAGGCGACGCTGGACGAGATGGAGTGCGAATCGGAGTTCGACCTTCTCGGCTTGTTTCGCGGCGTCGGGCTGGCGCAATCGGGTGAGACCACGTCGGGACAGATGCCAAACGCCGTGTGGCTCTATCGGCGTCCCTTGCTCGATTACTGGAGCGACCACGACGAAACACTCGGGCATCTCGTCAGCCACGTTCTCATCCATGAGATCGGGCATCATTTCGGCCTGTCCGACGCTGACATGGCGGCGATCGAGGCGCGAACCGAGGCCTGAGCGGACGTTCGGCTCAGCCTTCGTCGGTCGAGCGCGTCAGCAGGCTCGCCTGCGGCCGCCGTGAGCGGAACTGCCCTCGCTCGATGGCGATGAAGGCGAGAACCGTGACCGCAAGCGAGGTCAGCCACCAAATCACCGTCGTGCCGACGCCGGCACAGCCCAGCGCGAGCGCGGTGGCAAAGCCCGCGACCGCGCCGGGAGCGAGCACGGCCGAGTCTCGTCCCGCTCGCCGGATCGCAGCGTAGAGAGCGTATGCGACCGCAAAGGCTCCGACGACGCCGAGTTCGTACCAGATCTCGAATAGGATCGATAACGGAGCATTCATCGGCAGCAAGCCGGCGAAGCGGCCGCGCAATGCCGCTTCGAAGCCATGACCTGTCACGAGCCTCAAGGGCTCGGCGGCGATGAGGTTCTGCCACACGTTGAGCGACAGCACGCTCGGCGCGTTCAGGCCGAACAGGAGCGATGCGATCGGCTTCGCCAGAAAGGGCAGCAGCGGAGCTGCCGCAACAAGGCCGGCAGCCGCGATGGCCGTCAGGCGGACGCCCAGAACCTGCCGGTAGTTGGTCAGCGCGAAGACGAGCGCACCGACGACGAGACCGAACAAGGCCGTGGTCTCCGGCGCCAGGAGAAGCGCCCCCGCGACGATCAGGGCGATCGCCAGAGATTCCGTGTTTCGATTGCGGGATCGCAGCCAAGCCACCGCCGGCCATGCGAGCAGCGCCAGCAGCACGGAGCCGCGCTCGAGTGCATTGTCGGCTTCGCCGCTATCCTGCATGACGGCATCGCCGAACAGACCGATCAGGATGGCGACCATCGAGGCAGCCCCGACGCCGAGCGGCAGCAGGTAGAGGTTGGCCGAACGCATCCGGTCCGGCAGCGCGAAATAGCCCGCCAGCGTCAGGGCGATCGTCACGACGAGGTTCGCGAGGCGCTCGGCAGCCGATCCCGGAAACGGTGTCCAGACGAGCGAGAGCGCCGCCCAGAGAATGACCAGCATCCCGGCAAGAAAGGCTGGCCGCGTCAACAATCGCGTCAGACCATCTGCAAACGGCCGATGACGCCGATCGATGGCGCTCGCGATGATGAGAAGCACCACGGCGATCGGTGCGAGGAGCACGGTCGCGCGCCGGGCCACCTGCGCCGCGATGGGCATGATCACGAACAGCGTGAAGAAGCCGACGCGCCGCAACAGCGCAGCCGCATCGAGGGCCGGGTCGGTGGAAGGAGAAGTCGAGCGCACCATCAACGAACTGAAAACCGAAGCCCGCGCGAGGAGCGGCTCCGGGCGCTGCCATTCCATCCCTAGTCGAGGCGGAGCGTTCCGGCTGTAGGCCGCCTGCAACACTTCGAACCACAGAAGCGGTTGAGGCCCTGGCGCCTAAGCCTTGTAGGACAAGCAATTTCGCGCAGATCGGACCCAGAAAGAATATTTAAACCGGGCGCGCTTCGCTCGGCTTTCGCCGCATACGCCGGCCAAGGCCGTGAACGAGATCGGCGAGGACGCGCCAGCCACCCCAAGCCGCAAGGAAACCAACGAGACCAGCGACGAGTCCATCGGTCGTCGTCGGCATCGCTGGCCGGTAATCCCTGTAGGTCGCAAGGGCGACGGTCTGATCGGGATTGCGCGCGACGGCGAAGAGACGGCCGAGCGGCGAGGTTGCGGAATCGATCTCCTGCCTCTGGTCGACGAGTGCCTTGAAGCGCTCGACGTCGTGACGAACGGCCTCGCCGCGCCGCGCAACGAGTTGATCCGCATTTTGGCGCAGCCTCTCGATCGCGCTCTCGCGGGTATTGCCGGTCGCCTGCGCATCAGCATCGAGTGTCTCGATCTGCCGGCGCAATTCGTCGATCGCGCCGCCGAGTCGCTGGGCATATTGCTGCGCGAATTCAGGCCCCTGGGCCGCTACCAGGCCACCAAGCAGTCCGAGCGCCAGGCCGAGCGTGCGAATTACTCGGAGCAAGCTTTCTCTCCCCCAACGGTCACGCCAACGGAACGTGCTGCCAGGGTTTATGCCGTCGCCGCTAGCCGGGTTCCGAGGCAAATGCACTGACGACGTCAGTTTGAGTGACTTCGGCGACTGGCTTGGCGATCTTGTAGGCGCGGGTGCGCATGCCCTGCGACATCACCAGGATGCAGGTCTCGTAGCCCGGGCAAGCCGGATCGGGGCAGACGATCTCGTTGACCTTGATCACATCATCCGCGCCGCCACCGCAGGCGGCACGCGCCCAGGCCTCGACCTGCCGCCGAAGGTGATCCTCCGGTCGATTTCTGCCGAAGCTGAACAGCGCCATGACCAAGTCTCAGCGTGGCAGCGCGAGAATTCCGGCCTGGCCGTCGACGCAGCCGAAGCCGAGCCGACCGCCACCCGCATCCCAGGCGAGCGCAGAGATTGCGCTGCCGGCCACTGCAGGACGGACGAGCAGTTCGGCACCGTCAGCGAACCGGACCATCAGGATGCAGCCATCCTCGTAGCCGATCGCCAGCACCGGAGCCTTCGGATGGAAGGCGACGCGAGATACGCGGGCCGGACGCACTCCGCATTCGCGCGGCGCCTTGCCCGTCGGCCCTTCCTTCGAATCGAACGGCCAGACGATGGCCGCTTCGGCACCGCTCGTCGCCAGCCACTTGCCGTCGGCCGACCACGAGGTCGAGCGGATCTTCGCAGGATAACCCGTCATCCGCATGTGTCCGCGATCCGGCTGGAGGCGCCAGCCATGCAGCGAGTTTTCCTGCATGGTGCTGATGACGAAGCGGCCATCGGGAGACCAGGTCACGTCGAGATGCGAGCCCTTCCAGTCGATCACCTCCGGCGCTGTTTCCAAGTTCGGGAACCAGAGGCTGACGCCGTTGTAATGGGCAACTGCGAGGCGATAGCCCTTCGGCGCGAAGGCGAGGCCGCGGGCGCTCGAGGGTGTGTTGAGCGTTTTCTCGCGGCCTTTCGCATCGCGCGCGACGACGTTGCGCCCGATCGAATAGGCAAATCCGCCCTCCGGATGCAGCGCAAGCGCATCGATCCAGGCGCCACCCTTCGCGACCGCGATCTCGGCGGGATTTCCTTCTGCGCCGATCGATACCACCCGGCCGTCGTCCCCGCCCGTAACAAGGCGCTTTGCGTCACCGACCGCGACGAGGATGCCGGCGCCGGGATGAGCGTCGATGACGTCTTGTGTCCCGTCCCGTACCCGGAGAACGCCGCCTTCCGCGAGCGCGAGGGTTAGGCTGTCCGAAAGCCAATGCGCGAACAGGACGTGAGCGCCGGCCGCAATCGGTGTTACGGCGTCGGTGAGGGACGAGATGCCGGTGCTCATAAGACCTGTCTCTTAGGCTCGTTCCGTGAGGCGTCGACGAGGTGTCCCGATCTCCGATCGCTCAGCCCTCATGCCGGGCACTCCGGGCAATGAGGAGTGTCGAGGAAGCGGCCAGGATCGCCGAAACGCCGACCGGGATCGCCAGGGCATACAGATCCAGGCGGATATGCGCGAGCGTCCCGGCCACCGCTCCGACCAGCAAGGCCAGCCATACGATCGCATCGCCGACCCAGCCGAATGGCGGCCCACGGCCCGTGATGGCCAGTGCGAGTTTATGGCCGAACGCGAAGAGCGCTCCCGTGACGAAGGTCGCCCCGGCGCGAAATCCCTGAACCTGGGCGAGCACCGCATTCTGAGCGCCCATCGCTAGGGCGAGAAACAGGGATGCGTAGCCGACATGCGGCTCGACGATGCCGGCCGCGAACGCAGCAAGCGCGCAGCACGACTCGAACGCCAAGACGACTGGAATGCTCCAGCGCGCGGGCGTCAGCGCCGACAGGGCACCGCCTGTGAAGGCTCCGACCAGAAAGGAGAGGATCAACAGGAGCGGCAGCAAGGCCGTGTGAGCCTCTGCGTGGCCGATCGCGACGGCGAGTTGGGTCGTGTTTCCGCTCATGAACGACGTGTAGAGGCCGCCGAGCCGGATGAAGCCGATCGCGTCGACGAATCCGGCCAGCGCAGTCAGGGCAACGCCGAAGCTGAGGAGGTTGTGGCGCTTCATGACACGCGTGCCAGCCTTGAAAGCGCAAATCGAGGCGCCATTCCGTCAGCGTTAATTCTTTGGTTACCAACTGCGCGCAATTCGAGGGAATCACGGTGAACGACGGCCCGAACCAGGCCGTTGGTCCGGCGATCCTGAAGCTTGGCTGTTGCAAGCTTCCGGGTGAGTTGGAGTACCCCCATGATCCCCTTCGCAAGTTTCCCTGGCCCGGCTCCGGCCTTCCGCGGCCGCCGTTTGGACACCATCCTGGTTGTCGAGGACGAATTCGTGGTCTGCGAACTCGCGGCCGAAGCCCTGCATGACGAGGGCTACCGCGTGTTGACCGCCGCCGACGCGCACGAAGCCGAGGCGATCCTCTCGCACGAACGCGTTGATCTGCTCTTCACCGATATCGATCTCGCCCGCAACACGAACGGTCTGGCGCTGGCCCATCGCGCAAGGTGCCGACGGCCGGATCTTCCCGTTGTCTATACCTCGGGCGGCTGCGCGGGCCTCTCGCAGAACGAGACGGTCAGGGATTCGATTTTCGTACCCAAACCCTACCTCCCAAGCGATCTCGTCGCGCTCACGAACGACATTCTGGGCCGGCACGCACACCATTACGCATAGGCTTTACGGCCCATGCGTTGGACACCAGGAGCCTCCCATGCGGTCAATCTTTCCTCTCCTGATCGCCGTTCCATGCTTAATGGCGTCGCCAATCGCGGCCTTCGCCGCCTGCGACGTCGCAGCGCTCAAGCTTGAGGACGTGATCGCCCAGAGGAAGGAGCTGCAGGATACCGCCAATGAACAGGCCGTTCGCGACCTGCGTACCCTGCGCGACGCGGCCATCGTGCTCCAGGCTTACAAATACGAGCCGGAATGCGAGCGCATTCTGACGATCGTGAAGACTCTCTCGGCCAATCCGATCCACGCGCTCGAGCAGAGCGGCGATACCGACGAGGAAAAGGCCGAAGAGATCGAAGAGGCGCGCGAACCCAAGGCGGCGAAAAAGCCGAAATAGTCCCCCGACGCGTCATCGCTTTACGGGGGTGGGGCGTCGCCCGCTCCCGTCGGCCGCGGCGGCGCGTTGCGCGACCGAGACAACTTGGCGAACCGCGCACCGATTCTCGCCCGCAATGCCTGAGTCAGTTCGATATCGACAACCCGCCACGACCAGTCCCGCAAGCGCATGCGAATGCGAAACTGGTCCTTGGAAGGCCGACCCGGCGGCACCGCGACGACGACCGTCCGGAAGCCGCGCATCTCCGTGGCCACGTAGAAATCGATCAGGCGGCTGAAATTTGGCACGCGTAGGCCTTCGAGGCCGATACCCGGCTCGGTCGGATTGGCGAAATCGAGCTTCTGCGGCCAGCCGTCGTCCAGGAGGTCGATCACCGTTTGCGGCGTGACGAGGGATTCCGCGACGGTGAGCGCGACGGCCATGGCGGCGTCGGCAACGCGTTGACGGTCCTGAGGGTCGACGCCGTCCCCGCCCGCACGGATCGCAGCCGCGATCTGATTGGCCAAAGACAGCCGCAAGACCCGGAAATTCACGTGGCTCTCGACATAGGCCGTGTCGTGATCGCGGACCGCGTGGGCGAGGTCGTTGAGCGCGACCAGCGGCGTCAATGTGAAGGCGAACCACGCCAATGCCGCGAGGGCGGGGATCGACCACCAGCGCATCGCTCAGGCACGCGATTCGAAGTCGGCTAGGCGTCGCACGCAGCGCCTCGCCACGTCTCAAAACCGGAAAATGCAGTGACGACAGAGTCGTAGACGGGTTTCTTGAACCCGATGATCAGCGCCGGTGTCTCGGACAGAGGCAGCCAACGCCATGCATCGAATTCCGGCCGATGGGCACCGTCACCGGGCGCGGCGATGTCGATCTCACCCTCTTCCCCGGTGAAGCCGAAAGCGAACCATTTCTGGGTCTGGCCGCGATAACGGCCCTTCCACGATTGTTTCATCAGGTCGGGCGGCAGGTCGTAGGACAGCCAACCTTCGGTCTGCCCGAGGAGCCTAACGGAGCCCGCGCGCACGTTCGTCTCTTCGAAAAGCTCGCGCAAAGCCGCATCGTCCGGCGTCTCGCCCGCATCGATGCCACCTTGCGGCATCTGCCAAGGTTGCTCGTCCGCACGGCC
This sequence comes from Methylobacterium sp., assembly GCA_044227265.1. Taxonomy (GTDB): domain Bacteria; phylum Pseudomonadota; class Alphaproteobacteria; order Rhizobiales; family Beijerinckiaceae; genus Methylobacterium. Next base: position 19,042 of record JBGAFL010000051.1, read on the forward strand.
ACCCCGCGCCGAAACCCGCCGGCCGACGAAAACCAGTCCGGCAGAATTGAACAATGCAATCCCGACGCACGGGCGATAGGGAAGATCGGCCGCAATGCGGTCGGTAGGATCGGTCGCGGCTTTCGTCATCGACCGGGACCTTATTCCGTAAGAAAGTCCCGCCGCAACGTGCCGGCACGCCAGAGTTCAGCGCGCGGCGCTTGATAATTTCGCCGTCGGGCCTGGTGCACGCAAAGCGACGCTGGCAGGGACGAGTTGCACGCCGCGCGCTTCGAGTTCGCGGGCCCAGCGCGCGATCCGGTCGATCGTCATCTGCTGGGCGCTAGCGGAGGCGAGAACCAGCCCTGAACTGCGTGCCTGATCCTCGAGCCGAGACAATTCCCGGTCGATCGCATCCGGCCGCGGGACCGCATCGATCACCACCTGGGCACGTGCGACAGGCGTCTTCAGCTTGCCGGCGATGGCAGATGCCTGCGAGCCGCTCGCCGATCCGTCATCGATGAAGCCGAGACCGCGCGCACCGATCTCCTTGATGAGCGGTTCGAGCGCGGCGGGATCACTCAGGAGCTTGGCCCCCATCAGATTCGTGATTCCGATAGCACCGGGGAACCGGCTCATCGCCCAAGCGAGCCTGTCGAGATTTTCCGGCGCCCGCAGGGAGGTGAGCAGCGTCTGGGGTCCGGGATCGCTGTCGGGATAGTCGAAGGGCTCCATCGGCGCCTGGACCAGGATCTCGTGGCCCGCCTTGCGTGCACTCGCTGCCGTCTTGTCGAGATCGCCGGCATAGGGCGAGAGCGCAAAGCTGATCGCGGGCGGCAGGCGGGCAATGGCCGCCGCGCTCGCCATCTGGCTGGTGCCGAGCCCGCCCATCACGATGGCGATTCGGGGACCGGGGGCGCTGGCATCGGGGCGAGCATAAACATCCAGCGCACGCAGGCCGGCCGCTCCCATCTTCGGCAGGCTGCCGTGCCGCCCGCGCTCGACGAGTCGTGGGTCGGGCGCCATCGCCAGGCGAACCGTATCGGGCGTCGGCACACGGATGATGACCGGCTCGTCCGGTGCGCGCCCGCCACCGAGGCGGGTCACGGTGACGCCGGAAGCCTCTTCGACCTCGCTGGCCGAACGGCGGCCGAAGGTATTGCGCTCCGGCTCAGACGTCATCGCCGCAGCCGCGCTCTTCTGCGCCGGAGCCGCCTCCCTCAGCGCGATCGCGGCGGAGATGCGCGGTTCGCCACCACGAGGATCGCCCATCACGGCGAGCAACCCGCCGAACACGGCCACGCTGCCACCGAGCGCGGCGACAAGCGTGCGCCTCGTGGGCCGCCACGCCCGAAGGCGCGCGCGCGGCTCGGGCCCGGCGATGCCGAGCGGGCGGGTCAGGATGTCGTCGGCGCCGTCGCTCACCAGAGAGCCTCGAAGGATGCGCACCGCTCGCAGCCTTCAATACGCGAAGCGGCCCGCAAGATCGGTATGAACCGACATTGCGGGCCGTCATGGTTAATTGTTCGCTAATCCGCGCTGCAGAAGCCGCGTGTTCGAGGCGATCTCGCTCAGTTCGGCGTCGACGGCTTGGCCGAGTTCGACGCCCGCAGCTGAATTCCGTGCAGGAAATCGACGGCAGCGATGAGCTGCTTGTCCTTGGCCGGGTCCGGCGGAATGTAGGCCGACGAGCCGCCGCGCTCCTCGACATCCTTCTGCTTCAGGTGGCCCTTGAGGCCGGCCTCACCCTTGGTCTCGTCCTTGCCCTTCAGATCATCAGGCACATCCTGCAGGACCTCCTGGTCCGGCTCGATGCCCTTCGCCTGGATCGAGCGGCCGGACGGCGTGTAGTAGCGCGCCGTGGTCAGGCGCAGAGCGCCCTGCCCGCCGAGCGGAATGATCGATTGGACCGAGCCCTTGCCGAAGGAACGCGTGCCCATGATCGTCGCACGCTTGTGATCCTGCAGGGCGCCCGCCACGATCTCCGAGGCCGAGGCCGCGCCGCCATTGACCAGAACCACCACAGGCTTGCCGTTGGTGATGTCACCGGCCTTGGCCGAGAAACGCTGCGTCTCGTCCGGGTCACGCCCGCGGGTCGAGACGATCTCGCCCCGGTCGAGGAAGGCGTCGGAGACCATCACCGCCTGATCGAGCAACCCGCCAGGGTTGTTGCGCAGGTCGAGGATGTAGCCCTTGAGCTTCTCATTGCCGATATCGCCGGAGAGCTTGTCGACCGCAGCCTTCATGCTCTCGTAGCTCTGTTCGGTGAACTGGGTCAGGCGGATATAGCCGATATCGCCACCTTCGACGCGAGAGCGGACCGGCCGGATCTTGATGACGTCGCGGGTCAGCGTGACGTCGATCGGGTCCCTCGCCTCCTTGCGGGTGATCTTCAGGCGAACATTCGAATTCACCGGACCGCGCATCTTGTCGACGGCCTGGTTGAGGGTCAGACCCTGGACCTGCTCGTCGTCGATCTGCGTGATGATGTCATTGGCCAGAAGCCCGGCCTTCGAGGCAGGCGTGTCGTCGATCGGCGAGACGACCTTGATCAGGCCGTCCTCCATCGTCACCTCGATGCCGAGGCCGCCGAACTGCCCCGTCACACTGGTCTGCATATCGCCGTAGGCTTTGCCGTCCATGTAGTTCGAATGCGGATCGAGCGAGGTCAGCATGCCATTGAGCGCCGCCTCGATCAGCTTCGTCTCGTCAGGCTTCTCGACGTAGTCGGTGCGGACCTTCTCGAAGACATCGCCGAACAGGCTGAGCTGCCGATAGGTTTCGGCCGAAGCGGCGATCGCGCTCGTGCTGGAGAGAAGATGCGTTTGCGACGCCATCATGGACGCCCCGGCGCCCATGACCGCGCCGACCAACACGAGGGACACCTTGCGCATGAGCCGAAGACCTTCTCGTCTAGGTTGCCAACGCATCCTTGTCTTCGCCGAGCGACGCGTCAATCGCCGGAAATCGCCGAGTGTCGGATCAGGCCGAAGTGATCAATTTCGGTCACATCTTCCAATCGGCAGCATTTGCTTTCGAATTCAAAACGTGAATGGCCCGCCAAGCCAGGCTAAACCGGCTTGGAGGGCCATCAATGGCGATGCACTCGGCGCTGAGGTGCCGCGGTCCTCGACGGCAGGCCTCAGACCGCGCCGCGATCAATTCGGCGTGGCCGGCTTCGGCAGGTTGGCGGCACCCTTCTGAATTCCGTGCAGGAAATCGACGGCAGCGATGAGCTGCTTGTCCTTGGCCGGGTCCGGCGGGATGTAGGCCGACGAGCCGCCGCGCTCATCGGTATCCTTCTGCTTCAGGTGACCCTTGAGGCCGGCCTCACCCTTGGTCTCGTCCTTGCCCTTCAGCTCGTCCGGAACGTCCTGCAGGACCTCCTGGTCCGGCTCGATGCCCTTCGCCTGGATCGAGCGGCCGGACGGCGTGTAGTAGCGCGCCGTGGTCAGGCGCAGAGCACCCTGCCCGCCGAGCGGAATGATCGACTGGACCGAGCCCTTGCCGAAGGAACGCGTGCCCATGATCGTCGCACGCTTGTGATCCTGCAGGGCGCCCGCCACGATCTCCGAGGCCGAGGCCGCGCCGCCATTGACCAGAACCACCACAGGCTTGCCCTTGGTCAGGTCGCCCGCCTTGGCCGAGAAGCGCTGCGTCTCGTCCGGATTGCGCCCACGGGTCGAAACGATCTCGCCCCTGTCGAGGAAGGCATCGGAGACCATCACTGCCTGATCGAGCAATCCGCCCGGATTGTTGCGAAGATCGATGATGTAGCCCTTGAGCTTTTCGCCGCCGATATCGCCGGAGAGCTTGTCGATCGCCGTCTTCAGGCCGTCATAGGTCTGCTCGTTGAACTGGGTCAGGCGGATATAGCCGATATCGCCGCCCTCCGTGCGCGAACGGACCGGCTTGATCTTGATGACGTCGCGGGTCAGCGTGACGTCGATCGGGTCCTTCGCCTCCTTGCGGGTGATCTTCAGGCGAACATTCGAGTTCACCGGACCACGCATCTTGTCGACAGCCTGGTTGAGGGTCAGGCCCTGGACCTGCTCGTCATCGATCTGCGTGATGATGTCATTGGCCAGAAGCCCAGCTTTTGAGGCGGGCGTGTCGTCGATCGGCGAGACGACCTTGATCAGGCCGTCCTCCATCGTCACCTCGATACCGAGGCCACCAAATTCACCGCGCGTGGTCGTCTGCATGTCGCGGAAGGCCTTGGCGTCCATGTAGCTCGAGTGCGGATCGAGCGAGGTCAGCATGCCGTTGACGGCGGCCTCGATCAGCTTCGATTCGTCAGGCTTCTCGACGTAGTCGGTGCGGACCTTCTCGAAGACATCGCCGAACAGGCTGAGCTGCCGATAGGTTTCGGCCGAAGCGGCGATCGCGCTCGTGCCCGAGAGAAGCTGCGTTTGCGACGCCATCATGGACGCCCCGGCGCCCATGACCGCGCCGACCAACACGAGGGACACCTTGCGCATTATCCGCGAACCTTCTCGCTCGGGCTCTTTGCCCACCATGGCTCCGGATCAATGGAGCCGCCGTCCTTCTTGAACTCGACATACAGAACGGGATCGGTCCGATCTTCGCTCTTCGCGCCCGGGCTGGCCGAAGGCCCGGTGTCGCCCATCGCCGCCACCGGCTCCCCCGCGAGCACGAACTGGCCGACCTCGACGTCAATCTGATCCAAACCCGCCAACAAGAGATAGTAGCCGTCGCCGGCATTGATGATCAAGAGTCGGCCATAGGATCGAAAGGGTCCGGCGAAGGACACCCAGCCATCGGCCGGCGCCGATACCACGGCCTTCGGTCGCGTCAGCATCGAAATGCCGCGCATGGTGCCGCCATTGCCGTCCGGTTGGTTGAACCCGCGCAAGATGGTGCCGCTGACCGGGCGCGGCAGGTCGCCGCGGGTATCGACGAAACGGATTTTTGGCGCGAGCCGGGCCGGATCGCGGCTTCCGGCCGCGGCAAAACGCTCCTGCGTCGCCTTGGTCTCGCGCTCCTGCGCTGCCTTCGTCTCCTCGGCGGCACGGCGCGCCGAGGCGACCTCGCCCTCCATGCGATCGACCAGTTCCTTGAGCGATTTTGCCTGATTGCCGAGTTCGGTCGCCTTCTGGCGCTCGGCCGCGATCGAGGATTCGATCTCGCCGATCCGGCTGCGGCGCGCTTCCACCAGCGCCGCGAGCCGCTGCTTCTCCTTCGCCCAGCCGGCAAGGTCGGTCCGCAGGCTCTCGCGATCGGCAGCGATCAGACCGCGCAGGCGGACGAGTTCGGTGAGATCTGCGGCCAGCGTTTCCGCCTCGCCGCGCAGTTCGGGAACCACTGCGCCCAACAGCATCGATGTCCGGATCACCGCGAGCACGTCCTCAGGGCGGACCAGCACGGCGGGTGGCGGGCGGCGTCCCATGCGCTGCAAGGCCGCGAGGATCTCAGCGATGACGGTTCGCCGCGAGTCGAGCGATTTGCGGATCGCTCCCTCGCTGCTGCCGAGCGTCTTGAGACGTTCCTCGAGCCGGGTGAGGCGATCCTCGGTCGCCTGGCTCTGGCGCGCCGCGTCGAGCAGCGCGAGGTTCAGCTTGGCCCGATCGTTGCCGATTTCGGCAATCTCGGTTTCGAGGCTGGCGCGGTTGCCGGCATTCGCCGCCAACGCGTCCTGAATCTGCTTCAGGCTCTCGGCGCGGCGATTCTTCTCGTCGAGCGCGCGCTGGATCGCGTCGGCCTGCGCCGTATCCGTCGCCTCCTGCGCCAGGGCCGCGCCCTGCAGGACGAGCGCGATCGTCAGGCCCGCGAGGCCGATCTGCGTCCGTCGTGACATCCTATCGTCGAAACTGTCTCATCATTCACGGATTGCCCCGGTGATAGGGGTGACCCGCCAGAATCGTAAGGGTCCGATAGAGCTGCTCAAGCACGAGCACGCGAACCAGCCCGTGCGGTAGTGTCGCTGCCCCGAAGGCGAGAATAAGGTCTGCGCGTGCACGAACCGAGGCATCGAGCCCGTCCGGCCCGCCGATCACGAAGACCAGCGCAGGGCGGCCGGCATCGCGCCATTGCTCGACGCGGCCGGCTATGGCCACGCTCGATAGGTCGGAGCGCCCGCGCTCGTCATAAGCGACCAGGATGGCGTCGGCGGGAACTTGAGCGAGGAGCGCTGCCGCCTCCTCGGTGATCCGGTCGGTGGCGCGCCGGGCTCGGCTCTCCGAGATCTCGATGATGTCACCGCACGGAACTCCGAAACTGCGTCCAAGCGCGGCGGCACGGTCAAAATAGCGTAGGGCGAGGTCGCGCTCGGGGCCCGCCTTGAGACGGCCTATTGCGAACACGATGAGATGCATTGCGCCGAAGTTCCAAGGGCTGAGATTGGTGGGAGCGCGCTACCGCATCCCACCCGGCCGGTCCCCGCCAGCCCAGGCGAGCGCCTGTTCCAGGCGGTCGTTCCCCCAGAACAATTCGCCATCCTCGGTCAAGAAACTCGGCGCGCCGTAGATGCCTCGCGAACGCGCCTCCTCGCCCACCACCTTCAGACGGCCCTTGTTGGCTTCGGCCGAAGCAGCCTTGAGGATCGCCGCGCCATCAAGGCCCAAGCCCGTAATGATGGCGCCGACGGCCTGCGGCTCGGCAATCGATTCGCCTCGGTCATATTCGGCGGCGAACACAGCCTTGGAGAACGGCACCAGCCACTCGTGATCGGCGCCCAAGGTGGCCACACGCGTCGCAACGAGGCTGTTCTGCGGGAACGGATTCGGGCGTTTGATCGGCGGCAGGCCCGCGCGCGCAGCCTCGCGTTCGAGATCGCGCCACATGTTGCGGCCCTTTGCCGGATAGAGGACGAAGGGCGAGTTGTTCCAGCCTTGCGCCGCGAAGATCGGACCGAGGAGGAAGGGACGCCAGCGCACGGCAACACCGGCAGCCTCGGCAAGCGCTTCGATCCGCATCGCGGCGAGATAGGAATAGGTCGATGCGAACTCGTACCAGAATTCGAGGGTCGGCCGTCGCGCCATGCTTCGAAATCTCCGGTACTCAGTTGCCCATCACACTCGGTTGCGAGCGTGGCCGCCTCAAGGCGAACTACGCAAACTTGCAACGAACGCGCCGCGTTCCCGGCCGGTTGCGTAGGTGCCAGATCGGCTGTTAAGCCCGCCTCTCCTGCTGCACCTGCGAAATGCCTTTTCCATGTCCGAATCCGCCAAGGAATCCGCGAAGTCCGTGAAAAAGGTCGTGCTCGCCTATTCGGGCGGCCTCGATACCTCGATCATCCTGAAATGGCTGCAAACGACCTACGCTTGCGAGGTCGTCACCTTCACGGCCGATCTCGGCCAGGGCGAGGAGCTGGAGCCGGCCCGGAAGAAGGCCGAACTTCTCGGAATCAAACCCGAGAACATCTTCATCGAGGATCTGCGCGAGGAGTTCGTCCGCGACTACGTTTTCCCGATGTTCCGGGCGAACGCCGTATACGAGGGCGTGTATCTGCTCGGCACCTCGATCGCGCGCCCGCTCATCGCCAAGAAGCAGATCGAGATCGCGGAGAAGGTCGGGGCGGACGCCGTTTGTCACGGCGCCACCGGCAAGGGCAACGATCAGGTCCGGTTCGAGCTCGGTTATTATGCGCTTAAGCCTGATGTCACTGTGATCGCGCCATGGCGTGAGTGGGATTTGAAGAGCCGCGAGCAGCTGATCGCCTTCGCGGAAGCGCATCAGATTCCGATCGCCAAGGACAAGCGCGGCGAAGCGCCGTTCTCGGTCGATGCCAATCTCCTGCACGCCTCCTCCGAGGGCAAAGTGCTTGAGGATCCGGCGGTCGAGGTGCCGGATTACGTCTATTCGCGCACGATCTCGCCCGAGGAGGCGCCCGATACCCCGACCATCATCACAATCGGCTTCGAGAAGGGCGATGCGGTTTCGATCGACGGCGAGAAACTCTCACCGGCTACACTTCTCACCAAGCTGAACCAGCTCGCACACGACAACGGCATCGGGCGGCTCGATCTCGTCGAGAACCGCTTCGTCGGCATGAAGAGCCGCGGCATGTACGAGACACCCGGCGGCACCATCCTGCTGCCGGCCCATCGCGCGATCGAATCGATCACGCTCGACCGGGGCGCGGCCCATCTCAAGGATCAGCTGATGCCGCAATATGCGGAGCTGATCTATAACGGCTTCTGGTTCTCGCCCGAGCGCGAGATGCTCCAAGCCCTGATCGACAAGAGCCAGGAGAAGGTCACGGGCACCGTCCGGCTCAAGCTCTACAAGGGCGGCGTCCATGTCATCGGCCGCGAGAGCCCGCATTCGCTCTACGACCAGGACCTCGTCACCTTCGAGGAAGGTGCCGTCGCCTACGACCATCGCGACGCGGCGGGCTTCATCCGGCTGAACGCGCTTCGCCTGCGGACGCTGGCACAAAGAGCAAAGCGCGAAAAGTAGTCCCGAAAGCGCCACGGAGCGATCGTTCAAACCCTTTTCGCGAACTGGGCGGCGCATCGAGGTGCGCCGCCCCACTTGCGATGCTGGACGGGCATCGGGTCCGTTCGTGCAATGCTTTCCGAGCGGCGGACATATTCACTGTCGTCCTCGCCCCCTACAACGCTGGTGAAGGCGAGGGAGCGCGCCAAGCCTCGCCCGAAACGGGGCCCAGGATGTCATCGGAAACGATCGTCGAGCATTTCCGTCACATCCTGGTCTGGCCTCTGCAGCTCGTTCCCTCGAGCAAGGAGCCGATGGCCTGCCATTGGCAGGACCTCGGCGCGCCCTGGCACAATGTCGTGGATGAGTTCGTCGACGATCCAGGCCGGTTCCAGGAGCGACATTACCGCGAATTCGTTTCCTTCCTGCCGCACGTCCAGCACTTCCTCTACGGCGAGGCCTTCGAGCGGGCGGCCGGAAGGGGCTACGGAGAATCGCCGATCCACATCGCGCGCCGCGACGACGTAAAAGCGGCCCGCGTCACGCTCGACGACGACGCGCCGCCGATCGAGCTCGAGGTCGTGCATGTCGATCTCTATTTCTTCCACGACGTCGATGTCGCCTTGCTCAATATCGAGGTCGCCGTTCGCCAGCTGCCGCTCGCCATGGTCGAGGATCTGATGTTCCGCCTCGGCCGGCCCTATCCGTCCGGCTGGGACGAAAGCGGGCGCGCGCTCCATTGCGCGAGGCGGGTCGAGTGGCTCGGCGCGGCAGGCACAGTGCTCGCAACATCCGATTTCGAGAATCGAGAGCGCTACATCGCCGCCGTCTGCAAGAACCGCTCGGCCGAGATCGCAGCACATTGGGAGTTCCTGCTCGCGCCCATGGTCCCGCATCAATCGAAAGCGGCGGGAAACCTGCGATACCGGCACCTGGAGGATTATCGGATCCCGGGCATGGCCTATCTCGCGGTGCGCGACCCCTCCGCGCTCACGCGCGCCGATTATGTCCGGCTAGGCTTGAACACAGGCCCGGGGCTGTCAGAGGAGCTCCCCTATTCCGACGCCTACCTCGCCCGGTTCGAGGAGCAGCATTGTCACGATCGCTTCTACGATCCCGAGCGGGGTGCTGCCCTGGGACTGCGCCTGACCTGCAGCGCCTGGGGCCTGACCATGGTGACCGGCTCGACCTCAGCCGCGACCGATCCCGAGCGCGGTCTGCTCGGTGAATTCCGCCACCGCTATTTCCTGCTGTTCCTGCTGGCGCGTTTCCATCGTGCTGCCCTCCTCATGCTGTCGGACAGGCTCGCGATCGCCGTGAATGCGCTCGACGTGTCGGACCGGCGCAGTGTCGGCCGCTTCGCGCTCGACATGCGCCACGCCATGGAAAGCTTCCTGCGCTTCACGCATCGCTACTGGTTCCACCAGGCCTCGAACCAGACGCAGGCCAACGAGATCTTTTCCATGCTCGCAAACAAGCTCGGCACCGAGCGGCTCTACGAGGATGTGCGGCACGCCTTGAGCGCGATGTCGGCCTATCTCGACAGCGAGTCGCTGCGCCGCCAATCGCGATTCTTCTTGAAGCTCACCGTGGTCACGATCTGCTTCATGGTCGGGGCGATCACGGCCTCCGTCCTCGGCATGAACGTGCTCGATTTCCAGCACCATACCAGCTTCGAGAAGCTCGTCGCCTCGGTGTTCGTATTCGGCGGGGTCGTGCTGCTCACGGCCTACACGGTCGTAAAATCGCGGCGGCTGGCCGTCTTCGTCGATCTGCTCTCGGACGAGCGCCTGCCGCTCAAGACCAAGTTGAAAGCCTTTCTCGGCATCTGGGGGAAGGACGAGCTCTAAGTGCTGACGGCGAAACGCCTCACCCCGGAAAACATCCCTAAATCGGGACGACATCCGTGAAAATGAAGCCGTCACGCTCCACGCTCTCGCCGATCGTGACCTCAATCGGGGCATTGAACATCGGCCCTGCGGTCACGACCGTGTGAAACTCGCCATTCTCCCCGCAAGGATCGACGCTGCTCGGCAGGTCTTGCAGCAATGCCGCATCGAATCGGCGCCCAGCGAAGGATCGATCGATCCGGCGAGGGTCGAGGCAGACGACGTGGGCAACCACGCCACTGTCGATCATCTCCCGGGCAAGCACGGCCGTGTCCCGCTTCCAGAGCGGGAAGAGACCATGCATGCCGGCAGCTGCGAGGCGGGCCTCGCGATAGGCCCGGATGTCTTCCAGGAACAGGTCGCCGAACACCATGTGCCCGATCCCTTGGCCGCGGATCGCAGCGTAGGCCTGCTCCATCCGCGTCTCGTAGACTTCGTTTGGGCACGGCCTCGGGATCGGGACGCGGATCGCCGGCAACCCGAGCGCGGCGATCTGACGATCGAGCAAGGTGCCACGCACGCAATGCACAGCCACGCGCTCGTGAAGTGTTTCGGTGGTGGTCAAAACGCCCGCGATGCGCGCCGAGCCGAGCCGTCGCGCTTCGAGAAGCGCGAATGCGCTGTCCTTGCCCGAACTCCAAGACAGGTAGGCGGACGGAGGCAGTACGGCTCCCACTTCGTGGGCCGGCTTCCGCGCTGTCTCCGCGATGCCCATGGCCGCCCGAGATTATCCGGACTAGGCCGGCTGCCAGCTCACGCTGCCCTCGGACTTCCGAAACGGCCCGGGCGCCAGATCGGCGCTGCGCAGGAAGATCTGTACTGCCGGCTGCATCTCGCGATGCAAGCGCATCAGATGGAGTTCCTGGGCGTCGGAGAGAATGGCGCGGCCGTTTGCGTCCTTCGGCGGTGAATCGCCGAGATGGACCGCCATTTCCACCGTGTACCAGGTCATGTCGCCATAGGGACGCTTCGGGTCGACCGCCGGAACCTCGTATTCGTCGTCCCAACCGAGGCTGAGATTTCGGATCAGCTTCAGATGCTCGGGGGTCACGTCGAACGTGATGTGCTCGGGCGTCTGCCCGGTTTCGTCGTCGCGGAACAGGTCGAAAACGTCCGAAGGCGCCAGCTTGGCTAGAGGGTTGTGATACTGGTAGCGGCCCGGCTTGAGCGATGCGTTCTGCAGGAACAGCGCCAACGCGTCGCCGAGCGCCCGGTGCTCCTCCGCCGTGCCCTCGTCATCGCCCGTGACATTGGCGATGTCGTCGTCCCGATCGGTGCTGCCATAGGGCGCATCGGGATGGACGATCGGCGCCCCGGCCTCCGTCCCGTTCCAGGCGACGACCATGCGCCGAATCAAGGCGATCCGTTCCAAAGTCAGGTCGAGCACGGTGTCGGGCATACCGTTGAGCTTCTTCCGCGAGGTCCGGTTGTGCACCTACAGGATGACGCGATCGCGCGTCACCCCCGCACGCAATCCATCAGGCCAGCCATGCCGCCCATGCGGCTCTGGATCACACCGGCCCGCTTCTTCACGCCGCGCGAGGGCCTGGACGCACTGCGGAGGATCGGATTGGGCAGGATCGCAACGAGCAAAGCGGCCTCACTACGGCTGAGATCCTTGGCCCGCTTGTGAAACCAGTGATTGGAGGCGGCCTCCACCCCGAAAACCCCATCACCCCACTCGGCAATGTTCAGATAGATTTCGAGCGTCCGGCGCTTGCCCCAGATCGTGTCGGCAAGCAATGCGAGCGGTATTTCGAGCCCTTTTCGGATATAGGAACGATCAGACCACAGGAACACGTTCTTGACCGTCTGCATGGTGATCGTCGAAGCGCCGCGGGTTGGCCCCTCTTCGTCTTCGACGACGTCACGCAATGCACCCCAATCGACGCCGTGGTGCAGGCAGAACCGTTGATCCTCGGCAGCCAGTACGGCGTGCACGAGCACAGGAGAAATCTCGGAAAGCGGCACCGCGTCCCGCGTCACCGGCTGGCCTGTCAACCATCGTCCAAGCATCAGGGTTGAGGGCGGGTTCAGCAGGCTATAGACGAGCGCAAGCGTCAGCGTGACGAAGAACAGGACGACGGGCGTGACCGTGAGGAGAGTGGCGATGCGCCGGAACCAGCGCGTGCGCCGCGGCGGCTTGGCCAGCGGCAGGTCGCGCGCATGCGGTCCGTCGTCTCGTTCAACTGGCATCAACACGTCGCGTCCGATCTCCCCCGATCCAGGCACTCCCTCATGACCTCAACGCAGGCTTCCACCGCTTCGGTCAAGCCGGACGCCGCCGGCGAGCCGTTTTCCCACAGGCTCGCGCGCGTCGCGGACACGGTCGAACGCTTTCTCGTCGAGCTGCTCGATTCGAACCTGCGTGCCGGCGAGATAGCCCGTCCGCCGCGTCTGATGGAATCCATGCGCCACGCCGTCCTCGGCGGCGGCAAGAGATTGCGCCCGTTCCTGACCATCGAAACAGCGCTCATGCTGGGCGGACCTGAGCAAGGCGCCCTTGCGGCCGGCGCCGGGGTTGAGCTCGTGCATTGCTATTCGCTCGTGCATGACGACCTGCCGGCCATGGACGACGATGATCTCCGGCGCGGCAAGCCGACCGTGCACAAGGCTTATGACGAAGCGACGGCGATCCTGGCCGGCGACGCGCTGCAGACGCTCGCCTTCGAGATTACCGCCGACCCGCAATGGCAGACGGATGCCGGCAAACGCGCGGACCTCGTTCTCGGGCTCGCCAAGGCTTCTGGTCTCGGTGGCATGGTCGGCGGCCAGCTCCTCGATCTCGGTGCCGAAGGCCGTTTCGGACCAGCCTCGCTCAGCGTCGAGGAGACCCTGCAGATGCAGGCGATGAAGACCGGCGCGATCCTCGCTTTCGCTGTGGAGGCCGGCGCCATCGTCGGCGGAGCCTCTCCCGATGAGCGCGCGGCTTTGCTGCGCTACGGCAAGGCGCTCGGCCAGGCATTCCAGGTCGCAGACGACATTCTCGACCGGGAGGCGACGCCAGAGGCTCTCGGCAAGGCGACCGGAAAGGACAAGGACGCCGGCAAGGCGACCCTTGTCGACCGGCTGGGACTCGATGGAGCGAAGGCTGAATGCGACCGGCTGGTCGCTCTCTGCGAGGAAGCCGTGGCACCTTGGGGAGAACGGGCTCAGGTGCTGCGTGAGGCCGCGCGGTTCACGGTTGCGCGGAAAACCTGAAATCCCTCGGCCCGAAGAAGTGGGCCTTGTCGGACGCCGCAATCCTGTACGGCGGAATGGGCAATCAGTGTCCGGTCGCGTTGCTGGCGATTGAGGCAAGGGTTGCTGCGCGCCGGGCGAGCACTTGGTCAAGCTGACGAAGAACTTGGCATTTCGCACGCAACACATTCGAACGGCGCATCCTGGCCTCCTCTGCGTTCGCAACCGAAATCCGATCATGTCAGACGATTGCGTCGAAAGATGTGCTGAGATTCACACTGCCTGATGCGGATTGCCTTCCGCTATTGGACTTTATTGCAGTGCAGCAGCGTGCAAGGGTCCCGACGGCCCGGCAGGCCACGCGGACTTGCCAGCCCGACCCGCAGCCCGATACAGGGCCGGCCAATGTTCCGGCCGGCACGTCGCCGTTCCTTCGAGAGCCCTTCCATGACGACCTACAAGCTTCTGCTTCTGCCCGGCGACGGGATCGGCCCCGAGGTGATGGCTGAGGTTGAGAAGGTGGTCGGCTGGCTCCGTCGTGCCGGGCTCGCCGCTTTCGAGACCGAGACGGATCTCGTCGGCGGTTGTGCGATCGACGCACATGGCAAGCCGCTTTCCGATGCGACCATGGGGCGTGCCGAAGCCGCCGATGCGGTTCTGCTCGGCGCTGTCGGCGGACCGAAATGGAATGGCGTCGCCTACGAAATCCGCCCCGAGGCCGGTCTCCTACGTCTGCGCAAGGATCTCGGCCTGTTCGCCAATCTCCGCCCGGCAATCTGCTATCCAGCTCTCGCCGACGCCTCGGCGCTCAAGCACGAACTGGTCGAGGGGCTCGACATCATGATCGTGCGCGAATTGACCGGCGGCGTCTATTTCGGCGAGCCGAAGGAGATCACCACCCTGCCCGATGGCACGAAGCGCGCCGTCGACACCCAGGTCTACACCACAGCGGAGATCGAGCGGATCGCCCATGTCGCCTTCGATCTCGCACGCAAGCGTTCGAACCGCGTCGCCTCGGCCGAGAAGCACAACGTCATGAAATCGGGCGTGCTTTGGAAGGAAGTCGTCACCGAGGTGCACCAGGCGCACTACCCCGATGTCGGGCTGGAACACGTTCTGGCCGACAATTGCGCGATGCAACTCGTTAAGCGGCCAAAGCAGTTCGACGTGCTGGTGACCGACAATCTGTTCGGCGACATCCTCTCCGATGTCGCCGCGATGCTCACGGGATCGCTCGGCATGCTCCCCTCGGCCTCCCTCGGCGCCCAAGACGGCGAAGGCCGGCGCAAGGCGCTCTACGAGCCGGTGCATGGCTCGGCCCCGGACATCGCCGGCAAAGGCTTCGCCAATCCGATCGCCATGATCGGCTCGCTTGCCATGTGCTTGCGCTATTCGTTTGGCCTCGGAGAAGCGGCCGATCGCGTCGAGGGTGCCATCACGCGGGTGCTCGCTGCCGGCATACGCACGCGCGACATAGCGACGGATGGCTCGAACGCGGTCAGCACCAGCGCGATGGGCGATGCGATCGTCCGCGAACTCGCTGCCACAACAGCCTGAGGCGACAACGAAAACGGGCCCCGAAGGGCCCGCAGACGTCCGACTTTTCGCGTCGCCTAGTAGGGTGACATGCCCGTACGCGAGACATAGGAGGTCGGGTCGATCGCATCGACTGCCGAGAAGTCGACATTGCGCAACGCGGTCGAACGGGCGCCGATGAACGGTCCGTTGGTGATCGCATCTGGCAGGATGCCACCACCAGCGAAACGTTCGCGGTTGCCGACACCGTAGGGCGGCGAATTCAGGTAGCTCGCCATGATCATCTGCGGATCGGTCGCGGGGTTCCGGATCGAGCCGTTGCCCGGCTCGGTCACGTTACCGGCATCGAGCCAGCTGCGCGGACGGATGCGGATCGGCAGCGGGCGGCTGACGCGGACATAGCCGGGATTTCCGTAGGGTCCCTGTGCCTCGGCGGCGGTGCCGAAGCCGAGTGCGGCGAAGGTCATGGCGCCCAGAAGGGCAATTTTGGTCGAGCGCATCGGAAATCCCTTATGAGCGTCAGGAGAGCCTAGATCGGGCTTCCTTAAGAAATCGGCCCGTTGCGTAGAAGACGCTTGAGCTCGGCCGTTGTTCCCGCGTTATGGCCGAGCTTGCGCAGTTTGCCGCGTTTTCGCCTCACTTTTTTTCGGCCGCAGCTTTTGGTCGGTCTTCTCCTTGCCGATCGACCCGGTCGCATCGTCCGTGCTCGGTCCCGCAGCGGCGATTCCGGCGCCGTCGCAAGACGCGGTGCGGCGACGATCAGCCTCGGCGAAGGCGGTCTCCAGGGGCTCGTTCGCAGGTCCGGCGAGCCTGAGCCGATCGATGCTGCAGCCGACCGCACTCGGCTCCGGCGCCTGACCGAGAATGCCGCAGAGCCAGCCGTCGATTCTGACCGTTTCGGAACCGACACTCTGGAAGCCGGTGCAGGAGCGCGAGCCATCGCCCTGCAGGGTCATCTCGACCGTCTCGAAAGGCCCGAACTTGGTCTCAAGGGTCCCACGTAGAGCCGTCCGGGTCACTGACAGGCCGCGGAGCGCAGCCGCTCGCCGGGCCAGAGTGACGAAGAGGCTCGGACTGGTCCCTTCTCCCCGCGATATTTCGCCGACCGTAATCCGAAGGTAGGGCGCCTCGATCGTGTCGAACTGACCTTGCGAGATTCCGTCCTCGCGCTTGCCGGTTGCCGCGCTCCAATGCGGCGAATCCACTCGGACCGGCTGTTCGAACGGCGCGGCATCGATCGTGAGGATTGCCGATGAATCCGAGATCGGGACGGCGGGACGGACTGCCGCGCGATGAGCCACGCGCCGTGGCTCGACCCAGGCCGGCGTGGAGACGGATGACGTCGTCCTGTCTCGGGCAGCCAGCGAGAGGCCGGTGATCGCCGCCGCGGCAAAAGCGAGCTTCGTGACGAAACGAGCACGGCGGAACGGCTGAGGCGCCGCGAGTGGACGAAAATCGTCCTCCTCGGCATCGCATCCAGCATCGTCGAAGACCGGTTCTCGCCGCATTCACCGTCTCGCATCGGGTCTGCAGCGCGGTCCGGATCCGGCTGCCCAAGCTAGGAACCGATCCCGAAACGAAGATGTGGTTGCGCGTAGAGCGGATCACACCGACAAGTCCCCGCTTTCCTCGCCCGTTGGTGAATCGATCCTTCCGGGTTTCGAACCAAGCGATCTCGGCGGCGCCTGAACTCTGACGAAGCAGTGTGATTGCCGTCGCACCGGCTTTGCCGGCACGCGGCATCGGCACGTCATCGGCCACAAGCTGCTTGGCCACTTTCGTCTGTGCGACTGAAGCAGTAGGGTTTGCCGACGCATTCGCCTGCGTATCGGGGTCGAACAACGGCCTGCGCTGGCCGGATCGAGAGAAGTGTCAGGCGGCGCGGACGGCGATGGTGATCTTGTCCCACGCCGCCCTTTTGATCGCCGAAGACGAGCACTTGCATGGCCGGTGACTAGTCTTGGGATTTGGTATCCATGCCGGCTCTGCCCGTGCCAACAACCGACCACTAATCGCTTCGGCGGCAGTTCACCCTCAAAACGGATAGTAGCGCAGCGAAGCCAGCCCAACGACCATGTGCGTCGACGGATCGAGACCTGCTACGCCGCGGAAGGCTTCGCGGGTGGTGTAGGAGACCTGCCCGCCTGCGGTGACGCGGCCGAAGCTGCCCTTGTAGATGTCGTGCCAGAAGCCGCCGGTAATCTGTTTCACGTCGCGGCTTTCGGCCTGGCAGGTCGAGGCGGTCGCTCCCTCCAGGTCGCACCCGGAGAGGACGAGCGTCGGCGAGCCGTAGCCCGAAAGGCTGAGGGCACCGGTCCGCTCGGCATGCTCCCAGCCGGCATAGGCATAGACATCAAATCCCGGATAGACGTGGCCGACCAGGCCGGCGAGCGTCTGGAACATCGGGACGGCGGCGATGGAGCCGTCGGCACGCAGAGCAATGTCCGGCAATTGCGAGGAACCGTAGCGTCCGATCCCGCGGCCGATGAGGCCGCTCAGCTGGAGATCGAGGTATGCCGGCACCAGGGGC
>JBGAFL010000052.1:0-36640 GCA_044227265.1 Methylobacterium sp.
CGCCAGTTTTTGGAGATGATGAGCAAGCCCGATGTCGACCAGATCGACGGGCTCTCGCCGGCCATCTCGATCGAGCAGAAGACGACGTCCAAGAACCCGCGTTCGACCGTCGGCACCGTCACCGAGATCTACGATTACATGCGCCTGCTCTGGGCGCGCGTCGGCATCCCCTATTCGCCGGCGACCGGCCTGCCGATCGAGAGCCAGACGGTCAGCCAGATGGTCGACCGCGTGCTGGCCCTGCCGGAAAAGACGCGCCTCTACCTGCTCGCGCCGGTCGTGCGCGGCCGCAAGGGCGAATACCGAAAGGAAATCGCCGAATACCAGAAGAAGGGCTTTCAGCGGCTGCGCATCGACGGCGAATACTACCCGATCGAGGATGCGCCCAAGCTCGACAAGAAGCTCAAGCACGACATCGACGTCGTGGTCGACCGGATTGTGGTGCGCGCGGACATTGCGAGCCGCCTCGCCGAATCCTTCGAGACCGCGCTCGAACTCGCCGACGGCATCGCGGATATAGAGTTCGCGGATGCGCCAGAGGACGAAACCCCGCAGAAGATCACGTTCTCGTCGCGTTTCGCCTGTCCCGTCTCCGGCTTCACCATTCCCGAGATCGAGCCGCGCCTGTTCTCGTTCAACAATCCGTTCGGCGCCTGCCCGACCTGCGGCGGCATCGGCCATGAGATGCGGATCGACCGCGAACTCGTGATCTCCGATCCGGGCTTGAGCCTGAAACGCGGTGCCGTCGGGCCCTGGGCGAAATCGACCTCGCCCTATTACGAGCAGACGCTCGATTCGCTTGCCGCCCATTACGGCTTCAAGACCAATGTCGCGTGGTCGGCCCTGTCCGAGGATGCGCGCCAAGCGATCCTCTATGGCACCGGCAGGGAATCGGTGCTCTTCGCCTATAATGACGGCCTGCGCTCCTATGCGGTGAACAAGCCCTTCGAGGGCGTGATCCCGAATCTGGAACGCCGCTACCGCGAGACCGAGAGCGATGCCTCGCGCGACGACATCGCTCGGTTCATGAGCGCCACGCCCTGCGAGTCCTGCGGCGGCAAGAGGCTCAAGGCCGAGGCGCTCGCCGTGAAGATCGACCGCCAGGATATCGGCGAGGTCACCGCGCTCTCGGTGCGCGAGGCCCATCGCTGGTTCTCGGAGATCTCGGAAAAGCTCACGGATAAGCAGAACGAGATCGCGACCCGTATCCTCAAGGAAATCCGCGACCGGCTGACGTTTCTTGTCGATGTCGGGCTCGAATACCTCACGCTCGCGCGCGGCTCGGGCTCGCTTTCGGGCGGCGAGAGCCAGCGCATTCGGCTCGCCTCGCAGATCGGTTCGGGTCTGACAGGGGTACTGTACGTGCTCGACGAACCCTCGATCGGCCTGCACCAGCGCGACAACGAGCGCCTGCTCGGCACGCTCAAGCGCCTGCGCGATCTCGGCAATTCGGTGATCGTGGTCGAGCACGACGAGGATGCGATCCTGCAGGCCGATTACGTCGTCGATGTCGGGCCGGGCGCCGGCATTCATGGCGGGGAGATCGTCGCGCAGGGCACGCCCGCGCAGCTTCTCGCCGACCCGAATTCGCTGACCGCGAAATATCTGACCGGAGCGCTCAGCGTGCGCACGCCGGCCGCACGGCGTCCGGGCAGCAAGGGCGTGTTGCGGCTCGTCGGCGCGCGCGGCCACAATCTGAAGAATGTCGAGGTTTCGATCCCGCTCGGTACCTTCACCTGCATCACCGGCGTCTCGGGCGGCGGCAAGTCGACCCTCGTCGTCGACACGCTCTACAAGGCGGCGGCCAAGAAGCTGAATGGCGCGCTCGAACACCCGGCGCCGTTCGACCGGATCGAGGGGCTCGAGCTGCTCGACAAGGTCATCGACATCGACCAGTCGCCGATCGGGCGCACGCCGCGTTCCAACCCGGCCACCTATATCGGCGCCTTCACCCCGATCCGCGATTGGTTCGCCGGGCTGCCGGAGGCCAAGGCGCGCGGCTACCAGCCGGGTCGCTTCTCCTTCAACGTGAAGGGCGGGCGCTGCGAAGCCTGCTCGGGCGACGGTGTCATCAAGATCGAGATGCACTTCCTGCCGGACGTCTACGTCACCTGTGATGTCTGCAAGGGCCGCCGCTACGAGCGCGAGACGCTGGAGGTGAAATATCGTGGCAAGTCGATCGCCGACGTTCTCGACATGACGGTCGAGGAGGCGGCCGAATTGTTCAAGGCCGTGCCGGCGATCCGCGACAAGATGGAGACGCTGAAGCGTGTCGGCCTCCATTATGTGCATGTCGGCCAGCAGGCGACCACGCTCTCGGGCGGCGAGGCGCAGCGCGTGAAGCTCTCGAAGGAGCTCTCGAAGCGGGCGACCGGCCGTACGCTCTACATCCTCGACGAGCCGACCACAGGCCTGCATTTCCACGACGTCGCCAAGCTGATGGAGGTGCTCCATGAACTGGTCGACCAGGGTAACAGCGTGGTGGTGATCGAGCACAATCTCGAAGTCATCAAGACGGCCGACTGGGTGATCGACATGGGGCCCGAAGGGGGCGATGGCGGGGGCACCGTCGTGGCCCAGGGCACCCCGGAAGCGATTGCCCGGTCGGGCGCGAGCCACACGGGCCGGTTCCTGCGCGAGGTGCTGGCCCGGCGCCCGGCAAAATCTGCCGCCAAGACACCTGAATCCGGCACCCGCAAGCGTCGCCAGGCGGCCGAATGAGCGAATCACGGCCAAGCTTTTGCGGGGGATTCGATTAGCCGCGACGGGACGATTCGGGTCTCGACGCGGGTTCCAAAGCCGGGTGCCCGAGACTCGATCCGACCCGGCGCGGCGGCAGCAAAGGTCGCTTGCGCGATCTCCCCGTGCGGCCTGCCGGATGATCCCGTCAGCTAGGCAAACGGCAAGAGCTTGACCGTTCTGCGAAATTCTTCCTTTCGCGCTGCCGCCGGGACCGGACGCATTCGAAAATCATCGTTTGAAATGGCCAGTACGCACTTTGTTGCTCTGCAGCAAAAATGCGGCTTTTGCGCAACGGTAGGTCTCCAACTGCCGAGATTGGAGGCATTGCGCTGTCCTTCCAAGCGAGACTGTAGAATAGTTCCCAACGTTGAGACTTGAGGTGGGGCCGTAAGGGGGCGCTCGAGACGACCGTACAGAACCCGCGACGCAAAGCGAGGTCTGACCAAGTCGTCATCGGGGCTACGGGGCGGACGCCTGAATTCCTTGGGAAGGACCTAACATGATGAAGAAATGGCTCGCGGCGGGAGCGCTTGCGCTCACCGCCAGCATGGCGACGACGGCCTCGTATGCCCAGACCACCACGGTCCCCGGTGAGCAGGTCGGTCTCGCGACCGGCGCGCCGCTGCCGGAAGGCGTCTATGCCGTCAACACGTTCCTGTATCGCAGCATCGACAACAGCGCCATCGACGTCGGCGTGAACATCCCGATCCTGCTGTGGTCGACCCCGTTCGTTCCGCTCGGTGGTCGTATCGAGCTCGCCGTTGCTCCGCCGACCGTGTTCGTGTTCGGCAACCGCGGCGGCCCCACCGGTATTCGTGACCTCTCGATCAATGTCGGCACCTTCGTGGGCGGCATCTGGGCGTTCGATCTCGGCGGCAACGTCGGCGTCAGCTTGCTCGGCGGTGTCTACCTCAACGAGCTGAACGGCGATCGCGGCGTCCTCGTCCAGAACAACGGCGTCTTCGCCGGTGCTCCGGTCCTGCCGCAGCTCGCTTCGAACACCTACCGTGTCGGCGGCGCGATCTCCTACACCGGTGACAACTGGAACCTCACCGCCAACCTGACCTACAACTTCTACGACTCGCCCGCCACGTTCTCCGGCGGCGTCAGCCCGACCCGCGGCCCGTTCGTGCTGTCGGACGCGCTGAACCTCGACCTGACCGCGACCAAGAAGTTCGACCTGTTCAACGAGGGCAAGGCGAAGTTCGAATTCGGTCTCGTCGCTTACGGCACCTACACGCTCGGCGCGACCAACTTCAACACGTGGAACGTCCATGTTCCGAGCGGCGGCTACTTCAACGTCGGTGGTCTCGTCGGCTACGACTTCGGACCGTTCACCGCTCAGGCCTACGTGACCCGCACGGTTGCCCGGTCGACCGGCCTCTCGGACACGACCGAAGGCTGGCTGCGCCTGATCGTTCCGCTGTGGAGCCCGCCGGCTGCCCCGCCGCCGGCCCCGATCATCACCAAGTACTGATCGGACCGATCGCGATCACGACCGGAACGTCCGACGGACGTTCCGGTACGCGAGAAACGAGAACCGCCCGGCTCGCTGCCGGGCGGTTCTTCGTTTTGGGCGTTGTTCGCCAGAGCATCGGCCCGAAAGGTCGAACCGGTTTTCAAGAATAGCCGATGCAACAGCGTGACCTACAGCATGGCACCGAATCCAATTTTCGGTCGAATACTGTACAGACTGAAACTTCTCCGCCGAACCTTCCGCATCCCCCGCCATAGCTCCAGGACCTGGAGCGACCTGACGGAGGACACCCCATCATGCCCACGACCCTGACGTCCAAAATTGCTCTCTGCGCGCTGGCACTCGGCCTTGGCATCGCAGGCCCGCCCACGCCCTCAGCAAGAATCCGAATGTCGGCGGTGCGCCGATGTATGCGACCAAGACCATCGTCCAGAATGCCGTGAACTCGAAGGATCACACGACGCCGGTTGCCGCGGTGAAGGCCGCCGGCCTCGTCGGCACCCTGTCCGGCCCAGGACCCTTCATCGTGTTCGCGCCCACGAACGGCGCCTTCGCAGAACTGCCGCCGGGCACCGTCGACGCGCTGATCCAGCCGGCCAACAAGGCGACGCTCACCGGCATCCTGACCTATCACGGCGTGCCTGGCACCCTGACCGCAAAGGACCTGATGGATGCCGCCTAGGAGGGCGGCGGCAAGGCCACGATCAAGACGGTCCAGGGCGAGCCGCTCACCGTCGAGTCGAAGGACAAGAAGGTCTTGTTGACCGAAGCCAAGGGCAATACCGCGACCGTCACCATCGCCAACGTGATGCAGTCCAGCGGCATCATCCACGTGGTCAACGGCGTGCTGCAGCCCTGAGCGCGACCCTGAATTCGGAAGACGATGACCCCGGTTCACGAGAGCCGGGGTTTTCGGGTTCCGGATGGCGAGCGGCGAAGACGGACGGAACAGGCGCCAGTCCGGCTATTCCCGGATCAGCTTGCCGGTATAGATCACCTGGCCCGTCGGCTGGCCGGTGGGCGAGCCGCCGGGGGGCTCGACCGAGACGGCGAACACGCCCTCTCCCGCCGCCCCCGCATCGGCCGGCAGAGTAACGCGCGCACTGGCTGTTCCGATCAGACCGAGCGTGCGCGGCGGCTTGCCGCCGCCGACATACCACAATTCGAGGCTGTGCCCGCTCGGCGCCTGCGCGGCGACCGGGCGCACCTTCGCGGTGCCGGTTGCCGTGTCGACGCTGACGATCAAGGCAGGTTCCGCCCCACCGCTGGTGACGACGGCGACATAGCGGCCCTCGGGCGCGGGTGGCTCCATGAGCCGGCCGCCGACGATGAATGCCGCTAGGCCTGCCGCGATGAGCCCGGCACAAGCAGCCGTCAGGCGCCAACGCCGGACCTGTCGGTCGAGCGCCGCGATCCGGTTGTCATTGGCTGCAGCGCCCGGCAACGCAGCAACGATCGCCTGCCAGATCCGAGGCGGGGGCTGTATCTCTGGAACAGCGAGAGCGAGCGGCGCCAGCCGCCGCTCCCAGGCGCGGACAGACGCCTCGAGAACCGGGTCGACGGCGCGTTGAGCCTCGAACGCCGCCCGCTCGTCGCGGCTCAGCGTGCCGAGCACGTATTCGCCGGCGATGAGGTCGCGATCCTCGGGCGATCCAGGCCCCGCGCTCATCGGGTGCCCTCCAGGCAGCCCTTCAGCACGGCCAACGCCCGATGCAGCCAGGTCTTGATGGTGTTGACCGGACGCTCATGGCGCTCGGCCAATTCCTCGCGCGACCATCCCTCGCAATAGGCAAGCACCACGCATTCTCGCTGCGCGCCGTCGAGCCGGCCAAGGCAGCGGACCAACGCGTCGCGATCGAGAATCGCCCCCTCGCCGGCGCTGGGATCGGCCAGACGCTCCATCCAGTCCTCGCCATCCTCGCCCACCGAAGCCTGGACCTCTCCCTTGCGGCGGATGCCATCGATCGCGCGGTTGCGCGCGATCGCGCAGAGCCACGGCAATGGCCGGCCTGCCTGCGGCGAATAGGAGCCGGCCGACTGCCACACCTTGAGATACACGTCCTGCAACACGTCTTCGGCCAGACTCCTGTCACGCTGGATACGCAGGATGATCCCGAAGAGTTTCGGCGCGGTGAGATCGTACAATGTGCGCAGGGCATCACTGTCGCGCATCGCAACGGCGCCGATCAGGCGCTGCAGGCCGGTATCGTCACGCAAGGGCAGCGGCCTTCAGGTTGCGTGACATGGAAGCACGGCCGTTCGATCCAACCGGAACGTTGTGGCGAATGGTAGCGAAGCCCGGCGGCCCGCGCCATCGCGCCGGTAGGCAAATTGCAGCCGAACGGGCTGTTCCTCTCGGTATCGGTCGATAATCTGGCAGCCGGTTCCCGGAGGAGGCCGAAGAAGCGGCATGTCCGAACACATCCGGCCGAATCCGATGCTCGGTCCGATGCCGCAATGGGTGTCCCGCTCGTCCCGCCTCCCTATTTCCATTCGGATTCGTACGGCCGTCCGACAAGGGCGGGCCAAGTTCCGCATCTGATGGCGTCCGACTACGGCGGACGTGCTTCAGCCTCACGATCTCGCGTTCAGCACCAGAGGGATGCATGGCCGTCCAGGGTGAGTTCAAGATCCCGGCTTCCGCCCAACCGAAGCCGGGCGATTACCGCTTCGATCTCGATCAGGCTCTGGCCTGCGTCGTCTCGTTGTCGAGCCGTGTTCCCCTCGACGCCTTCACCGCCGAGACCCTGGGCACGGAGCGGGCCGGAAATGGGGTCGTGATCGGCGAGGACGGCCTGGTGCTCACCATCGGTTACCTCATCACCGAAGCAGAGTCGGTCTGGCTCACCACCAAGGACGGGCTGTCCGTGCCTGCCGATGTCGTCGGCTACGATCAGGTCACGGGCTTCGGGCTGGTCCAGGCGCTCGGCCGTCTCGGCACGCCGAGCCTGGCGCTGGGCCGCTCCGGGGGATTGAAGGTCGGCGATCGCGCCATTCTGGCCGGGGCCGGCGGGCGCAACCACAGCGTAGCGGTCGAAATCGTGGCCCGGCAGGAATTCGCCGGCTATTGGGAATACCTGCTGGAAGAGGCCCTGTTCACGTCGCCCTCGCATCCGCATTGGGGCGGAACGGCCCTGATCGGTCCCGACGGCGAACTCCTCGGGATCGGCTCGCTGCAATTGCAGCAGGGCGGCTCGGGCGCCGGCCGGGCGATCAACATGGTCGTGCCGATCGACTTGCTGCCGCCGATCCTCGACGATCTGAGGCTGCGCGGCCGCGTTGCCCGCCCCTCCAGGCCCTGGCTCGGCCTCTATGCCACCGAGACCGAGGATGGCGTCGTCGTCATGGGCCTTGCCGACAATGGGCCGGCTGAACGTGCCGATTTACATCCGGGCGATATCCTCACGGAAGTGGCTGGCGAACCGGTCGCCGACCTTGCAGGCTTCTTGCGGCAGGTCTGGGCTCTCGGAGAGGCCGGTGCGCGCGTGCCGCTGACCATCCATCGCGACGGCCGCACGCTCGCGCTCGCCGTGACGTCGAGCGATCGCGAGCGATTCCTGATCGGCCCGAAGCTGCATTGATCGCACTCCAACGCGGGTCTATGCCCCGCGCCATGGCGCACGAACCCATTCATGTCGTCGGCGGCGGTCTCGCCGGCTCGGAAGCCGCCTGGCAGATCGCCGAGGCCGGCCACCGGGTCGTGCTGCACGAGATGCGACCCTTGCGCGGCACCGATGCGCACCAGACCGACGGGCTCGCGGAACTCGTCTGCTCGAACTCGTTCCGTTCGGACGATGCGCAAGGCAATGCGGTCGGCCTGCTGCACCAGGAAATGCGCAGCCTGAATTCGCTGATCATGCGCGCGGGCGATGCCCACCAGGTGCCCGCAGGCGGCGCGCTCGCGGTCGACCGCGTCGGCTTCTCGGATGCGGTGACGGCGGCGCTCGAAGCGCATCCGAACGTCTCGATCGCCCGCGAGGAGATCGATGGGCTTCCCCCGGAGACGTGGGATCAGGTCATCATCGCGACCGGCCCGCTCACCTCGCCGGCCCTGGCCGATGCGATTGCTCGATTGACCGGGCGAGATTCGCTCGCCTTCTTCGATGCGATCGCGCCGATCGTGCATCGCGACTCGATCGACATGGGGAAAGCCTGGTTCCAGTCGCGCTACGACAAGGCAGGCCCCGGCGGCACCGGCGCCGACTATCTCAACTGCCCGATGAACCGCGCGGAATACGACACCTTCGTCGCCGCGCTGATTGCGGGCGACAAGACCAGTTTCAAGGAATGGGAAGCTTCGACGCCCTATTTCGACGGCTGCCTGCCGATCGAGATCATGGCCGAGCGCGGCCCCGAGACGCTTCGGCATGGGCCGATGAAGCCGGTGGGCCTGACCAATCCGCACGATCCGACCGTGAAGGCTTGCGCGATCGTGCAGCTGCGCCAGGACAATGCGCTCGGCACCCTCTACAACATGGTCGGCTTCCAGACGAAGCTGAAGCATGCCGAGCAGGTCCGCATCTTCCGCACGATTCCGGGCCTGGAGAATGCCGAATTCGCACGGCTCGGCGGCCTGCATCGGAACACCTATCTCGACAGCCCGCGCCTGCTCGATGCGACCTTGCGCCTGAAAGCTGAGCCCCGCCTGCGCTTTGCCGGCCAGATCACCGGCTGCGAAGGCTATGTCGAGAGCGCCGCAGTCGGGCTGATGGCCGGCCGCTTCGCGGTGGCCGAGCGCGAGAACCGCGCGCTCGCCCCCCTGCCCCAGACGACGGCACTCGGCGCGCTCATCGCCCACATCACCGGCGGCCATCTCGTGGCCGACGAGGAAGCCGGCAAGCCGCGCTCCTTCCAGCCGATGAACGTCAATTTCGGGCTTTTCCCCCCGCTGGAACAGGCGCCGCGCAACGAAACCGGCAAACGCCTGCGCGGGCCGGAAAAGGCGGCGCTCAAGAAGCGGGCGCTGACGGATCGGGCGCGGGCGGATCTGGCGGCGTGGATGGCGGGGGAGGCCTCGCGCACGGCTGCTGAATGAAACCTGCCACGAGCCGCATACCGCTATCTCGGAATGACAAATTTTTGGGGTGCGCCGTTCAGCGGCCCGTCGAAAACGATGAGTAGTTCGGTTTCCGTCGTCGATTGAGCGAGGGGCCAACAGCCTTCGGGCTTCGTTTCTGCTGGAAATCCGCCCAGTTTGCGCAGCTCGACCAGCTTCGACGTCCCATCCCAGCCGAAGATGGCGTAATCGCCCGGAGCTATGGGCTTTTCCTTTTCCTCAGGGTCGAGGATCGGTCCGGCGATGACCAGGAAGCTCTTGCCGACTGTGCATAGGTCGCGAATTCCACGCGGTCTGTCTTCGGTGTCGCGATCAAGTTTCAATGGGTGCAGTATTTGCGCCCCTGCCGCTCCGGCGAACAACTTGGCCGCAGGAACTTCAATCACGATCGCATCGCGGAGTTTGGCGACCGGCGATCGCAGGCCGATGAACAGCTTGCCATCGCGCGCAGCAATTCCTTCGATCGTAACGCCGTACTGGTCGAGCGGACTATCGAACGCGTGCTTCAGCTGCGGCTCTGCCTTTAGAATTGACGTCAGTTCGGTGGAGTCCTTTTTGTCGTAGTCGCCCATCAGCATTCCCGTGCGGAGATCGACCTTGTTAAGATCGAACGCTATCGCGAAGAGGTGCCGGGCCGCTTTCGCCCGCGCTTGAATCATACTTTCGAGCGTTGCCGGATCGAGCTCTTTTTTGTCCTTTTTCTTCAGCCGCGGCCAACCGTGGGAACCTATGACGTAGAAGGTTCCGTCGGCGAAGGCGACGCCTTCGGCGTCGAGTTCGACCGGCTGCGCCCTCTTACCTTTCTTCTCATCGAACGTGTCGGTGATGAGCGGAATGAATTGACCAGCAATCAGGCTGCCGTCGTTGAGCACGACGATCTGCGCTCCCTGAGTCTCGTCATCAACGATCATGCAGATCCTGGGAAAGCCCGTCTCCGTCGCACATGCCAAACCGCTGACATCCGTAGAATCCTTGAATCCTTCGTTTGGATTTTTTTTGTTTTTCCTTGGAGATTCTTGTTAAATTTCCAAGCTCCGGGCATCGCCTCAGATTCGGCAAACGCTATTATCGGAATTATGTTTATAGAGAACGCTATCAATAAACTACATATAGATATTCTGATGCGATACTCGAAATTTGACATCGCAAGTCCCCAAGAAAATCTTCATGAAGATATTTCGACAAATATTTTAAACAGAACTCGATCAGGATCAATATGAATTTTGAGAATCGAGATCAGCAAACGATCGAGTACACTGTAATCATTGCCCTACGACCTCACCCTCTACCCCCGCTCCCAAACAAACACCCGCCGCCCCGGCCGGTGGCCATCCTCGCCGGTATCGATGAAGCCGAGCTTCTGTAGGAGGCCCACGGAGGCGACGTTCTTCGGGCGGCATTCGGCGACGACGAGACGCTGCGGAAAACGGCGCGCGACGAGCGCGATAACGGCACCGACCGCCTCGCCCGCATAGCCTCGCCCGCGCGCGGCGCCGCCGATCCAATAGCCGATCTCGATCGTCGGCTCCGGTCGCAGATGCGTCCCGACGATACCGACGAGCTTGCCGCTCGTGCGCTCACGGGCGCCGAGAAACACGTCGCGGCCATGCCGCCCGCTGGAAATCAGCGCCTGCGCATCCTCGATGCCGAACCGGTCCGGCAGGAAATCGACGGCCCCTGTCACCGCCGGATCGTCGGTCAGGGAGCGGACCTGCGGGGCATCGTCCGATGTGAGCGGCGCGATGTGCAGGCGCTCGGTCTCGATCGCCGGAATGCCGAGGAGAGTATCCGGACGCAGGCGTTGCGTGAGCGTGTCGATGAAGCCCATGGTGGATAGCTGGGAGGTCGTGTCTCAAGGACAATTACGTTCTTCATCCGACACTTAATCCATCTGACCGCAGGCGCCGACCGCAGAGATGGCGAGAGCCTGCAATTCGTGCATGCCTCCGGATTGAGCGTCCGGCCCCGGCCAGCCTTTGCGCCCGTGGCCGGCGCAGATCGAGCCGCGCCGCGATCAAATGTGGCGAAATTGTTACAGCGTGAATCGCTATGTCCGTGCAGACATAGCGTGGAGCGGTGTTTTGCCGCCATGCGAAGCCCGGCGCGCCATCGGTCCCGCATTTCAGTTGCCGGCGCCGAGATGCTTCCCGTGTTGCGATCGCTCCGCACAACCGCCGCCGCGACGGTCGTCGCCCTGATGCCTGCCATGCTGGATGGCGCAGCCGCGCAGGAGACGGATCTGGAGGATCAGCGCAAGCCGAAGGCCGGGCGCCTCGCACGATCGGACAAGGATCCGCCCAACACGTTCGAACTCGGTCAGCTCTCGACCGTGCTGAGCGAGATCTCTGTGGTCGGCGATCCCGGGCGCGACGTGCACCGACGGCCCATTTCGGAAGGCATCGTGACCGCGAAGGAGGTCTACACCTTCAACAAGAACACGCTCGACGATGCCGTGACGATGATGCCCGGCGTCAGCGCCTCCAATACCGGCGGCAGCCGCAACGAGCGCCTGATCTTCGTGCGCGGCTTCGACCGTTTCCAGGTGCCGCTCTCGATCGACGGCATCCGCGTCTATCTGCCGGCCGACAACCGGCTCGATTACGGGCGCTTCCTGACGCCTGATCTCGCCGAGATCCAGGTGCAGAAAGGCTATGTCTCGGTGCTGAACGGCGCTGGCGGCATGGGCGGCGCCATCAACCTCGTGACGCGCAAGCCGACCCGCGAATTCGAGGCTGAGCTCCGTTCGGGCGTCGATATCGGCAATCGCGGCATCCCCTCCGCCTTCAACAATTTCGGCCTCGTCGGCACACGCCAGGAAAACTACTACATCCAGGCGAGCGGCACGGTGCGGGACAGCAATGGCTGGTTCCTCTCGCAGAACTATCATCCGCTCCCGATCGGGAACGGAGGACCGATCGACACGGGCGGCAAGCGCGATTTCTCGGCGGTTCAGGATTACCGCGTGAACGTCAAGGCGGCGATCACGCCCAACGCGACCGACGAGTATTCGATCAGCTACACCAAGCAATCCGGCCAGAAGGGCGCGCCGTTCTCGGTCTTCGAGCCGGTCCGCGGCATCACGCCAATGCCGCTTCCCGCCGGATCCGCCTATCAGCGCAATTGGCGCTGGCCCTATTGGGACATCGACAGCATCTATTTCCTGTCGCACACCGCGATCGGCGACAAGTCGTACCTGGTGACGCGCGCCTATCGCAACACCTTCAACAACCTGCTCTCGGCCTACGACGACAATACGTTCTCGAGCCAATCCACGGCCCGCTCGTTCGACAGCTTCTATGACGATTACGCCCATGGCGGCAGCATCGAGTTCGGCACCGACCTGATCCCGATGAACACGCTGAGGGCCGCCGCGCATTACCGCCGCGACAGCCATACCGAACGGCAGAATTCGGCGCCGACCAGCAGCAACGCGACCTACGAGCCGCGCCAGCAGAGCATAGAGGACACCTATTCCCTCGCGCTCGAGAACAATTTCCACGCGACCGATCGCCTCGATCTCGTGGCGGGCGTCTCCTACGACCACAACAAGCTGCTGAAGGCGCAGGAATACAATTCGAACACGCGCTCGCTGTTCTCCTACCGGCTCGGCCAGGGCGATGCCGTGAACTGGCAGGGCGCCGCGATCTACCGGACGAGCGAAACCGGACGCCTGCATGCGAGCGTCTCCTCGCGCACGCGCTTCCCCAACCTGTTCGAGCGCTTCAGCACGCGCTTCGGCGATGCCGAGCCCAATCCGGATCTGAAGGCCGAACGCGCGACGAATTACGAGATCGGCTTCACGGAGCTGTTCTGGGACCGCCTGCGCCTGACGCCGGCAATGTTCTACAGCGACGTCGACAACGCGATCCAATCCGTCAGCATCGGCAACGGCCTCGTCCAGAACCAGAATGTCGGCAAGGGCCGCTATTACGGCTACGAACTCGGCTCGGAACTCGCCCTGTGGCCCGAATTTTCGGTCGGGGCGAACTACACCTACCTGATCCGCGAGCTCGACGACCCGGCGCGGCCCAATCTCCGGGCGATCGGTACGCCCAAGCACCAGGCCTTCGTCTACGCGACCTGGCGCGCGACGCCGGAATTCAGCTTCACGCCGAGCCTGGAAATGGCGAGCGGGCGCTATTCGACCGACAGGCTGGAGAACAATTTCTACTACACGGGCGGCTACGTGCTGGTGAATCTCCAGGCCCAATACGCCTTCAACGCCAACACCACCGCCTCGGTCGGCGTGCGCAACCTGCTCGACAAGAACTATTCGCTGGCCTGGGGCTTTCCCGAATATGGGCGGACGGTGTTCGTGAATCTCCGGCTGACGTTTTAGCGGGGATGTACGCGAGGGTTTGCTGCCCTCGTCTGCATCTGTGAATGGTGGAAACCGCGAAGTTGGCGGCTGCGACGTTGCAGGTCGAGGTCGCATCAATGAGCCGGCATCTCGGAAGCCGGCTCAACTCATCCCGTCGGCCCGCTCGTCATAGAACGAAACTGGTAGCCGCTCGGGCTGATCGTCGATGCCTTCGTGCGAATCGGCGCGGCAGCAGCGATCAAGACCGGAAACCGCAGACTCCCGGCAACCGGCTCACCGGCGCAGGTCGAGAACGGAGGTGCGTTGCAGAATGCCGCCAGCTTCGCCGACCACGCTTTGATGCGGACAATGCGGTGCGACGATCGTCGCTCCGGTGACGTGAACCTGGATGAGATCGAGCGGATTGTGATGCGAGATGCAGAGCGGTGCATCGAGCGCACCTCCGACTAGGCCAGTCGCTGGCGTCATGTCGCCCATGATGATTAGGCTTATTTTCCTATGTCTTTATCTCCTTTGCTTCCCCAGCGCTAGAGAACGAAGCTCAATACAATTTGAGTTTGAAGATTATTAATCTTGAAGCATTATAACGATTAGCAATAATATATGAGATTGCAAGGTATCGCGATGCTTAGAGATGCTGAGACAGTACACATCCGTGGTATGACTTTTGCTTATGATATACTTCGTTTGCCGAGTGTCATTATTGCAGCTTCTCTCGCCCTCATCTTGGTTGCCGCTCTGCTGCCGGGGTTTCCGACCGGCCGCTATGCCCAGGATTTTACGGCCCTGCTTGATGGAGCCTATCGCCTCGAGCACGGCCAGCTACCCCACCGCGACTTCATGGTGCCCTTCGGTGGCCTGATCATTGTACAAACATGGATCACGCTGAAGCTTGAAGCATTCGCATCACCGTTTGCCCTGCTTCAGATCACGTCATGGCTTTTGCTCCTGCCAGCGCTGGTGCCGCTGGCCACGCGACAGCCATCCCCCCTGCGGGCGGTTGCGCTTCTGGTCACCGTCGGACTGATGGTGCTTGTTCCCTATGTGGTTGAATCGGAGCCCATTCCCGAATTCAACTACAATGCGGTCTATAACCGAAATGCATCAGCTGCATTGTTTTTGCTATTTGTTTGGATTTTCAACCCGAAAAGACCGAGATATGATATTGTCCTGATTGCATGGCTGCTTCTCTTGGGTTTTGGTTGGAAGATTTCGCATTTCATTGTGATGCTTGGCGTGCTTTTTTGCGCAAGTATTTTATCTTCGGTCGCTCGACGCATTATCCTAAAAGCTATTGCCTTGCTGGTCGTCGTCCTCGTTGTGCTCGACATCGCCACGTTGGGAGTGATCCGGGCCTATGGCCGCGACATTGCCGAGATGGCCGAGATCAACCGCGGCGGCAGCCTGTACTTTCTCAGCGCGCTCGCGATCCGGAACCTGCCAGCTTTGGGCTGCGGTGCACTCGCCGTACTCTGGCTCACCTATCGGCGGGCGCGCCCGGCCACGACGCCAAGGCTGCGGATTGTCAGACGCCCCATCGCATTCCTGCGGAGCTATCGCGGCCCGCTCTGGATTACGGCGGTCGTCTTGGCCGTTCTGGCAACCGAGAGCCAGGGAACGGGCAACCTTGCGCTTTTTCCCGTGGTTGCTTTGGCCTTCGGCCCCCTCAGCGATCTGGTCGCACGCATGTCCGAGCCGCAGGGACGGCCGCGCAGCGATCGCGTGGCAATTGCTCTCGTTGCCGCTCTGGTCATGACGGCGGCTTATCCCTTCCTCGAAACCGTTCTGCGTCGCGCCAGCACGATGGCAATTCGCCAAGTCGCCTCGATGAGGCGTGACCCCGCAGTCGATTCGGTGCTCGGGCGTGTTCTCGTTTCGCGCCAGACGAGCGAAGTTGCCGATCACTATAGGGCGCTTTGGCATGGCCCCGACAGCGCTAAAATCATCGTTCAGGATGCTGAAGTAGCCTTCACAGGTGGGATGAATGCGACCGAACCTGCAATGAGTCTCGCATGGGCGCGGGAGGTCGCTGCGATGGGAGATCTCGTCCGGAAGCGCAATCTTGTCCATCCGCAGACGCGCGTGACGACGATCGGCTACGTGGAACCTTTTGGCCGTCTTCTAGGTGCTACTCCCATACCCGGCACCAAACTCTGGCTCGATCCTTGGCGGACAGTTGGTACGCTGAAATTCGAGGAGGCACGCGCCAATCTGTCGAATGCCGATGCTGTCTTCGTACAACGCTGCCCTCTGAAGCAACAGCTTCACGACATGATTGAGCAGTCATTTCAATTGACACTTGATAGCGATTTTAATCGTGCAGAATCCACGGATTGCTATGAGTTGTGGCTCAGAAAATCACATTGAATATTGTGCACTGAATCTCTACGCGGCGGCGGCCAGGCCTGTCATTCATCAAGTGTCGGGCCGTTCGCCGAGAGTTCCTTTGCCGTAGCGGCGACCAACGCGCGTAGCCACTTGTGGGCCGGATCAGCGCGATAGCGCGCATGCCAGCCCATTTCGACAGGGAAGACACCGAGATCGACGGGCGTTGGAACGACCTTCAGCCGCTTGTCGCGGCTGAGATGGCGACAGAACAGCTTCGGCAACGTCGCACAATAATCCGTGACGGCGACGATCTCCGGAACGGCCAGGAAGTGCGTGACCGAGACGGCGACGTCGCGCCTGATGCCCTTTTGCTCCAGCTTTTGAAAGAGGCCTGCGCGAAGGCGGCCCGGGGGCAAGACATTCACATGCTTGAGCCGTTCGTACTGCTCTTGCGAAAGACTTTTCCCGACATCCGGATGGTCTGCCCGCACCACGCAGGCTAGGCCCTCCTCCATGATGTTCTGGACGACCATGGTGTCGGGCGGGTCGACGATCCGGCCCAGCACCATCGCCGTCGTGCCCGACGTCACGCCCGTCTCGGCCAAATCAGCGCCGAATGGGGTCAGGCGAAGCTTGACCCCCGGTGCGATCTCTCGCAGCCGGGCCACGACCGCCGGCATGAGGGCGAACTCGACGTAGCTGTTCGGCGCGACCGTAAACAGCCGTTCCGCCTCAGCGGGATCGAACTCCTGCTGGCCACGAACCACCTCGTCGATTGCCGAGAGCGCGGACGAGATCACGGGCAAGAGCTCCAAAGCCGCCGGCGTCGGCTTCATGCCGTAGCGCTCCCGGACGAAAAGCGGGTCGCCCAGCATGTCGCGCAGACGGTTGAGCGTGTTCGACAAAGCCGGTTGGGTCAGGCCCAACCGCTCCGCGGCGCGCGTGACGTTTCGCTCCTCCATCACCATCACGAAGACGGGTAAGAGGTTCAGGTCGTAGGCCATGCAGTTATGTTGCTAGGTCAATATCTACTATACAAGAAATAAATTATGCGAATGTCCTCGCCGGGAGCATGATCAGGATGATCCCAAGGACGCCCATCAAGCGCGGAGGACGCATCATGAAAATCCTGGTGGTACTCACCTCGCACGACCAGCTCGGTGACACGGGCCGAAAGACCGGATTCTGGCTCGAGGAACTGGCCGCGCCCTATTACGTCTTCAAGGATTCCGGTGCCGAGATCACGCTCGCCTCACCCGCCGGCGGGCAGCCGCCGCTAGACCCCAAAAGCAACGAGCCCGACTTCCAGACGGAGCAGACCCGCCGGTTCGAAGCGGATCCGGAGGCGACGGCGCAGCTCGCGCAAACCGTCAGGTTGGACACAGTGCGGCAGGACGATTTCGATGCCGTGTTCTACCCGGGTGGCCACGGGCCGCTCTGGGACCTCGCCGAGGACAAAAACTCGATAGCCTTGATCGAGTCCTTCCTAGCCGCGGACAAGCCCGCCGCCCTCGTCTGCCACGCGCCAGGCGTCCTTCGCCATACGAAGACCAAGGCCGGCCGCCCCCTCGTGGAAGGCCGCCGGGTCACCGGGTTCACCAACACCGAAGAGGCAGCCGTCGGCCTCACCGACATCGTCCCCTTCCTCGTGGAGGACGAACTCATCGCCAAGGGCGGCAAATTCGAAAAGGGGCCCGACTGGGCCGAGTTCGTCGTGACGGATGGTCTGCTCATCACGGGCCAGAACCCGGCATCGTCGTCACTTGCTGCTCGGACCCTGCTTTGAACGGATTGGGAAATGACGGCGGGGCTGGCAGCAGGCGCTACCGCGCCTCTCGAACACGTTTGAGCGCTTGCGACGACCTTGCCTTGGCCTGGATGCCAAACATTCGGTCCGCCCACGTGTCACTGGCGATCCGGCGAGGCGGGCTGACCCCATGGGAGGCCGGACTCCAAACTTCGGGAACTCGCTCGCCCATCAAGGCGAGGCTTGCCAAAGTATAGGAATATAAACAGATCACCGGGTCGCTGTCAAGAGAGCTTTGCAAAATCAAGGGAAATTGGTCCTGCCGATCGCCTTTGAGCGTCGTAGTATAAGCTCGCGCCGGCAGCCCTCATAATAAGACGTCAACGCTCATCTTTCTTCATTTTAATGAGATTGTGCCGATGGGCGGGCACACCTCGCCCGTCATGCCATCAAAACCATCGCACGACGCAGATTGATTGCCATGCAGAGCAACTGAAGCTGCGTCGCGTTGCGAACAAGCGAGCGGTAGCGGACCCGGGCGTAGCCATAGTGGCGCTTCATCAGCCCGAACAGGCTCTCGATCGCCACACGCTCGGGTGCGTGCCGGGCGTTGGCCGCCATCGCGTCCAGCGTGAGCGGCCGCCCTCGGAAAGAGCGCCGCAGCACCCGATCGGCGATCCCGCGCTCGGCCAACTGGGCTCGGAAGGCGCGGCTGTCGTAGGCCGTGTCGGCATAGACCTCTGCCTCGTCGCCCTGAACCAGACGGGATCCAGGGCCGCGGACAGGGGCGAGGACAGGATCGAGTTCGTGCTGGTTGGCAGGTGTCAGGACAGCGCGCCGGATCAGCCGCGAACCCTTGTCCATCGCGACGTGCGCCTTGTAACCGAGCCGGTAGCCACGCCGCGTCATCGTGAAGCCCGCATCCTTGTCGCTGCGCTCCGCCGCCCGCTCGTGGCTGTAGGGCACCGCGTCCGCCTGCACGACGGTGGCGTCGATCAGCGTGCCCTCGCGCAGGATCAGCCCCGCTTCCGAGAGCTGCGCGGCAAGATCGTCGAACAAGCGCTCAGCCAAGCCATCCTCGCCAAGGCGCGTGCGGAAGCGGCTGAGCGTAGAGTGGTCGGGCACGCTCTCGTCCAGCGAAAGCCCCACGAAGCGGCGGAAGCTCAGGCGGTCGGCCAGAGCCTCTTCCAGCCCGGGATCAGAGAGGCCGTACCATTGCTGGAGGAGCAGGCACTTGAACATCGTCAGGGGGGCAAAGCTCGGGCGGCCACGCACACTCGCGTGAAGGCCGCCCAACACGCGATCGAACCGGCTCCAGTCAACCGCGGTGATCAGCCGGTCGAGCGCGCGACTGCCCCCGCTCCTGACAAGACCATCCGCGAGGCTCAGCTGACCCACCGACCGATGCGCCATCACAACCTCCTCCGACCACCAGAGTGAACCAGAGCGCCCGCACTTATGCAAAGCTCTCGTCAACCCTCGCGTGAAACCGGGTCCGAAGCAGAACCTTTCAAGCCATGGGACGGCCTGGGACAGGCGGGACATCCGTCCCAAAAATCCGCTTTGGCGGACGGGCGCTCAGCCGGCAAAAGCCGGGCGCGTCTGGCCCGATCGATGCGATCGGGCCGATATCCGCCAGGATCAATGCGCCGCTTTGGCCGCCTCCGAGGTGTCGTGCAGCACCATGTCGGTGAAGGGCGGCACATAGGCCTGGAGCATCACAAGGACGCCGACCAGGCAGGCCAGCACGATCGAGTGCCAGAAGACGAAGCGCAAAATCTTGCTCTCCTGGCCGTAATAGCCGGTCGCGGTCGAGGCGACGACGATCGATTGCGCGTCGATCATCTTGCCCATCACGCCGCCGGAAGAATTGGCCGCCGCCATCAGCACGCCCGAGATTCCGAGCTGCCCGGCGGTGATCTTCTGGAGGTTGCCGAACAGCACGTTCGAGGCCGTGTCGGACCCGGTCAGGGCCACGCCGAGCCAGCCGAGCAGGGTGCCGAAGAAGGGGTAGAGCACGCCGGTTCCGGCGAAGGCGAGGCCGAGCGTGGCATCGACACCGGCATATTTCGTCAGAACGCCGAGCCCGAGCATCGCGGCGATGGTGATCAGCGAATAGCGCAAGACCCAGATCGTCTCGAGATAGGCGGTCAGCAAGCGCCAGGGCGAGAAGCGCATGAGCAGCCCGGAGACGATCGCGGCGAAGAGCACGCCGGTCCCGGTGTAGGACATGTAGGTGAAGTTGAAGACCGCCGGCTCCGGGTAGACCTTGTCGACGACGGGAGGCACCTTCATGATCAGGTTGTGAAGGCCCGGCACCTCATATTTCCAGGTGAAGATCGGGTTGACGATGCTCTTGAACCAGCCGGTTCCCCAGAGCGCCACGAACAGCGACAGGATGATCCACGGCACCCAGGCCCAGATGATCTCCTCGCGCGTGGCCGTCTTGGCGCCGGTATGGACCGGGGGCATGTCGCCCGGAACGCCGGCACCGAGTGAAACCGGGCGCGGTTCCTTCATGTAGCCGAGCGAGGGGTCGTTGCCGCGCAAGGCCGGCGAGGTCCAGATCGTCGCCGGGTGCCAGACCCGCAGGAAGGCGACGAGGCAGGCCATCGAGATCAGCGAGGCACCGATATCGACGATCCAGGGATTCACGTAATTCGAGATCAGGAATTGCGAGAGCGCGAAGGAGACACCGACGACGCCGATGGCCGGCCAGACCGAGAGCATTCCTCGGAAGCCGGCAAAGACCCAGATCAGCCAGAACGGCACGATCACCGAGAAGAAGGGAAGCTGACGGCCGATCATCGCGCCGAGGATGTAGGGGTCGTAGCCGGTGACCGAGGCGAGACCCTGGATCGGCGCGCCGAGCGCGCCATAGGCGACCGGAGCGGTATTCGCGATCAGCGACAGGCCGGAAGCCGCAAGCGGCGAGAAACCGAGGCCGATCAGGATCGCGCCCGTCACCGCGACCGGGGTGCCGAAGCCGCCAGCTCCCTCGAAAAAGGCGCCGAAAGCGAAGGCGACGAGCAGGAGTTGCAGGCGGCGATCCTCTGTGATGCCGGCGACCGATTGCTGGAGCGTCGCGAACCAGCCCTTCTCGACGGTCAGCCGGTAGAGGAAGATGACGTTGAGGATGATCCAGCCGATCGGGAACATGCCCGTGACCATGCCGAGGATCGCTGCGCGCAGAGCCTTGTCTGTCGGCATCCCGAAGGCGACGATGGCGATGAACAGCGCGATACAGAGCGAAAGCGCGGCCGCGACATGCGCCTTGACCTTGCCGCTCGCGATCATGCCGAGAAGGGCGATGACCGGGATCGAGGCCGCTATGGTCGAGACCCAGGCGTTTCCGAACGGGTCATAGGCCTGATTCCAGGTTTCCATCGCCAGCGTTCCTCCTGGGCCAGCCTGTTTCGGCCATTCCCGGGATTATGGCTAGCAGAGCGTTCGTACCGGCTCAACGCTCATCATCATGTATTCAAACGTCATCTTGCGGAAGACCGCCCTTCATGGACCACCCGCTCAGCTTCGATGGATGATGCGCAAAGTGAGCAACACGGTCGGGATCGACGCCGCGAAGCTCACGGCGAGTGCGAGTGCGGCAAAGAATGCGGCGAAAGCGAAGCCGTTGCGGTCCTCTGGATTCGTCAGGTTCCGTGACGACGCGAACAGCATGACAAGCAGGATTGCGGTGACGATCGCCTCGGTGACCGCGATCGAGGTGAGCACCAGGCCCAATCCCGACAGCTCGGTCAGCCTGTGCGCGGCGTAGGTCACGCCCACCGCGATCGCCGAGACCAGGACGAGCGGAACCAGCACGAAGACCAGCGGCACCGGGATGCCGAACAGCGTGATCATCGGGCGGTTGCTGCGAATTCGCGCGGCCGCGAGCCGACTAGAGGATGCTCTGCATCCGCGCTCCCGCAGAAGACGCGGATTTCTCGCGCACAGTCTTCAGGCGCGACTTGGATCTGAGGCAATCCGGTGCCGTCGAGCCCCGGCAACATGACGAGGTGCGGCTTCACGCGCCGCGTCGCGCCGCCCGCCAGAGCCACCAGAGGCGGCGCCAACTCGGCATCTCGACCCTGGCGTTGAGCGGGTCGTAATCGGGCCGTTCCATCGCAGCGAGATAGCCCTCTACCAGCGAGACGGGCAGGAAGGCGAGGCGCGCCGCTGGGGCGATCGTGGCGTGCGCGGCCTCGTAGGCCTTCAGATGGCGCCGCGCGAGGGCCCTGAGATCGGCGCAGGCCCGCATGAGGCCCGGCCCTCCACGTCCCGTGACGATGTCCTCGCGCGTGACGCCGTTCTCGCGCAGGATGTCGGCCGGCAGATAGAGCTGTCCGTTGCGCGCGTGCCAGGGCAGAGCGCGAAGGAGGCCGGTGACACCATAGGCGACGCCAGCGTGGCCCGCAGCCCCGGCGCCGCCCGGCTCGACCCCGTCCGAGAGCACCAGGCTCCCCAGCCGGATGAGCGCCGAAGCGGTCTCGCCGCAATAGCCTTCCAGATCGTTCACCCGCGGCATCGGATCGTCGTAGAGATCGAAGACGCGCGCATCGAGCAGATCGACGAAGGGCTGGCGGCCGAGCTTGCGCTTGACGATCGCATCCTCGAGCGCGGCGGCGACCGGGTTCGCCTTGACGTCGCCGCGCGCCTCGCCCTGCAGTGCATCGCGCCACCATTGCAGGCGGATCTCGCCCGCCATCGGGTTGCTCGCCGCCTCGCGCACGCGGGCAATCGTCAGGCTGAAGGCGGACAGCGCGAAAAGATGGGGCCGGAACGCGGAAGGCGCGAACAGGGTCGCGAAATAGCGATCCGGATCGCCCTCGCGCACCAGCGTCTCGCAATGCGCGAAGGCGAAATCGAGCCCCTGCGGATTCGGCTCCGCCGGCGTCTCGGCCCTGGTCAAGCGCGCGATCACGCGACGGCAATCAGAGCCGCCGCGACCTTGCGGTTCTCGGCGAGCAGGATGTTGTAGGTGCGCGCGGCGGCGCCCGTCTGCATCACATCGAGGCCGATGCCGGCCTCCTTGAGGCGCCGCCTCAGCGGCTCGGGCAGCGGCTTGATCTCCTCCCCCGTGCCGACGAGGAGCAGCGTAATGTCCTCGCGCTCGGCGATCACCGGTGCCAGGCTTTCGGCATCGATCGCCCCTGCCTCCGCCCGGTCCCAGGCGCGGATGCCGGAAGGCAGCGCCAGGATCGAGCCGCGATGCGACATCTCGGCGAAGCGGAAACCGCCATCGCCATAGGCATCGATTCCATGGCGCCCGGGAACGAAGCCATCATGCAGACGACCGGTCTTGGCATCCATGCCGCCGTTACTCCGCAGGGTCCCTATCGACCGGAGATAGGCGCACCCGCTCGGATTTCGAGTTGTGCGCATAAGTCGTCCAGGTCGGTTCGTAATCGGCGCTCGCCTGATTGCCCCAGTAGCGCCAGCCCTCGCGTGTGCCGCGCGAGAACATCTCCAGATAGGGACCCTCCGAACAGGATTCGATGAGGTCGTATTGTTCGTCCGGCTTGCGCGAATGTTCGCGCTTGCGCGTGGCGAGGTAATTGACCTGGCGCCGCCCGGCCTCGCGGGTGCGGGCATTCCGGCCGCGCGTGCCGAACAGCAGAAGTTCGGTGACGTTACGAAAATAGAAGCCGACGCCGCGTCCGTCGGAGCCCCCATCCTTGCGGACCTTGTGCCAGACGATGTTGCTCTTGTAGGCGAATCCCCAGGCCGCCATCACCTCGAGCGCCTCCGGCAGCAGCGCGTTCGGCGTCCACAGATAGAGATGCGCCATCGGCAGCAAGGCCTCTGCAACGGGCAATGCGCAGATCTCGGGCGTGGTCAGAGTGGCGTAGCGGCTCAGCCGGCGATGTTCCGGCGCGACCTTGCCGGTGCGGTTGAGGAAGCGCCAGGGCGGGTCCGCCAGCACCGTTCCGAAACGCTCGCCGGACAGGGAGCGTGCAAAATCGACGCTCGCATCGGCGGAGTGTTCAGCCTCGGACATAGGCCGGTTCGGGCCTGATGACGAAGGCGGTCAAGGCCGGACCTATTCCGCCGCCTGCTGCGCCAGCCCCGGCTCGCGCTGCGGCGAGCGCGCGCCGGACAGGATCAGGCCGATATAGATCAGCGAAGGCGTCGAGATGAAGATCGCCGAATAGGTGCAGATCACGACGCCTGCCAGCATGACCACGGCAAAGCCGTGGATCGCCTCGCCGCCGAACAGGACCAGCGAGAGCAAGGCGAGGCCCGAGGAGATCGAGGTCATCACCGTGCGCGACATGGTGTGGTTGATCGACATGTTGAGCAGATCGACGGTCGGGATCGTCTTGTAGCGGCGCATCAATTCGCGCGTCCGATCGAACACCACGACGGTCTCGTTGAGCGAATAGCCGACGATCGTGAGGATCGCGGCGATCGAGGTCATGTTGAACTCGATCCGGGTCAGGATGAACACGCCGACGCAGAGCACGATGTCGTGCAAAGTGCCGACGATGGCACCGAGCGCCAGTTCCCGCTCGAACCGAAACCAGAGATAGAGCAGCACCGCGATGACCGAGAGCACGACGCCGATCGTGCCCGATTGAACGAGTTCGCCCGAAACACGCGGGCCGACCGTCTCGGTGCGGCGGAAATCGTAATCCGCGTCGAAGGCGGCATGCGCCTTGTTCATCACCGCGGTCTGGCCCTGCTCGCCGGCCTGGAGCGGGAAGCGCACCAGGATCTGGCCCTGGCCGCCGAGTTCCTGCACCTCGGATTCGCCGAAGCCGAAGCTGTTCGCCGTAGAGCGGACCGCCGCGACATCGGCCGTGCCGGATTTCGCCTGCAATTCGACGAGCGTGCCGCCCTTGAAGTCGATGCCGAAATTCAGTCCGACCGTGACGAACAGGAACACCGTCGCCAGCGAGACGATCGCCGAGAGCGGGAAGGTGAAATGCCGGAACCGCATGAAGTCGAAATGCGATTCGTCGGGCCAGAGGCGGAGCAGGCGCATGGTCGGTCTCGAAACTGTGCGGGGACGACGGCGGGGCCGCCTCCCGTTCGGCCTTCGGGCAAGCTGCTAGAATGGCAGCGCCTTCGGACGTGCGTAATTGTACCACAAGGCGATCATCATGCGGGTCAGCGTC
Organism: Methylobacterium sp.; assembly: GCA_044227265.1. Classification (GTDB taxonomy): domain Bacteria; phylum Pseudomonadota; class Alphaproteobacteria; order Rhizobiales; family Beijerinckiaceae; genus Methylobacterium. The sequence goes on from JBGAFL010000052.1 coordinate 24,790, forward strand.
ACCGCCGTGATGACCGTGGTCATGATGCCGAGGATGAAGACCACGGCAAATCCCTTCACCGGGCCTGAACCCATGAAGAACAGGATCAGGGCCGCGATCGCCATGGTCGAGTTCGAGTCGATGATGGTGGCGAAGGCACGATCGAAGCCGGCCTGCAAAGCCGAGATCATCGATCGGCCAGCCCGGCTCTCCTCGCGCATGCGCTCGTAGATCAGCACGTTCGAATCGACCGCAGTGCCGATCGTGAGCACGATGCCGGCGATGCCGGGCAGCGTCATCGTCGCCTCCAGCACGGACATCAGGCCGAGGATCAGGCCGACATGGACCGCGAGGGCGATGTTCGCGAAGAAGCCGAACACGCCGTAGGTCGCGAACATGAAGATCACGACGAGGGCCGCCGCGACATAAGTCGCATGCAGGCCGGCATTGATGGAGTCGCGGCCGAGGCCCGGCCCTACGACGCGGCGCTCGACCACCGTCAACTTGGCCGGCAGCGCACCGGCCCGCAGCAGAACCGAGAGATCGTTGGCGTCCTTGACGGTGAAATTGCCGGTGATCTGGCCGGAACCGCCGGTGATGGCGCTGCGGATCACGGGGGCCGAGACGACCTCGTTATCGAGTACGATCGCCATGCGCCGGCCGACATTCTCGCTCGTCGCCTGGCCGAATTTCTGTGCGCCCTTGAGGTTGAACTTGAAGCTCACCATCGGCTCGTTGGTCTGGTGATCGAAGGCCGGCTGCGCATCGGTGAGGTCGGCACCCGATGCCATGACGCGCCGCTCGACCGGGACCTTGGCGCCCTTCTCGTCCTTCGAAGGCAGCAGGTCGACGTCGCCGGTCGCCGAATCCGCCAGCATGCGGAATTCGAGCTTGGCTGTCTTTCCGAGCTGATCCTCGAGCGTCTGCGGATCCTGTAAGCCAGGAACCTGCACGAGGATGCGATCCGCTCCCTGCTGCTGGATCGACGGTTCCTTGGTTCCGCCGAAATCGATGCGACGCCTGATGACTTCGATGGCCTGCGAGACGGCACGGCGGGTGCGATCCGTGAGGCCGGCATCGGTGAGTGCCAGTTGCACGAGCCCATCGGGCTGTTCGGTCACAGTGAGGGTCCGGCCGGCACCCTGCCCGATGATCGCGTTCGAGATCGGCTGCGAGAGAGCCTGCAGCTTAGGCAGAACCTTCGCCCGGTTGGCGGGGTCCGAGATCCTGACCTGGACGCCACGCGGCGCGACTTGAATGCCGCCTTCGGCTGTGACCCCGGCTTCCCGCAATGCGCTCCGAACCTCGTCGCGCAAGCCCGAGATCTGAGTCTTCAGAAGATCGTTCTGGTCGATCTCCAACAAGAGCTGCGAGCCGCCCTGCAGATCGAGGCCGAGCACGATCGCCCGGCTCGGGAAGATCCAATGCGGCACCCAGGACGGCAACCCGTCGAAGAAACCCTTGCGCTGATCGGCCGAGAAGAAGCTCGGAACGGCCAGACTCAGGCCCACCAGGATGATGGCGAGCGTGCCGATGACCTTGGACTTCGAAAAACGCAGCATTCGCCGGTTCCGATCTCTCTCGTTCCAGCGATGGGCCTCAGGCCGCCTTGACCGGCGCGCCCTTGACCCGGACTTCCGAGATCATGTTGCGCACGACTTTGACCCTGACATTCGGCGCGATCTCGACTTCGATCTCCGCGGCATCGTCGGACGCCTTGGTAACGCGGCCGACGAGGCCACCCGTCGTCACGACGGTGTCTTCGCGGCGCAGATTCTTGATCATGGTCTGATGGTCCTTCAGCCGGCGCTGCTGAGGCCGCAGGATCAGGAAATACATGATCACGAAGATCAGGATGAACGGCACCAGCTGCAGGAGCACGGCGCCGGTGCCGGCGGCTTCGGCTCCTTGCGCGAAGGCGGGGGTAATCAACACAGGACTCCTGACGGTGTGACGGAGCCGCCCAGGGCATGAGCGGAAGGGGATGCGGCGCCGGTCGAAAAAGCGCGCGGACTATAGCCACGACCGGTCCGAAAGCAACGGCATGCGGAGAGAAGTCGCGCGCGTATCGTGCCGCCACCGCACCGCAGCAATTGCCTCGAAGTTCAGCATGCACGAATAACGGGCGACAACAGAATATTAAGCTCCCGTTCATCGCCGTAACCAATCATCAATCCTCCAGCGGGTGAAAAATTGGCCACCTTGGGCGGCAATTCTGCCAGATCCACGTCGCGATCATTGACGAACCACGGACACCAAGGCCGGTAAACGGTCGGATGATTAAGGGATAGGACTACAGCGATGGACCCCTCCAGCCGGACGCCGTATCTGAGCGCCAATGCCGGCCAGCATGAAATGAGCGACGATCAAGCCCGCGAGGGTTTTCGTCCCGTAGCCCTGCCGGCTCTCGCTGCGGCCGTGCATGTCGGCGCAGCCGCAGCGCGCGACGCCCGCGCCAAAATCGCGGCGCGCCGGTCCGCTCCGATCGTCCACGAAGACGAGCCGACGAGCTGATCTCGCATCACGGCGCGTCCGATCGGGCCTGCGTCGAGGTACGTAAGCATTTTTCGCTTGGACTTTCGAAGCGAGATAGCTTTAAATCGCAAAGTTAGTGACCATCTTTGCGAAACCTGCCTCGTGGACATGCCCTAGCGCGCCGCCATGCTGATCCTTCCGAGCCGCAGACAGGTCCTGACGGGACTCGGCGGCGGCCTGCTGGCGAGTGCCGCGACGGGAGCCTACGCCTTCGCGATCGAGCCGCGTTTCCGGCTCGACGTGACGCGCTACGATCTGCAGCCGCCGAATTGGACACCGGGGCTGAACCTGCGGGTCGCAGTGCTCGCCGACATCCATGTCTGCGAGCCCTACATGCCGCTCGAGCGTGTGGAGGAGATCGTCGAGGCGACGAACGCGCTGCGTCCGGACGTCATCCTGATGCTCGGCGATTATCCGGCCGGCTGGAAGGTGACCTGGAAACGGGTCTCCCTGTTCGACTTCGCGCGGGTCGCATCCCGTCTCAAGGCCAAGCTCGGCGTCTTCTCGATCCTCGGCAATCACGACTGGTGGGAAGACGATGCGGCTTTGCGCGCCCGCAAGGGACCCGTCGTTGCGCGGCGCGCTCTCGAAGCCCATGGCATCCCGGTCTTCGAGAATGACGTCGTCCGCCTCGTCAAGAACGGAAATCCGTTCTGGGTCGCCGGAATCGGCGAGCAGCAGCCTTTCCGCATTGTCCGGGACAAGCGCAGCCTCGCCGACATCCCGAAGATACTCCGGCAGATCACGGACGAAGCACCGGCGATCCTGATGGTGCACGAGCCCGACATCTTCCCGAAGGTTCCCGATCGCTTCTCGGTGACGCTGGCCGGGCATACCCATGGCGGACAAGTCCGCCTGTTCGGCTATTCGCCGGTCGCCAATTCACGCTACCGCCAGCGCTACGTCTACGGGCACGTCGTCGAGCAGGGGCGCCATCTGATCGTGTCCGGCGGACTTGGAGTGAGCGGCGTCGGCGTACGCTTCGGCGTGCCGCCGGAAATCGTCCTCCTGAATCTCGGCGCACCGGCGATCACCAGCTGAGTGAGTGACCAGGCCCGGGCTTGACCATACCGGTATGGGCGTGGTTGCCCTGCGGCATCCCGCGCCGGTTGCGGCGCAACGGAGAGCCGGACGATGCCCATCCTCTTGCTCGTCATCGCGGTGCTCGGCGGCATCCTGTTCTGGATCCTGCGCGTGCACGGCACCGTCAAGCATCTCCAGGAAGTCGACCGGGACACCAAAGGCTTACAAAGCCGGGCGAAATCGGCTCTCGAGTCGATCATCGGGACGCCACTCGGACGGGTGCGCGATGTACGGCTCGCTGCCGTGATCCTGATGATCCAGATCGTGCGCACCGGCAGCCCGGTCACAGCCGCCGAGAAGACCCAGATTCTCGACTTCATGGAGGAGCCTCTCAAGATCGAGTCGCCTTCTGCCTTCTTCGAGCGGGCCTGGGGCTACACCCAAGCCCGCCATCCCTTCTCGCTGGTCGCGGATGAATTGCTCCCGCTCCTGCGCGAGTCGCTGAGCGAACGCGAGCGGCTCGACTTCCTCGACATGCTGACGAAGGTAGCCGGCGCCCATTCGGCGCCAAGCGAATTGCAGAGGGAGGCGATCGTGCGTCTCAGGCGGCGGCTCGTCGGCAACGCACCGAGCCTTCGCACGAGCCGATCCGGTGATTTCGGCTGACTTCGACTGCGGATCTGCCCAGCTTGGCCAGCATTCGGTGCATTGGCGGCATGCGCTACGATCGAGCAATAGGGCCGATGCGTACCTTTTTTCTTACTTTTCTCTTAAGCGCATCTCGTCATAGGATACCGGATTGGCAACGCGAGGATGTGAGGCGACCATGTCGAAACATTTCGTTCTGTTCCTCTTGTCGAGTGCCCTGCTGGTCGAGGCGGCTGAGGCACGGTTGTCAGTTACTGACAAGCTGAGCACCTATCGCCACTCGACTACCGAAGAGCGGATCGATCTGGCAACACGCCTCGGCAAATCCTTCAGCGCGCTGTCCCCCGGGCTCGACCGGGACTATTTCGTGCGATGCTTGGAAGAGACCGCCAATATCGGCGATCCTCGCGACCTCGCGCTCGACGAAGCCGTGAAATCCTGCGTCGCCGCTCAGCGCGAACCCGGCGAGCAATAGCAATAGGGTCCAGGTTACAGGGCGTCGGTCTCGTTACGCATCGAAAGTGAGCCGTGCGTCATTCCGGGGCGCCGAAGGCGTACCCGGAATCCAGAAACATTGGGCTTGTAGGACCTTACGCCGTTAGCGGCTCTAGATTCTGGGCACCGCTACGCGGCCCCGGAATGACCTTGAACCTATGGCGGCCGTGGCCAGTTGGGGCCTCAACGCCGACTGCGCGTCATTCCGCTCAAAGCGGGATGTTGTCGTGCTTCTTCCACGGCTGCTCCATTTCCTTGGAGCGGAGCATGCCGAGCGCACGGGCGATGCGCTTGCGCGTCGTGTGCGGCATGATCACCTCGTCGATATAGCCGCGCTCGGCCGCGACGAAGGGCGAGAGGAAGTGCTTCTCGTATTCCTGGGTACGCCCGGCGATTTTCTGTGGATCGTCCATCTCGGCCCGGTAGATGATCTCGACCGCGCCCTTGGCGCCCATCACCGCGATTTGCGCCGTCGGCCAGGCATAATTCAGATCCGCGCCGACATGCTTCGAGGCCATGACGTCATAGGCGCCGCCAAAGGCCTTGCGCGTGATGATGGTGACGAGCGGCACGGTCGCTTGGCTATAAGCGAAGAGCAGCTTGGCGCCGTGCTTGATCAGGCCGCCATATTCCTGCGCGGTGCCCGGTAGGAAGCCCGGCACGTCGACGAAGGTGACGATCGGGATCGAGAAGGCATTGCAGAAGCGCACGAAGCGCGCCGCCTTGCGTGACGCATCCGAATCGAGAACGCCCGCGAGCACCAGAGGCTGGTTCGCGACGAAGCCGACCGTGCGGCCCTCAATGCGGCCGAAGCCGGTGATGATGTTGCGCGCGTAGGTCGCCTGAATCTCGAAGAAATCCTCCTCGTCGACGACGCGGCGGATCAATTCGCCCATATCGTAGGGCTTGTTCGGGTTGTCCGGGATCAGCGTGTCGAGGCCCTTGTCGAGCCGGTTGACGTCGTCGAAGCTCTCGATCTCGGGCACGCCCTCAATGTTGCTGGCGGGCAGGAAGTCGAGGAGGCGCCGGATCTGCAGAATGGCCTCGACGTCGTTCTCGTAGGAGCCATCGGCGATCGAAGACTTGGTCGTGTGAACCTTGGCGCCGCCGAGTTCTTCGGCCGTGACCACCTCGTTGGTGACCGTCTTCACCACGTCCGGTCCGGTCACGAACATGTAGCTGGTGTCGCGCACCATGAAGATGAAATCGGTCATGGCGGGCGAATAGACGTCGCCGCCGGCGCACGGGCCCATGATGACCGAGATCTGCGGGATCACGCCCGAAGCCGCGACGTTGCGGCGGAACACCTCGCCATAGCCGCCGAGCGCCGCGACGCCCTCCTGAATGCGGGCGCCGCCGGCATCGAAGATGCCGATGATCGGCGCGCGCATCCTCAGCGCCATGTCCTGGACCTTGACGATCTTGGCGGCATGCGTCTCGGACAGCGAGCCGCCGAACACCGTGAAATCCTTCGAGAACAGGAAGACCTTGCGGCCGTTCACCGTGCCCCAGCCGGTGACGACGCCGTCACCCGGGATCTTCTGCGTCTCCATGCCGAAATCGGTCGAGCGGTGCTGCACGAACATGTCGAATTCCTCGAACGACCCATGGTCGAGCAGGAGTTCGATACGCTCGCGCGCCGTGAGCTTGCCGCGCTTGTGCTGCGCGTCGACGCGCTTCTCGCCACCACCGAGACGCGCCTTGGCGCGCCGTTCCTCGAGCTTGTCGAGAATCTCTTTCATGGTCCTGGGCAGCCCGCTTGTCGTTTCGCTCGTGCCGGGCGGAAGTCGCAGCTCGTCGAATGCGACTTGGCCTTTACCCGGCTCAGCGGCCTTAGCATGCGAATGAACGGGCGGGAACGGGGCGAGAGACCGTGTCGTAAGAACCCGCCTTCATTCCATCGCCGAGCAGGCCGGCAGGCTCACCCTGACGCGCAATCCCGTTCCTTCCGGCCGATCGATGTTCGTCGCGGTGACCGCCCCGCCGAGGCTCCGAGCGATCCTGTCGACGATCGAGAGGCCCAACCCGCTGCCCTCACCCAGCGCGCGGCTGCCGCGCACGAAGGGTTCGAACACGCGTTGCAGTTCCTGATCCGGGATGCCGGGACCGGTATCCTCGATCTGGAAAACGGCGCACCCACCTTGTCGCCCGAGATCGATGTCGATCCGCCCGCCATCCGGCGTGTGGCGGATGGCGTTGTCGACGAGGTTACGCACCAGCACGGCCAGCATCGCCGGCTCAGCCCGGACGCGCACCGACTCGATCCGTGCGAAGCCGAGATCGATTCCGTGCGCCTGAGCGCTCGGCAGCAGATCGGTCACCACGTCGGTGGCAACACGTTCGAAGTGGGTGATGGGCGCCCGATCGGCGATGATCGCCTCGGACCGCGCGAGCGCGATGAGTTGGTCGAGGAGGCGAGAGGTCCGGCGTATGCCGGTGCGCAACACCGACAGGCGCTCCCGGCCCTCCGGCGACAGGGACGGGTGGTCGAGATTCTCTGCCTGGACGCTCAACGCCGTGATCGGCGTGCGCAACTCGTGCGCGGCATCGGCGACGAAGCGCTTTTGCTGCTCGAACAGCGTCGCGATCCGGGCGAGCAGCCGATTGATCGAGGTCACGAAGGGGATGAGCTCGGAGGGGATCCCCTCGAGCGGCAAGGGATCGAGATGATCCGACTGGGTCGCGTCGAGCCGCGCGGCAAGCGCCGAGACCGGTCGAAAGCCACGATGGATGACATAGCCGACGAGGAGCATCAGGCAGGGGATCAGGGCAAAGAGTGGGATCACCGTTCCAAGCGCAGAGTCGCGGGCGATCTCGTCACGGGTCGCCGTGAGCTGGCCCACAGCGACACGGCTGCCATCGCTCCGTGTCCGCACCACGATGCGCCAGGTCTTTCCGTCTCCGGCAAACGTCTGGAGGCCGTCGGGCCGATCGCCGGGCACGTCGAGGACTGGACGCCGCCCCCTGGTCTTCTGATCAGAAGTCTGTCCAACCTCTTCGACGACGATGCGCGCCTCGGCATCGATCTCCTCGTCGGCCGGTTCCGTATCCTGATGGCGCGCTCCGGCCGCGAGAGCACCGACCTGCTGCAGAACGGCATCCTGCAGTTCGATCGCCTCGCCATAGGCCCAGTCATACGCGAAGGCCCCGGCTGCGAGACCGGCGACCAGAACCAGAAGGTTCAGGCCGACGAAGAGTCGCGCCTGCAGCGAGGCCATCACGGGGCCCGGTCCACCAGCCAGCCTACGCCCCTGACGTTGCGGATCGCGCTCGCCCCGAGCTTCTTGCGGATCGCATGGATCAGGAACTCGACGGCGTTGCTCTCAACCTCCTCGTCCCAGCCATAGATGTGCCGCTCCAGGTCGGCCCGCGACAGGATCAGCCCGGGGCGTAGCATCAGCGCCTGGAGCAGACTGAATTCCCGTGCCGTCAACCGGCAGACCGTCTCGTCCCCGGCCGCCCGCGAGATCGCTTCATGCGTCGCCGGATCGAGGCTTATGACGCCATTGCCGAGGATCGGCGAGGCGCCGCTGCCGCCGCGCCGCAGGATGGCTCGCATGCGCGCCAACAGCTCCCGGACCTCGAAGGGCTTCACGAGATAGTCGTCGGCGCCGAGATCGAGACCGCCGATCCGGTCGTCGACATCATAGCGTGCCGTCACGATGATGACGGGAAGCTGCCCGCTGGTCTTTCTGAGCCGACTGAGAACCTCGAGGCCATCGGTCACGGGCAGACCGATATCCAGGATCGCGAGATCGTAGCGTTCGAGCCCTGCGGCTTCGAGCGCCGCCTCGCCGTCGCGCACCCAATCGACAGCATAGGCGGCGTCCCTCAGCGCTTGCGCCACGGCAGCGCCGACCATTCCGTCATCCTCGACCAGCAGGATCCGCATCTCGTCCGTCTCGGCGGGCGCCGGCCGCCCGTGTCGAGGCGACAGCATCCGATCCCTGACTTAGGGCCGGCTTAGGGCGGCGCGACCCGTCCGTCGTCGGTTCGATACCAGCCGATCCCGCTAAGGCACGCCTAAGCCGACAAGGCGAGGTTCTGGCCCGTCGAGGCGACGGAGCCGGCATCGGGCCGTTCCGAGAATCCTCCCGGAGATGCGCCATGAACGATGCGGTCGAACCGAAATACCCCTTGATGCTCAACAAGGTCCCGGAGGTCACGCTGGCCTTCTGGATCATCAAGGTGATGTCGACGACCGTCGGCGAGACGGGGGCCGATTATCTTGCCGTCAATGTCGGCCTCGGCACCGCCGTCACCGGGGCCATCATGGCCGCGCTGCTCGCTGCCGCCCTCTTCCTGCAATTGCGCTCGCGGCAATACGTGCCCTGGATCTACTGGCTGACCGTGGTGCTCGTGAGCATCGTCGGCACGCAGATCACCGACGCCCTTACCGACGAGTTCGAGGTCAGCCTCTATCTCAGTACGGCGATCTTCACCGTCGCCTTGGCTGCGACCTTCGCGGTCTGGTACGGGCTCGAGCGGACGCTCTCGATCCACACGATCGTGACGCATCGGCGCGAGCTGTTCTACTGGCTCGCCATTCTCTTCACCTTCGCGCTTGGGACGGCGGCAGGCGATCTCGCGACCGAGGAACTCGGGCTCGGCTTCGATCTCGGCGTGCTCGTCTTCAGCGCCCTCATCGCCGTCGTCGCCCTGGCCTATCAGCTCGGCGCCGATGCCGTCCTGACCTTCTGGATCGCCTACATCCTGACGCGGCCGCTCGGTGCGTCGGTCGGGGACCTGCTTTCCCAGTCCAGCGACTACGGCGGGCTCGGTTTGGGCACCGTCTACACCAGCCTCGGCTTCCTCACCGTCATCGTCGCCCTCGTCGCCTACCTCAGCCGCGGCGAACGAAGCCCGCGCCCGGCCTCCCTCCAACACAGCGGGACCTGAGCCGTCCCGCAGAGGCCACCCCTCCGAACATCCCGGGCTCCGATTGGCGGAGCCGCCAACCCAGGAGCAAAAGACCATGCGCACGATCATGATTGCCGCGATCGCACTCGCCTTTATCGGCAACGCCGCGATCGCACTTCCGGCTTCTGTTACCGGCCCTAATGCCGCCACGCCGATTCTGCTGGCGGCTTCGAAACTCGGAGACCTCACGAGCTTCAGAACCATCGTCGTCGACGTGAAGAAGTTGACCGATTCCGGCGATCTCGCCGGTGCGAAGGCCCGCATCAAGGACCTCGAACTGTCCTGGGACGGTGCGGAATCCGGCCTGAAGCCGAGGGCGGCCGCCGATTGGCATCAGGTCGACAAGGCCATCGACCGCGCACTCGACGCGCTGCGCGCGCGCGCTCCCGATGGCGCGGATTGCCGGAAGGCGGTCGATAATCTCCTGGCCGTCATGGATGTCGGGGAGGCCGGCTGAGGCGAGGCGCGAGAGCATGAGGCGCGTCTGTCGATCCAAAGCCCTCTCTTGCTTCCACATTTTTGGGGTCGACGCCGGGCCGACTGCCAGAGCGCCGAGAGTCACGACGATTATCGCATCTCCAAAGACTACTTGATCCTCGCGATGCCCACCGGTTGAAAGAACCCGATGGCGAAAGACATTCCCACGAAGGTGACTAAGGTCGCGACGAAGAGCGTTGCCGAACCGGTCCTCCGCGCAGGTGGCAACCCGCAGATTGCGAAGGGCTACGGCGAGGCCCCCGTCCAGGCCTATATCGCGGCGATACCCGGTTGGAAGCGCGAGGTCGGGCGCCGCCTCGACGCGCTCGTCACCGCAACCATCCCCGAGGTCCACAAGGCGGTCAAATGGAACTCGCCCCTCTACGGAATCGAGGGCCAAGGCTGGTTTCTCGGCCTCCACTGCTACACGAAATACGTGAAGGTCGCCTTCTTCCGGGGCGCATCGCTGAACCCGATCCCGCCTTGCATCTCCAAGCAGGAGGAGGTGCGCTACCTCCACATTCACGAGGGCGACGAGATCGACGAGGCGCAATTCGTCGATTGGGTGAAGCAGGCGAGCCTTCTACCGGGGCAGAAGATGTAAGCAGCGAGGCGCATTTCCCCGTCTAATTTTCAGTCAGGTTCGTACCCCTTGAGCGGGAAGAAATTGCGCCAAGGCCGCGCTTCATCGATCACCCTCGCAATCGACGGTCGCGCGATGAGGCGCGCGCGATAGGCGTGGAGCGCCGAGAAAGATTCAGGGATCGGATGGCCCCAATGCGCGTAGAAAAGCGCCGGCGCCCCCGAGCAATCGGCGAGGCCGAATGCCTCGTTCGCCGCCCAATCGCGCCCCTCCATCCAATGATCGAGCCATGCATAGCTGCGATCCAGCACCGACTGCGCTTCGGCGACGGCAACCGGATCGCGCTGGCTCTCGTCGCGCAGGGCATTGAGCACCATGCGGCCGAGCGGAGCTGCGACGTAATCGTCGAAGATGCGGTCCATCTGCCGCGCCTCGATTGCGGTACGACGATCATCCGGGACGATCGGCGGCGCATCGCCGTGATGCAGGTCGAGATATTCGATGATGGCGGCCGACTCGATCACGACGCGATCGCCATCGACCAGAACAGGGAACTGACCGGTCGGGGCAAGGCGGCGAATGGCTTCAACGTTATCCGGATGCTCTGGATCGACCATCAGGAATTCGAACGGAACGCCGCGCTCGTACAAGGCGATCAGGGCCTTCCAATAGAACGAGGCGAAGGGATGCCCGTAGATTTTCACCATTCAAGCACTCTCGCGTTCAACGATCGCGACACTATAGCGGATTTTGCCCAAATCGACAAACATCAATTCTTCTAAAAGCGCAATATACCGACGATATATCGGACAATTTGCTCAATATTTGATGACAATGCAAATATATAGTAATATCTATACTATATTCAGCGCCAATGACGACAATCTGCCTCCACCCGGGTTGATCGATGCGAGAATCGCGGCCTTGAACGATTGGCGAGGCGAAACGAACAACGATGCGGCCCTGAAGGCCCTCGTTCACGCTGCGGAGATGGCGAACACGTCGCGGTGAGCACGCCTTGCCCAGGCTCAGCCCGCAGTTAGAGTAGCCCGCATGGAGACAGCCCGGATTCCGGAGCCTCAGACGGCAGCCCTGCAAGTGCGTGTGCTGCCGGGACTCAAGGAGTTGCCCGCCGCGCAATGGGATGCCTGCGCCACCTCGGCGGAAACCCTCTCGTCCGGAGACGAGACC
>JBGAFL010000053.1:0-35157 GCA_044227265.1 Methylobacterium sp.
GGCTGGCGGATCGGCCCCGTTCCGCTGCCGCGGCAGCTGCGGCCGACGACGCGGGCACAGGAGCGCATCGATGCGCAAGGCAGATTTACCTTCGATGTGACCCTGTTCCTGCCGCTGCTCGGGCCTCTCGTGCGTTACACAGGCTGGCTCGCTCCCGAGCACGAGATGCCAGGCCCATGACTTTCGCGATGACGTCCGCGATGACCGCCCTCGAGGTGATCGACATTCTCGGTCTCAAGCCGCATCCCGAAGGCGGCCATTTTCGCGAGATGTTTCGTGATCCCGGCAGCGTCGATGGGCGCTCGGTCGGCACCGCGATCTATTATCTGCTCGATGTCGGAGAGGTCTCGGCCTGGCACCGGGTCGATGCGGCCGAGATCTGGCACTTCTATGCCGGTGCGCCGATGGTGATCACCATGAGCGGCAACGGCCATGATGCCGAAGCCCATCACCTCGGCCCCGAGCTGACACGCGGCCAACGCCCGCAACTGGTCGTGCCAGCCGGCCATTGGCAGACGGCAGCAAGCCTCGGCGCCTGGACCCTCGTCGGCTGCACCGTCGCGCCGGGTTTCGAATTTTCAGGGTTCGAGATCGCCCCACCGGAATGGCGGCCGATGCCGCGGAAATAAGGGTAGCGGGGGCGATAGGGCATCCGGCCGATCACCTCCGATGCCACATGTTCGCCCTCGCCCTCGCTTCGGCTTCGCCTCCGCTCCCTGCACGGAGGACGAGGTCCATGCAGGCCTCACCCCGCAAGCGGGGCGAGGGGATATAAGAGGAACCGGGCGTCCTCGAACTGCCGAAGTAGGGTTTTGACCCTTAGGCGAAGTACTGACCGCCGTTGATCGTCAGCGTCGAGCCCGTAATGAAACCGGCATCGTCGCCCGCCAGGAACACCACGGCGCGCGCGATCTCTTCCGGTTCGCCGAGGCGCCCGACCGGGATGTGAGGCAGGATCGACTTCTCGACGACCGCCGGGTCGATCGCCTTCACCATCTCGGTCGCGATGTAGCCGGGGCAGATCGCGTTCACGGTGATGCCGGCGCGCGCGCCCTCCTGAGCCAGCGACTTGACGAAGCCGAGATCGCCGGCCTTCGACGACGAATAGTTGACCTGACCCATCTGGCCCTTCTGGCCGTTGATGGAGGAGATGCAGATCACACGGCCGAACTTGCGCGAGCGCATGCCCTCCCAGACCGGTCTGGTCATATTGAAGAGCGAGTTCAGATTCGTGTTGATGACCCCGTACCATTGCTCCTTGGTCATCTTATGGAACATGCCGTCTTTGGTGATGCCGGCATTGTTGACCAGGATATCGATTGGACCGACCTCGCTTTCGACCTTCTGGATACCGGCCGCGCAAGCGTCGAAATCGCCGACGTCCCACTTGTAGGTCTTGATGCCGGTCTCCTCGGTGAATTTGGCTGCGGCCGCGTCGTTGCCTGCATAGCTCGCAGCGACCGTGTAGCCGGCTGCCTTCAACGCTTTCGAGATCGCTTCGCCGATACCGCGGGACCCACCCGTGACCAATGCCACACGCGCCATGTCATTTCCTCCCGATTATGACCGGCGACCCGACCGCCGACGGTCGATTTGAGAATCAACCTTGAGAGCCGCAACGCGTCTCGCGCGAGCTCCGCCGATGTTCTACGTTTTTTCCGTAATCTACCGGGCGTGACGCATCACGCCCGGATCGTTCGGTCGAGCGACGGAGTCAGATCGCCTCAGCTCTCCACGCACATGGCGACGCCCATGCCGCCGCCGATGCAGAGCGTGGCGAGGCCCTTGCCGCCGCCGCGGCGCTTCAGTTCGTGCAGCAGGGTGGTGAGGACGCGGGCGCCGGAAGCGCCGATCGGGTGGCCGATGGCGATGGCGCCGCCATTGACGTTCACCTTCGAATCATCCCAGCCCATGTCCTTGTTCACGGCGAGCGCCTGGGCCGCGAAAGCCTCGTTCGCCTCGACGAGGTCGAGGTCGGACGGCTTCCAGCCGGCCTTTTCGAGTGCCTTGCGCGAGGCCGGGATCGGGCCGGTGCCCATGATCTTCGGATCGACGCCGGCCGTCGCCCAGGAGACGATGCGGGCGAGCGGCTTGATCCCACGCTTCTCGGCTTCGGCAGCCGACATGATGACGATCGCAGCGGCGCCGTCATTGAGGCCGGAGGCATTGGCGGCGGTGACGGTGCCGTCCTTGGTGAAGGCGGGCTTCAGCTTGGCCATGTTCTCGACGGTGGCGCCGTCGCGGATGTACTCGTCGGTGTCGACGACCGTATCGCCCTTCCGGCCCTTGACCGTAACCGGGGCGATCTCGTCCTTGAACTTGCCTTCCCTGCGGGCGGCCTCGGCCTTGTTCTGCGAGCGCGTCGCGAAAACGTCCTGCTGCTCGCGGGTGAGCTGGAAAGCCTGGGCGACGTTCTCGGCGGTCTGACCCATGTGGTAGCCGTTGAAGGCGTCCCACAGCCCGTCCTTGATCATGGTGTCGATGAGCTTGAGATCGCCCATCTTCTGGCCGCCGCGCAGATATTGCGCATGGGGCGAGAGCGACATCGATTCCTGGCCGCCCGCGACGATGACCTTGGCATCGCCATTGGCGATCTGCTGCATGCCGACCGCGACGGTGCGCAGGCCCGAGCCGCAGACCTGGTTGAGGCCCCAGGCGGTCGCCTTTTCCGGAATGCCGGCCGCGATGGCAGCCTGGCGAGCCGGGTTCTGTCCGGCGCCGGCCGTGAGCACCTGACCGAAGATCACCTCGTCGACGTCGTCTGGAGACACGCCGGCCTGATCGAGTGCGGCCTTGATCGCCACGGCGCCGAGCTCGTGGGCCGGCGTCGAGCCGAAGGCCCCGCCGAAAGACCCCACTGGCGTCCGCGCCGCCGCGACAATGACGATATCCTCGCTGGCCATTTTATTGTCTCCTCTCCCAGGCGGCGTGACATTCTCCGCGACGTTCGCGCGCACCCGCCGGTTCGGGGGAAGAAAGCGCTGTACGGCTTGAAGTCAAGCATCCTTTCGGCCAATGCGGGATGATCCTGCGAAAGCTGACCGGCCAAGGTCTCGGCAAATTCCTGCCAAGCTTATCCAAAGCTCGGACAGGGCCGTCGTTGCGCTGCACGGCTTCAATTGTGTTTGCACTGCACGCGTGTGTTTGCACTGCACGCGAATCGGGCCCATCCGTAGAACGCCCATGCAGGAAAATGCTGTTAGGCAGCAGGATTCTGCATGGGTCCCACAAATTGCTGTTTTCGACGACGCACGAAAGCCTTAAGGTTCCGCATTGCGGGAGTGGCTGGCGGGAGCGTCCGGTGGGACCGCTTGCTTGAGGAACATCTCCCCTCTGTGCGGAGAGTAATTGCGCGATGCGTGCCATGACGGTCGAAACGGGAGGCCCCGCGAAGATGGCGGATAACGGTAAGGCCAATCAGACCGTCATCAAGAAATATGCCAATCGCCGGCTCTATCACACCGGCACGTCGACCTACGTCACGCTCGAAGATCTCGCCGGCATGGTGCAGAACGGCGAGGATTTCATCGTCTACGATGCCCGTACCGGGGACGACATCACCCGCTCGGTCCTGACCCAGATTATCTTCGAGCAGGAGAACAAGGCGGGCGAAGACAATCTCCTGCCGGTTTCCTTCCTGCGCCAGCTGATCCGCTTCTACGGCGACAGCATGCGCATCATGGTGCCGAGCTTCCTCGAATTCTCGATGGCGAATTTCGCGCGCGACCAGGACGGCCTGCGCGAAAAGTTCGCCAAGAGCTTCCAGAACTTCGGGCCGGCCGCGTTCCAGCAGGCTCTGCAGGATCAGGTCCGCGCCAACATGGCCTTCTTCGGCGAATCGATGAAGATGTTCACCGGCTTTTCCGGATCGAAGGCCGATGCGGGCTCCCCTGCGGCACCGGCTTCATCCGATCTCGACGATCTGAAGCGGCAGATGGCGGAAATGCAGGCCCGGCTCGACGCGATCACCAAGACCTGATGCGCGCCGCAATCGGAATCGTTAACGAATCGTTGCCAACGGCCTGAAGCTTGCTCATGACGTCCATAATGGGCGTCGGGAGCATTGGGATGGAGCGCGACGAGACGACATCCTGTCTCGAAACGGATCGGGAGTCTCCGCAAGGCGATTTATCCCGCGCGCTGGTTTCGGGAGTCGCATACGACGAAAAGGCCGCTCCGCAGCGCAGATATGGCGGGCGTCCGCTGGCGCCCTTCCTGACCCAACTGATCCTGAGTGCGGATCCCTCGCTATGCCCGACGCGACTCGAGCGCACGCGTGCGGCGGCTGACCGCTACGCGCAATCCGACCGTAGACAGGAAAAGCGGCGCGCCTGACCAACAGGCCATGCCAGCCGCGCAGAAAAATCCGCTCGACCGCTTCGCGATGCCATCACCGCTCACGCGAGCGGAATGGCATTATGCCTCGCTCGACTTGACCTTGAGCACCTGACGGCCGCGATACATGCCGGTCTTCAGATCGATGTGGTGCGGACGGCGCAGTTCGCCCGAATCCTTGTCCTCGACATAGGTCGGCGCCTTGAGCGCATCGGCGGAGCGGCGCATGCCGCGGCGCGAGGGGGAGGTCTTTCGCTTCGGAACGGCCATGGGATCTTCTCAAGCAAAATAGGCGCCCAGGCCGCCCTCAGGCTTTCAAGCGAGAGCAGCATCGGCACCGTGGATCAGACGGAGAGTCGGCGGGCTTATACAGGGCCGCTGCCGCACTGGCTAGACGGCTGAGAAGGTCGTGTCTCGGCTCATAGTTAAGTTCCCAATGTGCCAAGATTCGAGATCCCTGTTCAAGCGCGGTTCAAGGGCCGGCTTTCAAACAGGACGAAGTAGCCCGCCGCTGCGGGAATGGAGATCGTCATGTCGAGGTCTGCTTTGTTTGCGCTGGCTGTCTGTGCCAGCCTCGCCGCGATGCCGGTGCTTGCACAATCACCGGCACCTGCCCCAGTTCCGGCTCCCTCGCCGGCACCTGCCGCCAAACCCTCCGCGCCAGCCCCCGCCGCGGTCGCACCGAAGGATACCGCGAAACCGGCTGAGAAAGCGGCCCTTCTCGACATCAACACCGCGACCGTCGAGGAACTGAGCGCTCTCAAGGGCATCGGCGAGGTCCGCTCGGCCGCGATCGTCAAGGGCCGGCCCTACAAAGGCAAGGACGAACTCGTGCAGAAGAAGATCATCCCGGAATCGGTCTATGCCGACATCAAGGACAAGATCATCGCGCGCCAGAAGGCACAGTGAGCCCCTTCGAGGGAAATCGATGGGCATTGGTCTTGTCCGGCAAAGCCCCGCGATGATAGCGCGCGTTAAGCCATCACCCATCGAGCCCTCATGCCTGCCCAGCCGACCATCCGCCTGCATCGCGGCGATCTGCCTGCCGATTACGAGGCGGGCGCCGCGATCGCCATCGATACGGAGACTCTGGGCCTCAACCCCCTGCGTGACCGCCTCTGTGTCGTGCAGATTTCGCGCGGCGACGGCAACGCCGATGTCGTCCAGATCCTTCCGCACGGTCCGGAACCGGTCACGCTCAAGCGGATCTTAAGCGATCCGGCGATCCTGAAGATCTTCCATTTCGCGCGCTTCGACCTCGCCGTGCTGTTCCACAGCCTCGGCGTCATGCCCGCACCGGTCTATTGCACCAAGATCGGCTCGAAACTCGCCCGCACCTATACCGACCGGCACGGGCTCAAGGACGTCGTGCGCGAACTCGTCGGAGTCGATCTCTCGAAGCAGCAGCAATCCTCGGATTGGGGCGCGGATACCTTGAGCTCGGCCCAGATCGAATATGCGGCCTCCGACGTGCTGTATCTTCATGCGGCCAGGACCCGGCTCGACGAGATGCTGGCCCGTGAGGGTCGCACAGAACTTGCTGCCGCCTGTTTCGCCTTCCTGCCGACCCGCGCCCGGCTCGATCTTGCCGGCTGGGCCGAGACCGACATTTTCGCGCATACGTAATCGCCGCCGCCGACCTTGCGGGTGATCGGCGGGGAATACCGTCGAGGTTCGGCCGCTAAGCCACAACTTCGCCACCGCACGCTGTCACGGCTTCCACGCGGGCCCTCGATCAGCCCGCCGGCGCGAGAGGGGATGCGCCGCCAACACGACCTTCGGGAACCGAATCGGGTGGCCGATATCATCGAGACCGATGCGGGTGCGGCGAACGAGAACCATCGCCGCATGCAGGCGCATGGCCGGGCGTTGCGCCATTCCGCGCGAGTGCGCCTCCTACGCCGTGTCATCCCGCTCGCGGCCGGGGCAGGCGTGCTCACCATCGCCGGCCTCGTCTTCTACAATCCGCTCTCCGGCACCCTGCCGAATGTCAGTGTCGGCCCCGTCAGCGTTTCGGGGACCAAGATTACGATGGAGAATCCGCGACTTTCCGGCTTCCGGAAGGACGACCGCGGCTACGAGGTCACGGCCAACGCCGCCTTGCAGGACGTACGAAAGCCCTCCCTGGTCGAACTTCAGGCGATGAAAGGCCACCTCGTCACCGACGACAAGGGCGGCCGTGCCTATCTCGAAGCCAAGGGCGGCCTGTTCGATTCGAGCAAGGAATCGCTCGATCTCCACCAGGACATCCGCCTCTGGACCGACGAGGGCGAGGAAGTCCGGCTCCAATCCGCGACGGTCGATTTCAAGGCTGGCAGCGTGAAATCAACGGAAGCCGTAACGGTCACGGTGCCGTCGGGCACGCTCACCGCCGACAGCCTCGACGTGGTCGAGAGTGGCAAGGTGATCTCCTTCATCGGCAAGGTCCACGCGGTGTTCTACAAGCAGGACCGGCCTGCGGATCAGGCCGAAGGCGGCCAGGATCGTATCCGCACCTCCTCGGCCGAGACACCGGAGACGCGGCAGTGAGATCTTTTTCCTCCTCCTTCTTGCAGGTGGCACTGCTGGCGCTCGCCTTGGCGATGATGCCGATCCCGCAGGCCTTCGCCGAGCAGAAGGCCGCGTCGCCGGTCGGAGCCTTGGGCGGCAGCGGCAAGGAGCCGATCAAGATCGATGCCGACCGGCTCGACGTCTACGATAAGGAAAACAAGGCGATCTTTGCCGGCAATGTCGTTGCCGTGCAGGGCGATGCCACGATCCGCTGCACCGCGCTCACCGTCTATTACAAGCGCGGCAGCAAAGACGACGCCAAGAAAGACAACGCCAAGAAGGACACGGCGAAGGACGGCGAGGCCGAAGCCGAGAAAACGCAGTCCTCCATGGCCGAGAACGGCATCCGCAAGGTCGAATGCACCGGTCCCGTCACCGTGAAGCAGAAGGATCAGGTCGCGACCGGCGACAATGCCGTGTTCGATCAGGAGGCCAAGAAGATCATCCTGACCGGCAATGTCGTGCTGAGCCAATGCCAGAACGTCACGCGCGGCTCGCGCCTGACCTACGATATGAATTCCGGCCGCGCCAACATGGATCCGGGCACCACCACCGGGCGCGTCTCCGCGATGTTTGTACCTGGCGAGAAATCGGACGCGAAGAGCGGCAAGGGCTGCGCGAGCCCGGCTGTCGCCGGAAAACCGGCGCCGAAACCGGATACGGCGCCAAGGGCGCAGGCGAATTGAACATGCCCGCTGCGGCGGCGTTCCTTCGAGCCGAGCACGAGGCCCCGGCTCAGCCTGCGCGCGCCACCTCCTTCCTCGGGCGGGTTTTCCGGCGTGGCCGCAAATCTCCGCCACCGTCGCCGATGGCAGAATTCGGCGATTCCGGCGCATCGACCGGTGCACCCGGAATCCTGGAGGTGCATGGTCTGCGCAAGACCTACGGCGCGCGCACCGTGGTCCACGAGGCGGGGCTCACCGTTCACAATGGCGAGGCGGTCGGCCTGCTCGGACCGAACGGGGCGGGCAAGACCACGATCTTCTACATGATCACCGGGCTCGTCGCTGCCGATCGCGGCACGATCAGCCTCGATGGCATGGAGATCACCCATCTGCCGATGTACCAGCGGGCGCGGCTCGGCATCGGCTACCTGCCGCAGGAAGCCTCGATCTTCCGCGGGCTCTCGGTCGAGGACAACATCCGCGCCGTGCTCGAGATCGCCGAACCGGATCGCAAGGCGCGCGAGCACAAGCTCGATTCACTGCTCGAAGAGTTCGACATCGCGCGCCTGCGCAAATCACCCTCGATCGCGCTCTCCGGCGGTGAGCGACGGCGCTGCGAGATCGCCCGCGCACTCGCCACCTCGCCGAGCTTCATCCTGCTCGACGAGCCCTTTGCCGGTATCGATCCGATCGCGGTCGGCGACATCCAGGATCTCGTCAAGCATCTGAAACGACGCGGCATCGGCGTGCTGATTACGGACCACAACGTTCGCGAGACGCTCGGACTTATCGACCGCGCCTATATCGCCCATTCCGGCCGTATCCTGACCGAGGGCACGCCTGAAGAGATCGTCGCCAATCCGGAAGCGCGCCGGCTCTATCTCGGCGAGGATTTCCGGCTCTGATCCTGACCGGAGGCTGATCGCGAAAACCCGACGCCTTCTCGATGCGATCGGGCCAAGTCTCCTCGTCGCGAAGAACCTCACGAATCGATCGGTTTCAACGTTCTCCGCAAGCCTTCCTTAGGCCTCCGAGCCACAGACTCGCCCTGAAAGGCGAATGACCGTCTGTGGCGGCAGAGCCGTCATGCACCGAATTCGTGATGGTGCGGTGCAAACACGCTTTGACGTGGCCAAAGGTTCGCGCTAGACCTGGATAAGTTGAGCAAGCAAGAATTGTGCCGACGGCCGATCCGGCCTGTTTACCGGCCGGATCCCTTGAAACCTGACACGGGGAGCCGCGCTTCGCGATGAGTCTGCTGCAACGGCTTGAGATGCGCCAGGGCCAGGCCCTGGTGATGACGCCTCAGCTTCTGCAGGCCATCAAGCTTCTGCAATTGTCGCAGCTCGATCTCGCAGCCTATGTCGACGCGGAGCTCGAGCGCAATCCGCTTCTCGAACGCGTCGAAGTGGAGCCTGGACCGGAACGCGAGGCGGTTGCCGGCGAAGCCGAGAGCGGGTTCGACGAGGCCGGTGGTGAACCCGAGCCGTGGCTGACCACGGACATGGCGCCGAACCGCCGCGCGAGGCGGCGGGATCGGGTGACATGCTCTCGCTCTCTCCGGCGCCCTACGGCAATACCGGCGGCAGCTTCGATGCGGAGCCACCGGATTTCGAGGCGAGCCTCACCGCCGAGATCTCCCTACGCGAGCATCTCGCCGCCCAGCTCGATCTCGCCACGCGCGATCCCGTCGAACGCCTGATCGGCGGTTTCCTGATCGATGCGGTCGACGAAGCGGGCTACTTTCGTGAATCGGTCGATGCGGTTGCAGAGCGGCTCGGTGCGAGCCTCGACACCGTGATGCGGGTACTCAAACTCGTCCAGACCTTCGATCCACCAGGTGTCGCCGCGCGTGATCTGGCCGAATGTCTCGCGATCCAGCTCGCCGAGCAGGACCGCTACGATCCGGCGATGCAGGCGCTGGTTTCGCGGCTCGACCTCGTCGCAAAGCGCGACCTTGCTACCCTGCGGCGACTCTGCGGCGTCGATGACGAGGATCTCGTCGAGATGCTCGCCGAGATTCGCCGCCTCGATCCCAAGCCCGGTCGTGCCTTCGGTGCGAATGCAGTCGAGGTGCTGATCCCGGACGTCTTCGTACGGGCGGCGCCCGATGGTTCCTGGCTGATCGAATTGAACAGCGAGGCCCTGCCACGGGTCCTGGTCAATCAGACCTATTACACGCGGGTTTCGCGTGGCGCCGTCGCCGAGGGCGATCGGGCTTTCCTGTCAGAATGCCTGCAGAACGCCAATTGGCTGACCCGCTCGCTGGAGCAGCGCGCCCGCACCATCCTCAAGGTCGCCTCGGAAATCGTGCGCCAGCAGGACGCCTTCTTCCTGCATGGCGTCTCGCACTTACGCCCGCTCAACCTGAAGACGGTGGCCGAGGCGATCGGCATGCACGAATCGACAGTCTCGCGCGTCACCTCGAACAAGTCGATCGGGACCAGCCGCGGCACGCTGGAGATGAAATACTTCTTCACCGCGGCGATTCCGGGAGCCGCCGGCACGGCCGCGCATTCCTCCGAGGCCGTACGCCACCGCATCAAGCAGCTCGTCGATGCGGAAGCGAGCGATGTGCTCTCGGACGATGCCCTGGTACAACGCCTGCGTGACGAGGGCATCGACATCGCACGGCGCACCGTGGCCAAGTACCGCGAGTCGCTGCGCATCCCTTCCTCGATCGAGCGCCGGCGCGAGCGCTTCGCGCAGGCCCTGCGCTGAAAAGCTTCGCGCCGCACCAAGCTTCCGCTTCGTTGACACCGTCCCGCGCCCTTCCTAACTCTGGTCGCTCCGGGAGGAAGCGGAGACATCGATGGCGGGATTGCGGGTCACCGGTCACGGGGTCGACCTCGGTGAGGCGTTGCGCGGCCGTGTCGAAGACCGGATAGCGGCGACGCTGAGAAAATACCTCGACGGCCATATGAGCGATTCCTGCACGGGCCACGTCACCCTGCGCCGCGACGGCACGGCCTACCGTACCGATTGTGTCGTGCATCTCGCATCGGGGCTGACGCTCGAGGCCTCGGGTGCGGCCCATGATGCGCATGCGAGTTTCGAGCAGACGGCCGACCGGCTCGAGAAGCGCCTGCGCCGCTACAAGCATCGCCTCAAGGACCATGGCGCGCCGAGCCATAACGGGGCCGATCTCGAAGCGGCCTATGCCGTCTTCGCAGCTCCCGAGGATGTCGAGGACGAGGACGACTCGCCGCCCGAGGACGAGGCCGATCATCCGCCGATCGTCGCCGAGAGCACGCGGACCTTGCGGCGCCAGTCGGTCAGCGAAGCGGTCTCCGCCCTCGATTTCACCGGGGCGCCGGTCGTCGTCTTCGTTCATGCTGGCACCGGTCGCATCAACGTCGTATACCGGCGCAGCGACGGTGCGATCGGCTGGGTCGATCCGCCGGATTCGGTGTGAGCGCGGATCGGCACACGCATTGCTCGCGTAGATTCCCGGATCAGTGAACCGGGCTGCTGCTGGAACGCTGCCCGGTATCGGGCAGTTGTTCGGGCATGGTCCACAAGGTTTCGCTCAATCTCGATATGTGCCTGCGATCCCGATTCGGCTTCTTTTGACGGGACACCAGTCCTTCATGCCAGTTCTCGAATTCCTGAGTCCGACTTCGGTCATTCCGAGTCTTCGGGCCCGGGGCAAGAAGCAGATCTTGCAGGAATTGAGCGCTCAGGCTGCTCAGCACCTGCCGACACTCGACGAGCGTGCGATCTTCGAGACGCTGCTTCAGCGCGAGCGCCTCGGCTCGACCGGAATCGGCGACGGTGTCGCCATCCCGCATGGCAAGCTGGCCCGCCTCGACAGGATGTTCGGCCTTGCTGCCCGGCTGGAAAAGCCGGTCGATTTCGAGGCGCTCGACGGCCAGCCGGTCGATTTCGCTTTCCTGCTGCTCGCGCCCGAGAATGCCGGCGCGGATCATCTGAAGGCGCTGGCGCAGATCGCACGGATCCTGCGCGAGCCCGGCATCCTGGAACGCATCCGCAAAGCACGCGACGAGAGCGCCCTCTATGCGCTTCTGACGCATCGCGCGGCCTCGCAAGCGGCATGAGTTCGTCGAGATGAGTCGATGGGGGGAGAGCGTGACGCGTGAGCGAACCCTCGGAAATGCGAGCCTGATCGCCGGTTTTCTGCTCGCTGCCGGTTCGTCTGTGGCGATGGCGCAGGACGCGACCTGCCAGCGCGACGTGCTCGTGGCGAGTTCGATGCAGCGCCAGGCGATCGACCAGTTGGAAGGCGGCGCGGACGACGATGCCGGCCGTTGCCGGGCTTGGCGCCGGCATGTCGAGACCATGCGCCGGATCGCCGGGGTCTATGGCCGCTGCCTGTCCGGGCCGGAGCGCAAGGACAAGCTCGCCGAGGTTCAGGGTTCCGAGCGTGAATTCGGTGGCCTGATCAAAGAGCGCTGCCGGGGGTTCTGAATCTTAAGCAAGTGTGCGTTGGCAGGCCAACGCTTCGCCCGCTTAGGTTCTTGATATGCCGCAGGCTCTCGTCGCAAAGCCGCGGAGCACCTTTGCGGAATCTGCTTAGGCGCGTGGCTTTTCTTTACCCGAACCGGTTTCCACTTCGCTCGAAAATGCTCGCTATCACTCCGCCGCGGCAGGCAACCCCGCCGGCACCCCGGCCTTGCGCCGAACTGCCAGACGCGCCGCACGCTTGCGCCACCAGATCACCACGCCGGTCACGCTCAGCATGGCGACGACGAGCCCCATGATCGAGATGAGGATGCGTCCCGGAAGGCCGAGGATACGGCCGGAATGGAGTGGGAACTGCGCCTGGACGAAGATGTCGGCGAGCGTCCCCTTCCAGGGTTGGCGATCGCCGAGCAGACGCCCGTCCTTGCCGTCGTAATACAGGACGGCTGGTCCGACGCCAGCCGCGCCGTGATCCTCGCCCGGTGCGAAGAGCAGCGCGTTGTAGAGCCCGAGGTCGCGATCGTAGAACACGGCGCCGACGGGGCTCGACCAGCCACGTCTGTCGATCTCCTCTCGCGCCTGCTCGGCTATCTGCCCGAAATTGATCGTCGCCGGGATCGGCTGGTGCAGGGGTGCGGGGCTCCGCTCGGTTTCGGGCGTCGGCGTCACCTGCGAGACGAGCGACAGGAGCGGCAGGAACACCTCGCGCTTGAGATTGAGCGAGAAGGCCGTGAAGGCGAGGATGAAGAGCAGACCGAAGATCCAGAGGCTGATTGCGCGGTGCAGATCGAAGGTGATCCGGTAGGCGCTACCCGTCATCTTGATTTTCCAGGCTGGCTTCCAGCGCGCCCACCAGCCGCGTGCGAGTTCCCGTTTGACGGCAGCAGGCCGATTCGGGTTTGGCGCACGCCGCAGGGGCAGCGTCAGATAGAAGCCGATGAAGCTATCGAGCGTCCACAAGACGGCGATGGCGCCCATCAGCCAGACGCCCCAGAGATCGATGCCCCAGAATTCCGGCACGTGCAGGCTGTAATGCAGCTTGTAGAGGAACGAGACCAGGGTCTCGCTGGTGATCGGCCAGGCCTGGCCCCAGAGGCGCTTGCCGAGCTCAGCGCCCGTGACGGGATCGACGAAGACCTGATTGAAGGCGAGTTCGAACAGCCGCCCCGTGGCCGGATCGACTTTCGGCTGGACGAAGAGAGCGAGCGATTCTCCTGCCTCGACGGCGAGCGGCACATAGACCACCTCGGCCTGCGGATGACGCGCGGCGACCTGCGCGGCGAGTTCGAGCGAGGGCAGGGCCGGCCCCTCGCTCGAGACCGCATGCAGATGCGGATTGAGCCAATCGTCGAGCTCGTGGTCCCAGGAGATCACGGCCCCGGTCAGCCCCGACACGAACAGGAAACCGGCGATCGTCAGGCCGACCCAGCGATGGAGCAGGACGGCCAGGGGGCGGATACCGAAGGGTTTCGCGGCCCTCGTTTGTGTCTTGCCCTGCATTCCGTTCGGGACGGTCCCGTGTCGAGAGTGCGACATCAGCCGGCTACCATCGATAGATCAGGCTGCCGATGACGGTTGCCGGAGCACCGCGATAGCAATAGCCGGCCTGGCAATTGTAGTAGTAGCGATCGAAGACGTTGTAGCCATTCACCTGCGCGCGAAAGCCTTTGTATTTCGGGTCGATGGCGGCGAAGTCATAGGCCAGCATCGCATCGAACAGCGTCACCGTCGGGTTTCGGACCGTGTTCAATTCATCGGCGAAGCTGTTAGCCGTGAAGCGGGTGCCCCCGCCTATGGTCAGGCCCGAAAGCGGTGAGGATGGCGGGAACAGGTAGGTCGCGAAAGCCGAGAACGTGTCGGCTGGAATGCCGGAGAGCCTGTTGCCACCGATCTCGATCTGTTTCTCGCCGTCCGGATCGTTGGGGTCGGGTACCGACTGGTTCAGGTAAATCAGATTGAGGTGCGTGTAGCCGAGCGTCAGGTTGGTTCCTGGCGCTAGATTGGCGATCATCTCCATCTCGAAGCCGCGTGAGCGGACGGCGCCTGTCGCGATGGTCGCGGTGAAGTCGTTCGGATCGGTCCGCAACACGCTGCTCTGGACGATATCGAACCCAGCGAAATTGGCCTGGATGTTGGTTCCGGGAATCTGGAATTTCACGCCGGCTTCGATCTGGTCGCCGCTTGCAGGCTTGGCTGGGGTGCGGCTGGAAGGTGGTCCCGTGAAGCCGGCTTGCGGCGCGAAGGTGGTAGCGTAGCTCGCATAGGGAACGACACCCGGAGCCAGGATGTAGCCGAGGCCGACGCGCCCCGTGAAGGCGCGATCATTCTGCTGGTCTTTGGCTATCCCCTCTTCGGCGCCGTAATCGACGTTGTTCTGGAACACCCAGTCATACCGGCCGGTCAGCGTCAGGATGAAGGGGTCGAGCTTGGCCTGATCCTGCAGATAGAGACCGATCTGATCCTGTCTCTGATAGGCTGGCGGCCCGAGCGGCGGGGTCGCGATGAACTGTTTGCCGTAATTCAGGTTGACCAAGTTCAGGTCGGGCGCATCGCCGAAACCGGCGCGGGTCTTGAAGTCGTAATGGGCGTAATCGAGCCCACCGACGACGGTGTGCCGCACCGGACCCGTATCGAAATGTCCTTCGAGCTGGTTGTCGAGCGTAAACTGGCTCAGCCTCTCCCGCAGATAGCCGGTCGATCGCAAGGCGCGGGTACGATCCTCGCTGATGGAATCGATCTGTGCGTATTTGTAGTCGTTCTCGACATCGTAGAAGCGGAAGTTCTGCCGGAACACGAGATCCGGCGAGAACTTATGTTCGAACGCATAGCCGATGCGGGCCTGATCCTGCTTGAAATCGGTGAAGGCGCCATCGCCGGAATACAGGCGTGTAATCTTGAAGCCGGGCTCGTTGTAGAAGGACGGGTTCCCGGGAAGTTTCGAATTCTGGTACTCGCTCAGGAAGGTGAAGGTGGTGTCGGCGTCCGGCTTCCAGGTGAAGGCCGGTGCGATGTAGACGCGGTCGTCAGAGCTGCCCGGCAGGAAGGTCTCAGCCTGGCGCACGATGCCGGTGAGGCGATAGGCCATCGTGCCATCGCTGCCCTCGACCGGTCCGCCAATGTCGAAATTGCCCTGGTAGCGATCGTAATTGCCGGCCTGGAACTGGACTTCGCCGAAGGGCGTGAAAGTCGGGCGCTTGGTGGTGACGTCGAGAATGCCGCCGGGCGAGCCGAGCCCGTAGAGTCCCGAGGAGGGTCCGCGCAGGATGGTGGCCGCCTCGACGCCGTAAGGCTCGATGCGCGGGAGGGTCAGGCTGGAGCCGATCTGGCGCAGCCCATCGCGAAAAATGCCGTTATAGGTGAGGTCGAAGCCGCGCACGTAGAAGGAATCGAAGCGCGGATCGAAGCCAAACACGTTCGAGGAGACACCGGCGACGTAGCCGATCGCCTCGCTGATCGTCTGGACGTTACGGTCGTTGAGCTGCTCGCGCGTCAGCACCGTGACGGATTGCGGTGTCTCGATCAGCGGCGTGTTGGTCTTGGTCGCGGTCGGGCTGATGCGGGCGGTGTAGCCGACGATGCCGCTCGGACCGCCGCCGCCACCGCTCGTCGCCGAACTGTCCTGGCTGGTCGCGACGTTGCCTTGGCTGGATGCGCCGTCCTGCGACGAAACGGCACCGCCGCCGCGGCCATTTCCCCGGCCCTCGACCGAGATCTCGTCAAGCTGGACGCCGCTTTGCTGGGCCTGAGCGGCACCGGCGAGAGCCGTGGATGCGAGAAGAAGGCAGGCAAGGCGGCCCGCACGGCTCGGAATGGACATGAAACGCTTTGTACCCTGGCAAGCTTGACAGGGCAGGAGCCAGATCAGGTCCGCGTCATGAGATCAACAAAAAAGCTTTTTGTATTATGGACTTAGACTAGTTCAAATCTCTTGTACCGGCAGCCTGCCGGCAAGGGTCGAGAATCTGCGCGGAGACCGCTCAGTTCGTCGCCCGCAGCCTCGGTTCGGCGACCATCTTCACCGGCTTGCCGCGCCCGATGATGACGGCAAAGCGCGATTGCTCGGGATCGCCCTCGAAACGGGTCCGCAGCCAAGCGGCGAGGAACTTGATGTATTCGGCCCCGACGAGGCGGGCGGCCGCCGGGTCGGACCACCAGCGGTCCACGTCGAACCCGTCGGAGATGACGGGGTGCGGCACCATGGTCTCGCCTTCGGTCAGGACGTGCCGCAATTCCACCAGCGTGCGCGGCATGTGGTAATTCGAGGTGACGACCGCGATCGTCTCGAAGTGGTTCTTGCGCATCCAGCGACGGGTCTCGATGGCGTTGCCGATCGTGTTGCGCGCCCGGTAATCGAGATCGACGCAGCAATCGATCCAGTGGCGCTGAGTCGGGTTCAGACGGGTGATCGCCTCGCGCCCGGTGCGTTCGTTGACGCCCGAGATCAGCAGGCGCCGGCCATTGCCAGCCGCGAGCAGGTCGATCGCATCGCCGATGCGCTCGGCGCCCCCGGTCAAGGCGACGATGCCGTCGGCCTGCTCGGTCGGGTGCCGTTCCTTGCGCTCGATGGACGAGACGAAGGCGAAGAAGCCGCTGACGAACAGCACGGTGCAGAGACCGAACAGGGCGACGAGCCCTTTCGCGACAGGCGATATCCGGGCTGCGGGTCGAGACAGGGAAAGCGCCTTCCTGGAAGAGCTGCCCGCCGGGCTTTGCCGGGCGTCCGGGCGGCCATGATGCCATACCCAGCCGACCGCCTCCAGGCTGCCGCCTGGTTGGCCGATCTCGCTCTTGCGCGCCGTCAGCAGGGTCATGCTCCGAAAGCGTAGCCGGGATTGCGGCTCCGGCAGGGCACCGTGAACGAAGCGACCATTTCTTCTCCGAACGGTTGATGAATGGTTAACGCTCCAGATTGGCCGAAACATCCTCGCAACCAATGGTCGCCGCAATGTACCGGCACCCGCCCGGCTCAGTCCAGAAAGCGGCGAACCGTGATGCGCGAGACCACGCCGGTGACGATCGAGGCGATGGCGCCGATCAGGACGATGATGGCATAGCCGCGCCAGCTGACATGGAAGGCGCCGAACAGGGCCTCGATCTCATCACCCGCCGGGCTCGAGCGCCACGCCCCGGCGAGCCATCCCGCCAGCACGAAGGCAAGGAGCGCGGCGCCGGCACCGAGCGCGCCGCCGCGCAGGCCAAGCCGGAAGAAGCGGCTCTGGAAGGCCCGCGCGATGTAATCATCATCGGCGCCCACGAAATGCAGCACCTCGACCACCTCCTTGTTGCCGGCCATGGCGCCGCGCGTCGCGAAGACCACGGCAAGGCCGGTCGCCGCGAGCACCAGAGCGACGATGCCGACCCCGATGCCGACGAAGGTGTTGGCCATGGTCGAGAGGCGCTGCAGCCACAAGGCATGGTCGTCGAGGCTCGCGACGCCCGGCAGCGCATCGCTCAAGCTGGTGCGCAAGGCCTTCAGATCGGTCACCGGATCGCCGGCAAGCTTCACCGTGATCAGCCGCGGCACCGGCAGATCCGAGAGATCGAGCCCGCTGCCGAGCCAGGGTTCGAGCAAGCGCTCGGATTCCGCCTTCGTGAAGATGCGGGTGCTGGCAATGCCCGGCGCGGCTTTGACGATGCCGTCGGCTTGAGCGACATCGGCCTCGATGTCGCGGCCGGGTCCTGGCCGGACCTGTACGGTGACCTCCTGCGCGACCGAGCTTTGCCATTGGCCGGCGCTGGTGCCGACGATTTCGGCCGCGCCCGCGCAGAGCGCGGCGAGGAAGGTGAGAATCGCGATCACGGCCGCGAGCGCCCGGCTCGCGGCCGTATCGGTCGGCACCAAAGGTGCGTTCCGGCGAAGGGTCGGCGGCAGCGGCGTCTCGGCTCCCGTCGCTGGGGGGGCCGTGGCCGGCCGGGGCGGGGCTTGGGTTCCGCTCATCGGGCTGCGCTCATCACGCCTCGACGCGCAGGCGACCCTCGCCGAGCACCATCCGGGGTGCGTCGACGAGGTCCATGAGGCCGTAATCGTGGGTCGCGATGATCACCGAGGTGCCGAGCCGGTTCAGTTCCAGGAACAGCCGCAGCAGGCGCCGGGCGAGGCCTGGATCGACATTGCCGGTCGGCTCGTCGGCGAGCAGCAATTCGGGCCGTGCGATCAGGGCGCGCGCGATCGCGGCGCGCTGCTTCTCGCCGCCGGACAGGAGCGGAGGCAGGACATGCATGCGCTCGCCGAGGCCCACCCAGCGCAGGAGTTCGACCACCTCGGCCCGGTAGCTGGTCTCGGCCCGGCCCTGGACCCGCAAGGGGAGCGCCACGTTCTCGTAGGTGGTGAGGTGGTCGAGCAGGCGGAAATCCTGGAAGACCACGCCCATTCGCCGCCGCAGGGCCGTCAGCCCGTCGCTCGAAATGCCGCTGACCTCCTCGCCGAAGACCGAGACGAGGCCGCGCGTCGGTCTGACCGAGAGCAGGATCAGGCGCAGCAAAGTCGTCTTGCCCGCGCCCGAGGGGCCAGTCAGGAACTGGAAGGAATGCGGCGCGATCTCGAAGCTGACATCGGACAGGACCTCCGTTCCCAGCCCGTAGCGCATCCCGACGCTCTCGAACTGCACGACCGGTCCTTCCATGCCGGACAGCAGGCTGTCCGTCGTCATTGCGCCTGCGCCAATCCCGCCCGCCAAGGCCTAATCCCTCTCCACTCGCCCCGAGTTTCTTGCCGATGCGGTCCGGATGCGCCGCCGCTTCACGGCCGGTTAACCCTGTTCGCGCAACAACCGTTTGGGTCCATTTTGCGTGCACGGCAACCCGCCGGCCGGGACCCGAAGCCGATTCGCCATGCTGATCGTCTGCCCGGCTTGTGCAAGCGAATATCGGATCGCGGCCGATCGTGTCGGCATGGCCGGCCGCTCGGTCCGCTGCGCCGCCTGCCGCGAAACCTGGTTTCTGACGTCCGACGAAGTCGCGGCCGGCCTCAAGGCCGAAGCGGGCGACGAGAACGCAGGCCAGGACGAGACCCCGCAGGAGATCTTCGAGGCACTCGGCCTGCAGGGCGCGATGCGGGGCGCGGACGAGCCCGGTCTCGACAGTGAGGCCGAGGCGAACCCCGTCGTCGACGAGCCGCTTCCACGCCGCAAGAGCCGGATCGGCAAGCTTGCCGACAAGAAGCGGCGATTCCCGGCTGTCTCGCCGCTCATCGCCGCCGGGCTCGTCGCCTTCGTGCTGCTGCCGCTGGCTCTGCTCGGCCGCTCCACCGTGGTGCGGGCGATGCCGCAGACCGCGAGCCTGTTCGCGGCGATCGGCTTGCCGGTAAACCTGCGCGGTGTCGATCTACGCGACGTCGTCGCATTCCGGCTCCCGGCCGAAGGCGAGAAGCCGGCCGAGCTCGTGGTCGAGGGCGACCTGATCGGCGTCGCCCGCACGCGCGTCGATGTGCCACCGATCGAGGTCGAAGTTCGCGACGCGCAGGACCAACCGCTCTATCGCTGGACGCTGGCGCCGCCGCGTGCCGCGCTCGAACCCGAGGAGCGGGCCCGTTTCAAGGCGAGCCTATCGGCACCGCCGGAGAAGGGACGCCACGTCGAGGTGCGTTTCGTCGACCCCAAGCCGGAAGCTCCCAAAGAGGAGATCTCCGCTGCCGAGCCCAAAGCAGACCCGGCGCCTGAGGCCCCGGCGGCGGATCCGCATGCTGCCCCCACTGAGAGCGGGCATTGACACCTGCGCCGGAGGCGTCGCGGCGGATGCATGTCATAGCGTGTCGGAAGCTGTAGCGGCGCGGGTAAGCCGTGCTATCAATCGGGCATGACCTCCGCTTCCCGACGCGTGCGCGTGCTGTTCGACGAGGCCGCCATCGCGCGGCGTAACGAGGAGATCGCGGCCGCGGTCGTCGCGCAGAAGCTCGAGCATCTGCTCGTTGTCGCGGTGCTCAAGGGCAGCTTCATGTTCGCGGCCGACCTGCTGCGCGCCCTGCACCGGGCCGGGCTCTCGCCGCAGGTCGAGTTCGTGCATCTGTCGAGCTACCGCACCGCGACGATCTCGTCCGGCCAGGTCGAGATCCTGCGCGATGTGCAGAGCGAGGTGCGCGGCCGCGACGTGCTGTTGATCGACGACATCCTCGAATCGGGCCGCACCCTGGTTTTCGCCAAGGACCTCTTGATGGCGCGCGGCGCGAGGCGCGTCATGACCGCGGTGCTGCTGGAAAAGCCCGGCAAGCGCGCGGTCTCGATCGATGCCGATTTCGTCGGCTTCACCTGCCCGGACGTTTTCGTCGTCGGCTACGGCATGGATGCGGCCCACGCCTTCCGCCAGCTGCCCTTCGTCGGCCTCGTCGATTACGAAAGCACCGACCCGGACCTGTTCGGGGGGGCGTGAGCGCCGCGCCGGAGAAGCGTAGCGTCCGGGGCTGCCCTTTCGATTCGGCCCCCGTTAATCGCGTGCGCCAAGGCCGGTTGGTAGCGCGTCCTCGACGGTTCCAGGCGGGATACGGCGAAGTGCCGCAATCATCCCTCAGGGACCATGTCCGGAGGCGCGCACCGGGATAGGCCGGCATTGAGGCGGCCGTTCGGTAAACCGGATTTCAGGACAGATGTCCCGCATGTCCCAGGCCGTCCCAAGGGGGTGGAGCCGGATCCAAGTGCGTTTTTGAGCCGCGCGAACCGGCAGCCTATCGAAATGGGTTGACGAGAGCTTTGCATAAGTGCGGGCGCTCTGGTTCACTCTGGTGGTCGGAGGAGGTTGTGATGGCGCATCGGTCGGTGGGTCAGCTGAGCCTCGCGGATGGTCTTGTCAGGAGCGGGGGCAGTCGCGCGCTCGACCGGCTGATCACCGCGGTTGACTGGAGCCGGTTCGATCGCGTGTTGGGCGGCCTTCACGCGAGTGTGCGTGGCCGCCCGAGCTTTGCCCCCCTGACGATGTTCAAGTGCCTGCTCCTCCAGCAATGGTACGGCCTCTCTGATCCCGGGCTGGAAGAGGCTCTGGCCGACCGCCTGAGCTTCCGCCGCTTCGTGGGGCTTTCGCTGGACGAGAGCGTGCCCGACCACTCTACGCTCAGCCGCTTCCGCACGCGCCTTGGCGAGGATGGCTTGGCTGAGCGCTTGTTCGACGATCTTGCCGCGCAGCTCTCGGAAGCGGGGCTGATCCTGCGCGAGGGCACGCTGATCGACGCCACCGTCGTGCAGGCGGACGCGGTGCCCTACAGCCACGAGCGGGCGGCGGAGCGCAGCGACAAGGATGCGGGCTTCACGATGACGCGGCGTGGCTACCGGCTCGGTTACAAGGCGCACGTCGCGATGGACAAGGGTTCGCGGCTGATCCGGCGCGCTGTCCTGACACCTGCCAACCAGCACGAACTCGATCCTGTCCTCGCCCCTGTCCGCGGCCCTGGATCCCGTCTGGTTCAGGGCGACGAGGCAGAGGTCTATGCCGACACGGCCTACGACAGCCGCGCCTTCCGAGCCCAGTTGGCCGAGCGCGGGATCGCCGATCGGGTGCTGCGGCGCTCTTTCCGAGGGCGGCCGCTCACGCTGGACGCGATGGCGGCCAACGCCCGGCACGCACCCGAGCGTGTGGCGATCGAGAGCCTGTTCGGGCTGATGAAGCGCCATTATGGCTACGCCCGGGTCCGCTACCGCTCGCTTGTTCGCAACGCGACGCAGCTTCAGTTGCTGTGCATGGCAATCAATCTGCGTCGTGCCATGGTTTTGATGGCATGACGGGCGAGGTGTGCCCGCCCATCGATACATTCTCATTAAAATGAAGAAAGATGAGCGTCGACGTCTTATTATGAGGGCTGCCGGCGCGAGCTTATACCACGACGCTCAAAGGCCATCGTCAGGACCGATTTCCCTTGATTTTGCAAAGCCCTCTTGACAGCGCGACGTTGATATGCTTATATTCCTATAAATGCAAAAGCTCCGCCCCCAAGCGGGGCTTTGTCGTTGGGTCCGCTGGCGCGGGGACCTCACGAAGACAATTGTGTATTGGAGATAAAGTAAACTGTCACCGTAACGTAATACAGAATTGAATCTTAGGATCGAATGTAGATTTATCAATTGCATCCGAATCGTAAAGCTTGAATCTTTCCTCTATGAATTGCATCCACTCTTTGCCCATTCGCAAGCTCCGTCACTCTATAATGCGAGATGATTCTTCGATGTAGGATAGTTGATCTGACTTATTGCAGTCTAATAATCCAAAATATTCCCGATTTGACTCAATCGAATCCGCGCTTTTTGTATCATAAAGGCGCCAATAACCTTGGTGCTTCGATGCAGAAAGGTAATCGCTAGGCAATTCAAGGAAAAAAAGTACTTCCCCCTGTTTCGCTTTCACGCAATCATTTTTTGTCTCCAATTTAACGGTTAGGTAAAATTCTTTCCATGCTATTGCATAGTGTATATAAACTTTAACCACCAGAAATTTGATAACCTGAAGATTTTTTTTGGTTTCCGGTATCAATGGACGAGGATCCTCATCGAAGACCCATTTCAACTTGACGATTTTCTGCTGCGCGTTTGCGGCGCCACACCCGAGGCCAAATGCAATAAGAGCGCCCGCGACAAAGGCAGCTTTGCCGAGCAGCTTTGCCCGCCTGCCCTTCACCATACCGCCGCTCTCAGCCTGCCATATCATCGAAAGTCGCTCCACCAACGCGGACGAGGACACTTTCGGCGCTCGGCTACAAACCGCCGGCAGAATCAAAGGGAGCGTGGAAAAAACAACCACGCCCGTCATTGCGAGCGAAGCGAAGCAACCCAGCAGCGCCACGCCCTCCAACCGAAACGCCCCGGCTGGATCGCTTCGCTATCGCTCGCGATGACGACAGCGGGTTGGGTCGCGAGCCGGTAGAGGGCAGCAGGAAATAGGGAAATGGTAAGCTGTCACGTAATATCCCAATTGAGATTCATCAATTGCGTCCGAATCATAAAACTTGAATCTGTCCTCTATGGATTGCGTCCACACCTTGCCCATTCGCGCGCTCCGTCACTCGGCGATGTAAGATGATTCTTCGATGTAAGATAGTTTAGATGGCCTATTGCAGTCCAATAGCCCAAAATATACGCGATTTATTTGAATCGAATTCACGCTTGTTGTATCATAAAAATGGTAATAACCCTGATATTTCTTTGCAGAAACGTAATCTTTGGGCATTTCAAGATAAAAAAGTGCTTCTCCTCGTTCCGTTTCCACACAATCCATTTCTGTCTTCAATTTGACAGTTAAATAAAAGAATATCGATGATCCATTGAGGTTTTCGACTTCTTTAACCACTATAAATTCGATGACTTGAAGATATTTTTTGCTTTCTGGTATCAATGGGTGAGGATCCTCATCGAAGACCCATTTCAACTTGACGACTTTCCCCTGCGCGTTTGCTGCACCACACCCGAGGCCAAACGCAATAAGAGCACCCGCGACAATGGCCGCTTTGCCGAGTACCTTTGCCCGCCCGTCATCATGCCGCCGCTCTCAGCCTGCCGTATCATCGAAAGTCGCTCCACCAACGCGGACGAGGACACTTTCGGCGCTCCATGGCATCGATCACCATCGGACCCTTCCTCGAAACGACTTACAACCGCCTGAGGCTACACGCCGCTCTCACCTACAAAACGCCCGTCGACTTCGAAAACCAATTCAACCAAATCGTACCCACATCAAACACAGCACGCCCTGTAACCTAAATTTCTTTGTCTCACTTCCGGGGTGCAGTCCAAAATCTGAGTATTGTGGATAGAGTAAATTGTCGCCATAATACCGTAATACCCGTAATACTGTCACGGCAATACCCAAAAACGCGGGCCGAAATTGGGAAAAGAATAAGCTGTCAGCGTAATTCCAAGAGGTTCGAGCGAATGGCAGACGCCGCATTGTCATGGCGCGATCCAAAACCTGCTGCCAAAACTGGACCTCGTGCGGGCGGCATGGGGCAATGCGCCGTGCGCATTCTTCGCGCTGCAATCGCCGCAGTGTCGGCGCTGCTGATCGTGTCGATGACGGCGCCCGCTTCGCTCGGAGCGCAAGAGGACGCAGTCCGGTCGAAGACGCAGGCGATCATTGAGGAACTTGCCAAGAAGGCAGTTTTTGCGAGCTCAGATCTGGAGAAACTGTGGAACGCAGATGCCACCGTGCGGCGGGAGTTCGAGCACCGAATGCTCGCGGATGCCGATCTCCTGCGCGCCAGCAACCCCTATTGGCCGCTCGCCACGACAGTCGCCGTTCCGCACAAAATCGCCGATCTGGCACGCCGGTTGAGCGAGAAGCTGGACAGCACGACCAAGCCCGAAGAGATCGAAGCGTTGGCGAAGGCGATCGGCACGATCGGGCGGCTGCTCGATCCGCCGGGCGCCGCCTCCACCGTACGAGCCCTGGGCAACAAGGTGGTCGGCGAAAGAGAACTTTATGGCTTCCGTTGGGAAGCGGTCTGGGCGCTCGGCAACGCCGCGGCCAACCTCGATGCTGGTGCCGCCGCCAGCGAGGTGAAGGCGTTACGAGAGGCGCTCGCCGCCACGAAGGACAGTCACCAGACCTCGGAGCTGTGCAAGGCGCTTGCATTCGTCGGCATGCGCCTCGATCCGGACGATGCGGTCGAGGAAGCGCGCATCCTGCGCATCTGGCTCGCCGCCGAGCCCGACAGCAGCCGGCGCCAAGGTCTCAGCGACGTCATGAGCGCGTTCGGGACACGGCTGCCTCCCAAGGAGGCTGCGGATACGGCAAGATTCCTTCGGGAACGGCTGGCCAAGACGACGGATTATTCCGGGCTCGTCGGTCTGACCGTCGCCTATCGCTCCGTCGCGGCGCGTCTCGATCCCGACGACGCGGCGCGAGAGGAAAAGGCCCTTCGGGAGTGGCACGAAACGTCCTCGAATCCAAACATGCGCAAGATGTTGGCGAGCGCGCGCGGCGGACTCAGCGGATCACTGGCTCCCCAGGATGCGGCCAAGCAACGCGATGCCCTGCAAGACAAGCTCGCCCGCTCCGACAACGGCTATGGTGAGCAGCGCGAACTGATGATCGCTCTCGAATCGGGGGTTGAACGCGCGATCGTCGAACAATCGCCCAACGCGAAGGAATTTCCGAAGGATCGCCCGGACCTGATCAGGGAACTGACAAGCAAATTGCTTGCTTCGGACGGTCGGGGAAGGAGCACCGATTTCGACGTTCGGCGGGTCGCTCGATGGGCCGGTCGTAGCGAGCCCTTCGATCGGCTCGATGCCGTGCTCTGGCTCCTGGACCAGCTCTTTGCGCCCAATTCTGCCGAGCGGCTCGACATATTGACGTTTTCCGGTCTGTTTCGGGCAATGCCCCGTACGAGACAAGTCGCGGGGGATACGGCGCGCCATAGCCTGATGGGCGGCCGCTTCTGACGAACGGCTCGTTTCCCTCAACCGCCGCGGCCCGCTCTTCTGCACCTACAGCGCCACGCTTGGAATTGCGGTAACTGTAGGTGAACGGCAGGATCGACAGAAAGATAGACCCATGGCCAGATCG
Source organism: Methylobacterium sp. (assembly GCA_044227265.1). Lineage (GTDB taxonomy): Bacteria > Pseudomonadota > Alphaproteobacteria > Rhizobiales > Beijerinckiaceae > Methylobacterium. The sequence continues at coordinate 25,452 of JBGAFL010000053.1, forward strand.
ACGATGGGCGCCCGGGACGCGGCGGAAGCAGCCTTCCGGAAAACGACGACCAAGCCCGTCGAGGAAGCCATCCCAGCAAAAAAAGCGCCCGCCATCCCAAATGCGCGTGAGCAGGTCACGTTGCGGATTGATCGCGATGTGCTGGAGCATTTTCAGGCGGATGGGCCAGGGTGGCAGGATCGGCTCAACGCGGCACTCCGCAAGGCCACAGGTCTTTCCTGAACACGCGAACAGGCATGGAACGATTGAGGACCCTCCGATAGGGAAGCCGTTGCGCACACATCGCTTTCTTCAGCGATGGAGACCGCTCGCCGTCACCAACCAATCCCGATCGCTTCCCGTCCGAATCCGTGCGGATTCCACGGCCTTCATTGACGCAGCGATAGGCGCGGATTACTGCAGATTGTTCGGTAGAGCGGACGTCGGGACCGGTTCGGCGGACGGGTTCCGAGGTTGAGCTTAGCCGACAAGCCGCAGATCACAGCAAAATTTCCTCCCAGCCGTGGGAGACGGTAAGACGCTTCATGCAAAGCAGCGCGACAGCGAAGAGTCCGTCGGAGAGGGCACGACCTGCCGCTTCCGCCGAACCATCCCAGGCCGCCGAGCCCAGGAGCCCGGTCGCCTGTTTCGGAGTGGACGAGCCGCTCGCCATGGATGCGGGCGTCAAGCTCGCGCCCTTCCAGATCGCCTACCAGACGGTCGGCACGCTCAATGCCGAGCGCTCGAATGCCGTGCTGATCTGTCATGCCCTGACCGGCGACCAGCATGTCGCCAACACCCATCCGGTGACCGGCAAGGGCGGCTGGTGGGAGACGCTGGTCGGCCCCGGCAAGCCGATCGATACGAACCGCTATTTCGTGATCTGCACCAACGTGATCGGCTCCTGCATGGGCTCGACCGGCCCGGCCTCGATCAACCCGGCGACGGAAAAGCCCTACGGCCTCGATTTCCCCCTGGTGACGATCCGCGACATGGTCCGCGCCCAGGCCATGCTGCTTGACCGGCTCGGGATTCCCGACCTGTTCCTGTGCATCGGCGGCTCGATGGGCGGGATGCAGGTGCTGCAATGGGCCTCGCTCTTCCCCGAGCGCGTCTTCGCGGCGATGCCGATCGCAACCGGCGCGCGCCATTCGGCCCAGAACATCGCCTTCCACGAGGTCGGCCGCCAGGCGATCATGGCCGATCCCGATTGGGCGGAGGGGCGCTATCTTGAGGCCGGAACGCGGCCGGCCAAGGGCCTCGGCGTCGCGCGGATGGGCGCACACATCACCTATCTCTCCGAGCCCGCCTTGCATCGAAAGTTCGGCCGCCGCTTCCAGGGCGGCTCGGCCCCGACCTTCACTTTTGACGCCGATTTCCAGATCGAGAGCTATCTTCGCTATCAGGGTCTCAGCTTCGTCGCGCGCTTCGATGCCAATGCCTATCTCTATCTCACGCGCGCGATGGATTATTTCGATCTCGCCGAGGACCATGGCGGCGTGCTCGCCAACGCCTTCCGCGGCTCGAAAACCCGCTTCTGCGTGATGTCCTTCACCTCCGATTGGCTGTTCCCGACCTCGGATTCCCGCGCGATCGTGCATGCGCTGAATGCGGTCGCCGCTCCCGTCGCCTTCGTCGAGATCGAAAGCGACAAGGGGCATGACGCCTTCCTGCTCGACGAGCCCGCGATGTTCTCGGCCGCGCGCGGCTTCATCGATGCGGCCGCGCGGATGCGGGGCCTGCGCGCATGAGTACGAGCGAGACGCTGACCGATGCCGCCTCCGGCGCACCGTGGGATGCGGCCGAGGCCTTGCCGCGCGACGAGGGCACGCGCCTCGACCATCTCGTCGTGCTGGGTCTCGTGCCGGCCGGCGCGCGCGTGCTCGACATCGGCTGCGGCGACGGTTCGCTTCTGGCGCTGCTGCGTGACCGGCGCGGCATCGACGGGCGCGGCATCGAGCTCTCGCGCGAGGGCGTCAATGCCTGCCTCGCGCGCGGCCTGCCGGTGATTCAGGGCGATGCCGATACGGATCTCGCCAATTACCCGGACGACGCCTTCGACATCGTCGTGCTCTCCCAGACCATCCAGGCGACGCGCAACAGGTGATCATCTCCTTCCCGAATTTCGGGCATTGGCGGGTGCGCGCCGAGCTCGCCTTCCGCGGCCAGATGCCGATCACCGACATCATGCCGGAAGCCTGGTACGAGACCCCCAACATCCATCATTGCACGATCCGCGATTTCGTCGGCCTGTGCCGGGTGCTCGGTGCCCGCATCGAGAAAGCCACCGCGCTCGACGCACGCGGCCGCCCGATGCGCTTCTCGATGCCCTGGTGGTTCTGGAACTTGATGGGTGCGCAGGGGGTGTTTCTGCTGCGGCGGGGCGATCGAGGCGGATAGGCGCAGCGTGCGAGAAAGCGGATTTTGGGACGCCCGTCCTGCCTGTCCCACGCAGCTTTCGGGCTTCGCGCTGCATTGACCGTGCAGTGCGCCGGATCAGACAGGCTCAGGCAAACTTCCGACAACGACTTGGTCAATAAGCCCCTGCTACTTTTCTCTTTTTAGCCGCTGGCGCCCTTCTTGCGGTTCTGGACGTGCTGGAAGCCGAACCTGCCCTTGATGCACAGGTTACCGTAGCCGACCGAGTGATCGTGAGGCGAACTCACCTTGACGATGTTGTTGTCTTGGACGTGCAGGGTCAGGTTGCAGCCGACGCCGCAATAAGTGCACACCGTGGTGGTCTCGGTCTGCTTCGACTCGTCCCAGGTGCCTGCGGCGCGCATGTCGTATTCCGACTTGAACGACAGCGCCCCCGTCGGGCAGACCTCCACGCAGTTGCCGCAATAGACGCACGCGGAATCCGGCAGCTCCACGGCGTATTCGGTCGAGATCTGGGAGTCGAACCCGCGCCCCGCGATCTGGATCGCGAAGGTGTTCTGCCACTGGGTCCCGCAGGCATCCACGCATTTGTAGCAGAGGATGCATTTGCTGTAGTCGCGCACGTAGAGGTCGTTGTCGACCTTGTCAGGCTGGCTCATCGTGGCGGCGACGCTGCCGTCCCCGATATGGTGCTCGCCCGGCTCGTGGACGTCACGCCCTAGGCTTTCGCCCGCTCGTTCGCCATAGCGGTCCGGGTCGGCGTCGTAGCGCTCCATCCATTCGGGAATGCGCGGGGTCGTGGACAAATCGACCGAGGAGCCGAGCAGCTCCAGCACGAGACGACGGCTATGCCGCACCCGCTCGGTATCGGTCATGACCACCATGTCCGGCTCGACCTTGCGCGAGCAGGCGGGCACGAGGACGCGCGCGCCCTTCACCTCGACCATGCAGACCCGGCAGGCGTTCTTGGGCGTCAGCGTATCGCCATAGCAGAGCGTGGGCGTGTCCTTCCCCGCCGCGTCGCAGGCCGTCAGGATGGTGCTGTCCTTCGGGACGCTCACCGCCTGGCCGTCGACGGTGATCGTGACCATCGGGACTTTCGCGCTCGTTCTGCCGAAAGCATCGCGATCGTGTGCGTTCACTTGCTCGCCTCCAAGGCGTCGAGGCGGTCGATCGCCGACTCGATGGCATTCCAGGCAGCCTGACCGAGGCCACAGATCGAGGCATCCTTCATCGCAAGGCCGACGTCGCGCAACAGAAGGATGTCGCGCCCCTTGGCCTCGACGTCGCCAAGGTTGTGCTTGATGCGCAACAGCGCCTCCTCCTGACGGACCGTGCCCACGCGGCAGGGCACGCACTGACCGCAGGACTCGTCGCGGAAGAAGCGCGCGATGCGCAGCAGGATGGCGGGCAGGTCGACGGTGTCGTCGAAGGCCAGGATCACGCCCGATCCCAGGGTGGTGTTGTTGGCGCGGACGCCCTCGAAGGTCAGCGGGATGTCGAGCTCGTCTGGGCGCACGAACCCGCCAGCCGCGCCGCCGAGCAAAACCGCCTGGAGGGTTCGGCCCGGCGTCACCCCGCCGGCCAGCTCGAGAACCTCACGCAGGCTCGCGCCGAACGGCACCTCGTAGACGCCGGGGCGCACGAGGTTGCCCGAAACGCAGAACAGCTTGGGGCCGGTGGAACCCTCGGTCCCGATCTTGGCGAATTGCGCGCCGCCCATCTGCACGATCAGCGGGACGTTGCACAAAGTCTCGACGTTGTTGACCACCGTCGGCTTGCCGAAGAGACCGTGCTCGAACGGGAACGGTGGCTTGGTGCGCGGTTCGCCGCGATAGCCCTCGATCGAGTTGAAGATCGCGGTCTCCTCGCCGCAGATATAGGCGCCGGCACCACGCCGGATCTCGAGCTCGAAACTCCACCCGGTGCCCAGGACGTCGGCACCCAGGAAGCCGCGTTCGCGGGCCTTTTCGATGGCGTTGTAAAGCATCCGGTAGGAGCGGGGGTACTCGCCGCGCAGGTAGATGTAGCCGCGCTCGGAGCCGATCGCGTAACCGCAAATGGTCATCGCCTCGATCAACGAGAACGGGTCGCCCTCGAGGATGGCGCGATCCTTGAACGTGCCGGGTTCGCTCTCGTCGGCGTTGCAGACGAGGTAGCGGGGTGTCGCGGGCTGCTTGGCGGTCCCCTCCCATTTGACGCCGGTCGGGAACGCCGCCCCGCCGCGGCCCATCAACTTGGAATCCTTGACCTCGCTGACGACCTGCGCCGGTCCGATCTCGAAGGCCCGCCGCAGCCCGTCGTAGCCGCCAGTCGCGAGGTAATCGTCGATGCTTTCCGGGTCGACCTGGCCGACGCGCTTGAGCAGCATCAGGCCCTCTTGCCCGGCCTGCGGCACGGCCATGATCGGCGGCGCCTCGGCAGCGAGCGCCGCGGGACCGGCCTCCAGCGCGAGGACGATTTCGTCGACGGAGGCGGGTCCGATCAAGTGTTCGTGGGCGGGGTCGCCGGCCTCCACCGCCAAAGCGGCCGGAGCGCGCTCGCACACCCCGAGGCAGGGACTGTGCTTCCAGCCGTTCATGGCACCGGCATGGCCCAGCCGCTTTTCGAGCTCGGCACAGACCTGCTCGGACCCGCGCGCCATGCAGGCGATGTCGGTACAGACATGCACGATGCGCTTCGGCCGCAGGGAAGTGGAGAACAGCGCGTAGAAGGTCGCGACGCTGTAGACGTCGGCAGCCGCCACACCGAGCCGTTTTCCGATGTAGTTCAACGCGCCGGGACTGATCCAGCCGACGCGGTCATTCACCGCGTGCAGCGCCTCCAGGACGAGGTGTCGCCGGGCGACTCTTACCGCACGACCTCCCCGTGCGCGCCGGTAGTCCCGCTCGTCGCGCTCACCACCGTGCCAACCGCCTTCTCCGGGTCCCCCAAGCCGCCGATCGATCGCATCGCGTTCCTCCGCGAACGGTTCGGCGTCGGAGAACTTCAGGTCCACGGCTCATCTTTCTAGTTTCTAGTTTGCGGTCTCGAGCTCGTTTCTAGTTTCTAGTTTGCAGTCTCGAGCTCGCTGTCCTGGCGCGCGTGACCGGTGGTCTCGGCAACGGCACCCCATTTGGGCATCTCGTCGTTGGTTTTCTCCACCCTGACCGCCGTCGCCTTGAACTCCGCCGTTCCAGCGATCGGGTCGTTCGCCTCGATGGTGAGCAAGTTGACGTCCACTTCGTCGGGGAAGTTGCAGGCCATGAAGAGCAGCCCGGGACGTAAGGCCGGATCCCGGCGTGCCGGTGCCAATACGGATCCGCGGCGCGAGCTCACCCGCACCACTTCGCCGTCATGGATGCCGAGCCGCTTGAGATCCTCCGGAGAGATGTCGATGCAGCCGCCCAATCGGAGCGGCGAGTTGAAGCCCTCGGACTGCACGCCCGTATTGTAGTCGGTCAGCCGCCGGCCCGTCGTCAGGCGCAGCGGGAACTCGTCGTCGAGCTTGTCCACCGGCAGCCTGTGCTCGAGGATGCCGAACGGCGCGGGCTGCCCGCGCTTCTCGGGATCCTTCTCCCAGAGGCGGCCGTGCAGGAACGATACCTCGGGCCCGTCCTCATCGGGGAAGGGCCACCTCAATCCGCCCCGTTCCTCGAGCAGCCGGTAGGTCATTCCAAAATGTGCAGGCGACACCGCGCGCAACTCGTCCCAGACCTGCTCTGAAGTCACAGTCGGCCAGACGTGCCCCATACGTTCCGCGACCAGACGGATGATCTCGACGTCGTCCTTCGCGCTCCCGGGAGGCTCCAGTGCCTTGCGCACGCGCTGGACCCGCCGTTCGCTGTTGGTGACGGTGCCCTCGCTCTCGCACCATCCGGACGCGGAGGGGAGCACGACGTCGGCGAGCGCAGCAGTCTTGGTAAGGAAGATGTCCTGCACGACCACGTGGTCCAGGTTCTGCAGTCGCCTGGTCACCGCCGTGGAGTCGGCATCGGACTGAATCGGGTTCTCGCCCACGATGTAGAGGTTGGTGAGATGCCCCTCATCCATCGCTTCCATCATCATCGAGAGCGTCATGCCGCCCTTCGGCGGGAGCGTGACGCCCCAGATGCGCTCGAACTTCGCCCGATGCTCGGGATTCTCGATGTCCTGGAACCCCGGCAGGTTCTTCGGGATCGCTCCCATGTCGCCGCCGCCCTGGACGTTGTTCTGTCCGCGCAACGGAACAAGGCCGGAACCCCAGCGGCCGACCTGGCCCGTGAGCAGCGCGAGATTGCACAGGGCCCGCACATTGTCGGTGCCGTTGTGATGCTCCGTGATGCCGAGCGTCCAGCACAGCTGCACGCGCTCCGACGTCCCAATGTCGTGCGCGAGCTCACGGATCAGATCGGCCGGCACTCCCGTCTCACGGGAGGTGGCCTCCAGCGTCCACGGCTCGCACGCGGCAACGTATTCTTCGAATCCGGTGGTGGCGTTCGCGACGAATTCGTCGTGCACCAAACCGGCTCTGATGATCTCGCGACCGACACCATAGGCCAACGCGACGTCGGTACCGACGTCCAGGCCAAGCCAGCTATCCGCCCACTCGGCCGTCTTGGCCCGGCGCGGGTCGACCGAATAGACCTTGGCTCCCTTATGGATCGCCTTCAGGGCGTGATGAAAGAAAATCGGATGCGCTTCCCGGGCATTAGAGCCCCAGAAGATGATCAGATCCGCATCCTCGACCTCGCGGTAGGACGAGGTCCCACCGCCTGCTCCGAATACCGTTACCAGACCGGCAACGCTTGGGGCGTGTCAAGTTCGATTACAAGAGTCGATGTTGTTGGTGCCGATCACCGCCCGGGCGAACTTCTGGGCAATGTAGTTCATCTCGTTGGTCGAGCGTGAGCACGAGAACATGCCGAAGGCGTCGGGGCCGTGATGCTCGAGGTTGCGGCGGAAGCCCTCGGCCGCACGATCGAGCGCTTCATCCCAGGAGGCCGGCCGCAGCACACCGTTGTCGCGCACGAGCGGCTCGGTGAGACGAGAATATTGCGGCTTCCGCTGCCTGCCCATGCCTATCTCCAGCATTGCTCGGAGCAGTTCATATAGCTGGCCCAAGTGGCCCCGGCCATAAGAAAGCGACTACATGTAGCAGATTGTGATATATGAAATCGATTGCACATGAGGGGCCTTAATCATCCTGCAGCACTGGAGAATGACGTGGACTGAAGCGCCTTCATGCTCGTCCCGATTCTGCGGACTGCATTTGCCGAGACGCTGCAGAATTTCTCCCCGCTCAATGGTTCGCTTCTGGCCTCATGCATCAATTGGTGCGGCTCCGACATCGCCGGCGGCAATCGGTTGTTCGGTCGCCAGATCGAGGGTTTGGAGTTGCCAACCCTAGAACCATATATGAATGATATTGCCAGTTAAGTCCATTGCCGATGATGCAAAGCCCCTCGGATGGAATTAGAGACCTTCAATGCCCGAGAGTGGATGTGAAGCGACCATGCAGGTCTGTCGACGGTCCATAAGAAGTCGACGATGCATGGCAGCGCGACCAAATATGCCGTGTAGTGCATATATCCCCGTTTCAGAAAGCGGCGATCCATGTCGATACGGATAGAGATCAAGCCAGGCTGGCAGTTCCAGCGGGACAGCGACCAGCAAGTGATGCTGGTGATGATGGATCTGCTGCGCGAGATCCGGCTGACCGGCAAACTGACCAGCGCGGCGGACCAGGCCGGATTCTCCTACCGCCATTGCTGGAACCTCATCGAGAAATGGTCGGCGTTCTTCGAAACGCCCCTCGTCCAGCGCAGCCGGGGCCGCGGGACGCGCCTGACGGAGTTCGGCGAGAAGCTGGTCTGGGCCGACGAGCGGCTTCGAGCCCGGCTCGGCCCGCAACTGCAAAATCTGGCACAGGAGTTGGAGATCGAGGTCAACCAGTTCGCGCCGGCGAAATCGTCGATTCTGAGAATTCACGCCAGCCACGGCTTTGCCGTCTCAAAGCTTCGCGAACTGCTGGGGCGAACGCCCAGTATCGACATGGATCTGCGTTACGTCGGCAATCCTGGCTCGCTCGCATCTCTGGTGCATGGAAGCTGCGACCTTGCGGGCGCGCATCTTCCACAGGGCTGGCTCCGCAAGAAGAGCGCCGCCTCGCTTAGGAAATTCCTGAATCCCGGCAGTTACCGGATCATCGGTCTGGTCACGCGCGAGCTTGGCTTGATCGTGAAGCGGGGCAACCCGCTCGACATCCGATCGCCGGACGCCCTGAAGGAGCCGCATGTCCGTTTCGTGAACAGGGAGGCGGATTCGGGCAGCCGGCAGTTGTTCGACCAGTTCCTGGCTCAGCATCGGATCGATCCACGCGGGATCAACGGTTACGAGCAGATCGAATTCACGCACGCGGCCGTCGCCGCCTACGTCGCGAGCGGCATGGCCGACGTGGCCTTCGGGGTCGAGGCGGCCGCTCACCAGTTCGATTTGGATTTCATCCGCCTGGTGACCGAGGACTACTTCTTCATTTGCTCCAAGCGGTCTCTCGCGCTCGAGAAGGTGCAGGCTGTCCTGAGCGTGATCCGCAGCAAGGATTTTCAGGACGCGATCGCGCAGCTTCCGGGCTATGCCGCCACCGAAGCGGGCATCGTCAAATCGGTTCAGGAAGCCCTGCGGTAAGTCGATGGCGCCACGTGATCGAGAGCGGCCGAAGGCCTAGATATGATCAATACTGATCGAGGGGAGCAGACGTGGTGGATCACAGTATCAAGATCAAGGGCAAAAGGAATTCGATCGCAGGCGGTGAGAAGAATCGTGGCGGTCTCGGTGATCGGTCCTGGCATTTGGGTGGCTTGGATCGAGTCTGAACCGTTCAGGTCCTGATCTGCAGCGTGTGCAGTGCTTGACGAAGTCGGATCCGCGAAACGCATTCACCTGGCCAGCCGCTCGGTCATGCGTGTCATCCACATTGTCTCAATGGTTTTGCACGCCGGGTTCACTGCACGGCGTAGCATAGTTTCGCTGCCCCCACAGAACGGCACCGACTTGGGCTTACTCAATCCTCAAACTCGGGCATCATCGCCGCGCGACCTAGCCTTGGATGCATAGTCCTGTCCGGCATTCCTGCCATGTCCGATAGGAAGCCATCGATCGGAAGTGCGTCTCGATTGGCGATTCCGAAAACGGCCGCCGAAAATTTCGCCAAGCCTTGTCGGATCGGGGCCCATCTCCACGTCCTCAATTCGTCGCGCCCATTCGTGCGAAGCGAAAAATCTGCTTCGTTGCAAGCGCTCTTCGGAGATTCAGGATGACGAACCAAAAGCTCCAGACCTGCGTCTGGTTCGACAAGGGCGAGGCCCGCAAAGCCGCCGAATTCTACGCC
>JBGAFL010000054.1:0-34409 GCA_044227265.1 Methylobacterium sp.
CTGTTCGGGTTCGATGGAACGGCAGGCGAGGATCCGCGCTCTCCCACGGGCTTGGTGTCCCTCAGGGCGATCGGTCTCACGCCTGCCACCGCATCCCGATCCTTACCAGATGACGGCACATCCAAGTTACAAGGGTTTTGTCGAGTTCATGCTCGGCAAAACGAGGCGGCAGCCGAAGGTGAGGGGTGGTAGTCAGAGGAGACTCTTTTGGAGTCGCCCCCTCACCCTCGCTCCGGCTTCGCCTCCACTACCCACATGGACGGCGAGGTCCATGTGGGCCTCTCCCCGCAAGCGGGGCGAGGGATATGCGCGGCATCCGAGCGATCGATCGGATGCCGCTTGATCACTAAGCCCCCCGCAAACTCGCCAGATCGAGCGGGAGCGAGCGCAGCCGTTGCCCGGTCGCGGCAAAGACCGCATTCGAGATCGCCGGCGCCAGGACCGGTACGCCCGGCTCGCCGATACCGGTCGGGGCTACGTCGGAGGGCATGATGTGGACCTCGACCTTGGGCATCTCGGGCATCCGGGTCGGCTCATAGGCGTCGAAGTTCTTCTCCTGCACCACGCCTTCCTTGAGCGTGATCCTGTTGCGCAGAACCGAGGACAGGGCGAAGCCGACCGCGCCCTCGACCTGAGCCCGGATCACATCCGGGTTGACCGCCACCCCGACATCGACTGCCGCGACGATCCGGTTGACCTTGACCTTCGAGGCCTCGGCCGTGACGTCGGCCACCATCGCGACGTAGGAGCCGAAGGATTCGTGCACGGCGACGCCGTAACCACGTCCCTTCTCGCTCGGCTTGTTGTCCCAGCCCGCTTCCTGGGCGGCGAGCTTGAGCACAGCGGAGAGCCGCGGCGCGCGGTTCAGCAGCGACAGACGATAGGCGAGCGGATCGGCACCAGCCGCATGCGCGCATTCGTCGATCATCACCTCCATCGCATGCGCGGTATGGGTGTGGCCGACCGAGCGCCACCACAGGACCGGCACGCCCTCGCGCGCGTTGTGCACCTCGAAGCGGTAAGCCGGCAGTTGGTAAGGTGTGTCCGAAGCGCCTTCGACCGTCGCGGAATCGACGCCGTTTTTGACGAGCATCGCCTCGAACGGAGAGCCGATCAGGATCGACTTGCCGACAATCATGTGGCGCCAGCCGGTGATCGCCCCCTTGGCGTCGAGCCCGACCTTGATCGTGTGGTAGACCGTCGGGCGGTAGAAGCCGCCGGCCATGTCGTCCTCGCGCGTCCAGACGAGATGGAGCGGCGCCTTGCCGTCCCAGGCCTTCACGATGGAGGCGGCCTCGCCGAAATAATCGGCGATCGGCGTCGCGCGGCGCCCGAAGGAGCCGCCGGCCCAGAGCGTATGCATCCGGACCTTGTCCGGCGTCAGGCCGAGCGTCGCGGCGACGACCGCCTGCTCGACGGTCTGAAGCTGACAGCCGGCATAGACATCGAAGGACCCGTCCGCCGCACGCTCGATAGTGCAGTTCAGCGGCTCCATCGCCGCATGGGCGAGGTAGGGGAAGCTGAAATCGGCCTCCAGGACCTTGGCGGCATCCTTGATCGCCCGGTCCGGGTCGCCGGCTTGCGAGGCCACAAGCCCGCGGGTCTTCGCCTTCTCGCGATATTCGGCGAGGATCGTGTCGGAGGAGCGCGACTCGGCGGCGGAATCGTCCCATTCGACCTTGAGCGCTTCGCGGCCTTTCATGGCCGTCCAGGTGTCGCGCGCGATGACGGCAACGCCGGTCGGAATCTTCACGACCGCCGCGACACCGGCAATACCGAGCGCCGCCTCATCGTCGACCGACTTGGGCGTGCCGCCGAAGCGCGGCGGATGGGCGACCACGGCCGTGACCTGGCCCGGACGGCGGATGTCGAGCGAATAGACCGCGCTGCCATTGGTCTTGGCAACGGAATCGACGCGCGGCACGCCCTTGCCGATCAGCGTCCAGTCTTTCGGGTCCTTCAGCGGCGGATCCTGCGGCACCGGAATAGCGGCCGCCGCCTCGGCGAGTTCGCCGAACCGCGCCTCCCGCTTCGAGCCGGCATGGCGCAGGACGCCCTTTTCGACCGTGATCTCGGCTGGGGGCACCTGCCACTGGCTCGCCGCCGCCTTGACCAGCATGGCGCGGGCGGCCGCGCCCGCCTTGCGCAGCTGGAACCAGGAATTGGCGATCGCCGTCGAGCCGCCGGTGCCCTGGACCGGCCCCATCAGCAGATTGTTGTAGAGGGCCGCATCGGCCGGCGCGAATTCGGTGCGGACCTTCGACCAATCCGCGTCGAGCTCGTCGGCGAGAATGGTCGCGAGCCCGGTCGTGTTGCCCTGGCCCATGTCGAGATGCTTGATGACCACCGTCACGCTGTCGTCCGAGGCGATCTTGACGAAGGCGTTGGGCTGGGCGGGCAGCTTCGACAGGTCCGGCCCCTCGGCCGCGCGGGCCGGGCTTCTCAGATCGAGCCGGAAACCGATCACAAGGGCGCCGGCGGCTGCGGCTCCGAGAAGGGCACGGCGAGTGGGTGTGATGCCCGTTGCGGCCGGGCGGACGAGATTCAGCATTGCGGCCTCCGTTTCAGCGATAGTCCGAGACTGGATGGCATCGGCCCGAAAACGGGACCCTGTTCTCGGAAATGGCCGATGCCCGAGCTTTGGGATCAGCCGAGCTTGCCGGCCGCCTCATGGATCGCCGCACGGATGCGCTGGTACGTGCCACATCGGCAGATGTTGCCCTCCATCGCTCCGTCGATATCGTCATCGGAGGGCTTCGGATTGTCGCTCAGCAGGCCGATCGCCGACATGATCTGTCCGGATTGGCAATAGCCGCATTGCACGACGTCGAGGCTGCGCCAGGCGCCCTGCACCGCCTCGGCGACCTTGCCGGAGATTCCCTCGATCGTGGTGATCTTGGCCTCGCCGACATCGCCGATGCGGGTCTGGCAGGAGCGCACCGGCTGGTCATCCATATGCACGGTGCAGGCCCCGCATTGCGCGATGCCGCAGCCGTATTTGGTGCCGGTCATGTTGAGCCGGTCCCGGATGACCCAGAGCAGCGGCATGTCGGGATCCGCATCGACCTCGTGCGACACCCCGTTGACGGTGAGTTTCACCATGCTGTGTCTCCGCTCTGGCGCTGCGTTGCGCTGGGGATCGGTAAGAGCCAGAGCGGATCGGGCATCGGGAGGCATCGTCCACCACCCGGCCGCGCGGAGCCCTGAGATCATAAGACAAACGTAACGGCTTTTAACGCTTCCAAGAAACGTGCGATCCGGCGCGCGGCAACTGGAGGTGCGCTGGCGCACATCAAGCCGTGTCGTTCGATTGGCCGCGGCAATTGCGAAAAAGGCCGCGCATCCCGGCAGCCGGTTCTTAATACATCCCGCGCACCCTAGGAGCCGTTGTTCCCACAAACCCGGCTGGCATGTCCGATCTGACGGCGGAGATGGTGCAGCGCGGACGCGGGCCATCCTCGCAGGAGGTCGCTCGCCGCCGCGGCATCGCGCGTGACCTGCGTACGGCTCGCGAGCGGCTGACCTCGACGAGCGGGTTCGGGCGCGCCTACGATTTCGAGCTGCTGCGCCTGTTCGCGCAGTATCGGGCTGGGGCCGGCATCCCGCTGGCAATGCTGGCGCTTGCCATCGCCGGAGCTTCGACGATCTGGGTCGAGCCGATCCGCGCGGGGTTCGGCTGCCTTGCGGTCCTGATCGTCCTCGGGCTGACGACGTCGATGAGCCGCCGCTTCCTCGAACGCGAGGCCTCGGCGCTGCCGCTCAAGGGATGGCGCCGTGCCTTCGTCGCGGGCGAAATTCTGCAGAGCACGGCCTGGGCCGTCCTGATGCCCCTCGCAGCGGCCGATGCCCGCACCTTCGCGCTGTTCTGCCTCGTGATCGTCGCCGCCGTCGCGACGATGCTGGCGGCAACGGTTCCGAGCGCGGTGGTTGGCGGCCTCGTGCCTTTGACGATCGCGGCGTTGTCGCTGCTCGCCGAGACACGCGATACCGATGCCGTGCTGCTCGTGGTCATGGCCATCCTCAGCCAGGCTTTCTTCGCCGGGCTCGGACGCCGTCTCTACGCCTCTGCCGTCTCCACCTTGCAATCGCGCGCCGAGAAGGACGCGATCTTCGCCGAGCTCGAACAGGCCAAGGCGAATTCCGACGAAGCCCGCCGCCGGGCCGAGGAGGCGAACCTCGCCAAATCCCGCTTCCTCGCCACGATGAGCCACGAGCTGCGCACGCCGCTCAACGCCATTCTCGGCTTTTCCGAAGTGATGAAGAACGAGATCTTCGGACCCCACGCGGCGCCCGCCTATGGCGAATACGCCAATGACATCCACGACAGCGGGATGCATCTCCTGAACCTCATAAACGAGATCCTCGATCTCTCGCGCGTCGAGGCCGGGCGCTACGAGCTCAACGAGGAAGCCATGCTGCTCGCCCATATCGTCGATGAGGCGCGCCACATGATCGCCTTGCGCGCACGGGCCAAGGCGCAGACCATCCAGCTCCTGATTGACGAGACCTTGCCACGCCTTTGGGCGGATGAGCGTGCCCTGCGCCAGATCGTGCTCAACCTGTTCTCGAATGCCGTGAAGTTCACACCCCAGGGCGGCGAGATCCGGGTCAAGGTCGGCTGGACCTCGTCCGGCGGGCAATATGTCAGCATCCGGGATTCTGGACCTGGCATCCCGGAGGATGAACTCGGCACCGTTTTGTCCTCGTTCGGGCGCGGCTCGCTCGCCATCAAGACGGCCGAACAGGGCTCGGGACTTGGCCTGCCGATCGTGAAGGGCCTCGTCGATCTGCATGGCGGCGGCTTCCAGCTGAAGTCGAAGCCGCGCGAGGGCACCGAGGTGATCGTGACCCTGCCGGCGAGCCGCGTGATGGACGCGTTGCCAGCCATGGACCTCGCCGGCGAGAAGCCGGCTCCCGAACCCGCCCAGGAGAACCGGCGCCGCGCCCGCGCTGCGTGAAGTCTCGCGGGGTCAGAGCGTCACGGCCGCAAGCCGCCGGACGAGGACGCTCTCTCCTCTCGGCTCGACCACGACCTCCGCCGAGGGCTCAGGGGCCGCGCCCGCACGCAGGATCGTGACCTCGTCGGCAGGGGCTCCCGGCCGGCTGAGCACGGGTCCGGGCGTCGCTGAGCGGCGGCCCGGCTTCTGGCCTGGTCCGAGCAGCGGCACGAACAGACCCGCGACGCTGCCCTCGACGGTCAGGGTCTCGCCGCTTCGGCGCAGGAGCGCAACCTCGCAGGCATCGCCCCAGCCTGTCAGAATCGGCACGAGCAGGGAGCCGCCGACCGCGACGTTAGCGAACAGCCCGTCCGTGATGTCCCAGGTCGCGGCCGTCACCATCACGCGGTCGAACGGACCGCCCGCGACACCCGAGCTGCCGTCGCCGGTCAGGATCGTGACATTCTCGATGCCAAGCGCTGCGATATCCTGCCGGCTACGCTCGGCGAGATCATCGAGGATCTCGATACCGGTGACGGTGCCAGCCGGGCCGACGAGCCGGCTCATGATCGCGACGAGCCAGCCGGAGCCGGACCCGATTTCCAGCACGCGCTGCCCCGGCTCGAGTTTCAGCCTGTCGAGAAGCCACAGCACGAAGCTCGGTTGCGAATTGCTCGATCGCAGAAGGGTGCCGGAGCGATCGACATGCATCAGCACGGCATCGCTGTAGATCGTCGCGAGCTGATCCTCCGGCCGGATATCGGCATCCTGCACGACGATGCCGCCACAGGCGTAGCGGTGGACGAAACGGTGACGCGGGCTTTCGCGGACGGCCCGGCGCAACGGCTCCGGCAACCCGTCCGGCGCTCCGTATTGGCGAAACCGCGCATCGAGCATCTCCTGAAAGCGCTTGAGATGCCCCGCCCCGTCGCTCTCCTCCATGGCAACGCTCTGTCGACGGGAAGACCTGCAGGACGATAAAGCGTCCTGATCCTGTCTCGTTCCGACGGGAAAGCGCCACGTGGCAATGGTCACGCTATCATGACCTCCAGCACACGTTCCTGCTCCGCTTTCTCGACGCGAGCGAACCCACGCCCTTGATTCTGCGGCCGGCTTGCGCCCAATTCCCGCGCGATGAACGTTCCGCTGCGCCCCAAACCCTCCAGCCCCTGTATCCAGCTCTGCGTGCTTGATGCCGCAACCGGCCTCTGCGAGGGCTGCGGCCGCACGCGCGAGGAAATCGGGCGCTGGGGCGGGCTCAGCGAGCCGCAGCGCCGGGCGATCATGGCCATTCTTCCCGAGCGGCTGCGCCGGGCCTATCCCGGCCGCGAGGCGAGCGCTCGGCGATGAACAGGGATGCGATGATGTATCTCGGGCTCGCCATCCTTGGGCTCGCGCTCGTCGTGCTGGTGGCGACCCATGACAGCGGCCGGGTCGGCACTCTCGATGCCGACGATTTCGGGCAGCTCGCGATGCTCGGCGCCCTGTTGCTCCTTGTCGGCACCGGATTCTGGCATCGCTTCCGCGACAGGATGGGCGAGAGCGTACGCTCGATGCTGATCTGGGTCGCGCTGTTCGCGCTCGTCGTCGGGGCCTATGCTTATCGCGAACAGGCCAAGGGCGTCGGCTCCACCCTGCTCGGCGCATTGCGGCCCGGCACCGCCACGGTTGGTCCGGGCGGCGAGATCGTGATCACCCGTCGGTCCGACGGCGATTTTTCGGTGTTCGCCGAGGTCAACGGCCGCACCGAACAGCGCTTCGCCTTCGATACCGGCGCAAGCAGCGTCGTGCTGACGGCCGAGAGCGCCGCGGCGCTCGGGATCAAGCCTGCGGACGACGCCTATACGGCGCGCGTCTCGACCGCGAACGGGACCACCTACGCGGCCCCGATTCAGCTCGAGTCGATCGCAATCGGCCCGATCACCGAGCGCAACATCGACGCGATGGTGAGCCAGCCCGGCGCGCTCACCATCAACCTGCTCGGCCAGAGCTTTCTGACCCGCCTGCCCTCCTACGAGGTGCGCGGCGACCAGCTGATTCTGCGCAGCAATTGAGACCGCAGTTACGGGATTGAGAATTCGCGCCGTTCGCAATCGGCCGGGGCGCTGCTACGCCTGTCCGCGTACGGTCGGGGAGTTCGACAGATGCCGATGAGAACCGCCTGCCTTTCCGCCGGCCTTTGGGCGCTGGCGGCTGTGCTCCCTGCGGCGGCGGCCTGCAAGGTGACCGATCCGACCGGCACGCCCCTGAACGTACGGGCCGATCCGAACGGGAAGGTCGTCGGCACCCTCGCCAACGGAACCGCCGTCACCATCCTCGCCGGGTCGGAATTCTCCGGCAAGAAATGGGTCTATCTCGGCGATGCGGGCAAGGACGACCGGCCGATCGGCTGGGTGTTCGGGGATTTCGTCAGCTGCCGCGGCGGCGATTGAGCAAAAGCTCCCGCAGAACCCGGCGACCCAACTTGGCCGCGAAGCTCGGGGCCTCCTCCGCCCGGCAGCGGGCGAGAGACACTGCAGAAGACGTCGGGTGATGATGGCCGGCGCTACTACCAGCGGATCGTGAAGTTGCCCTTGACCGCATGGTCCTGGGCACGTTCGCCGACCTGGCCGGTATAGGCGACGCCGATCGTCGCGTTCGAGGAGACCCGCAGATCGAGACCTGCATTGGCGACGAGGGCATCCTTGTCGATCGGGATGCCGGCGGTGATGAAGCTCGGACCGGTCGAGAAGGCGAGCAGCGCCTTCGGCACGATGTCGCCGAAGGCGCGACGATACCCGACGAGGCCATAGGCCGAGACCGAGATCGAACGTGGTCTGCGCCCGCACGCCCGCCGTCACCGCACCGATGTCGTGGCCGAAGCCGCGCAAAGCCCCGATGCCTCCGGTCTCGGTGTAGCGGTCGTTGTGAATGCTGACATAGGAGCCGCCCACGAAGGGCTCGATGTAGGAGAGTGGAGCCGCCGGGAGCGACCGCGCATCCTTCGAGAAGATCGCCGCCGAGGGCTGGGCTCCGAACGGGATACGGTAGCCGAGTTCGCCGAAACCCTGCACCGTCGAGCCGCCGTAACGGCCGCTATAGGCATCCGACACGCCGGGGAAGGTCACGGTGCGGCGGGTCTTGAGGCTGTTATCGGCATAGACGGCACCGAGCCGCAGAGCGATCGGGCCGAACTCGGTACCGGCATAGATCGCGCCGAAACCGCTATCGATCTCAGCCGATTGCTGGCGGCCGGTGGTGTCGAGGTTGGTATTGGAATAGCCGCCCGCTACGCCGATCCGGAAGCCGTTCTCGAGGGTCAGGTCGGCGCCGATCACGAGGCCGCTGGTCTGGCGGGTGAGCCCGGCGGCGTTGCCGTCTCCCCGCGCATCGCCGAAGGCTCCAAAACCCTGACCCCAGAGCCCGAAGACCTGATGGTCGAGGCTACGGACCGGCACCATCGCCACCGGGGGCGCCTGCCGCCCGGGCAGATCGGCGGTGTAAGTCGCGGCCAGCGTGCCGTAATCGGTGCCCCCGAGGCCCGGCGGGCCGCCACGGCGGAGCCGATCGAGGTGGCGTTGAGCCCCACGAAGGGTGAAAGCAGATTGAGAACGTTGACGTTGGCTACCGTCGTGTTGGGCGTCTGCGCTTGGACGGCCCCGCTCCCGACCATGCCTGCCACCAGGGCGGCAATCGACACGCCATGACGTACATTCATGATGCCTTCCCCCGACGTTCGAACCGGCCTTGCGACCGCCGGCGGAAGGCATAGGCGAGCGTTAAGAGCCCTATCTCGTCATAATTTCTTCACGTTTTGACTGGTTGATTACTGTAGTTTTCCGACAACATTTCTGTTTGTTGCTCAATTAATACTTATAGTACAATCTTTATATTGCAACATATCTTGTTAGCTTAAAAACCAGTCAAGCGACGGCGGCCTCCTGCGATAGCGGCTGGCGAACGAAGGCCACCGCCTTCCGCAGATCATCGAGGCCGGCCGCAGGCCCGACCCCTGCCGTGGCGAGATGCCGGCGATAGGCGCGCGCGCCCGGGCGGCCGTTGAACAGGCCGAGGATATGGCGCGTGAAGGCATGCAGCCTGAGACCGCTTGCAAGCCCCTCGGCAATGATCGGCTCGAGCGCCGAGATCGCCTCGAACGGGCCGGAAAAGGGCGCCGGCTCGTCGAACAGGACGGGATCGACAGAGAGCAGGATCGACGGATCGGCATAGGCGGCACGACCCACCATCACCCCGTCGAGCCGCGCGAGATGGCCGAGCGCCTGATCGATGCTGTCGATTCCGCCATTGACCGCGATCGGCAGAGCGGGATTGGCAGCCTTGAGCCTTTCGACGCGGCCGTAATCGAGCGGCGGCACGTCGCGGTTCTCCTTGGGGGACAATCCCTTCAGCCAGGCTTTCCGCGCATGGACGATCAGGCCGTCGACGCCGGCCTGCCTCACCGAGGAGACCAGCGCGTCGAGAGCGCTTTCGGTGTCCTGATCGTCGACACCGAGGCGGCATTTCACCGTGATCGGAACGGCGACCGCCGCTTTCATGGCCGCGACGCACTCGCCGACCAGGGCCGGCTCGCGCATCAGGCAGGCGCCGAAGCGGCCTTCCTGCACCCGGTCCGAGGGGCAACCGACATTGAGGTTGATCTCGTCATAGCCGAGATCGGCGCCGATCCTGGCGCTGGCGGCAAGATCGCGCGGATCCGAGCCTCCGAGCTGCAGCGCGACGGGATGCTCGATGGCCGAAAACCCGAGCAGCCGCTCGCGCGGCCCGTGCAGCACGGCGCCCGTCGTCACCATCTCGGTATAGAGCCGCGCCCGCCGCGACAGGATCCGGTGGAAGGCCCGGCAATGCCGGTCGGTCCAGTCCATCATCGGCGCGACGCTGAAGCGGAGGTCGCGCGCGTCCATCACCGCGCCATAGCGGCTCGGCGTGCTCGCATCAATGCGGGGCGCTCAATGCTTGTGGTCGTGGTGGTGATGCCCGTGATCATGTCCATGATCGTGAGGGTGCCCATGATCGTGGTCGTGGTGGTCGTGATGTCCGTGGTCATGAACGTGGTGCTGATGTTCATGATGGGGGTGATCATGGCCGCACTGGCTGTGGTCATGGGCCGTCTTCTCGGGCTTGAAGGCACGCTGGACCGAGGTACCCGAACAGCCGCTGCCGCGCACAAGTTCGGCCGCGCTCTCGGGCACGTAGAGGACATCCGCCTCGATCTCGGCCGGGACATGGTTGCTTCCGAGCTGCCAGGCGAGCCGGGTCAGGCGGGCCGGATTGCCGGCCCGCACCTCGAGCAAAGGCTCCTGTGCGGCGCGGATCGCCACGAGGCGTCCGTCGTCGAGCTTCACCGCATCGCCATCCTCGAGGATCGCGGCCCGCGCCAGATCGAGCTCGAAGGCGAGGCCGCCGGATGCGGTGAGATGCGCGTGGCTCGCCGAGCGGCCGGCATGGTCCAGCACTACCGTGTCGGCGATCAGGTCGGGCCGCACCGCTGCCTTGCGGACGATCGTGGTGGCTTTCGGCATCGGGTCCTCGTCTCGCTCAGGTTCGAGTCGTTTGCGCAACAGGCGACCCCTCACATGGCGTGAATTGCGTGAAAAGTCAGCGCCTCGCTCATCCGCGCCGCAATCTTGACCGTATCCGGTGCGCTCCGTCTCGATAAGGCCAAGCTCGGCCTTGATGGACGCCGCGGCGGCAGGCCGGGCAGGAAGATGGACAAGGGAGTCGTTCAACCATGAAGAAACTCATCGCCGCCGCTTTGGCCGGCAGCCTCGCGCTGTCGCTTGCCGCCTGCAACACGCCGGAAGACCGGGCCCTCGGCGGCGCCGCGCTCGGCGCGGGCCTCGGCGCAGCGGTCGGCGGCCTCGCCACGGGCCGCGCCGGCGGCGCATTGGCCGGTGCCGCGATCGGCGGCGCGGGTGGCGCCATCGCCGGTGCCGCGACGGCCCCGCGCTGCCCTTACGGTACCTATCGCGACTATTACGGCAGGGTGTATTGCAACTGAGCGCGACCGAGTACGGGATCGACGAGGCCGGAGCCTGGCGCTCCGGCCTTTTTCTTGAATGACACTTTCTTGCTTGAAGGGGCCCCGGGTTCTCCCTTCGCCTCGCCGACCTTCGGGTCTAAAGTGACCCGCATCCACCTGCCATTGCCGAGCCGATTTCAGCGTGCCATCGACCGTTTCGACACCAAAGCCCTCCCCTCGTGCCGGCCGTGCCGACGCGGGCCCGGCGCGATGAGCGCGGGTATCTGGGGCAAGATCGGCGGGGCTGGGCTCGGCGCATTGATCGGTGGACCGATCGGGGCGCTGCTCGGCGGGGTCGCCGGCCATTTCCTGGTCGATCGCGAGGGCGCGCCTTTCGGAGCGACGCCGCGCGACGTCGTCTTCACCACAGGGCTCGTCGCGCTCGCCGCCAAGATGGCTAAGTCGGACGGCGTCGTCGCCGATTCCGAGATCAAGGCCTTCGAGAAGATCATCCAGGTCGACGATGCGCATCGTCCCGGCGTCGAGCGGCTGTTCGACCTCGCCAAGGACACTTCTGCCGGCTTCGAAGCCTATGCCCAGCAGCTCGCCACGACCTTCAAGGACGAGCCGGCTTTGCTGGAGGACGTGCTCGACGGGCTGTTCCACATCGCCAAGGCCGATGGCGCGATCCACGAGAATGAAGCGCACTATCTCAGCGCAGTCGCCGGCATATTCGGCTTCGACGAGGCTGCCTTCCGACGCATCGCCGCGCGGCATGTGCGGCTCGACGACGATCCTTACCTCGTCCTCGGCCTCGACGCGCAGGCGAGCGAAGCCGAGCTCAAGTCGCGCTACAGGGCGCTCGTTGCGGAGAACCATCCGGACCGCGCCATCGCGCATGGCCTGCCGCCCGAGGCGGTAGCGATCGCGACGCGCCGGCTCGCCGCGATCAACGCGGCCTGGGACCGCATCAGCCGGGAGCGCGGAATCCGGTGACCTTTCCGGCCGATAGCCCGCTGGTTCAGGAGGTCGTGCCCTCGCCCAATCACGGCGAACGCATCGGTCGCAGCGCGCCGGACATGCTGATCCTGCACTATACCGGCATGCCGACGGCCGAGGTCGCGCTGAAGCGCCTCTGCACGGTCGAGGCGCAGGTCTCGGCGCATTACTTCGTGTTCGAGGATGGGCGGGTCGCGCAATTGGTGCCGGAAGCGCGCCGGGCCTGGCATGCCGGAATCGGTGCCTGGGACGGTCAGGGCGACATCAATTCCCGCTCGATCGGCATCGAGATCGCCAATCCCGGCCATGCCGGCGGCCTGCCGCCCTATCCCGATGTGCAGATCGCCAGCGTGATCGCGCTCAGCTGCGACATCCTCGCGCGCAACACGATCCCGTCGACCCTGGTGCTCGGCCATTCCGACGTGTCACCCGGACGCAAGGAGGATCCGGGCGAATTGTTTCCTTGGGATCGGTTCGCCGCTGCCGGAATCGGCCATTGGGTCCCCCCGGCAAGCGTCGAAGATGGCCGTTATTATGCGATCGGCGAGACCGGGCCACCGATCGCCGCCCTGCAGGCGATGTTCGCGCTCTACGGCTACGATCAGCCGGTCACGGGCACGTTCGACGCGCGGCTCCAGGCCGTCGTCATCGCCTTCCAGCGGCATTTCCGGCAGGCCCGCGTCGACGGGATCGCCGATTCCGGCACGATCACGACGCTGCGGAACCTGATCGCCGCGCGGCCCGAGGATCGCTGAGCGCGTCCGCTTCGGCCTCGTGTCCAGCATTCTCACGCGTGCGCCACAGGCTGTAGACGATCCCGATCGTCAGCAGCACCAGCGTGACCGCGAGCGAGACCCAGGCCGGAACGTGGATGAGATCGAACGTATCGGCGACGATGATCTTGAGGCCGATGAACAGCAGGATGAAGGCGAGCGCGGTCTTCAGATAGGCGAAGCGATCGACCATCGCCGCGAGCGCGAAATACAGCGCGCGCAGTCCCAGGATCGCGAAGATGTTCGAAGTGTAGACGATGAACGGGTCGGTGGTGATGGCGAAGATCGCCGGCACGCTGTCGACCGCGAAGATCACGTCGGCGATGTTGACGAGGACGAGCGCCAGAGCGAGCGGCGTCAGCCACAGGACCGGGCGCCCGGTCTTCGGATGCGGCTGGCGCACCAGAAAATGCTGGCCATGGATCTGGTTGGTGACGCGGGCATGCTTGCGCAGGAAAAGCAGGGCCCTGTTCGACTCGACGTCGACCTCCTCTTCCTCTTTCGAGAACAGCATCTTGAGGCCGATGAAGATCAGGAAGGCGGCAAAGACCGACAGGATCCAGTGCGCCTGCTCGAGAAGCGCCGCGCCGAGGCCGATCATCAGCCCGCGCAGCAGGATCGCGGCGAGGATGCCCCAGACCAGCACCCTGTGCTGCGCCGTGATCGGCACGCCGAGCGCCGTCAGGATCACGGCGATCACGAAGACGTTGTCCATCGACAGCGACTTCTCGATCACGAGGCCGGTGACGAATTCCTCGCCGGCTTGGGCTCCGAAATACCACCAGACCCAGCCGCCGAAAGCGAGACCCAGGCAGAAATAGAATGCGGTGAAAGCCAGGCTCTCCTTCACCCCGATGACGTGGTTCTTGTCGCGGTGGAACACGCCGAGATCGAGCGCGAGCAGGGCGATGATCAGCGCGTGGAAGCCAAGCCACATCCAGAGCGGCTTGCCGAGCCATTCGACGTAAAGAAGATCGACCATTGCATGCGGACCGGGATGCTTCGGTGAGGAGAGCATCGGCTCCGACATCACGTGATGCGTGAGCACGCATCCCGCCAGAGGGGCCCGCAGCCGATCCTTTCGGATTAAAGGACCGAGTTGGGCCAAATCAAGCCCATACGCGCAGGGCAGGCTTGACATGAAGGCGGATCGTGCCGCCTCCGGCCCGGATGAACCAGGATTCAGGCATCGCTGTCATCGGCGGCGGCCCAGCGGGGCTCGCCGCCGCGGAGGTCCTGGCCGAGGCCGGGCAGGCCGTCACGATCTATGAGCGGATGCCCTCAGTCGGACGCAAGCTGCTGATCGCCGGGCGCGGCGGGCTCAACCTCACCCATGGCGAGCCCCTGCCGGACTTTCTGCGCCGCTATCATCCGCCGCACCCGGCCCTGCTTTCGGCGATCGAGGCCTATCCGCCGCGGGACCTGCGCGCCTGGTGCGAGGGGCTGGGGCAGCCGACTTTCGTCGGATCGAGCGGACGGATCTTTCCCCAGAGTTTCAAGGCCTCTCCCTTGCTCCGAGCCTGGTTGGCGCGGCTCGACGGGCTCGGCGTGACGATCCGGGTCCGGCACCGTTTCGTCGGTTGGGATGGCGATGCGCTCCTCATCGAAGGGCCGGAGGGGCGGCTGAGCCTGCACCCGCGCGCCTGCCTGTTCGCGCTCGGCGGGGCAAGCTGGCCGCGGCTCGGCTCGGACGGCACCTGGGCGCCGCTCTTCGAAGCGCAGAACATCGCCGTCGCCCCGCTCCGCCCGGCCAATGTCGGGTTTGCCGTCGACTGGTCGGAGCATTTTTCCGCAAAGTTCGCAGGGACGCCGCTCAAGCGGATCGGCCTTCGGCTCGGCGACCATCACGTGCGGGGCGAGGCGGTGGTCACAAGCCAGGGAATCGAAGGCGGAGCGATCTATGCCTTGTCGCGCGTGATCCGGGAGGCGATCGAAGCGGAGGGGGAAGCCGTTCTCACCCTCGATCTGCGACCCGAATTCGGCATCGAAGCACTAAAGGGGCGCCTCGCCCGCACGAAGCCCGGCCTGTCGCTGTCGGAACGTCTGCGAAAAGGTGCCGGACTCGCCCCTGTCGCGATCGGCCTGCTGCGCGAACAAGGCGGCCGGCCATCCGACCCCGCTTCGCTTGCCACCCTCATCAAGTCTGTACCACTGCGCCTCACGTCACCCCAGCCGATCGCGCGCGCCATTTCGAGCGCGGGAGGCCTGTCCTTCGAGGGCCTCGACGACCGCTTCATGCTGCGGGCACGGCCGGGCGCGTTCGTCGCCGGCGAAATGCTGGATTGGGAGGCCCCGACCGGCGGCTACCTGCTCCAGGCCGCCTTCGCGACCGGCCGAGCGGCTGCCTCCGGCCTCATCGATTGGTTGTCGAACATGATGAAACCTAAAGATTCTTTCGGCCATTGTCCGACAGGCCGCTTCAATCCTGATCGATGATCGGATCGGCGCGCGCTGACAACGTCTCTTCGAACGAGAGGGTCGAGCTCGAACAGGCAATCAGAAATCATGGCAAGAATCTTGACGATTTAAAATATTTTCTGAAATAGCATGATTCCTATCTTAGTTTTGTATTTTTATTTGTGCAATTTAATTAGAAATTTCACAACTATCAATTTCATAAGATCAAATATATTCTTGATTGCGAATTATATGCAGGACGATAGATAAAATTTTCAATGAATTTGCAGGTTGTAGAATCTGTTCTTCGGACTGGACACTCGAAGTCGGTTGATATCTACTCGATGTCACCCTACGGAGGTGACCATGGCAGGCTCGATCGATGTGCCGGCTCATGGAAATGATCTCGAGACGCCGCGCGGCACGTCGTCTGGTCTTCTTGCGAAGACACTCGCGGACCAACCCTTGCCGGCCTTTCTCGCAGGTCTCGGCGCCCGACTCGCGAGTTGGTGGAATCAGCCTATCAAGCTCGGAAATCGAGTCGTTGCCGTGCGCCACGTCGACGTGGCAACCGCGCTCGCGCGCGACCTGCAGTTCCGTATCGGTCCGGTGAACGCAAAGCGGATCGAACAGGTGAACGGTGGTCCGTTCGTGCTGGGGATGGACCGAGGTGCGACGCTCGCGCGCGAACGCTCCGCGCTTTACCGGGCGCTCTCTCTGGTCGACCTCGCGGCGCTGCGCGGACAGGTCGAGACTCAAGCCGAGCAGCGGATCGGAGCGGCAGGTCAAGAGATCGACGTCGTCGGCGGGTTCGCGCGCCCGATCGCTGCAGAAACCGCGATCGCTTTGTTCGGCATCAGTGGGCCGGACCGCGCGACCTTCATGGACGTCGCCCGTGCGGTCTTCGCTCATACGTTCCTCAATCTCGCCGGGGACGTAGGGGTCGAGCAGCGAGCCGTTCGTGCCTCGGCGCTGATGCGGACATGGCTTTCCGACGAGATCGCGGCGCGGCGCGCCTCGAAGCAGTTCGGTTCGGACATGATGGGGGCGCTGCTCGCGGACAATCCCGAAGACGACGACCTTGTCAGACGAACCCTTGGCGGCATGCTGGTCGGCAGCGTCGACACAACGGCGAGTTCGGTCGCCAAGATCATCGCCATGGTTGGCCGGGATCCGGACCTGGCGAAGGCGGTCGCGAACGATGTCGACGATCCGGAGCGGCTCGTAGGCTGGTGTCGGGAGGCCCTGCGGCTATGGCCGCACAATCCCATCCTGCTTCGCGAGGCCGCGGAAGCTGGCGACCTTGCCGGTGTCGCAATCGCACCTGGCGATCAGGTCGTGCTCTGGACGCAGGCGGCGATGCTCGACCCGACGGTGTTTCCGGACCCGAAACGCCTCGATCCGACACGGCCGGCGGATGCCTATCTGCATTTCGGCGGCGGGTTGCACCCCTGCGCGGGCCGCGCCGTCAACGCCTTCCAGATCCCGGCGCTGGTCGGGGCGCTGGTGAGGCGCGGCATTCAATCTGTCGCGAGCATCACCTGGGCGGGACCCTTTCCGGATGCGCTGTCGATACGCTTCCGGCGCTGAGCACGGAACGATCGAAGTCAGGCAAGGAGCGGCGAAATGGCTCACGCGCTCGTCACGATCATCGCGCCGATAGACCCGGCTCGGGTCGCCGAAGCGGAATCCGCGATCGATCGTCTCGGCAATCCGGCAACGAGCGCCATCGCCGAGGCGCTCGGGCGGCGCGATGGAGACGAGAGCACCCATTTCGCGAGCCTCCATGCGGTGCGCTCGGTCGACGGCGCCCGTGGCCACATCGTCTTCGAATTCTCGGCGGACGGAACCGATGACCGGGCTTTGGCGCGCGTGGTCACCGCAATCGGCGTCGATCTGAGGCCGGTCTTCATGCTGGCGAGCGACTGGAAGGACGGGAACGATCTCGCCCGCTATCTCAAGGCTCATAGCGTCAAGGTCGGCGGCGGCTGGTTCGACAATCCCGGCCTCCCCTTCGTCGGCACGCCCGGCATGAGCGTCGGGAGAATTCTGGCCGAGGATGGGCTCGCGAAAAAAGTGGCGGCTCGGCTCGGGCTGCAGCACCGGGAGATGAGCGCGCTCGAACGGGTCGCGGATGTGCGCAAGGCGGTCGCGGCCGATTCGGTCGTAGCGGACATGCTGGGACCTGCTACGCCGTTTCCACCCTTCGCGCCGGCTGATACGCCGAGCATCGTCCTGACGCTCGCCGGGTCTTTCGTGAGGACTTACCTCTGGCCGATCGCTCTCGTAATTTTGATCGCGGCCGCCTTTGCCGGCTTCTCGGCGGCCTGGAATGCACAGGGCTTCTGGCACGGGCTCGGCGCTGCTGCGCTCGAGATCGTCAAGAACCTGTGGGGCGGCTTCTGGATCGGGCTGTTTTTCGTCCTCGCGGTAGCGGTGCTGGGCTATGGCCGGTTTCGCGAAGCGGAAGCCGAGGATTGGCTGGAGGAGCATCCCCCCGCACGCGCCATCAACGACGCAATGTTCGCGCACGAGAACGGCCGAGCCCAGAATCACATGATCTCGGTCACGCAGCGTAAGCCCGGGATGCTGCGTAGTTTCACCCAGCGGCTGGCCTTCTGGATCATCGGCAGCCTCGCGCCGCTGCAATTTCGCCCCGGCTTTCTCGGCACCATCGGGACGATTCATTTCGCGCGATGGGTGACGCCTCCGGGCAGCCCGGACGTGATCTTCCTGTCGAATTACGGGGGTAGTTGGGAAAGCTATCTGGAGGATTTCATCACCCGTGCCCATGAGGGACTGACGGCTGTCTGGTCGAACACGATCGGCTTTCCGCGCTCGGAAAACCTGTTCCTCAAGGGCGCGACCGACGGCGACCGCTTCAAGCGTTTCGCCCGTCAAAGCATGGTGCCGACGAGGTTCTGGTACAGCGCCTATCCCGATCTCACGACGGCGACGATCCGTTCGAACGCCGAAATCCGTCGCGGCTTTTCCGGTGTGATGACCGAGGATGAAGCGATCGCCTGGCTTGCATTGTTCGGCTCCGGCGCACGGCCCGCAAACAAGATTGTCAGCAGCGGCGTCCAGAGCCTGATCTTCGGCGGCCTCGGCTTCCTGCCGTTCGGCACCTGCCTGATCCTCGATCTTCCCGAGGATCGCGAGGCCGCCAAAGCATGGCTCAGGGAGATTTTCGAATTCATCGCCTTCGACGACGGGCGTCGGCTCGGCAAGGACGACGTGCTCACCCTGGCGCTCGGACCCCGCGGGCTCGACCGTCTCGGCCTGCCCAAGACCAGCCTCGAATCTTTCCCCTTCGCCTTCCTAGAAGGCATGACCCGCGGCCACCGCGCGCGCATCCTCGGCGATACGGACCAAAACGCACCCGAGCATTGGCGCTGGGGCAGGGATCAGCCGGATGCCGTCTTGCTCGTCTACGCCCTGACCGAACAGGGAAGGGACCGGCTCGCGGCGAAGATCGAGCTCATCGGTAAGCGGCATGGCGCGGGATCGCCCCACAAGATTCCGCTGAAGATGGTCACGGAGGACAAGAAGGAGCCGTTCGGCTTCGTCGACGGCGTCTCGCAGCCCGTGATCTCGGGAACCCACAAGGGCCTGCGCACGGCCGATCCGATCCATCTCGTCGAGCCCGGCGAGTTCATCCTCGGGTATCCCGACAACCGGGGCGACATGCCGCCGGGGCCGACCATGTCGGCCCTCGACGATCCGGAGAATCTGCTGCCGCTCGTCGGCGGCGTCGATGGATTCGACAGATCCGTGGTCGAGACAGCGCGCGATGTCGGCTTCAACGGCAGCTTCCTCGTCATCCGCGAACTCGAACAGGACGATGTGGGGTTCAGCGCCTATTGCGAGCGCGAGGCCGAGGCGCTCGGAAATCGGCTGCCCTCGCCCTACAAGGTCGACGCCGAGTTCATCGCCGCCAAGCTTGTCGGCCGCTGGAAGGATGGCTCCTCGCTGGTGCGCAACCCCTATGAGTCGCGCACGAGTTTCGTGGAGCATGTCGCGCGGCGAAACGACAGGCTCGAAAAGGCCGAAGCAGCCAGGAAGTCTGCAGCCGGCAAGGAGGCGCTCACCACGAGCGAGGCCGGACCGATGGTCATCTCGGCGGCCAGCGCCGATCTCAGGCCGAAATCGGCACCAGGCGGCGGTGTTCAATCGATCGACGCGGCAAGCGCCAAGCACGAGGACAAGCGCGGCGCCGACGCCGGGAGACCTGTCCCCAACTACGGCGACAACACCTTCCTGTTCGGCGCCGAGGATCCCGAGGCGATCCGCTGTCCGTTTGGCGCTCATATTCGCCGGGCCAATCCGCGCGACAGCCAGGATCCGGGTTCGGCCGATCAGATCGCGATCAGCAACCGCCACCGCACCATTCGCATCGGCCGCCAATACCAGCCGGCCGAGGGCGAGAAGCCGGGCCTGCTCTTCATGTGCCTGAACGGGAATATCGAACGCCAGTTCGAGTTCCTGCAGCAGACCTGGCTGATGAGCCCGTCTTTCCACGGGCTTTCGTGCGAGAAGGACCCGGTGCTCGGAGATGCGGAACAGGGCAATTGCGGGTTCACCATCCCCTCGCGCTACGGCCCGATCCACCTGAACCCGCTTCCGCGCTTCGTCACGGTGAGAGGCGGCGGTTATTTCTTCCTGCCCGGCAAGCGCCTGCTCACTTACCTGACGAGGGCCCGATGAGCGGGGGCCGCACGCTCCTCACATTCGGGCCGATGATCGACAGCGAGCTGAGCCGGCTCCTTCTCCAGCATTACGGATTGGAATACCGGGAGGAGCGGCATCTGTTCGGCTGGGTATCGGTGCTCGCGCTCTTTCGGGCCGGCACGCTGCGCGTCCCGGTTCTGAGCGGGGACGGCCCGGCCATCGTTGGACCGCGCGCGCTCGTCGATCGTTACGAGGAGACATGCGCGCCGGCCGCGCGGGTTCTGCCGTCGCGTGAGCCTTTGCGTACCGCCGTCGAACAGGATTGGCAGCGCTTCAATGGCGAATTGGCGGCCTACACCGCGCAGGTCGCTTACTTCCATTTGCTGCCGGAAAAGAAGGTGCTGATCGAGCCGTTCGCGCGCGGTGTCCCGCCAAGCGAGGCGAAGCTGACGCGGCCGGTCTATCCGATCCTGCGCTGGCTGTTCACGCTCTTGTTGCAGCTCCAGCCGGCACGCATCGCAGACGCGCTCGCTCGGATCCGCGCCAGCGTCGCTCACGTCGATGCACGGATCGCGGATGGGCGGCGTTTCCTACAAGGCGACGCATTGACTCTCGGCGATCTCGCCCTGGCCTCGGCCCTCTGCCCGCTGCTTCTGCCCGAAGGCCATACCTCGCCCCTGCCGCCCTTCTCGCAAATGCCGAGCGCGTTGCAGGTCATCATCACCGAGCTGCGCGCCTCGCCAACGGCCGAGCTCGTCACGCGCATTTATGCGACACGGGGCTCCGGATCGGCTAAGGCGTAGTGAGAGGCCGAGACGGGAATAAGGCTCGCCCAACCCCACGTCTAGAAGTCGAAAGACCGCCATCGATATGCAAGCGCTGCTTCGCCTACCCGCGATCGCTCTCGCCTTCATCCCGATTGCGCTGCCAGGCGCCGCGCCGCGTGCGGATGAATGCGATGACCTCGCCCAGCAGATCGCCGCGGCGACCGGTGCCCGCAAGGCCGGGCGGCGGGTTGGCCCGAGCGTCGAGATCCGCGCCGCTAGCGGCATTTCGATCGATCTGACCTGCCGCGCCGACCCGATTGTCCAGGCCACCTCTTCCGAGGCGAGCCCCTCCGCAACCTATTTTCGCGATCTGACCGTGGCGGGGCAGATCGTGACCGGCCAGTCGGGCGGCGCGGTGCAGGCGGCGGTGACCCGGGCCTATGACACGGCAAGGCGGGAGCGCCGGAAATCCTTCATCCAGCAGAGCGGCTGGTCGGCGAGCTGCTACACCGACACGGCCGGCCCCTTCCGCACGCTCTGCTCGGTCGGCCGCATCCCGGGCGGATGAAGGCGCCCTCTTGAACACCAAGCCGGACCGCGCGAAGGGCGACACCGCACTTTGACAGTCGCGAGGGGCTCGCAGCCATGGCCAACCATCTGTTCGATCTGGTTCGGGCGCGTCTGCCCTCCGATCCGGCCGGCAGCCTCTTCATCGAGACGCCGGAGGGGCGACGCTATAGCTATGCCGATCTCGTGGCGCGCTCTGGCGCCTATGCGGCCGCGCTGATCGGCCTCGGAGTGAAGCCCGGCGACAGGGTCGCCGTCCAGGTCGAGAAGAGCGCCGAGGTGGTGTTTCTCTATCTCGGCGCGGTGCGGGCCGGGGCCGTCTATCTGCCGCTCAACACCGCCTATACCGATCCCGAGATCGCCTATTTCCTCTCGGATGCCGAGCCGACCGTCTTCGTCTGCGATCCGGGCCGCGAAGCGACGCTCGGTACGGTTGCGCGAGAGGCCCGCGTCCCGGTGCTGCGTACCCTGGATTCGTCGGGGAGCGGCCCGCTCGCCGAGGCGGCCGATGCCGCCAGATCGGATGTCGCGGACGTGCCGCGCGGCCCAGACGATCTCGCCGCGATCCTCTACACCTCCGGCACGACCGGGCGCTCCAAGGGCGCCATGCTGAGCCATGACAACCTCGCCTCGAACGCGCTGACGCTCGCCGATTACTGGCGTTTCACGCCAGACGACGTGCTGATCCATGCCCTTCCCGTGTTCCACACCCACGGGCTGTTCGTCGCGACCAACACCGTGCTCCTAACCGGCGGCGCGATGCTCTGGCTGCCGAAGCTCGATCCGAAGCTGATCCTGGCCTTGATGCCGCGCGCGACCGCGATGATGGGCGTGCCGACCTTCTATACG
Source organism: Methylobacterium sp. (assembly GCA_044227265.1). Taxonomy (GTDB): domain Bacteria; phylum Pseudomonadota; class Alphaproteobacteria; order Rhizobiales; family Beijerinckiaceae; genus Methylobacterium. The sequence continues at coordinate 21,920 of JBGAFL010000054.1, forward strand.
CGCCTCCTCAAGGAGCCGGGCCTGACGCGCGAGGCGACCGCGCATTTCCGCCTGTTCGTCTCGGGCTCAGCGCCGCTGCTCGCCGAGACGCATCGCGAATGGTTCGCCCGTACCGGCCACCGTATCCTCGAGCGCTACGGCATGACCGAGACCAACATGAACACCTCGAACCCGTATGAGGGCGAGCGCATCGCCGGCACGGTCGGCTTCCCTCTGCCGGATGTTTCCCTGCGCGTGGTCGATCCGGAAACCGGCGCAGAATTGCCGGCGGAGGCGGTCGGCATGATCGAGGTCAAGGGGCCGAACGTGTTCAAGGGCTATTGGCGCATGCCGGAAAAGACCGCGGCCGAATTCCGATCCGACGGTTTCTTCATCACAGGCGATCTCGGCAAGGTCGATACGCGCGGCTACGTCCACATCGTCGGGCGCGGTAAGGACCTCATCATCTCGGGAGGCTTCAACGTCTACCCGAAGGAGGTCGAGGCCGAGATCGACGCGCTGCCGGGCATCGTCGAATCCGCGGTGATCGGTGTGGCCCACGACGATTTCGGCGAGGGGGTCACCGCGATCGTCGTTCCCGGCCCGAATGCACCGGACGAGGCCGGCATCCTCGCGGCTCTCGAGGGCCGGCTCGCGCGCTACAAGCTACCCAAACGCGTAGTATTTGCTGACGATCTGCCGCGCAACGCCATGGGCAAGGTGCAGAAGAACGTCCTGCGCGAGACCCATGCCGGGCTCTATCGCGAGCCCGGCAGCCGTTGAACACGAGGCCGGCCTCGTCCTGAAACACGCTTCAATCGTGAGTCAGCATCTCGCGGATCAGTTCGTCCGTGGTCAGCGGGACCGAAGGCGCCGCGACGACCTTTGGCATGCCGGCCATCTCGACCGACAGACCGTTGCGCCGGTCGAGCACGGCCGATGCAAGGAACAATGCGAGGAGGACAAGGGCTGCGGCACGCTGCCAGGCATCGCCCGATGCCGCTGTATCCAATCCGATGCTGCGCATGGTCATATCCTTTCGATCGCTCATCCTTCTTGATTGACGAAAGCTGATCTAAAACGCACACTGAGACAATTCGGGAATGCTTCATCCATGCTTCGTCATTGACGAAGCCTCTCGCGCCCTGATCGTCCTCGGCCAGCCCACCCCTTCATCTGGCGCATTTGCGGAACGGCCAAGCCTGCGCGACGTTGAGCTGAGATCGCCATGCGGGGGCCGCACCCGCTTCCGGTTCGTTGATGCCTCAATCCGCGCCCTCCCCGGCCGCTTCGAGCGGCGGGACATCCGCTCTGCTTTGGACGCTGATGCTCGGCGCGGCGCTGATCGCGATCAGCACGGTGCCGCGGCGTGCGGCCTTGCGAGAAGCCGGCGATCCGGAATCGGACGGCACGCATCCCCGGCCGGAGGAGATTGGCGAGGTGCAGTCGGGCCGCGTCTCACGAGGGCTGGCAGCCGCGCAACAGGACCAGGGTCGCGCCGCCGCCCATCCCGCAGAGTTCCCGGCAGGCGGCTGGAGGGGCATCGCCGTCCGGATCTATCGGGAGTTCAACGAGGATCGCGTGCTCTCGGTCGCGGCCGGTGTCACCTTCTACACGCTGCTGTCGCTGTTCCCGGCCATCGCCGCGCTCGTCTCCTGCTACGGCCTGTTCGCCGATGTGAGTGCGATCAACCAGCACCTTTCGGCAATGCAGGGCGTACTGCCTTCCGGGGCGATCGAGATCATCGGCGATCAGGTCAAGCGCATCGCGGCGAAAGGCGGCGGCACCCTGAGCGTGACCTTCTTCACCAGCCTCCTTCTCTCGCTGTGGAGCGCCAATGCCGCGATGAAGGCGATGTTCGATGCCCTCAACATCGTCTACGAGGCGGACGAGAAGCGGAACTTCTTCTGGCTCAACCTGCGCTCGCTCGCTTTCACCGGCGGCACCTTGCTCGTCGTCATCCTCGCCTTGTCGGCGATCGTGGTTTTGCCCGTCGTCTTCAATTTCATCGGCTTGCAGAAGGGCGCCTGGACGCTTGCGCTCCTGCGTTGGCCGGCCTTGTTCCTCGTCGTCCTCGGCGGATTGTCGCTGCTCTACCGCTATGGCCCGAGCCGGAAACCGGTACGCTGGCGCTGGGTCGCGGCAGGCAGCACGCTGGCGGGCCTGCTCTGGCTCGCCGCCTCGATCCTGTTTTCCTGGTACGTCGCCAATTTCGGGAACTACAACGAGACTTACGGCTCGCTCGGTGCCGCGATCGGCTTCATGACCTGGATCTGGATCTCGGCGACGATCGTGCTGCTCGGCGGCGAGATCAACGCCGAGATCGAGCATCGGACGGCGCGCGTTTCGACAACGGCTTCGGAGATGCCGCCGAACACCCGCGCGACACGGATGGCGGATTCGGTCGGGGCTGCTGCGTGAGAACACCGCGCATGCCAAAGTGAGAATCGAAAGGGAGGACGAGATGGCCGCACCCGATCCAGCAGAAGGCCCGCCGGAGACCCGCACCGATGCGGAATGGCGTGCAACGCTCACCCCGGAGCAATATCAGGTGCTGCGCGGGCACGGCACCGAGCGCGCGGGGACGAGCTGCTTCCTCGCCGAGAAGCGTTCCGGCACCTATTCCTGCGCTGGTTGTGGTGCGCCGCTGTTCGAGACCGGCACCAAGTTCGAATCCGGCACCGGCTGGCCGAGTTTCTTCGCGCCGCTCGAAGGCGCAACCGAGATACAGACGGATCGCAGCCACGGCATGATCCGCAACGAGGTGCATTGCGCTCGGTGCAAAGGCCATCTCGGCCATGTCTTCGACGATGGTCCGGCCCCGACCGGCCAACGCTATTGCATGAACGGCGTGGCTCTGACCTTCGCGCCGAGCGATTGAACAGGCACGCCGGCCAGCGGGAATTGTTTTGCCATGGGGATCGTCTTGGGCCCACATGTCGAAGTTGTCGCATATGGCCTTGATTTCGACGGCATTTCGCTTAGCGGTGGTCGCACCATGCCGCCCCGTGCTTCGGTGTAGTGAGTTTTGCCTCGTCGACTGAAGCCGGCATTGTCGATGCTCCATAGCCGCATCGTAAGGCCGGGATCACCACGGTCGCGGGCGGAGGCAGATGACGAGAGCCGGGCACGAGGCCCTGCGGAGATGAGTGCATGAATGTCGTTCGGCGATTTCTGGTAGCGCCGTCCCTGGTGCGGCTTATCCGCAAGGAACGGGGCGGTTCACGGATCACCGAGGGCTATTTCGCTCCACAGGCCGGGCGCACATCGTTCGTGCGGGTCGATGGCCAGGTCTGCCACCTCGTCCTGATCGCCAAGGGCGCCGACGGGAAGACCATCGAGGAGCGCACCGAGGTGCCGCGCGGCCACGGCGATGCCCTCCTCGACGTCTGCCCCGGCAAGGCTGTCTACGAGCGCACCACCTTGCCGCTCGGCGGCGGCCACGAAGTCACCATCGATCGCTACAGCAGCCCGGGCGGGCTCGATCTCGCCAGCGTCGGCTTCGAGGACGAGGCAAGCGCCGGAGCCTTCTCGGTGCCGATCTGGTTCGGACAGGACGTGTCGGGCGATTCCGCCTACGAGCGTCATACGATCGCCCTTCAGGGATCGCCGGCTTCCGATGCTGCGGACTTGAGCAATGCCGCTCTCGAAGCGGTGCTCGATCTGCTCGAGCCGCGTTTCGGGTTCAATTCCGGCGGTGGGCTTCGCCGGCCTGTCGCACCCGCTCCAACCCCGGCGCCTGCGCCTGCGCGAGCGCCGACCGATACGCCCTCGGCCAAGGCACCGGAAGCTACCAAGCCAAACCCAGCTCCCGCTCCGGCGCCCACCAAGCCCGCCGCGGCCGCACCGCCGGCCAAGCCGCCGGAGACCGCAAAGCCACCGGAGGCCGCAAAGCCGAACCAGCCTGAGGCGACGCCGGCCAAGCCCGCCGCGGCCGCGGCGCCGGCTAGGCTGCCGGAGACCACAAAGCCGCAGGAAGCCGCAAAGCCGAACGCGTCCGAGCCGGTTCCGGCCAAGCCCGCGACTCCGGCTGCGGCCGAACCGCCGGCGAAGCCGCCGGAAGCCGCAAAACCGCCCGAGGCTTCAAAGCCGAACGCGCCCGAACCGGCCGTTGCCAAGCCGGCGGCCGCGCCGAACGAGGCCACCGCGAAAGCCGAGCCGGAAGCGCCAGCAAAGCCCTCTGCGAACGAAGACGGGCCCAAGGGGGACGACAAGGGCGCACCGAAGGGCGATGCCCGGATCGACGACGTGATCGAAAGTCTGTCGCAAGCGCTCAGCGCTGCGATCAATCAACCGCGCGAACCGGCCCGCGACGATGATCTCGACGCTTCGTTCGAGCGCTGGACGGTCCGCCCGCGCCGTACCAACCAGAACTGAGCCGCACCTAGGGCGTTGGAATGCGCATCGCATTCAGCCCGGGGCCGTAACCGGCTCCGGGTTCAATCCTGGATGACGACCCGCGCTCCGCCGCGCGCCTGCGCGAGCCGGAACAGCATTCGTGCATTCCCGGGTGCGAGCCGGACGCAGCCATGGCTCGCCGGCCTGCCGAGCGAGCCGACATGCGTGGTGCCGTGGATGGCATAGCTGCCGCGGAAGAACATCGCGTAGGGCATCGGCGATCGGTATTTGTGCGAATAGCCGTTCGCGGCCATCATCCCGACGCGGAAACTGCCCCTTGGCGTGACATAGCCCGGCTTTGCAGTCGAAACTGGCCAATCATGCGCGAGCATGCCGTCGACGAAGACGCGCATGCGCTGGCTGGACGGATTGATTTGCGCGACGACGCCGGCCTCGGCGGGCAGCGAGACGCATAGGACCAAGCCACCGATAACGGCAGCGGCGAGCAAGCGGAGAAGAGACACGGGGAACTCCGGGTTCGTCGGCACGGCCGTCGAAGCCTCCGTTCCGGGCTGTGTCCCTCGACTCGGTTGCGGAAGCTCGGCCGCCATCGAAAAGTGCCATCACGCCGGGAAGCCGAATAGCGGCGCCGCCACGATCTCGACACAATTCTTTATGCGAGCGCCCAAGTTGGATTACCGATCCGTTGAGCAGAGCGGACAAACCCGCTAGCGTTCCTACTTGGCTCAGAAGAGGCCCGCAGGCGGATTAATCCCGCAGGCAGCAGAATCGGTGAGGAAACATGGCCCAATCGATGACGCATGACGGTCCCGTCGCGCCAGCCAGCCACACACCCTGGTACAGGATCCTCTACATTCAGGTGCTGATCGCGATCGCGATCGGCGTCCTCGTCGGCTATCTCTGGCCCGAATGGGGCAAGTCGCTCAAATGGCTGGGCGATGCCTTCATCGGCCTGATCAAGATGCTGATCGCGCCGATCATCTTCTGCACGATCGTGCACGGCATCGCCTCGATCGGCGATCTCAAGAAAGTCGGCCGCGTCGGCCTCAAGGCGCTGATCTATTTCGAGGTGGTCTCGAGCCTCGCGCTGCTCATCGGCGTGCTCGTCGCCGAAATCGTGCAGCCGGGCGCGGGCTTCCACGCCGATCCGTCAAAGCTCGATCCCAAAGCGGTCGAAGCTTATGCCGCCAAGGCCGCGGCCGATTCGACGGTCGCCCATATCCTGGCGATCATTCCGAAGAGTTTCCTCGAACCCTTTACGACGGGCGACCTGCTCCAGGTGCTGCTGGTCTCGATCCTGACCGGCGTCGTCATCTCCGGCATGGGCGCTCGCGCGGCGGGCATCAATCGCGCGATCGACACGGCCGGGCAGATCTTCTTCCGGATCATCGGCCTCGTCGTGAAGCTCGCGCCGATCGGCGCTTTCGGCGCCATGGCCTTCACCATCGGCCAATACGGCATCGGCAAGGTCATCGACCTCGCATGGCTGGTCGGCACCTTCTACGCGACCTCGCTGCTGTTCATCCTGCTGGTGCTCGGCACCATCGCCAAGTTCTGCGGCTTCTCGATCCTCAGGTTCCTCGCCTACATCAAGGACGAGTTGCTGATCGTCGTCGGCACGTCGTCCTCGGAGACGGTGCTGCCGCACATGATGACCAAGATGAAGCGGCTCGGCTGCTCGGATTCGGTGGTCGGCCTTGTTATCCCGACCGGCTATTCGTTCAATCTCGACGGTACCAACATCTACATGACCTTGACGACGATCTTCCTGGCTCAGGCGGTCGGCGCCGAGCTGACCTTCTGGCAATATGCCACGATCATCGGCGTCGCCATGCTGACCTCGAAGGGCGCCTCGGGCGTCACCGGCGCCGGCTTCATCACGCTGGCCGCAACGCTCTCGGCGATCCCCAACAACCCGGTGCCGGTCGCGGCGATGACGCTGGTGCTCGGCATCGACAAGTTCATGTCGGAATGCCGCGCGCTGACCAACCTCGTCGGCAACGGCGTCGCCACCGTCGTGGTCTCGCGCTGGGAGGGCGAGCTCGACACCAACAAGCTCAACGAGGTGATGGCACATCCGCTCGCGATCGGCACCGACATCTCGGATCACGATCCGGGCCTGACCGAAGAGACGAATGGGACTACGTCCGTAACCGTCCCGAAGGCCGCCGCCGCGGAATGACCGTGACGTGACGGGCCGGCCCGTTCGCATCGGAATTGATCTCGGCGGCACCAAGATCGCCGGCATCGCCCTCGATGCGGACGGAGTGACGAGGGCCGAGCAGCGTATTGCCACGCCACGCGGCGATTACGACGCAACGCTTCTCGCAATTCGCGATCTCGTCGAGGTTCTGGAAAGGCAAGTCGGAGCTACGGTAACCGTCGGCATCGGCATGCCCGGCGCCATCTCGCCGGCGAGTGGTCTCGTCAAGAACGCCAACTCGACCTGGCTCAACGGCCGGCCCTTTGCCACCGACATGGCGCGGGTTCTCGGACGGCCGATCCGCGTCGAGAACGACGCCAATTGCCTTGCCGTCTCGGAAGCCGTCGACGGCGCCGGAGCAGGCGTCCGCGTCGTCTGGGCGGTGATCCTCGGCACCGGCGTTGGGTCGGGAATCGCGCTCGATGGTCGTGCCTTGACCGGCCGCCACGCCATTGCCGGCGAATGGGGTCACAATCCGCTGCCCCAGCCGCGCGACGAGGAACGGCCGGGACCGCGCTGCTATTGCGGGCGAAACGGCTGCATCGAGACTTGGCTCTCGGGGCCCGGGCTCGCCGCCGATCATGCCCGGCGCACTGGAATGACCATGGGTGGCGAAGCCATCGTCTCGGCAATGCGGGCCGGAGACCAAGCGGCGCGCCGTACTCTCGACGCCTATCTCGATAGGCTCGGGCGCGGCATCGCTCATGTCGTCAATATTCTCGATCCCGATGTGATCGTGCTCGGCGGCGGACTTTCGACCGTGCCCGAGATCCTCGTCGCTCTGCCCGATCGCGTCGCGCCGCATGTCTTCTCGGACCACTTCGCGACGCCGATTCGCGCGAGCCGCCACGGTGCCGAATCGGGCGTCCGTGGGGCCGCCTGGCTCTGGAACACGCCCTCCCCCGAGGCCGTCTGAACGGCGCGGGTGCGAGACCCCCCTGCCAACCCTCGAAAATGATCGGGTCGGACTCGTTTTGCGCGCAGTGGCGACACGATGCGAACGCGGTTCGCCAGCATGTGTCGGCATCGGGTCTCCGCTTGGTCCTTTTTTTGAGCGTGCCGGCAATCGAGTTCGAACCAACTGCTTGCACAGTTCGAAAATTTCATATAAAGATATCTTTATGTCTCTCACGCGAGCCAACACGACGCTCTCGATCCCCTTCCAGGACGCTCTCGGCGTTCTGCGCGCGGCGGCCGAGGAAACGCGCCTGCGCATCCTGGCTCTGCTCACCGACGGCGAATTGTCCGTCTCCGATCTCACCGACATCCTGGGCCAATCGCAGCCACGCATCTCGCGCCATCTCAAGCTGCTCGTCGAGGCGGATCTGGTCGAGCGCCACCGCGAGGGTGCCTGGGCCTTCTTTCGCTTGCGGGAGGTCCGCGCTGGGCTCGTCGATTCGATGATCGCCGGTCTCGATCGCTCCGAGCCCCCGCTCTCCGAGGACAGGGCTCGGCTCGACGCCGTGCGCCTGCAGCGCGCGGAATCGGCACAGACTTTCTTTGCCCGGCTCGCGCCCAAATGGGACCGGCTGCGGTCTCTTCACGTTCCCGAGGCGACCGTCGAAGCGGCGGTGCTCGAGGCGCTCGGTCCGCGCCCCATCGGCAGCCTGATCGATCTCGGCACCGGCACGGGGCGTATGCTCGGGCTTCTGGCGCCTCGCGTCTCGCGTGCTGTCGGCCTCGATTCGAGCCATGCGATGCTCTCGGTGGCGCGCGCCAATCTCGAGGCGGCCGGCCTGTCCCGGATCGATCTGCGCCAGGGCGACATCCATGCGCCGCCCTTCGGCCGTGCGAGCTTCGATCTCGTCGTGGTCCATCAGGTTCTGCATTACCTCGACGATCCGGCTCGTGCGCTCCGCGAGGCCGCCCGCCTGGTGGCGCCGGGCGGTCGGCTACTCGTGGTCGATTTCGCGCCGCACGAACTCGAGACCTTGCGCGAGACGCAGGCCCATCGCCGCCTCGGCTTCGCTCCGGATCAGGTCGCCGGCTGGCTCGTCGAAGCGGGTCTGGATCACGTCCAGCACCGCAACATCGCGCCCGCCGACGGAACCGAACATCCTTTGACCGTCACGCTTTGGCTTGCCGAGGACGCTGCGGCCCAATCTGCCTTCACGTCGACGGCTCCGGAGCGCGCCGTCGCCTAAACGCCTGAATCACCAGACATCTCGTCCCAATTCGTTCGAATCGCTCAACAAGGATTGTAACGATGCCCAGAGGCTCCGATTACCGCGCCAGCCGCGACGGCTTCCGCCCGATCAACATCTCGATCGAATTCTTCCCGCCGAAGACTGACGAGATGGAACGGGTATTGTGGTCATCGATCGAGCGCTTGGCCCCGCTTCAGCCGAAATTCGTCTCGGTGACCTACGGCGCCGGCGGCTCGACCCGCGAGCGCACGCACAACACCGTCGCGCGCATGGTCAAGGAGACCAATCTGAAACCGGCCGCGCATCTCACCTGCGTCAATGCGACGAAGGAAGAGGTCGACGAGGTCATTCAATCCTATTGGGATGTCGGCGTTCGCCACATCGTGGCGCTGCGCGGCGATCCGGTCAGCGGCGTCGGCTCGCAATATCGCCCGCATCCGGGCGGCTATGCCCAATCCTGCGACCTCGTCGCCGGCATCAAGAAGATCGGCGATTTCCAGGTCGCGGTGGCGGCCTATCCTGAGAAGCACCCGGAAGCGGCGAGCCTCGCAGCCGATATCGACGCGCTGAAGGCCAAGGTCGATGCCGGCGCCGATCTCGCGATTACCCAGTTCTTTTTCGATAACGAGGTCTTCCTGCGCTATCTGGACAAGGTGCGCGCGGCCGGGATCACCATTCCGATAGTCCCGGGCATCATGCCGGTGCAGAACTTCAAGCAGGCCGCGAATTTCGCGCGCCGCACCGGAGCCTCGGTGCCCTACTGGCTCGCCGCCCGTTTCGAGGGACTCGACGACGATCCCGATACCCGCCGCCTCGTTGCTGCTTCGGTGACGGCCGAGCAGGTCGTCGACCTCGTCGACGAGGGCATTACCGGCTTCCACTTCTACTCGATGAACCGCTCGGATCTCGTCTACGCGATCTGCCACATCCTCGGCTTGCGCGCGGCAGCGGCGCCGGCGGTGCGCAAGGCCGCAGCGTAAGCCGGAAGCGAGCATCATTTCCAGTCATTGCGAGCAACGCGACGCAATCCAGAAACCTCGCCGCTTGGCGGAAAGACTGGATTGCTTCGGCTTCGCCTCGCAACGACGGAGCGACATTCACGAGCGCGACCTCCATGGGCGCGCCCGCTGCGACGTCCGATCTTTTGCGAGACTTCAGAATGACTGACCTTCGCCCTGTCGACGGTACCGAGATCGAGGCTGCCCTGCGCAAGCGCGCTGCGGAGAAAATCCTCGTGCTCGACGGCGCGATGGGCACGGTGATCCAGCAATACAAATTCGGCGAGGCGGATTTTCGCGGCGCCCGGTTCATGGACCATGCCCATGATCAGAAGGGTAACAACGATCTCCTGATCCTGACCCAACCTGACACCATCCGGAAAATCCACCTCGATTACTTCCTCGCCGGCGCCGATGTCTGCGAGACCAACACCTTCTCCGGCACGACGATCGCCCAGGCCGATTACGGCATGGAATCGATCATCCACGAACTGAACAAGGAAGGCGCGCGTCTTGCCCGCGAGGCTGCCAAGCTCGCCGAGGAGAAGGACGGCCGCCGCCGCTTCGTCGCCGGCGCGATCGGCCCGACCAATCGGACTCTGTCGATCTCGCCGGACGTCAACAATCCCGGCTACCGAGCGGTCACCTTCGACCAGGTCCGCCAAGCCTATGTCGAGCAGGTGCGCGGCCTGATCGACGGCGGCGCCGAGCTGATCCTGATCGAGACGATCTTCGACACGCTGAACGCCAAGGCGGCGGTCGCGGCGACCTGGCAGGTCTTCGACGAGACCGGCATCCGGCTCCCGATCATGATCTCGGGAACGATCACGGATCTGTCAGGCCGCACTCTGTCCGGCCAGACGCCTGAAGCCTTCTGGAACTCGCTGCGCCATGCTTCGCCGCTGACCATCGGGCTCAATTGCGCGCTCGGCGCCAAGGAGATGCGCGGCCACATCGCTGAATTGTCCCGCGTCTGCGAGACGCTGGTCTGTGCCTATCCGAATGCCGGCCTGCCCAACGAATTCGGCCTCTATGACGAGAGCCCCGAAGCCATGGCCAAGCTCGTCGGCGAATTTGCCGCGTCGGGCCTCGTCAACATGGTCGGCGGCTGCTGCGGCACCACGCCGGACCACATCCGCGCCATCGCCGAGACGGTGGCTGACAAGAAGCCGCGCGTCATCCCCGAGATCCCGCGCCTGATGCGCCTGTCGGGCCTCGAACCCTTCACGCTGACGAAGGAAATCCCCTTCGTGAATATCGGCGAGCGCACGAACGTCACCGGCTCGGCCAAGTTCCGCAAGCTCATCACAAACAACGACTACGCCGCGGCGCTCGATATCGCCCGCGATCAGGTCGCGAACGGTGCGGCCGTGATCGACGTCAACATGGACGAGGGCCTGCTCGATTCGCAGAAGGCGATGGTCGAGTTCCTCAACCTCGTCGCGGCCGAACCCGATATCGCCCGGGTGCCGGTCATGGTCGATTCCTCGAAATTCGAGGTGATCGAGGCGGGCCTCAAATGCGTGCAAGGCAAGCCGATCGTGAACTCGATCTCCATGAAGGAGGGCGTCGAGAAATTCATCAAGGAAGCGAAGATCTGCCGCTCCTACGGCGCCGCCGTGGTGGTCATGGCCTTCGACGAGCAGGGCCAGGCCGATTCCTACGAGCGCAAGGTCGAGATCTGCACCAAGGCTTACAAGGTGCTGACCGAGGAAGTCGGCTTCCCGCCGGAAGACATCATCTTCGACCCGAACATCTTCGCGGTCGCCACCGGTATCGAGGAGCACAACCCCTACGGCGTCGCCTTCATCGAGGCGACCCGCACGATCCGGCAGACACTCCCCCATGCCCATATCTCGGGCGGCGTCTCGAACCTGTCCTTCGCCTTCCGCGGCAACGAGCCGGTGCGCGAGGCGATGCACGCCGTATTCCTGTATCACTGCATCCAGGTCGGCATGGATATGGGCATCGTCAATGCCGGCCAGCTCGCCGTCTATGACGAGATCCCGGCTGAATTGCGCGATCTCTGCGAAGATGTCGTCCTCAACCGGCGCGACGACTCGACCGAGCGCCTGCTGGAAGCGGCGGAGCGCTTCAAGACCGGAGGCGATGCCAAGGCCAAGACCGCCGATCTGTCCTGGCGCGAGGCCAGCGTCGAGAAGCGCATCGAGCATGCGCTGGTCAACGGCATCACCGAATACATCATCGAGGATACGGAAGAGGCCCGCCTCAACGCGGAACGGCCGCTCCACGTCATCGAGGGCCCGCTGATGGCCGGCATGAACGTGGTCGGAGACCTGTTCGGCTCCGGCAAGATGTTCCTGCCGCAGGTGGTCAAGTCCGCCCGCGTGATGAAGCAGGCGGTCGCCCATCTCGAACCCTTCATGGAGGAAGAGAAGAAGGCCAATGGCGGCGTGTCCACGCGCCAATCCGCCGGCAAGGTGCTGATGGCGACCGTGAAGGGCGACGTGCACGACATCGGCAAGAACATCGTCGGCGTCGTGCTGGCCTGCAACAATTACGAGATCATCGATCTCGGCGTGATGGTGCCCGCCGCCAAGATCCTCGAGACCGCCAAAAAGGAGAATGTCGACATCATCGGCCTGTCCGGCCTGATCACCCCCTCGCTCGACGAGATGGTCAACGTCGCGGCCGAGATGGAGCGCGAAGGCTTCGACATGCCGCTGCTGATCGGCGGCGCCACCACCAGCCGCGTGCATACGGCCGTGAAGATCCATCCGGCCTATGCGCGCGGGCAGGCGGTCTACGTGACCGATGCCAGCCGCGCCGTCGGCGTGGTCTCG
>JBGAFL010000055.1:0-34211 GCA_044227265.1 Methylobacterium sp.
GAAATCCTCACGTATTGGCCTATCACGACCCTCTTTGGCCGCAAGACTTTCGACAAATCTGTCGCGTTCTGTGGCTTCCTCCGTTTTGTATCCTTGCCGGGTTCTGAGCCCTTCGCACCGAAACCGCGTGATTGCTTCGCGCAACGCTCGCCGTTTCTTGTCCTTCGGTGGCCGCCCGCGTCCGACATGTTCGGCAAGTTCCAATGTGATCCCGATTGCCATGCGCGCCTCGATCTGCCTCCGCGTCGGCCGGATGCGGCGCGGCGGGAGCAGTCGGCCGCCTATCTTGAACCGAGGCACGAAATACCGGACTTGCCTACTTCCGATCGCCCGCACGGTTCGCGGCCACCTGATCCAGACTCGGCCGGGCTCGCTTGCTGTTGGCTCTTCGATCTCGAAAGCCTCACGCCCCGGCCACGAGACACGGCGATCCGTGCGCGCGCGGGCCTTGGCGACGCGCTCGGCTTCGTCGATCAGCATGGCGAGGATGACGGCCGGATCACGGCTGCCGCATGCCTTCACAAGAGCCAACACGGCACGGCGCTCTGCTTCGTCGATCAGCATGGCGAGGATGTCGGCCGGATCACGGCTGCCGCATGCCTTCACAAGCGCCAACACGGCACGGCGCTCGGCGTCTGAGGGCGGCCCAAAGGGGGGGTCTATACCGGGCGGGCGATGCGCGGCTTCGTCGATCACCATGGCGTAGATGAAGGCCGGATCACGGCTGCCGCACGCCGCGAATAGAGCCGCCATTGCCGCGCGCTCGGCGTCCGAGGGCGGCATTGGCGGCGGCACCGTCGTGAGCCGGCCGGCCTCGGCAGGCATAAGCCAGTCAAGCGCCCCGACGCGATGCTTGAGCTTAGGCGGCATCCGTGCCGCCCCGGCGCAGCGGCATCACGTCGCCAGAGGGCTTGCCGCCCCGCATGGCAGACTGCAGCGCCGCGCCGATCCGCTCGCTGGCCTGCCGGACCGGGTCGTGATGAAGATGCGCATAACGAGCCGTCGTATTAACGTTCTTGTGGCCAAGTAAACGGCCAATCATCGGCAAGGACATTCCGTCACTAACGCCAGTCGAGGCATGAGTGTGGCGAAGATCGTGGATGCGCAGGCCGGGTAGATTTGCTTGACGAATGATCGCGCGCCAAGCTTTGTCGAAATTATCCATCGGACGATTGAGCGGATCGGCTCGGTTCGGGAAGACGTAAATTCCCATCTGGGGCAATTCTGCCAGTATCGCTAGAGCAGGTGCATTGAGGATGATCGTCTTCTTGCCAGTCTTGGAATCCTTGAGCCGCAGCAACCCCTGCTTCAAATCGACTTCATCCCAGCGAAGGCCGGTGATTTCACTTCTACGGACACCGGTGAAGACCAGAAGCCGGATCACGGATGCCACATGAAGACTAATCTTGATCCGTTGTGACGCAGCCTGTTTTGGTACGTGTTTACTCTTCGGCTTAGACGGATCGATATTCCAGGCAATCCCGTCAGTCGTTCCCAGGGTGATAGCGTCACCGAGACGGGTCAATTCTTCGCTATCGAGGAATCGTTCCTTGCTGTGTTCTTGGAAGCGCTTGATCCGCTTGGCTGGATTACAATGGCCTTCCGGCACCAGCCCGGCCTCCTCGGCCCAACCGTACATGCTCGCCGTGATTGCGATGACGCGATTGGCGATCAGCTTCCCCCCTGGGGGGCGGCACCCCCTCGGATCGGTCGCGCCGGCCTTTCCGGCTGCCACGGCCTGACGAAGCTTAGTAATATCGGCTCGGAGCACGTCGCGTGCCGCTCGGCTCCCCAAGTGGGGAATCAGCCACGTCCGCAACGCCTGCTCATAGCTGCGATAAGTGGTCGCCTTTCGGAGTTCTCGAACGTGTTGCTCCAAGAACGCCGAGACGAGTTGAACGACCGTCGTGGCCTCCCGAGCTGCCCTCTCTGCCTCCCGAGCTGCCCGCGCTTCCGCTTGCGGGTCCTTGCCGAGCCGGACACGGGCCAAGATGTCTTTTGCGGCTGAGCGGGCTGCGTCGGGCGAGAATTCGGCGGGGCTGCCGAGAATCAGCCGTTTCTTGCCGCCGCCCCGTCCGCTGGCTTTGAGCCGGTATTCGATGACCCAGCGCCGCTCGCCGCTCGGCCGGCATTGCAGCCCGAAACCACGCAACGAATCGTCGAAGTACGTCGTCAGCTTGTCGACGGGCGAAAGGCTTTTGAGGAACCCCGGATCGAGCTTGGTCATATCTAGACCTTCCAAACCCGTGGCGATCCGGGCTGAAAAATCGCCACCGGATCGCCACCGTGAGGTGAAAGACTATGATATGAGCCGAAACGCCGTGATACGAAAGCGCTGTTCGATCAGATGGTTAGCACTACGCAGTGCAACCCTGGGATACGCCGGAAAACGCCGGATTTCGTTCTCTTAATCAGCGGGTCCAAGGTTCGAACCCTTGTGCGCCCACCATTCCACACTACGGACTGCAAAATCGTCCCGCCCGGCCATCCTGGACCGAGAGGCGAGCAATAATAGACATACCCTCCCAGTATCGTTGGTGATGCCGCCACGGTCGACCTACGACGCTCAATCATCGCATCGCGTAAAATTGCACTGTCTCCATTCTCTCGCGCGTAAGCTGTAAGGGCTATCCTCCCGCTGTTACAGGAGTGGGAAATGCTGATTGGGCGGGTGATTGGTGCGGGGTTCCTCGTTGCTCTGAGCTTCGGCGTTCAGGCTGAAGCACGAGGGGGACGGAGTGCGTATGGCGGTCCACTCGTTCGGGTGAGCGGTTACGTCAATTCTCGTGGCACGTATGTGGCTCCCTATTACCGGACGCCGCGCGACGGCATCCTGAGCAACAACCTCTCGTATCGAGGCGGAGCTTCCAGCTATGGAAGCGTGGGCGGCAGCGCCGTTTATGGTTACCGCAGTGGCGTCAGCTACGGCAACCGCAGTGTTTTGGACGGAGCGGGATCAGGGCAAATCGTAGGCACGTCCGGAACTGTCCCTGAGCCGGTGAACGCTCCACTGTCCTGCGAAAAAGAGAAGACCGTAGGTTCTGGTGCCGGCTTTTGTATTCTCAATTAGGCGGCGACGTCGAGCGACGAAAACCGTCTGGCCTATCAGGTGGCGAAAACCTACCTGATATTCGTGCTGTTCTGCGAGACCGCGACGTGGATCAGCTCCGCCAAGGTGCGCACGCCCAGCTTCTGGCGGATGTTCGAGCAGGCGCCGATCACCGTCCGGTAGCTGACTGAGAGACGATCGGCGATGACGCTGTAGGATTTGCCGTCGCT
Organism: Methylobacterium sp.; assembly: GCA_044227265.1. Lineage (GTDB taxonomy): Bacteria > Pseudomonadota > Alphaproteobacteria > Rhizobiales > Beijerinckiaceae > Methylobacterium. Next base: position 3,280 of record JBGAFL010000055.1, read on the forward strand.
CAAGAGGGACAGGATCTGCAATTCGCGCGCATTGAGTCTGCCGAGCGGGCGGGCGTGGCCGGAGATGTTCATCATGGCGACGCTCGTCGCGAGCCGACGCTCGAGAAAGCTCTGGCCGGCCCGTACCGCCTCGAACGCCTCCACGAGCATCGCCGCCGACGCATCCTTGAGCACGTAGCCGAGGCTGCCCGCTTCAATCGCGCGCGAGGCGACCACTGGATCGTCGTACATGCTGAAGGCGAGAATCTTTGCATCCGGGTCGAAGGCCCGAATCCGCCGGATCAGCGACAGGCCGGCCAGGGGGCGATCCTGGAAACTGAGATCGATCACGGCGATCGGGGGCCGAATCGTATGATAGAGCCGATAGCCGGAGACGATGTCGGTCGCCGCGTGAATCCGGCCGACATGCAGGTCCTCGAGGATGCGGCGGAAGCCGTTGAGCACGACCGGATGATCGTCGATGATCAGGACGTCACCGGTTTCCTCGCCGCTTTGGGCGGCGCGCTGCGGAGCCTCCGCGCGCTGTGCGTTCCGGGCGCCCGCTCTCACGGCCTCGCCTCACCTTTGATCTGCGTGCCGTAGCGCTCGGCGAGCTTGGCGAGGGCTTCGCCGCGGTCGATCCCCTGCTCGCGCGTATTGTAATAGTGCTGGCACATCTCGCCGTAGAGCAGCTTCCGGTTGGCGGCCTGCGCGATGCCGGTCAGACCACCGAGCAGGGAATCGTACGACTCGGCCTTTCCGGCATCTGCCAGCATCTGTCCGAGCTGCGCAGTGCGGTTGGCGATCATGCGCTGTTCTTCGACGAAATAGGCGCTGGCCTGTCCGAGATCCCGCCGCATCCTCACGCTCGCCTCATCGTCATTGGCGAGGAGGTGGCCGGCCTCGCGGCTCGCGAGCCAGCGGCCGGTATCCATCGGGTCGACCGGCGACAGCCAGGTGCCGAGGTCGGCCTCGTGCTGCGTCGCGACGACCTGCTGTTCGTCGCCCTTGGGTTCGGGCTCGCCGCCATCGCAGCCGCCGAGCGCCAGGATCACGCATGCGCTGGCGAGAGTTGTTGCCTTCATCGCGGGGCATCCTCTGCGGATGCGAGAGCGAGATAGCGTGGTCCCTCACCGACCTTGATCCGGCCGATCTCGGAGAGGCTCGCCAGATCGATGATGGTGACGTCGTCCGAGAACCAGTTCGCCACGTAGGCATGCACGCCCTCGCAGACGATGCCTTCCGGATATTGGCCGACCTTGATCGTGCGCGTGACGGAGAGGGTCTGCGCGTCGAGAACCGAGACGGTGCTGGCATGCTGATTGGTAACGAGCACCTGGCTGCCGTCCGGACTCGTCGCCACGCCATAGGGCATCGCGCCGACCGGCACGGTCGCCAGCGCCTTAAGGGTCGCCGTATCGATCACGGTGAGGTCGTTGCTGCGCACATTCGCGACATAGAGGCGATCCTGAGCCGGGCTCAGGCCGAGCGCGAAAGGTGCGGTTCCAACCGGCACGGTTGCGATCCGCTCCATTCTGGCCGTGTCGATCACGCTGATCTGGTGGCTCTCGCGGTCGGCCACATAGAGCCGCCCTTTGCGGTCGAGAATGAGATTCGCCGGATCCTTGCCGACCGCGACGGTCCCCTCGATCGCACCGGTCTCCGTCGACAGGCGCGAGACGCGGGCCGCCGTCCAATCTCCGACATAGACGAAGCGTCCGTCCGGATCGGCGGCGATGCCGAAAGCCTGCCCGTCATAGGGCAGGCGCTTCAGCACACGGTTCGTCCCCTCCTCGACGATCGAAATCGCGTGGTAATCGGGATGCGTGAGGTAGAGGCGCCCGCGCGCATCGGCCGCGACCACAGCCGGGCTTTTCTCCACGCGGATCTTCGCGGCGACGCGATCGGTCGTCGTGTCGATCCGCGCGAGTTCGCCCGCGCCTTGGCTCGCGACAAAGAGCGAGGCCGCCTCGACGGAGCCGGACACCAGCAGCCAGACGAGGCCGGACAGCAGGGCGCTCCATAGCGGCCTCATTGCGTGGCCTTGCCCTCGATCTGCGCCTTCAGCCCCTTAAGCCCCTCTGAGAAATAGGCATTCATCGCTTCCTTTCCGGCCGCGTCGCTCAGGTTCTCCGGCGGTTCGTTGCCGGTGTCCCCGCGATAGAACCGTGAAATCCATTCGACCTTCGAACCCTCGCCGTCCGGTGTGACCGTCAAGGTCGCCGAATAAGACGAGACCGGCAGAGCCGTCAGGTCCGCCTCGTCGAGCCGGTAGGAATAAGTGAGCTTCTGCGCATCCCATTCGTCGAGGGATTCGGCAAGCACGCCGCCCTTCTTGAGCGTCAGCTTGCGCTTGCCGCCCTCCGCATTGCCGCCGGAGGCTTCGCTTTTCGCGACGGCGGGATGCCAGGAGCCGATCCCGGCAAAATCGCCAGCGACCTTCCAGACCACATCCGGCTTGGCGGCGATGGTGATGGATTGATCGACCTTCTGTGGCGTCGGGCCATGGGCCAGGGCGATGCCGGCCGCGAAGACGAAAGCCGCTGAGGCGAGTAGGGAGCGTTTCATGAGCTTTTCCCTTGATTGGGAGGAAATCTCCAGTGCTCCGGGATGGAACGCAGAGACGGCGCAGAGAACCGGACGAGAAGCGGAGCGGCGAACAGCACGATCAGCAAGGCGAGCGCCGCGGCGCTGAAGAGCGGGCGCAGATCGAGACGCCCCGGCAGGGGCCGCGGCGTCGCTGCCTCAGGCAGGGCGCGGGCGATGCTGTGGATATCGTCGAGATGAGCGTAGGTGAGGCCGGTCTCGCTGGCGAGACCCTTCAGGTAGGACTCGCGTACGGAAGAGAGATGCTCGGTCCCGTGGGCTGCCGTAGCGCCGAAGGGCGAGTTGCGGGCGTTGTAGCCCTCGCGGCTCTCGGCATCGGGCGGAGGCGGCCCGAAGCGGTTCTCCTGCAGGACGTCCGTCTCGCCGTAGAAACCGATCTCGCGGCCGCGATCGTTGTATTTCGGGATCTGCGAGAGAGCATAGCCGCCCGCGCCGACGATCAGCCCACGTACTGCGCCTGGGCGGCCGTCGAAGTGGGGACCGCCGGTGCTCGGCAGGGGCGGGGCTTCCTGGCCATCCGTGATGAACACGAGATCGGTATCGAGGCTCGCCGCCAGGTCGATGGCACGGAACAATCCGGCCGAGACCCGGCTGTCGCCCTCCCAGGCCATACGCGCGTCGACGCTTGAGATCGCACCATCGAGCGGAGCAAAATTGGCGCAAACCTCAATCGGCGCGAACAGCAGGAAGGAGCGTCGCTCGGTAAAGAGGCCGAGCGCGAGGCGCGAGCCGCAGGGCAGCCCGGCGACGAGCGTGCTCAGGGCGTGCCTCGCCGTATCGAGCCGGCTCACCGGCTTGCCGTCGGCCCCGGTATAGTCGCGCACGTTCATGCTGCCGGTGATGTCGACCACCGCCAGGACGGCGACACCGTCCCGCGTGAGCGAAAGCGGCTTCACGATGAAACTCAAGGCGACGAGCAGGAGTGCGCCGGCGAGCGGCCAGAACCGCTTGTCGCGCAGGTTGCGCCGGAGAAAGGCCTTTGCGGCGGCCGTCATGGTGCACCCCGCGGCTGACCGGGGATGTCGGTCCAGATCTTCTTCGGCTCGGCCTGCATTTCGTCGCCGTGCTTGCGGTCGAAATCCGGGAAATCCCGGATCAGCCTGGAGGCGACGTCGAAATTGAACTTGGCGTCCCAGAAATCGGGCCGGGCCTGCAGAGAGCGCCGATAATCCTGCCGTGCCAGCATGACGAGCGGCCCGGCCGGATCGATATTGCCCCGAGAGAGATGGCCGAAGGCCTGGCGCAGTCGGGCATTGGCCAGGAAAAACCGTGCACGGGCGATGAGGTCGGCATCGGCATGGTGCTCGATCGGGCCGATCAGGGCTTCGGCCTCGTCCAGGCGGTCGCGCTGGGCGAGGAACTGGAGACGCGCGAGCAGCGCGGCTACGGGCGCACTCGACTCAACGGCGATGTCGGATCCGTCACGCAGTCCGGCGATGGTCCGGTTCGTCTGCGCGCCGCGCCAGGCGAAGGCGGCGAACGCGATGGCAAGACCTGCGAACAGCAAAGGCAAGCCGACCAGCAGCAAGGGCCGAATGCGGCCCCAGAGCGCCGTAAGCCATCCGCGCTGCATCGGCAGCGCGACCGGCCTCGTGAAGGCGGTCGGCGAGAGATCGGAAGCGGGAGAGGGAGGCATTGCGCTCATGCTGCCCGCCTCAACGGTTCGGTCTCGGCGGCGGGTTCTCGCACTGGGACGCCACGATCCCGGTCACGGCGCAGATCGACCTCGAGGAGCTTGCCGGCGACGAGGATGAGGAGGGCGATGAGGGCGAGCGCGTTGGCGAGGGGCGTCAGGTCGCGGCGCGGGTTACGCTCGGTATAGGGGATCGGATCGCGCTCGAGGCTCTCGATCTGCCGGATCGCGTCGGCGACGGCTTCCGGGCCTTCGGCCTCGAAGGCGCGATAGGGGATTCCAAGACTCTTGAAGAACAGGTCGAGGTGACGCTCGGGCGCCGCCTGCGGCGTGTCCTCGCCCGAGGGCTTGTCGGCTATTCCGGCGGAGCCCTTGGTGCGCAGGAACAGCCAGTAGAGATTGGGCCGGATCTTTGCGAATTCGGCCCGCAGCTGATCCTGGATCTTCGGATCGATGACGGCCGCTCCGTCCGAGACCAGAAGGACGACACGCGAGATCCCGGCCGCATCCGTGCCGAATTGCGATAGCGCCATGCCGAGCCCGCGCGCCACATTCGTATAGTCGAGGCCGGGGCGGTCGATCGCGGCGATCGCGGCGCGCACGGCCTGATGACGATCGGTCATCGGCAGGACCAGCATTGGTGCCGTCGAAAAGGCCGTGATCGCAAACTGGTCGTGGGCGCGGCTGCCGACGAAATCACCGAGCAGGCGGCGGGATGCCGCCGCCTTGGATTCCTCGGCGCCCGACGGCTGCCGGCCGGCAAAGGTCTCGTTCATGCTGCCCGAACGGTCGATCAGCATGGACACCTGGGCACCGATGCCGATGCGGGTGATCGTCTCGCCGGAGCGATAGGGACCAGACAGAGCGAGGATCAGCCCGGCAATGGCGAGCATGCCGGCGAACCTCAGTACCCAGCCGATCGCGCGCGACAGGCCATCCACTGGCGCGGCGGAGATTGCTGCGATCGGCGTGATGCGCTGGCTGGAGGCAACGAGCGGCAGCAGGGCGAGCGGCAGCAGCCAGAGGACCAGGGGCGATGTCGTGCCGAGGCGCTCGAACAGGTCCATAGCCGACCTCACACCTGCCGCTCGGTTGCGGCGAGCCGGCGCAGGACGGCCTCGGCTTGTGCGAGAGGCCATTGCGAGCGGGCCGCCGCCGTATCCCGGCCGAAGAAGGCGAGCCGGGAGACCGCGAAGAAGCTTTCCAGTGAGGAGGCTTCATCGCGATAGATCGGGTGGCGGCCAAGGAAGTCCGGCAGATCGTCGGCGAGCACCCGCCGGCCATCGGTTCCGTCGAGCCCGCGATGAAGCGCGAGCAGGCCCTTGCGATAGGCCGCGTCCTGGTCGGGCTCTCGCGAGAGACCACGCAACGAGCGCAAAGCCGCTGCGAAGACACGGGTCGGTCGCTTGGCGAAGGGTCCCCAGGCCCGATCCCGCGCCAGCAGGCCGAAGGCGAGCAGGCTCAGGGCGGCGCAGAGACCGGCCGCCCGCATGTCGTTTCGAGTATCGACAGGTGCGATACGTCCATCCGGCCTCATGTATTCGGCTGGATCATCGCGCCGTGGCGGCTGGATTTCCCGCAAAGGCGAGACCGTGATCGACCAGGACGGCACCTGCGCGACGGCGGTGGTGGTGCCGCCGCCCGTCTTGTTCTCGACCGTCACCGCGAAGCCCGGAACCTCCATCGCTCGCGTGTCGAGCGCCGCGTAGAAGGATTGATAGGTCAGGTTCAACCGGATGTGCTTGGCTTCGCGATCGCTTTCGGGGACATCGGTGACGTCTAAGCTGCGCAAGTCGAGCCAAAAGGCCACCGGCCCGGGCTTCGGCAACGACGCGGGCTGGAGCGAGAAGCCCTCATCGACGATGATGTCGACCTGCGACTGCACCAGGTCGCCGAGAAAATAGCCGTAGCTGCGCGGCGCGCGCACCTCGACCGATCGCACCTGCGCCAGCGCAAATCCCGAATGAAGCAGGCAGAGGAGGAAAATCGCGAGACGCGCCACGATCGCCCCTCACGTTGCCATGAGATGACGACTGAGCGCTTCTGCATCGAAGCGACCGGCAAGCCGGTAGGGCGAACGACCATGGGTCGAGGCGATGTGCCGGAGCGTGTCGATGCGGTCCGCTTCAGCGGCCTGCCAGCGCCGGCGCAGACTCGGGCGCATGAACACGACCCGCCGCCCGGCGCCTTCGAGATCGTCGAGTTCCATCAGGCCCCAGGCGGGAAGCTCGTCATCCTCTGCCCGGTCGGCCAACAGGATCGGCACCGCATCGTGCAAAGCGAGCCGTGCGAAGACGGTCTCGATCAGCTGTTCGGGCCAGCGGAAATCCGAGATCACGAAAACGAGTTTCGGGCGCCCGGCCAGCCGGAGCGCGGCGTCCGCCATGCCCTCGGCGCTGCGCCCATCGCAGTCCACGTCCGCAAGGCGCGAAGCCCAGTCGACCGCGACGCCGCGTTGCTTTGTAGCCGGCAAATACACATGCGGGCGGATCGCGCCATCGCAGCCGATTAACCCGAACGGGTCACCGATGCGGGTTGCGGAGCCGGCGAGCGCAACGCAAAGATCGGAGACGAGTGCCCTGCGATCGGTCTCCCCTCGGAACCGCATCGAGGCGCTGAGATCGACAAGGGCCCAGACCTCGACCGGTGTCCGCATCTCGAACCGGCGCACATAGGTGCCTTCGAACGGATCGCGGATCGTCGCGCGGATATCGAGGCGCCGGGCATCCGGCATCTGCAGGAATGGAACCTGATCGCGGAACGTGCCGAGGCCTCCTGCCTCGCGGCCGCGATGGGCGCCGAACGCATGGCCTCCGGGCCGCCGACGAGGAAAATAGACGATGTCGCTCGTGGTCACGGCGCGGGCACCGTGTCGAAGACTGCGCTGATCAGGTTCGGCACAATGGTCTCGCGCCGCATCTCGTAGACGGGCTCCAGGAAGACGCGGTGAGCCATCACCTCCGGGAAAACGTCGCGGATGTCCTCCGGAACGAGCCATTCGCGGCCTTCGAACCAGGCCCGTACGCGGGCAGCGCGCACCAGCAAGGCGAGGCCGCGCGGACTGGCGCCGCCCTTGATGAGGGCTGCCATGTCGATGCCGTCGAGCCGGATGCCGGCCTTCGCCGGGCGCACCAGGGCCTCCCACAGAGCGACGACATAGGCTTCGATTTCGGGGCTCGCCTGGATCGTATGCTGGATCGCGTTCGCGATTCCCGAGACCGCTCTGTGATCGATGATGCCTTCCGCAAGTTCGCCGATGAGGGCATCGGTATCGTGGAAGCGCGGATCGAAGACGAGATCCCGTCGCGCCTGGATATCGCGCGGCGCTTCCATGCCGATTTCCATGAGGAAACGGTCTCGTGCCGCCGCCGGGAGCTCGAAGGTTTCCTCGCGCTCGACGCGGTTACGATCGGCAAAGACCTGCAGATCGGGAAAGTGGTACTCGTGATTGAAGGCAGTCAGGCTGCGCTCTGCCATCAGGCGCAGAAGCAGCGCATGAACCTGAGGCCGTGCCCGGTTGATCTCGTTGAAGAAGAAGACCGTCAGGTCCTCGGAGCGGCGCAGGACCGGGCCGGGCTCGACGCGTGGCCGCCCATCCTCGGCGAGATAGGTGTGGTAGATCAGATCGGAAGGCATCATGTCGACGGTGCCCTCGACGCGCTCGTAAGCGCCACCGAGAACACGCGCCACGGCGCGCAGCAACGTCGTCTTGCCGACGCCGACATCGCCTTCCAGCAGCACATGTCCGCGTGCAAAGATGGCGATCGTGACGAGCCGAACGGCTCGAGCTTGGCCGACGACGGCCTTGCCGACCTCCCGCTCGAAGCGGATGGCGGCCTCGCGCCAGTCGGTGAGCATCGCGTCGCCGTGGCGGGGGTTGTTCATACGCAGGCTTTCACCATGCGGCCGGCGTAATTCTGGCGCGGCACGCATCCATCGACGAGCTTACGGAGAATGGCGGCGTCCCGGCGAAAACCGGTCCGCGGGACGCCGCCTGTCGTCAACTCAGTTCTTGGCAATCTTCGAGACGTCGTATTCCCACTTGCCGGTCTTCTTGAAGTTGTCGACACGCAGCTTGTTACGTGCCTCCATCTCCCGCTCGGAGTCGCCCTGCTTGGCGAGTTCCTTGGGGTCGTGCTTCGGATCGTACTTCGAACCGGCAATCTTCTCCGGGAAGCCCGGCTTCGGTTCCCAGCAATTTCCGGGTGCCTTGCACTTCTGACCATCATAGGCAACGGCGGGCACGGCGAATGCCGAACCTGCGACGAGTGCCAAAGCATAGACCAATGTCCGCATGATTGTTCCTTTCGTCTCTCCCGTATAGCGACGCGCCCGCCGCTTTTCCATCGCGCATTTTTTCTGCACGACGTGACTTCCCAATGACGTCTATTCTTCCAGTGGCTTGCACTGACCTTTGACGTCTTTGGCGAAGGTCTCTCCTTCCTTGTGAGGCGTGTAAGCCTTCTTTTGCTCATCGTTGAGCCACTCGGCATCCGCCACCGGTCCGGTATAGAGGTGCCGAATCCAGGTAATCACTTGGAGGGCTTCTTCCGGATTGAGGTCCTCATTGTGCGGGCCCATCATCCCGTTGGCGCCGCCCCAGATCGTCGAGAACAAGCCGACATCGGTCGTGTTGGCGGGATAGGTCCAGTAATTGTCATTAAGGCCTGGCCCGACCTTGCCTTCGGCAACGTGTCCGTGACAGCCGGAACAGGACGTCAGATACAGGCTCTCGCCGTTGCGCAGGCAAGATTTGTCGTCGATATATTTATTCACGCCAGTTTGAAGAAAGGTCTTGATGCCGTCCGAATCGCGGCCTCCAGCTTTGCCTTCGTCCGTGTTCATCACTTCGCCGGTAATCGTGTTGCGAAACTCAACACCGCTTGCTGCCGCAGCCGGCGAAGGGGCAAAAGCAACCGCCGGAAGCAAGAATGCGGCGCCGAGAAGAGTTGCGAGGAGGCGTTTTCTTGTCTGGACCATTGTCGGCTCACCTTTGATGACGGGAACGGTCTGCCGCTCGCTCGATGAGCGAGGGCAGGTTTTCGTCAGTTCGAGGGTGGTGCGATCGGCACGCCCTCCTCGCTGAGAATGGCTTCGATGCGCGGCTTGGCCTTGATGATACCTGCGTCGAGAGCTTCACGGAGCGCATCGTCGTCGCGGCGCACGCCCATCGACTGGTCATAGCTCTGCGGCAAGCGCCGCCCGTCGCTGCGCACGGTATCGTCGGGCACGAGCGTCATGCGCAGGGGCGTCGAAGACGCCTTGACGAAGCGAGCGATGTCTGGGGCAAAAGCGACCGCGACATCGGCCTTGTTGCTGGCTACTTCGGTCACCATCCGCGCCGGGTCGATCTGAGTATACTGGTTGCGCGCGGCGCGGAAATTCACGAGCGAATAGAGATAGGCCATGTCTTCTTCGTAGCGGCCGATATCCTTGAGCATGACCTCGCCGGGCGAGCCGAACGACACCACCATGTGGTCGACCGTCTTGAGGCGTGGATCGGCCCACGACTTGATGTCGAGGTCCTTATCGGCACGAGTCAGGAAGACGTAGCCGCTGCGGTAATAGGGCTTGGTCGCCAGCACGCGCGGATCGTCGCTATCGAGCCCGACCACGACGTCACAGAGCTTCTTGTCGAGTCCGTCCCGCACCAGATAGATGGCCTGCTTGTCGAACCAGACGAATTTCGGCTTGCGCCCCATGGCCTCGGCGACCGCGACGGCTATCCGGTTCTCGAGCCCCGTGCCGTCTTTCGTCGACAGAGGTGCCTGTTTCTCGGATGCACAGATCCGCAAGCTGGTCGGATCGTTCTCAGTCGTCTGAGCTGGCTGTGTTGTGCTCGGCGGCGGAGCGACTTGAGCTTCCGATTCTGGTGAGGCCGCGAGTACGGCTCCAGAACCGATAACGGAGAAAGCAAGTAGGGCGGCACCACAGGCACGAGCCTGCAAACGTCCGATTACGCACGCCATGGCGATGGAATTCCGTTTCCTCGTGGATCGTTCTTCTTGCGGCTCGCCTTCCTGCCCTTAGAGGGCGGGGGATGCCGCTTGCAGGTTCCGCCGGCTTTCGCCGGCGGAACCCGTTTGTTCCCGGTCGGGGCGACCGGTCCCGACGTGTCGCTTACTTCGAAGCGTATTCGCCGACGTTCGGATCCTCGGAATAGGGACCCTTGCCGTCGAGCGAGAACACCATCACGCCGCCGCCCATCTGGGTGTAGTTGGCGAGCTTCTTGAACGCGCCGACCGCACCGAGACCGGCCGTCGGATCGGCAAGATCGAACACCAGGCCGACACCCGGCCAGCCACCGACGCCGTACATGATGGCGACGTACTGGATGCCCTTGTGGGTGTAGGTCATCGGATACCCGATGGCGCCGGACGGGATCTTGAACTTCCAGAGAAGGTCGCCGTTATCCGAATCGCGGGCCTTGATGTATCCGTCGAGCGTTCCGTAGAGGACGATGTTGCCGGCGGTTGCCGTCGTCCCGCCCCACACTGCGAAGCGCTCCATCTTCTCCCAGTTGAACTTGCCGGTGATCGCGTTGTAGCTCTTGATCTGGCCAAGTCCTTCGTAGTTCTGACGGTCACCCTTCGGGCCCGGATACATGTTCAGCGTGGCGCCCACGAAGAACTGACCGGCACGATAGGGAAGCATGAAGGGCTCCCAATCCATGCAGATGTGGTTGATGCCCATGAAGAAGGCTTCACGCTTCGGATCGTAGGAATCGTGGCCCTGGTTGTGATAGCCCATCGCCGAAGGACAGATGTCCTTGCCGAGATGGTCCATCCGGGTGCCGTATTCCGGATCGCGCACCGGGGTGCCCGACTTCAGATCGACCGACTTGAACACGTTGACGGTGTCATCGAGCTTGTCAGCCGAGACGAGCGAACCGTCCGTGCGGTCGAGCGTGTAGACGATGCCGTTGCGGTCGGGGTGGGTCAGCAGCTTGCGCAGCTTGCCGTCCTTGTCCTTCTGCTCCGACAGCATCATCACGTTGACGCCGGCGAAATCCCACTCGTCATGGGGGGTCTTCTGGTAGCCGAAATGGGCCTCGCCCGTGTCGACGTCACGACCGAAGATCGTCATCGTCCACTTGTTGTCGCCCGGACGCATGGTCTCGTTCCACGGCGCCGGGTTGCCGGTGCCGAAGTAGATCATGTTCGTGCCCGGATCGTAGGCGTACCAGCCCCAGTTGGTGCCGCCGCCGATCTTCCATGCATCGCCTTCCCAGGTCGCGGTGCCGAGGCCCTTCTGACCGTAATGGGGGTTCTTGATGTTGAAGTCGTCGGCCAGCAACAGCTCCTTGTCCGGACCGGTTGCGTAAGCGCGCCATACCTGAGCGCCGGTCTTGACGTCATAGGCGGTGAGATAGCCGCGCACACCGAGCTCGGCGCCGGAAGAACCGATGATCACCTTGTCCTTGACGACGTAAGGCGCGATCGTCAGCGTCGAGCCGACCTTGATGTCGGAATTCTCGACCTTCCAGTAGGTCTCGCCGGTCTCGGCGTTGAGCGCCACGACATGGCCGTCGAGCTGGGTCTTGAGGATCAGCGACGGGGTCTTGCCGTCACCCGGCCAATAGGCAAGGCCGCGGTTGACGAGATCGCAGCAGGCAACCGCACGGGCGGCCGGGTTCTGCTTCGGCTTGTCCTGCCACAGGATCTTGCCCGGATCGTCCAGGCCGAGAGCGAAGGTGTAGTTCGGGAACGAGGTGTGGATGTACATCTTCCCGTCGACGACCAGCGGAGCGCCCTCGTGACCGTTCAGAAGGCCGGTCGAGAAGGTCCAGGCGGGACGGAGCTGCTTGACGTTGTCACGGTTGATCTGCGTCAGCTCGCTGTAGTTGTTCGAATCGTAATTCTTGCCGGGCATGACCCAGTTTTCGTCGCTCTTCGACAGCTCTTCGAGCTTGTCGGCGGCAAAGGCGGCGCTCGCCATGCCGAGAGGCGCGAGCGCGACGACCGCCAGCACCGAAACCGAACTTAAGAATCTGCTCATTCCTGCGTCTCCTAGCCTAGCCGCCCCGTCTTTCGACCTCGCGGTCTCGCGTGGCTAATTCCCGATTGGTCCAATGCACATCTTAGTCGACAATCCTCTCTTAGGCCTTCTTTATAGGATTAGGCTAAGTCGAGATGTGTCTTATAAGAAACTTATTACTGTGCTAGAACCTGTTATTTCTAGGCAGCACCGAGATGAAATGTCTTTAGAAACTCCGACATTTCTGTGCAGGGAGATTTGGCATCGGGCGGCGGACGAAGGCGCAATCGGCGTGTTGACTTGACCATGTGACGATCGCGTCGCACGAAATGATGTCTGATCCGCAACGAAACGAGCGGATCGTGTTCGGGGAGCGCGCCGGGCATGCGGCGATCGGTCTGGTCGAAGGGGCGCGGCGCAGCGCAATCGCTCTTGCGAGGGAGGCCGCGCCGCTCGGTCCTGCGGGCACCGATCGTGGCCATTCTCGGGCTGCTGGTCGGGGGCGGAATCGCCGCGGCGGCGCTCTATCCGCGCGATGGCCGCCGCGACATGAACGGAGCCGATAACGAACGCTTCCCAGGCGCGGGCGTCCTGTATTGCCGGCGATCGGACGGTGTGCCGCAAAAAGCCGCAGCGGCGTGGCTCATTGGCGCGCCCACGCTGGTGGTGATGAACGCGCACAACTTCCGTAATCGGCAGATGGAAACCACCCGCGAGGTCTCGGACTGCTATTTCAACATTGCAGGCCGCAATCACAATTTCACGGTGAGCAGTCTTCGCCTGGGAACTCCGCCGGGTGCGCGTGCCCTCCACATCACCGACGATTGGGCGATCCTGCGGCTTGCCGATGCGGCGATCGCCCGACCGCAGCCGGTGCCGGACGCGTCCGATCTCCCGAGCGGCCCCATGGAGCGTACGATCACCATGGTCTCGCCGGCTGGACACCAGAACTATGCCGGGCAGAGCAGCCTGGAAACTTGCACCATCCGCCAGATCGATCCGCCCAGCGAAGACGCAATCCGGCGCGTCCGGCACGATTGCAACGACGGCTTCGGGGGGTCGGGATCGGGTTTGTTCGACGAGACGGGGCGATTGCTCGCCATGCAGAGCGCCTCGTTGTCGATGAATTCGCGCCGGCCCTTCGACATCGAATTCCACTATGGCTCGGCTCTTCTCTTCGAGGGCGAGTTGCTCAAGGCGATCCGTGAGGAACTTCGAACCGAAGACGGCCCGCAGGGCGATGCGCCGTGACGGCCGGAAGCAGGTGACATCCGGGTCGAGTCGATCGCCGATCTTAGAATGTTTTCATTATGTTATTCTCGACCTGGACCTGGCTGGCCGGTTCGCTATGTCGCTCGACGATCCATGACAAACGACCGGCCGCAATCGATGACATTGAAAATTGCAGCGAAGACGATGTGGATGCGCGCCATTGTGCCGGTCATTGTGCTTGCGGGGCTGGCTTCTCCCGTTCAGGCGCTGACCATGGCGGATCCGTTGAGCGCGTGGCGCGGCGGAACGGCGATGGACCGCATGCAACTCGCGACGCGCTTCGGCAAATCCTTCGTCACGCTCAACGAGTCCTTCACCGCCGGCTATTTCCTGAAATGCATCGACGACATCTCGGGATACAACAACGCCAAGGACGCCAAGATCGAGGATGCGGTTCGGGAATGCGTGGCGGCGCGCCTGCGCCAGCCCGGTGACGACGACGAGTAGCGCGGACGGTCCCGTGCGCCGCCCAGGCCCCGGTTTTCAGGGCGTCGGCAGTGACTGGGGCGCCAGGTCGCGCGAGCGCTCGGTCACGTAGGGGCAGCTGAGCATCTCGCGCAAGGCCGCGATCAAATCGTCCACTGCGTTGACGGCGATGTACCTTCCCCCAGTCGTCTGGGCGAGACATTGCGATTGCAGCGTGCCGCGCCAATCGGAGCCGAACCGGGACTTGTAGTCGATCACATGGACGCGGGTGCGCGCGCCCTCGCTATGGAGACGATTGGCAAGCTTGCAGGGGTCGCCGCCGCAGCTTTCCTCGCCATCGGTGAGCAGGATGATGGTCGCGGGGCGCTTGCGGAAATTCAGCGCCTCCGCCGCGCGCGAGACCGCCTCGGTCAGAGGTGTGCGACCGTTCGGCAGCACGTCGCGCAAGGCCAACAGAATCGGTCCCGCATTGTCCGGAGCCGGCGGGACCTTCAGAGCGATATCGCTGCAGCCATTGGTCTCACCACCGCCATAGATCATCAGGCCGAGATTGCGCACGGGCGCGACGCTCGGCACCACCACTGCTGCCGCCTGCCGGACGCGGTGGATGCGCGAGACGTTGCCATGCGGGTCGGTCGAGGCCATCGAGCCGGAGGCATCGAAGACCAGGATGGCGTCGTCACGGCAGGTTTCGTTCTCCTCTTCCCCGCCGAGCGAGGGTGGCGAGGCCAGCACCGACAGGCCTGCAAGAAGGGCCGCGATCATCGGCCGGCGCAGAGCCGAACCCCGAAAGACTCCGCCCCGTCGGAGAACCGGCGATCTTTCGGCCTGCATCGTGTTCCTCGCGCGGTCCACGCTCGCTCCCGGTCACTCGATCTGGAGCGTGATGCGGTGAAGTGGAAACCAGTTCACCGAGAACATCATGCGACACCAATAGCTTGGATCGTACTGTCGCTTCTGCGTAAACGCAGCCCGCTCTAAGGTTTGACGGCGATGCCCCAGGGCAGCCGTCCGACGACCGCCGAGCGCTCGACCTTCAGCGAGGCGACGTCGATCACCGACAGATCGTTGGTCAATCCGTTGACCGTCCAGACCTTGGCGCCGTCCCGGCTGATCGCGAGCTGCCAGACGCGCTGGCCGACGAGCAGATACTTCACCACCTCGAAGCTCTCGGCATCGATCACCGCGACGCGGTTGGCGCGCCCCAAAGCCACGAAGACCTGCTTGCCATCCTGCGAGAAGCGGATGCCGTTCGGCTGGATCAGCTCCGCACGCACGGAGGGGATGTCGAAGCGGATCGTCTTCTCGACCTTTTTCGTCTTAGCATCGATCACCGCGACCGTGCCGCCGATCTCAGAGGAGACCCAGACGCGCTTGCCGTCGGCTGTGTATTCGGCGACGCGCGGGCGCGTATCGACCAGCACATTGGCGATGACCTTTAGCGACTTCGTGTCGATGAAATGGGCCATGCTGGTCGATTCGGAGACGTTGACGACGACCGATCCGTCCGGGCTGACCGCGATGCCTTCTGGCTCGACCCCGACCGGGATCTCGGCGAGATGCTTGCCGGATGCACGGTCGATCGCGGTGACCATGCTGTCATTCTCGTTGGCGACATAGATGGTCTCGCCAGATGGCAGGATGTTCATCGCCTCGGGATCGACGCCTGAGGGAATCGAACGGGCAATGGTCAGGCTCTGCGTATCGATGACGTCGACACGGTCGCTGTCGCCGGCGCAGACGAAGACTTCTTTGTAATCAGGCGTGATGATGATGCCGCGCGGCCGCTTGCCGGTCGGGATCGTCTTGACGACGGCCAGCGTCTCCGAATCGACGACCGTGACGGTGTTGTCGCGCTCGTTCGAGACGAAGAGCAGACCGGCCAGGGCAGGGGAGGGAAGCAGCGCTGCCGCCACCGCCGCTCGCATCCACACCCTCATCCTGAGGTGCCGCGAAGCGGCCTCGAAGGAGGTCCCCAGGGATCGCAGCGCCCACTGGAGGGCTCCTTCGAGGCTCGGCTGCGCCTCGCACCTCAGGATGAGGGTGTGGAAGGGGGAGAGCGTGAAACGTCTCACGATTTCCGTCTCAATCGGCATTCGGATTCCGGCTCGTCGTAGCCGAGGCTATCGGAGAGGTATCGCGGGTGCAGGAAACCGTCCTGCGGCGAGATCGAGACCAGCATGCGCGGGCCCGCGAGCAGGACCGGCTGGCGCAATTGCTGGTCCCAGGTTCGGAAGGTCAGCGCCTCGCCCTTGAAGCCCGCGACCCCGAATTTCTCGGAGAGCAGGTAGGCTTTCATCGCCGCCGGATCGGTGACATTCGCGCGGATCACCACCTCGCCGAAGATGCGCGCGCCGAGCCAGCCGCCGTAATCGCGCTCGGTCATGATGCGATTGGCCTGCAGCTCGAAACGGTGCTGCATCTGCGCGGCCGAATATTCCTCGAAGCCCCTGTGCCAGGCCAGAGCCGTCAGCCCGGCCGTGCCGACGACCGGGCGCGGTTCCGTCGTGTTGTAGGGCAGGTAGTCGCCGAAGGAGCCGGATTCATCGGCCACGAACACGACGTCGTGGTCGGCGACATTGCGGGTCGCCATCGGCATCTGCGTCTGGATCTGCTGGAAGCCGGTATCGACGCGGCGCGAGCCCGGATCGTAATTGTAGGACCGCTCGGCGACGATGCGCCCGCCAAAGCGCGGCGCAGCCCGTCTCACGGCCGCCGCATAGGCCTTGTCCGCTTCCGTGGTGCCGCTGATCAGGAACCAGCGCTTCCAGCGCTTCCAGGCGAGATACTGCGCGATCGCATCGGCCCGCATGGCGAGGCTTGGCAGCAGGTGGAAGACGTTCGGCCGGCACTCCTTGCCCCGCAACGTGTCGTCGCTGGTGCGCAGATCCAAGATCAGCGCGCCCTGTGCCTCCGGCAAATCGGCGAGGGCCAATTGATCCGTCGGTTCGAGATCGGCGAGGATCAGCTGCGCTCCGCCCTGGAGCAGCGCGCGGCCTTTCGCGACCACATCGTCGGCTTCTCCGACGATCGCTTCGTCGAGCACGAAGCGATAGCCCAGGAACTGGCCAGTGCGATTGTTCTCGCCGATCGCGAGCCGCGCACCCTGGATGCCCTTGTCGGTCGGCACCTGCTCGACGAGCGAGATCGGCAAGGGCTCGGGATACGCCTTGCCGAGATAGGTGACGCGGATGACGGTCTCGGGTTTCGCATCGTCTGCCTGGGCGCCGCCGGCGCTGCCGAGGGTCGCGAGCAGGCCGAGTACAAACGCGAAGTGCCTCACGGCTGCGCCCAGGGCTGACCTTTCGGATCGTACTTGTAGACGGTGCGGATCCAGGAAATGATCTTCCAGAGGTCGTCCTGCGACTTGATCAAGCCACCTTGCGGCGGCATCGGGCCCTTGACGTTCTCGCGGCCCTTGCGCGGCTCGCCGAGCCCCTGGCTGCCGAGCGACACCAGCCGGAACAGGGTGTCGTCATCGCTGCCATAGACCCAGACGTCGTTGGTCAGAGGCGGGCACATGCCGCCGCCGCCGCCGCCGCCGTGGCAACCGTTGCAGCTCAGGCCAAAATAGAGCTTGTGACCGGCCTCGGCGACCGCCTTGTAATCCTTGTAGGGATTCTTGAGCTGGCCTCGCTCGGGCACTTTCGCGATGAGTTCCAGCGGCGTCATCGCATTGTTGCCGCCGGTCTGGGGATTGTCGATGACGGCGCTCACCTTGGCCTTGGCCTCGTCGTCCTGGACCAAAGTCGTGTCCTTTGGCGCCTGCACGGTATCGGGCGCATCAGGCGCCTGAACGGCGGCAGGCCCATGGGGCGCGATGCCCTGAGCCCATCCCTGGCTCCAGCCGAGATCGACCAGCAGCGCCAAGTGTACCGCGAAAGGCACCGCGAGGATTGCGGATCGCTTCAACATCAGACTTGACTCCCAAGCTTCTTGATTTGGTTCAGCGTCATTGCCCCGCCGTCTGCTGAAGGATCTTCAGCATCCGAACTGCGGCGATGTTTTCGTTCATCTCGGCAATCGCGTACGCCGTCTGGCCGGCATTCGATTTCGCACTCACGTCGGCGCCGGATTGCGTGAGCAGGCCGATGAGGGGGGAATTGTCGCGCGCTGCCGCAATCATCAGGGCCGTGACGCCCTCGGTATCGGCAGCATTGACGTTGGCACCCTTGGTGATCAGAGCCCGCCCGATATCGACCGGACCGAATTTCTGGATGATGTGATGGGCGCGCTGGCTCGAGGGAAGCTTGGTCGAGATGATCATCAGCGGCGTGTAGTGCTCCTTGCCACTCGTCGCGTTGACATTTGCGCCAAGCTCGATCAGCGCCTGGGCCGCTTCGAATTTGCCCTCCTCGATGGCGAGCGACAGGGCCGTGAACCCATTCGGGCTGACGCTCTGGACGTCGGCTCCTGCTTTGGCGAGCAGGGCAATTCCGGCGGCGTCGTTGCGCAGGATCGAGGTCTGTAAAGGCGTCCAGCCGTCGCGATCGGGACGATCGACGCTCGCGCCGCGCTTGAGCAAGAGTTCGATCAACTCGCCGTTGCGGTCGCGCGCGGCCCGATGCAGCGCGGCACTCCCTTCGAGCGACAGCGCATTCGAGTCGGCCCCACGATCGAGCAGGAAGCTGACGCGGTCGGCATCGTGGGCAATCACGGCATTGCCGAGCTCTTCCGTCAGGTCGGCGCCTTGTGACAGCCATTCGTCGAGTCGCGCCTGAGTGACCTCCTGGCGCCTCCTGCCGGTCTCCTGTTCGTGCGGCTTGGTGTAGACGCCATGGGCGGGCAGATCGCCTGCGATGATGCAATTGCTGCATTGGACGAGCGGCACACCGTAATCGCGCAGGATCTGCTCGATCTTGGCCTTGTTGTCCTCGAGCGCATTCTCGACCGCATATTTGAGCACTGCGTCGGTCTTGCGCATGCCGATGGCGAGATCGAACTCCATCGGGATGTCGTCATCCCAGAGATTGACCGGCTGCAGGTCGAGTGGCGCACCCATCTTGGCTTTGAGATAGCCGGCAAATGGTCCCCAGGCGCCGGCCACGTCGAGCTTGCCGTCGACGACCTCCTGAACCTGCCGCCAGGGCTGTTTCTCGGGCGAGAGATCGGCATCGTGGCTGATCACGTGCACCGAGACGTTGGCGGATACGCCGCGCCGAAACAGCGCCTCGCGGATCGCCGAGAGCTGGTAGGTGCCGATCTTCAGGTCCTTGAGCCTCGGATCATTGAGATCGGTGAATTTCAGGTTCCGATCCGTGCGCGTCGCCAGCACGTAGGTCGTGCGATAGAGCGGCTCGGTGGTCAGCATCGGATCGTAATTCGCCGGCATGTCCATCAGCAGGTCGCAGACATTGTCGTCGAAGGTCTGCCGGGTGATGCCGCGTTCGAGATAGGGCCGGTAGAAGTATTCGAGCTTCGTACCCATCGCCGAGGCGATGACCTCGGCAATCTTGTTCTCGAAGCCGTTGCCCTTGTCGTCGGAGAAAGGAAGGTTGCCGGGATCGGCACAGACGCGCAGGCGCGAGAATTTCTGGGTCTTGGCCAGAGTCTTGGCCTCGTCGCGTTCGGGCGCGGTGTAATCGTCGAAGATTTTCTGGGAACGGGCGGCCTGCGACTCGACTGGTATGAGGCCCCATGCTGCGCAGGCGATGAGAGCGGTGGCGGTCAGGCGGGGGAATGACGTCATGTCCGTGGCGCGTCCGAGAACTCAGGAGCAGAGACGAAGGTGCGGCCGCCTCCGAGAAGGCAGGCCGCAAAGTCTAGGAGAAACATGAGAGCAAGATGCGCCCAGCTTTGCGTGGCGAGGCCGGGCGCATCAGGAGACTAAAGAAGCCTCACTCGGCCACGCGGAAAGTATAGAGCGTGCCGCCCTGAGGGATCTTGTCGAGGCCGGTGGCCTTGGCCATCGCCGTCGCGCCGATCGCTCCATACTTGTCGTCCATATCGAGGCCCGCGGTGACCGGAAGGCCGATCCAGCCGCCAATGCCCGACCAGACGGACACGTATTGCTTGCCCTTGATCTTGTAGGTGATGGGGTTGCCGATGATTCCCGAAGCGAGCTTGCGGGACCACAGGATCTTGCCGTCCTTCTTGTCGACCGCCCGGAAGTCGCCGTTCAGGGAGCCGTAGAACATGAGGCCGCCATCGGTGTTCATCGTGCCGGACCAGTTCGGATACGGATCCGGGATCTCCCAGAGCGTCTTGCCGGTGAGCACGTCGAACTTCTTGATCTTACCCGTGACGCCGGGCTTCTCCGGATACATGTAGACGTTGGCGAAGACGTAGACCGTGCCCTGCTGGGTATGGGTCCGTTCCTGCGGCTCGTCTTCCATGCACCAGTTGTTCGTCGGCACGTAGAAGATGTTCGGCTCCTTCGGATCGACGGAGGCCGGCTGCTGGTCCTTGCCGCCCATGGCCGAGGGGCAGGCCTGCGTGTTGACGCCGATCTTGAAGGGGGAATGCTCCTTCACCTTGACCGGGCGACCAGTCTTGAGGTCGACCTTTTCGGCCCAGTTCACCGTCACGAACTTGTGGGCGCGCAGAAGCGTGCCGTCAGCCCGATCCAGAACGTAGACGAAGCCGTTGCGATCGAAGTGCACGAGCGTCTTGCGGGCCTTGCCGTCGACGTCGGGCATGTCGACGAGGATGTTCTCGTTGACGCCGTCATAGTCCCACTGGTCGAACGGGGTCATCTGGTAGGCCCACACGGCCTCGCCGGTGTCGACCTTGCGCGCGAAGATCGTCATCGACCATTTATTGTCCTGCTCGCCCTCGTTGCACTTCTCGTGCGTATCGAACTTGCAGCGCGTGGTCGGGCTCCAGTTGCCCGGGTTGCCGGTCGACGCATAGACGATCTTCAACTCGGGGTCGTAGCTGTACCAGGCCCAGGGAGAGCCGCCGCCACGCTTCCACTCGTCGTTCGGGTAGGAGTTGATGCCGAGATCCTTGCCGGCCGTTCCGAAATGCGGGTTGGCCTTGTTGGTCTCGGGCGTCAGGCAGACATCGTTGTCCGAACCGGTCGAGTGACAGGTCCAGGCGACCTTGCCGTCCGACAGGTTGTAGGCGACGAGCCGGCCGCGGGCCGCGAATTCGTCACCGCCGAAGGCCGCGATGACCTTGTCCTCGGCGATGATCGGCACCGAGGTCTGGGTCTCGCCATGTTCCGGATAGGCGTGCTTGACGACCCATTTCTCCTTGCCGGTCTTGGCATCGAGCGCGATGACGAAGCCGTCGAGCGTCGGGACGATCAAAGTACCGCCCGAATAGGACAGGCCACGATTGACCGTGTCGCAGCAGGCGCGCGGCACCGCGGATTCGTCGCGGTCCGAAGTCTTCACGTAGTTCCAAAGTTGTTTCGGATTGTCCGGATCGGACAGATCGAGCGCCTGGACGATGTTCGGCCAGCCGCTTTCGAGGAACATGACCGGCTTCCCGCCGACATCCTCGATCACGAGGGGCTGACCCTCATGGCCGCGCAAGGTGCCGCTGGCCTGCGACCACACCATCTGAAGCTTGTCGACGTTCTTGGTGTTGATGTCGGTCAGCTTGCTGTGGCGCTGCATGCCCTGGTCGCCGCCCGGGGCTCCCCACACGTTGGGGTCCTTCTCGCGCTTGGTGATCTCGTCATTGGCAAATGCGCTCGTTGCGGTGACGGCGGCCGTGCCAAGCACGGCAACGGTCGCCAACGCCGCGAGCGGGATTCGAATCCCGTTCATCGATGACCCCTTCTTCGCGTTTCCCGCCCCTGGACCCGAAAACGCCCGGGACGACCGGCTTCTGACGACCGGTCGCCCCGGCAGATCCATGGAGCGAAAACAGGATGGGCCAGCGTCGTCGCGCCTGGATATGGGAAGAATTCCCGATTCTAAGGGAATATCATTCTAAGAATATTATAAATGCCATAGTATCCCGACTAAGATTGCCTATATAGCCTGATCCGTTCATCGTCCTGCGACCGAGACATCATTGACGTGCCGGAAAAAATGCTGGCAGTTTTGTGAGACGATGCGAGTGTCCGCTCATCCGCGCTGCGAGGAATACTGCGATGTTCATCGTCTTCGCTGCTTGCCTGCTCAGCGCGCCGGATAGCTGCAGCGAGGAATATCTGCGCGCGCCGGACACCATGATCACCTCGACGGCCTGTCTGATGGGGGCTCCAGGTCTGCTGATCGAATGGGAACACCAGCATCCGGACCGCAAACCGCGGATGGACTTCCGATGCGTGCCCGAGTCGAAACTTCAACGCCGCAGCTGAGCGCGATCGAACACGGCGTGGCGATTTTGCCGGATGCGGGGCACCGGACCGACGGCCGCCTCGGTGGCATGCCGCTGCGGCGGCGGCTCGTCGTCGCGATCAGCCTGGTGATGGTCGTCACACTCGGCATCGGGCTCGTGCTCACCTATGCGCATGCACGGCGCAAGGTTGGCGTCGAGATGAGTGCCGCGATGGTCGGCGGGCGCCATATCGTCGAGCGCGAGGTCGAAGAACTCGATGCGACGCCGGAAGCCAGCCGCGACTTGCCCGGTCTTGTGCGCGTGTTCAACGGCCATCGCCACATCCAGGCGCGCCTCGTCGATGCCGCGGGACAGGTGATCTACGCCTCGAGTCTCGATGCCTCCGAATCCAAGGTGCCCGCCCTGCTTCTGAGCGTGCTCGGCGGTCCCGCCTTGATCTATCGTCGCGAGGTCTCGCTGGCGCCCGGGCAGCGAGGCGCGGTCGTGCTCGAAACCGACGCGCGCAGCGAGGTCGGCGAGGTGTCGGGTGATGCCGCCCTCGATCTGACCGTCCTGCTGATCCTGTTTGTCCTGGTGCTGATCGCAGTGAACGCGATCCTCACCCGGGCGCTCGCCTCGTTCGATGCGCTGGCACTCGCCTTCGAGCGGATCGGGCGCGGCGACTACGAGGCCCGCGTTGCCGAAACCGGTCCGCCGGAATTCGCCCGTCTCTTGCGCAATTGCAACGACATGGCACGCCAGCTCGGCCAGATGGGCGCCCATGCCAAACGTCTCGGCCTACAGCTCTCGACGGTACAGGAGGAGGAGAGGGCCGAACTTGCCCGCAACCTGCACGACGAGGTCAGCCCGCAGCTCTTCGCCGTCGATGTCGACGCCACGGTGATCCGGGATCGCGCGCTCGACCTTCCCGGCGAGACCGGAGCCGTCATCGCCGCGCGGGCCGGCGCGATCCGCGAGGCCGCATCGGACATGAAGAAGCAGGTCCGGATGCTGCTCGGGCGGTTGCGTCCGCCGGAGGCGCCCGATCTCGGGCTCGCCGACGCCGTCGAGGACCTCCTCGCCCGCGCCCGTATCCGCCACCCGGATGTCGCGATCCGCGCCAATATCGCCTACGAGCCGGATGACGCCTCGATCGCGGCGCTCCTGCATGGCCTCGTCCGCGAAGCGCTCAGCAACGCCCTGCAGCACGGCCGCCCCGGCGCCGTCGCGATCGATGTCGCTGCGCAGGACGGGACCATTACCGCGCGGATCCTCGATGATGGCGGTGGATTCACCTCGCCGCGCCCGGCGCAGACAGCACATCTGCGCGGCTACGGCATTCTCGGAATGCGCGAGCGCGTCGAGGCACGGGGCGGGCGCTTCTCGCTCAGCGAGCGGCCGGATCGCAAGGGCGTCCTCGTCGAGGCCGTCCTGCCCGACGCAATGCCGACGGAGCGGGCCGTGGCATGAGAATCCTCGTCGTCGACGATCACATGGTGATGCGCCAGGGCGTGCAGCGCCTGCTCGGCGTCATTCCCGATGCCCGCATCGAGGAGGCGGGTACGGCGCGCGAGGCGATGCAGATCGCCCGGCGCGAGCGTCCCGACGTCGTCGTGCTCGACATCAATCTCAAGGAAACCTCAGGCCTCGAACTGCTCAAGCGGATGCGGCTCGAATGGCCCGGCCTGCGCGTCGTCGTGTTCAGCATGTATGCCGACGTCGTCTATGCGCGCACGGCCTGCCGGCTCGGCGCGCTCGGCTTCGTCTCGAAGAGCGCCGAGGCCGAGGAACTGATCAAGGCGGTCAAGCTCGCCTCGCGCGGCGAGACCTATATCGACCGCGAGACCGCCTCGGCCCTCGAATTGGCGCCGATTCCGGGCGTCGAGAGCGGCAACCTGTCCAACCGGGAGATCGAGATCCTGCGCCTGCTCGCGGAGGGCAAGAGCCTGACCGGCATCGCCGAGACGCTCGGCGTCGCCTACAAGACGGTCGCCAATCAATGCACGCGCATCAAGGAGAAACTCGGCCTCGACCGCACGGCCGACCTGATCCGCTACGCGCTCGAAAACCGCGTGAGCACGACGATCGGCGGCTGAGCCGAGTCATCGAAGAACGGACGGATGCCGATCAGGGGATGGGGCTGGAGCGGGTGAAGGGAATCGAACCCTCGTATTCAGCTTGGAAGGCTGCTGCTCTACCATTGAGCTACACCCGCATGCGCCGGGCGATAGCATGAGGCGATAGGCTTGAGAAGGCCGGGACCTCAACTGCACGCGGGTCGGCCTCCCGCCGCGCCCGGTTGAGAATTCCCGCGCTCCGGTCCACATGGAAGTCAGCGCCCCATCGCGCGTTCCCGGCCGGCCTTGAACCGGCGCAGAGGACAGGACCAGCCATGTTCATCCAGACCGAAGCCACTCCCAACCCGTCGACGCTCAAGTTCCTGCCCGGCCGCGTCGTACTGCACGAGGGCACTTTCGAAGCGCGCGATGCCGACAGCGCCGCCCGCTCGCCGCTCGCAAGCGCGCTGTTTGCGATCGATGGTGTCTCAGGCGTCTATTTCGGGCACGATTTCATCTCGGTGACGAAACAGGACGGCGTCGGCGAATGGCCGCAGGTCAAGCCGGCGGTACTCGGCGCGATCGTCGAGCATTTCCAGTCCGGCGTACCGATCCTGCAGGACGGCGTCGTCCTCGATGAGGACAGCCCGGAGGAGTTCTACGACGAGGCCGATCACGACACGGTGGTGACGATCAAGGACCTGCTCGAGACCCGCGTGCGCCCCGCGGTGGCCGGCGATGGCGGCGACATCACCTTCCGCGGCTACAAGGAAGGCGTGGTCTATCTCGAAATGAAGGGCGCCTGCTCGGGCTGCCCGTCTTCGACGGCGACCTTGCGCCAGGGCGTGCAGAATCTGTTCCGCCACTTCCTGCCGGAAATCCGCGAAGTCCAGGCGGTCTGAGCCGGTGATGGAGGAGCGAGGCAATCGCTCGAAGCCGCGTGAGCGGCTTCGCGGTGCGAAAAGCGCCGCGCGGAGCGTGCCTTTCAGGACGTCCGTCCTGAAAGGCGTCTGGCGAAGCGAAGCCTGAGCCCGCGGAGGCGGGCGCCGGCGATTGAGGCCAAGGCAAAGAATTCAGGTTGATCGCCTTCAAGCGATCAACCTGAATAGGCACGAAGGCAACACCTGTTGCACAATGCACCGGGAAACGGCCGCTTCGCACTGACGGGGCGGTCTTTTCTGTCTTAGAAACGGCTTGAGAGGTCCTGCCGTGCGTAAGGACCGTCCCAGAGGAGGCCAGCGGCCGGATCGGAGTTGAGCGTGCGTATCCTCGCCATCGACACGGCGCTCGATGCCTGCGCCGCCTGCGTCGCCACGGATGAGAGCGACGATCTTCTCGGCGAGGAGGTGATGCCGCTCGCGCGTGGGCATGCCGAAGCCTTGCTGCCGCTGATCGAGCGCGTGATGGCTCAGGTCGATGGCGGCTTCGAATCGCTGGGGCGCGTCGCCGTCACAGTTGGCCCTGGCAGCTATACCGGCCTGCGCGTCGGGCTTTCCGCCGCCCGCGCGATCGGGCTCGCCACAGGCATCCCGGTCGTCGGCGTCACCACGCTTTCGGCCCTGCTGGCCCCGCAACTCGCGATCAACGGCGAGGGCCTGATCGTCGCGGCGATCGATGCGCGGCATGGCGCAGTCTATCTGCAGGCGATGAGCGTTGCGGAGGGCGTCGTCGTTCCGCCGAGCCATATCGGGCTCGATGAGGCTGTTCGGCATTTCGCGGGGCAGAAAATCACCGTAGTCGGGTCTGGCGCGCCGGCATTGGCGGCTGCGGCCAAGACGCAAGGCATCGAGGCCGAGGTTGCCGATACCGGCCCTCCGCAGATCGCCTGGGTCGCCTCGCTCGGTCTCGTGGCCGACCCGGATCAGGCATTGCCGCGTCCGCTCTACCTGCGCGGACCGGATGCGGCGCCGCAGGACCACGCGAGGCTCGCCCGGCAATGACGCGGACCGTGACGCCCTTCTGGGCCCTGGATTGGTGGAGCGCCTGGTGGGAAGCGTGGGGGACGAGCCCCTACGTGGCGCCCTTACGCGATTCGAGCCAGGCGCAGACCCTCTCGCACCTGCATGCCACGGCTTTTGCGCGCCCCTGGGATCTGCATGAATTCGAGCGCCTGCTCTGCGAGCGCTCGACGGAAGCGCATGGCCTCTGGCGCGGCGGCGTGGTTCATGGCTTCGCGCTCTCGCGAAAGGCGGCCGACGAGGCTGAATTGCTGACGATCGTGGTGGCGCCGTCCTTGCGCGGCGGCGGCCTCAGCCATCGCCTGCTGCGCGAGCACATGACCGCACTCGGCTTTTCCGGGATCCGCAAGCTCCATCTCGAGGTCGACGAGGGCAATGCGCCGGCCCTCAGGCTCTATGCGCGCCACGGCTTCGAGAAGATCGGCGAGCGCACCGGCTATTATGCGCGGCCCGACGGCAGCCGGGCGACGGCACTGACCATGCGCGCGACCCTGCTGTGAGCGCGAACGCCCGGTCGGCCTGCTGATTTTGGCGATGACGCGCATTGCGACGCTAGCGCGGCTGATTGTCTGCGCGCTGTTCTTCCTCGCCGTGATCGGCCCTCACTGGGCGAGCCTTCGCTTCGGACGCAGCCGGCTCGCAGCCCGGCTGCCGGTGCTGTTCCACCGCCTGTTCCTGCGCCTGTTCTCGGTGCGGGTCATGCAGAGCGGGACGCCGCCTTCCGCAAACGAGCCGGCTCTGGTTCTGTCGAACCACGTCTCCTGGCTCGACATCAGCGTGCTTGGCAGTCTGCGCCCGCTCTCGTTCGTCGCGAAATCGGAAATCGCCGGCTGGCCGGTGATCGGCACGTTCGCGCGATTGCAGCGCACCGTCTTCATCGATCGCGGAAGGCGCAGTGCCACAGCGAACGTCAATGCGATGATCGGCGAGCGCCTCGTCGGAGGCGACCTGATCGTGCTGTTTGCCGAGGGCACCACTGGCGATGGTTTGCGTCTGCTGCCGTTCCGCTCCTCGCTCGTCGGCGCCGCGCGCGAGGCGCTCTCGGCCGAGACCGGGGGGCAGGCGCGGATCAGGCTGCAGCCGATGGCGCTCGCCTATACGGCTCGCTCGGGCATGCCGCTGACCCGGCTCGAACGCCCGGACGTCGCCTGGTACGGCGACATGGACCTCGCGCCGCATCTCGGCCTGTTTGCCAATCGCGGCGCGATCGACGTGCATGTGGTCTGGGGTGCTCCGATCGTGTTCGAGGCGGGAACCGACCGTAAGGCCGTCACCGCGCTCGCCGAGGCGATCGTGCGCGACGCCCTGCGCGATGCGCTGGCCGGACGACCGATCCCGCCCTTCGTCGGGCCGGCCATCGAAGGATCGCCCCGGCCCAGCGGCAAGAATGCCGACGTCTCGGCGCCGGAGGCAGCAGCGATCTGACGAAGGTGTGGCCTCAGCCCGAGGCAGGCAGGGGAAAGGTCGCTGCCTGGCCGCGATTGATCCCATCGGAATCGATCAGTTGCCAGATAATGCCATCGGCAATGCGAAAGCGGCGACCATCCTTGGCGATGCGCAGACCGGCATAGCCCATCACGAAACGATCGCGCGCGACCGTTTCCAATAGTCGTGCCCGCTCGGCCCGGTCCGGAGCCTCGGCGGAGAGCCGCGAGGGCATACCGATGAATTCTTCCCAGGAGTAGCCGAAGCAGCGTTGCGCGGTGCGGTTCGCGTAGACGAAACAGGGATCGGCCGCTGTGTCATGCGCCAGCACCGCGAAGGGTGCTTCCCCATAGAGCCAAGCCGCATCGGCATCCTCGGGCACCAGGGATCGTCCGAGGAGCCGCCTGTAGCTACTGGCAAGAAGCGCGAAAAAATCCGGATCGGTCGCGAGGCGCAATGCGGTTCGTCTCCGGTCGCGCGCAGCAGCGACGCGCGCGCGAAATCATGCTAAGGGGCCGCGACCATCACGCCCCCCATCACGTCACGGCAAGGATCCGTTGAAAAAAGCCTTCGTCAAATCCTACGGCTGCCAGATGAATGCCTATGATGCCGGCCGCATGGCGGACCTGCTCGGGGCCGAGGGCTATGCCGCGACGGAGACGGTCGAGGAGGCCGACATCGTCGTCCTCAACACCTGCCACATCCGCGAGAAGGCCGCGGAGAAGGTCTTTTCGGAGGTCGGGCGCCTGCGCGTGCTCAAGGCCGAGCGCAAGAGCCAGGGGCTCGATACCCGCATCGTGGTGGCAGGCTGCGTCGCGCAGGCCGAGGGTGCCGAGATCCTGGCGCGCACGCCGGCGGTCGACGTGGTGGTAGGCCCGCAGAGCTATCACCGCCTGCCGGAACTGCTCGCCGCCTCGCACCACAAGCGGGTCGTCGACACCGAATTCCCGGTCGAAGACAAGTTCAAGACATTGCCTGCGCGCCGCAATCGCGGCGTCACCGGCTTCCTCACGGTGCAGGAGGGCTGCGACAAGTTCTGCGCCTTCTGCGTGGTGCCCTATACGCGCGGCGCGGAAGTCTCGCGCTCGGTCACGGCGATCCGCCAGGAGGCGGAGGCGCTAATCGCGGGCGGCGTTCGCGAGATCACGCTGATCGGCCAGAACGTCAATGCGTATCACGGAGAGGCCGAGGACGGCGCCACCGCCTCGCTCGCTGGGCTGATGCGTGCGCTGTCCGACCTGCCCGGGCTGCTGCGGCTGCGCTACACCACGAGCCACCCGAACGACATGGGCGAGGACCTGATCGCCGCCCATGCGCAGAATCCGCTGCTGATGCCTTACCTGCATCTGCCGGTGCAGTCGGGTTCCGACCGCATTCTGCAGGCGATGAACCGTCGCCATACCGGCGATTCCTATCGCCGTCTGATCGAGTGCACCCGCGCGGCACGGCCCGACATCGCCCTGTCCTCGGATTTCATCGTCGGCTTTCCCGGCGAGACCGACGCGGATTTCGCGGACACGATGCGCCTCGTCGAGGATATCGGCTTTTCCAGCGCCTTCTCGTTCAAATACAGCCCGCGCCCAGGCACCCCGGCGGCCGAGCGCGAAGATGCCGTGCCCGAGAGCGTCAAGACAGAGCGGCTCGCTGCCCTTCAGACCCTGCTCGATGCGCAGCGCCATGCTTACAATGCAGCGACTGTCGGGCAGGTGGTCGAGGTTCTGGTCGAGAAGGTCGGGCGCCATCCCGGTCAGGTCGCCGGCAAGACGCCCCATCTCCAGGCCGTGCAGCTCGACGCGCCAGCCTCGACGATCGGAAGCGTTCTGCCGGTCCGCATCGTGCGCTCCGGGTCCAACAGCCTGTTCGGCGAGTTGGATGAAGCGGTGGCCGCTTGAATTTCACATTCGATAAATCCCACCCTGCACCTCATCCTGAGGTGCGCTCGCGCAGCGGGCGCCTCGAAGGAGCCCTCCAGGGATCGCGCGCTGGCTGGAGGTCTCCTTCGAGGCCGCTGGCGCGGCACCTCAGGATGAGGACGCGGGTTGGAGAAATCGCCGATCGGAACGTTCCACGTGCCCTCTGATTCCACCACGCGCCCTGGCCAGCGCAACCGCTCCGCGCCGCGAGCGGGCCTGTCCGAGACCGTCGAAGTCTCGCTGACTTTCGACGACAACCGGCTCGCTAGCCTCGTCTTCGGGCAGTACGACCAGAACGTCGCGCATATCGAGCGCCGGCTCGAGGTCACCGCCACCGCGCTCGGCAACCATCTCGTCGTCAAGGGCCCGCCGGACTCTGCCGAGAAGGCGCGCCGTGTCTTCGAGCGGCTCTATTCCCGCGTGCGTAAGGGCGGCACTACGCTGACGCTCGGCGATGTCGACGGCGTGATCCAGGAGGTCACGGTCCAGGGCAACCTGTTCCCTTCGGCCGAAATTACCGCCGAGGCCGAGCGCGGCGAACCCTTCGAGCAGATCGCGACGAGGAAGCGCGGCGCCGTGCGCGCCCGCAACGTTGCGCAGAGCGACTACATCAAGCTGTTGCGCACCAAGGAACTCGTCTTCGCCGAGGGGCCGGCCGGCACCGGCAAGACCTGGCTCGCGGTCGGCCATGCCGTCTCGCTGCTGGAGCAGGGCCATGCCGAACGGCTGATCCTGTCGCGCCCCGCCGTCGAGGCCGGCGAGCGGCTCGGCTTTCTGCCTGGCGACATGCGCGAGAAGGTCGATCCCTATCTGCGCCCGGTCTACGATGCGCTCTACGATTTCATGGAAGCGCGCCATGTCGATCGCGGCCTGCAGACCGGCACGATCGAGATCGCCCCGCTTGCCTTCATGCGCGGGCGCACCCTGACCAACGCCGTGGTGTTGCTCGACGAGGCTCAGAACACCTCGTCGATGCAGATGAAGATGTTTTTGACCCGGCTCGGCGAGGGCTCGCGCATGATCGTCACCGGCGATCCGAGCCAGATCGATCTTCCACCCGGGCAGAAATCCGGATTGGTCGAGGCCGTCTCGATCCTCGACGGTGTCGAAGGCATCGGCCGCGTGCGGTTCCGCGATGTCGACGTCGTGCGACACGACCTCGTGCGCCGCATCGTCACCGCCTACGAGGCCGCAGCCCATGGCGAGGCGGACTCCGACCGCACGCCGAACCCTCGCCGGCGGCCGCTCGCCTGAGCCTGCGTCCTCGCAGACGCTCTCCGCCCGATCCGGCCAAGAAATCATCAGGGTTAACCGAAGACAAATCAAACCGTTCGAATGCGAGGCTCGGTCGAGCAACGTCGATGATGATGTCGACAAACTCCCCGATCTGTCCCCCGCTCGATTAACTCAGCCGAAGTCGATCTGACGGCGATACTCACTCGAGATGGAGGCACTGCTCTTGCGGTGC
>JBGAFL010000056.1:0-34291 GCA_044227265.1 Methylobacterium sp.
GCGGCGATCTGCGGCGAAGCGCGTACGGCCTGGGCAAGATCCCGCTTCAGGCACTCCGCCTCTTCGGGGAAGGCGCGGCGGCGCTCCCAATCGGTCTCCTCGCCCATGCCACGCAAGCGTTCACTGATCGCGAGGACGTCGGCGGAAGGGTCGTCGCCGATCTCGCCCAGCGCGGCGAGCGCTCGGTTGAGGATGGTGGGGTATTGCAGCGGGCAGATCGGGAATTGATGCTCGTAATGCCAGACGCTGAAGGCGCCGGCCTCCTCGTCGAATTGCAGGTCCAGCAGCCCCTTCTCCAAGGCCTCGCCGTAGCGCTCGCCGAGGAAGGGAATCACAAGCTTGCCGTTGGCGCCGAGTCGTTCCCAGTCGATATCGAAGGCATGGGCGAAGGGCGATAGGCCGCCCCACTCCAGCACCGAGAGCCACCAAGGATTGTCGGCACCGCCGACGCCCATGTGGTTCGGCACGATGTCGAGCAGCAGTTTCAATCCATGGGAGTGCAGCGCGTTGGAGAAGCGCAGAAAGCCCGCCTCCCCGCCGATCTCCGGGTTGATCTGCGAATGGTCGACGATGTCATAGCCATGGGTCGAGCCAGGCCGCGCCCGCTGCAGCGGCGAAGCATAGACGTGGCTGATGCCGAGCTTGGCGAGATACGGGACGATGGCTTCCGCGTCGGTGAAGGTGAAACCTTCGTGGAACTGCAGCCGGTAGGTCGCGCGCGGCGGCGCTGAGGCCAGCCGTGCCGCGCCGGAACGAGGTCCGCGATCCTCGGCGGCAAGTGCAGCGGCGAGCTTGGCGAGCGGGCCACCGGGCGCAGCGATCGCCTCGAGGCTCCGATCGAGCTTGCGGCGCCAGTTCGGATGACCCTCGGTCGAGCCGGGCACGTTGGCCTGGCTGAGTTCCGAGACGACATCCTCGTATTGCACGGCGGTCAGGATCGAAGGCGCCCGCGCGAGATAGCGCGCCGCGGCCTCGAAGGGCGCAGCTTCCGGCGGATCATAGGATGGCAGCAATTGCTCGGCGGCGAGCGCCTCGGTGAGCCGGCGTCGCTCGACGACACGCTCGGCCCGCTCTGCATCGGCACGGTCGGCGTCATAAAGGCCGAGCGATTGCCGCGTGTCGGTATCGACGCCGCGCCACCAGCCGAGAAATGTCGGAAGGTCGTGCGTGGTCAGCGCCGTCAACGCGTTGTGCGGATAGGCGGAAGGCGGCTTGAAGGCGCCACCATGTTCGCGCTCGAAGGCGAGAATCCGGTAGCTCAGGACGCCGGCCTGCATCAGCGCATCGGAAAAGCCGACTGGCGCGGTGCCGAGATCCTCGGCGATCACGAGGCACTGGTTGCGGTGGCTCTCGAGGCGCAAAACAGCCAGCATCGGCTCGAACGGCATGGCGACATAGGCGCCGGCCTGCGCCGATTGTCCGAGCGGGATCAGGAACAGGCGGGCGAGCTGGAAGGCGTGATCGATACGGATCGCGCCGGCATGGCGCATATTGGCCTGAACAAGATCGCGAAAAGCCCTCAGGCCGTCGCGTTCGAGGGCGAGCGGGTGGAAGGCCGGCAGGCCCCAATCCTGCCCTTGAGGCGCCAGCAGATCGGGCGGTGCGCCGATCGAGACGCCGTTGGCGAAGCGCTCAGGATGCGACCAGACTTCGGATCCTCCGCGATCGGCGCCGACGGCGAGATCCCGGTAGAGGCCGAGCCGCATGCCGGAGCCGAGGGCCGCTTCGGAGGCCTCCTGAAGCTGCCGGTCAGCGAGATATTGCAGCCAGGCGTAATAGGCGACCCGCTCCGCATGATCGCGCGCGAAGGCGCGGACGCTGGGTATGCCGGCCCGCCGGCAATCCTCCGACCAATCGCCGAGCCAATGCGCGCCGCGAGCCCTGAAATGCTCCGACAAGGCGTCGAAGGTCGCGTGCGATTCGAGATTCTCGCCGCTTTCCGCACGAAAGGCAGCAAACCGGACATCGGCGCCCTCGCGAGCGGCCGATTCCTGCCAGAGCGCTTCGAGCACCGGCGAGAGCACGTCCCAGATCCCGGCATGATCGACGAGCGTCGCCGCGCGCAACGCGTCGAGACGCGGCTGAAACCCTTGAAGTAGCGCTTCGGCCTTGCTTCCGACGAAGCCAGGCAGAAGGCCGGGCTCGATATAGAGCGGCTCCAGGAACAGCCGCGAGGACGGCGAGTAGGGCGAGATCTTGGTCCGATCGACCGGGAACAGGGCGTGGACCGGGCTCAATCCGAGGAAGGAGGCCCCGCGCAGGCCCGCATCATGCGCCGCTCGGCCCGCATCGACATAGGAGCCGATCCCGAGATTGGTCGGCGAACGCAGCCCGTAGAGCTGAGCAGCGAGCCCCCAGTCTCGCGCGCCCTCATCGGCATAGGCGCGCGGCCGCCAGCAGCGTTTGGGCGCCGCGATGATCCAGGCCTCGCCCCGGCGCTCGCCGAGCGTCACCGCCAGCCGGTGATAGCCGGGGGTCAGCGGTGGGAGCAGGAAGCTCGCGCCGTCCGCCGCCGGCACCAGCGAAGCGCGGCCTTCCCGTAAGCCGCCCCGCTCGCCTGTGACGCGCCAGGTGATCGACCCCGACGGACTGTCCGACCGGATCGGCACCTGGGTCGCGCGCCGGGCCTCGGCGGTCAGAAGCGGCGGGATGAGGCCACGCCGAAGCGCCTCGACCTCCGACAGGGTTGCCGCGATCTCGGCCTCGCCGTCGACGGAGAAACCCAGGGCCGCCAGCATGCCGCGGCGCGTCTCCAGCGACGTCTCGACCGGAGTCCCGAACGCATCGGTATAGCCCGGCGCAATTCCGACGAGATCGGCGAGGCGCTGTAAGGCGAGGCTCATTGCGGCGCTCCGACCAGGAAGACGCCGGTCCAGGGCGGCAATTGCAGGGCAGAACGCGAGAGGGCGCTCGCCCAGATCACCTGTCCGCCCTCGCCTTTGGTAGAGTACTCATCCTTGCCGACATTGGCGACGAAACGAAGAGTCCCCGCCTCGAAGCGCCAGGTGCAATCGACGACACCGGGCGCCGGGATGGTCGCTTGCGCGCCGCGATATCCGGACTTGGTGAGCGGCACGACGGTCTGATGGCGGATCTGCAGGAGATTGCGGGTATCGGCCCAGACCTCGCGATGAGGGGAACGCTCGGATTCCTCCCAGTCGATCTTTGAGGCGTCGAAAGTCGATACCTCGGTCGGGTCGGGAATGACCGATGTGTCATCCGCGAAAGCAGCGAAACTCTTGAACTCGCGACGGCGCCCCTCGCGCACCGCCTTGTTCAGCTCCTCGTCGGGGGCAAAATCGACGAAGAACAGGAACGGCGATGATGCCGACCATTCCTCGCCCATCCACAGCATCGGAATCTGCGGGCTGAGCAGGAGCCCGGCTCGCGCCAGCGCGAGCTTCTTCGGATCGGCGAGATGGTTGAGCCGCTCGCCGAGCGCGCGGTTGCCGACCTGATCGTGGTTCTGCAGGAAGGTCACGAAGGCGGAAGGGGGCAGGTGCCCTGAGGGCTCGCCCCGGCAATGGTTGTCGAGCGTCGGGAACGGCTCGCCCTGATAGGCAAAGCCCTCGGCGAGACAGCGCGCGAGGTGCTGGACAGGCTTGTCGGAGAAGCTGGCGTAATAGCCGGCCTCTTCGCCGGTCAGCAGCACATGCCAGCAATGGTGCAAGTCGTCGGCCCATTGCGCACTGTGCCTGACGGGTCTGCCCGCTTCGTCGCGCTCCAGCCAGCAGGCCTGGTTCGCCTCGTTTTCGAGGATCAGATGGATTTCCCGGCCAGGCAGGCGATCACGGATCGTCTCGGCCAATTCGGCGAGGAAGTGGCTTTCGGAATGGTCGAGAATGGCATGCACGGCGTCGAAGCGGATGCCGTCGAAATGGTATTCCTCCAGCCAATACAGCGCGTTGTCGACGAAGAAGTCGCGCACGACGCGCCCGCTCTCCTCCCCGTCGAAATTGATTCCGGCGCCCCAGGGCGTCTGATGACGCTCGGTGAAGAAGACTTTCGCGTAGGAATGCAAGTAATTCCCGGCCGGTCCGAAATGGTTGTAGACGCAATCGAGCAGCACCATCAGGCCCTTGCCATGGGCCGCGTCGATCAGATGCTTGAGATCCTCTGGCCGGCCATAGGAGGCGTCCGGCGCGAAGGGCAGCACACCGTCATAGCCCCAGTTCCGGCTGCCCTTGAAATCGGCGATCGGCATCAGCTCGATGGCGGTGATGCCGAGATCAACGAGATCGTCGAGCTTGGCCTCAAGCCCGGCATAGGTGCCCTCGGGACTTGCTGTGCCGACATGCAGTTCGTAGATCACCGCCTCTTCCCAGGGCCGTCCCGTCCAGGCCCCGTCCTGCCACTCATAGGCACCCGGCTCGACGACTTCGCTTAGCCCGTCGACATCATCCGGCTGGAAGCGCGAGGCCGGGTCCGGGACAACGAGGTTCCCGTCGATGCAGAAACCATAACGCGCACCGGGCGCGATGCTGGCCAGCACGGTACGGCGCCAACCGCCCCCTGCATCCGCGATTGCATGGTCCACTCCGTCGACGACGAGCACCACGTCCTTGGCGGTCGGCGCCCATAGTGCGAAGCGGGTGCCTTTCTCCGAGATCTCACTGCCGAATGCCATGGCATGGCTGCGCCGCATCGCGCCACCGTTCCTTTAGATGCGCCGGATCGGTCGGCTGGTCCGGACTGGTCGCCCGGGGCCTCAGTGGGGGAAGGCGCTCAGCACCGTCCGGTTCCGCCTCGACTTATGGCGGCAAACGCAACCGGCAACGGCATAGCAGCATGGAATCACGTTCAGCTCTCGCAAATGCGAGATTACCGGCGCCGCCGTTCAGACTGCTGACACCACAATGGACTGCGTGCGATCGTTCGACCCCGCTGTCCGTTTTTCGGTGCTCGTCAGAAACGAACTCATGGGAGAGGATCGATGCCATCGCCCAGCCGCATCATGTTCATCCGCCACGCGGAAAAGCCCATCGCTGAAGAGAATGGCGTCAATAGGCACGGCGCCGAAAACGAGGAATGCCTGAGCGTACGCGGTTGGCTCCGTGCCGGGGCGCTCGCCCGGTTCTTCTGCCCCTACCAAGGTAGCACCGCGATGAAGCCAAACGCCGTCTATGCGGCCGGCATCGGCACGCACAGTCCGAGCCATCGACCGAAAGAGACGGTCAAGCCGCTGGGCGAGCTCCTGGGCGAGGAGGCGACTTTCAATGACCGATACCCGAAGAGCAACGGCAAGGGGATGCTCGCGGACGTGCTGCAGCAGACCGGCATCGTCCTGATCGCCTGGGAGCACACGCTGATCCCGGGCCTCGTCGAGCATCTTGTGTCGTCTTCGCAGAACGTGCCCCGACAATGGCCGGACGACCGTTTCGACATCGTCTGGATATTGGATTTTGAGAACGGCTCGTGGGTTTTCAGCCAGATGCCGCAGATGCTGCTGGCCGGCGATCGGGATGCCCCGATCAGTTGAGCCTGCCGCGGCAGAGCCATGTCGCAGCAAGCAGCACGAAAAAGCCGCGCGGGCTTCGAAACCCACGCGGCCAAATGAGGATCGGCTAAGGTCAGTCGAGCTTAGACGTCGATCGTCGGTCCGCCGCCTTCGGAACGGCGCTTGGCCATATAGGCGTCGAACTGCTCGCGATCCTTGGCGCGCTTCAGCTCATCGACGAACTCGGCAAAGTGCCGGCTCTCCTCCTGGAGTGCACGGCGACGCGCCTCGAGCTTTTCGAGTTCGGCCTTGCGATACTCGTCGAAGGCGAGATTGCCGGTCGCGCTGCGATAGACGCCGCGGTCCTTGGCGGCCTCGAAAGCCTTGGCGAAGCGCGAACGTCCGTCAGTGCCGCCAAAGCTGAAGTTACCCGTATTGGCAAACTCCTTCATCTGGGCGAGTGCCGGATAGCCGGCGATCTTCCAGGCGACGTAGGCGAGCGCCACCGGCCAGAAATAGATGAAGCCGAGGACGATAGCGCCGATCTCCAGCGAGCGGCGGGGGAAGGGACCGCTGCGGCAGGCATGGCCGCCGGTCATGGGAGAAGTCGGGTGCACGGCTGATCGCTCCAATTGGATGTGAACGTCATTCACATGCGTAGAGCAAATCCGCCTTTCAAGAGGCCGGCTCGGAAACTTGCTCGGCCGCGCTTCGCCGTGTCGTTGCACCGTGGACCAAAGCGAGTACGCCGGCGCGCAGCAATTCGTATTTGTCGGGACCTTGCTTGGGCAGGTGGCCGGAGGCAGCGAGCGTCGCGATGCCATGTGAGAGGGCCCAGACTTCGAGCGCGACGAAGCGTGGATCGACCCCGCCGAACCCATCGGGAAAGGTTTTCCGCAACGCCTCCAGCAGGAGATCGAACGGCTTCTGCCCCGCATCCCCCGTATTGAGGCTGCCGCTCTGCTGGTCGAAGATCGCAGCGTAATAGCCAGGCTCTTCCTCGGCGAAGGCGAGATAGGCCTCGCCCATGCGGGTGAACCGCTCCAATGGCGTGCCACGCCCCGCCAGGGCGCGGCCGAGCCGGTCGGTCAGGTCCTTGAAGCCGCGGCCGGCGACCTCTTCGAGCAAGGCCTCGCGGCCACGGAAATGGCGGTAGAGCGCGGCCGGCGTCACGCCGACGAGGCGGGCGGCGTCGACCAGCGTAAAGCCGCCGACACCGCGCTCGGCGATGAAGCGGCGCGCCGCCTCGATCAGCGCCTCCTTGAGGTTGCCGTGGTGATAGCTGCGCCGGTCGCATGGCTTTTCACGCCAATGTCGCACGTCGCATTCCTCCTACAGGCCCCTGACGCGGATATGGGGCCGAACCCTGCCGCGAGCCAAGCCCGATCGAGCCTGCACACTCGCGCCGAGATGGCTCAGTGCTTGGCAATTCGGTGCTATCGTCACCACCAGGGCGATCCGGCCCGCAGCCTTCCTACGCCGAGATGGGCCGCCACCGAGGCGCCGATATCGGCAAAACTCGCGCGCCGCCCGATCTGTCCCGGCACAATACCGGGGCCGAAGGCGAGGATCGGCACCTGCTCGCGGGTATGCTCGGTGCCATGCCAGGTCGGATCGTTGCCGTGATCGGCCGTGATGATGCACAGATCTCCGCGCGTCAGGGCCTGCCGGATTTCGGGAACGCGCGCATCGAAGGCTTCGAGTTCCGCTGCATAGCCCGGCACGTCGCGGCGATGCCCGTGCTCGGTGTCGAAATCGACGAGATTTGCGAAGACGAACCCGCCCTCTGGCAGCGCCTCGAAAGCCGCGAGCGCCGCATCGAGACAGGCCGCATTGCCACTTGCCTTGACCTCGCGACCCGTCCCGCGATGGGCGAATATGTCGCCGATCTTGCCGATGCTGACGACCGCCCTGCCCGCCTCGCTCAAGCGGTCCAGCAGGGTCTCGTCGGGCGGAGCCACCGAAAAATCCTTGCGATTGGCGGTGCGGCGAAACCCTTTCGCTTCCGAACCGAGGAACGGCCGTGCGATCACGCGCCCCACGCGGTAGGGATCGCAGAGTTCGCGGGCGATGCGGCAGACCTCGTAAAGCCTGGCGAGCCCAAAGCTCTCCTCGTGCGCGGCGATCTGGAAGACGCTGTCGGCCGAGGTGTAGCAGATCGGCTTGCCCGTCCTGAGATGCTCAGGCCCGAACAGGTCGATGATCGCGGTGCCGGAAGCGTGCCGGTCGCCGAGAATTCCGGGCAGTTTTGCTTCCGAAATCAGGCTGTCGATCAGCGCCCCCGGAAAGGCCGGGCGCGTATCGGGGAAATGGCCCCAATCCTCGAGCATCGGGCACCCGGCGATCTCCCAATGGCCGGACGGCGTGTCCTTGCCGGCCGCCGTCTCAATGGCGTGTCCATAAGCGGCCTCGACCGCGCCTTCTAGCGCGAGCCCCGGCGGAATCCGCCCACTCGCGCCCTCCGCGGCCAATCCAAGGCCGAGAGCCGTCAGATGCGGCAGAAGCAGTGGCCCGGAGCGCAGGCCGGCGCGATCGCCCTCCCCGCGCGCGCAGCTCTGCGCGATATGGCCGATCGTATCGGAGCCTTCATCGCCATAGCGCGCCGCATCGGGTGCGCCGCCGATCCCGACCGAATCCAGAACGATGAGGAGGACGCGCGCCATTGCGAGGCTCAGGCCGGGACCGGATCGCCGGCTTTTTCCGGCTCGGCATCGTGATCGGTAATGTCCTGCGCCTCCATGTCGAAGGCTGCCGCGAACAGGGCGCGGGTATATTCCGTCTTCGGGCGGGCGAAGATCTCGGCGGCCGCGCCCTCCTCGACGACCCGGCCATGCTGCATCACGAGCACGTAATTCGCCAGCGCGCGCACGACCTTGAGATCGTGGCTGATGAACAGGTAGGCGAGCTTGCGCTCCTTTTGCAACTCGCGCAGCAGCGTCACGATCTGGGCCTGAACCGAACGGTCGAGCGCGGAAGTCGGCTCGTCGAGCACGACGAAGCGCGGATTGAGCACGATGGCCCGCGCGATGGCGATGCGCTGGCGCTGGCCGCCGGAGAATTCGTGCGGATAGCGGTCCATGGTGCCGGGATCGAGGCCGACATCCTGCAAGGCCTTCGCGACGATCTGCCGGCGTTCGGTGCGTGAGCCGGCCTGGCCCTGGACCACGAGGCCCTCGGCAACGATGTCGGCAACCGACATGCGGGGCGACAGCGAGCCGTAAGGGTCCTGGAAGACGACCTGCATGTCGCGCCTCAGCGGGCGCATCGCCCGCGGCGACAGATTGTTGATCGGCTTGCCGAGAAAGACGATCGGCCCCTCGGAGGCAGTCAGCCGCAGGAGCGCGAGGCCGAGCGTGGTCTTGCCCGAGCCGGATTCGCCAACGACGCCGACGGTTTCGCCCTGGCGGACCAGGAGCTTGACCCCATCGACCGCCTTGACGTGGTCGACCGTCTGCCGAAGCAGGCCCTGCTTGATCGGGAACCAGACCTTGATCGGCCCGGCCTCCATCAGCCATTCGGCATCGCGCTCGACCGGATTGGCGCGGCCCGTAGGCTCCGAGGCGATCAGGCGACGCGTGTATTCGTGCTGCGGATCTCCGAAGACTTGCTCGACCGGCCCCTGCTCGACGATGCGCCCACGCAGCATCACGCAGACCCGGGTGGCGATGCGGCGCACGATGCCGAGATCATGCGTGATGAAGAGGATCGCCATGCCGAGCCGCTTCTGGAGATCGGCGAGAAGCGAGAGGATCTGCGCCTGGACGGTCACGTCGAGCGCCGTCGTCGGCTCGTCCGCGATGAGCAGATCCGGCTCGCAGGCGAGCGCCATCGCGATCATCACGCGCTGGCGCTGACCGCCCGAGAGCTCGTGCGGATAGGCGCCGAGCCGCTTCGCCGCATCGCGGATGCCGACGAGATCGAGCAGTTCGAGAATGCGCGCGCGCGCCTTGCGGCCGGTCAGCCCGCGATGCAGCTGCAGCACCTCGCCGATCTGCCGCTGGATCGTATGCAGCGGGTTGAGCGAGGTCATCGGCTCCTGGAACACCATGGTGATGTCGGCGCCGCGGATTTTTCGCAGGTCGCGCTCGGGCAAGGCGAGCAGATCGCGGCCCTTGAAGACGATCTGCCCGCTCGGATGCGCGGCCGGGTCGAGCAGGCGCAGAACCGAGAGCGCGGTGACGGATTTGCCCGAGCCGGATTCGCCGACGAGCGCCACGGTCTCTCCAGGTCGGATCGCGAGCGTGACGCGATCGACGGCGAGCGTCTCGCCCTCGCGCGAGAGGAAGGCGACAGAGAGATCCCGGATGTCGAGCAGCGTGTCGGTCATTCGGGCGGCGGCTCGCTGACGGATCGGAGAGGCGTTCCTATAGCCTGTGCTTCGGCCGAGGCGAAATCACATGCTTTGCCGAAGCGTCTAAGGCTGAATTCCGACCGTTCGAGACAGGCATCGATCGGTCCTGGCAGCCGCCCGAAATGCAGGAACCACAAATAAAGCGACATCCTCGGAAATTGTGGTTTCTCGAGTTTCTCGAATGTT
The DNA here is from genome assembly GCA_044227265.1 of Methylobacterium sp. Lineage (GTDB taxonomy): Bacteria > Pseudomonadota > Alphaproteobacteria > Rhizobiales > Beijerinckiaceae > Methylobacterium. Next base: position 9,975 of record JBGAFL010000056.1, read on the forward strand.
TCGATCGGTTCTATTCGGGTTTTTGGGAAACCGGTTCGGGACCATCTTGCCTCCATCAGATGACGGCCCATCGAGACCGTCACCGCACCAGACCGATGGAGGCCCCCCATGACCCGCCTCGTTTCCGCAGCTCTCGTTGCCTTCTCGCTCGTCGCCGGCAGCGCCGCCGCCCAGGCCCAGAGCTACACCGCTCCGGCGGCATCTCAGCTCAGGCTGCCACCGGGGGCAGCGCCTAAGGCCGTTGAGATCACGAGCTTCGCGGGGTCCAGCGACATCGGCGCCTTACGGGCTCCGAGACCGCCGCTGCCGTGGGCCGCGATGACGAGCCGGTCTTCCCGAATCTGAAGGCCGGCTTCGTTATGTTTTCCGGCTGCTAGTGCTCAAGCGCACGCATGACCACGGCCTCGGCAACCGATCAGGCTTGTGTGATCCAGATCACGGAAGGGCGATCAAGCAGCGGATATCTCTCCTGCATCGGCCAACGCAGACCGCAGGCCGAACCCGACAGGCGGGGCGCTCGAAAAGGCACCGCCTCCAACCACAGACAGGAGATCGTGCCATGTTCAAGAAGACCCTCACCGCTACGGTTGCCGCCCTCACGCTGGCAAGCGCCACCCTCACCATCCCCTCTTCGGCCCAGGCCGGCGTGCTTGGAAAAGTCGTCGCCGGTGTCGCCGGTGTGGTGATCGGCGCCGCCGCGGTCGGTGCCGCTGCCCGCGCCGCGTCGGATGATGATGCAGGCTACCGCCCCGCCTACCGCCCCGTCCGCGGCGGCTACGACAATGGCTGCGGCTTCCGTCTCCGCCCGGTCTTCGACGAATACGGCAACCGCGCCGGCATGCAGCGCGTCCCGACCTGCTGAGGTTTTCAGAGGTTGCCGAAGCGGAAGCTTCGAGCGCCCCGCCGCTTCGGCACAGAGCCCCGTCTCCCAAAAGGGAGGCGGGGTTTCGTTTCATCGCGTCGTGGAGGGATCAGGCATTCCGCGGTGGCCAAACTGATCCGTTATTCGTGCCGCCAGCTTCCGTCGCTGATTCCATCAGCTCTTGGCAGCCCGCTCGACAGCGACGTCCAACGTGGTCCAGTTGCCGACTTCGACGCCATCTTCGTCGTAAATCAGGTACCCGTGGACCGACCTGTCAGGAACGATCAAGGACGTGACGCACCGATCGCCAGCGAGCTCTGACGTCGGCTGAAGTTGGGACGCCAAATTCTCAAGTTCGCGCCCCGTGAGGGGAGCAAGCGCTTTCGCGCCCGCCGCAGAGGCTTCCGCCCGCGTAGCAAAGACCTCGCGGAGGGTCTCGTAGGGCACGGGCGCTTTCCAGGGCGGGAAGGTTGCCAGCTTAACCGTGTAGCTCATCGGCCGAAACTTGCGCGAAAATCCTAACGTCAAGCTACACCGTCATCGCCGGCACGACCCTGCAGTGCCCCCGACGGACGAAGGGCCATCGATACGCCCTCGTTCCGCCGCCGTCTTCGACGAAACGGCATCGTCGATCCGTCTCCCAACCGCTATCGAGGCGCCGATGGCGTTCCGCCTCGCTCTGCTTCTCTCCCTCGCCCTGCTCTCGTTTCCCAGGGCGGCCGCTGCGCAATCCGACGAGACCGTAGAGCAGGCGCTCTGCCGCCTGATCGAAAGCTCCGCCAAGGCGCGGGATCTGCCGGTGCCGTACCTGACGCGGCTGATCTTTCGCGAGAGCACCTTTCGCGTGAGCGTCGTCAGCCCGGCCGGCGCACAGGGCGTTGCCCAGTTCATGCCGGGGACGGCCAAGGAGCGCGGGCTTCTCGATCCGTTCGACCCGGAACAGGCCATTCCGCATGCCGCGCATTACCTCGCGGATCTGCGCAAGCAATTCGGCAATCTCGGGCTTGCCGCTGCGGCCTATAATGGGGGCTCCGGCCGGGTCTCGGCCTGGCTTGCCGGGACCGGCGGCTTGCCGGCGGAGACACGCGCCTACGTCATCGCGATCACCGGGCGACCGGCCGAGGATTGGCGGCCCGACGGCAACGAGATCGAGCTCCCCGAGGGACCGGCCAAACCGGAAGCGGATGCCAAGCCCGCTGCGAAGGCGCCTTCGGCTTCCGAGGCGGAGCCGCCGAAATCCGAGCCGCCTCAGACCTGCCTGCAGGTCACGGCGTCCCTGCGCATCCCCTCGCGCGGCGATCACTTCGCCTTGTCGATCGAAGGCGGCCCCGCGGCTCCCTGGGGCATCCAGCTCGCCGGCAATTTCTCGAAGCAGCTGGCGCTTGCGAGCTTTTCGAGGACCCGTTCGCTCTATGCCAGCGTCATCGGCGACGTGCGCCCGATGATCATCGGAACGCGCCTGCGCTTTCGCGGTACGCGCGCCTTCTATCGCGTGCGTATTCCGGCCGAGACGCGAACCGCCGCCGACAGCCTGTGCAGCCGGATTCGAAACGCCGGCGGCGCCTGCATCGTATTGAGAACCTGAGCGGCTGCGACCGAATTTCCTCGTTTCTGCCATGAAACGGCCCAGCCTCGTCAGCCAACTTGTCTGGCTGCTTCGACCAAGGGAGACGCATGGTCCGGCTTCTCGTCGCTTTCGCTTCGCTCTTCTGTCTGGTGCTCGCCGCGATCGGATTCGGCGGCTTCTCGCCGCTATCCGTGTTCGACGCGCTCGGCCCGCGTGACACCGGAGGGCGGCTCGCGCTGAAGGATGCGGCCTTCGGCGAAGGCCATCGCCACCGGCTCGACGTGTTCACGCCCGTCGCGGCGACCGTGAACGCGCCCGTGCTCGTCTTCTTCTACGGCGGGTCCTGGAAGAGCGGCGACAAGGAGGATTATGCCTTCGCCGCCCAGGCCTTCGCCGCCCAGGGCTTCGTGACGGTGCTGCCGGATTACCGCGTCTATCCCGAGGTGCGGTTTCCCGAATTTCTCGATGACGGCGCCCAGGCCATCGCCTGGGTCCGCGACAACATCGCCGCCTATGGCGGAGATCCGCGCAAGATCGTTCTCGCCGGCCATTCCGCCGGTGCCTACAACGCCGTCATGCTCGGGCTCGACCCGACCTATTTGCGTCGCGCCGGCGTCGATCCGCATGTGATCCGTGCTGTGGCCGGTCTTTCGGGCCCCTACGATTTTCTGCCCTTCGACCAGCAGACCGCGATCGATGTGTTCGGCCATGCCGAAGATGCGGCCGCGACGCAGCCGATCAGCTTCGCCGGTCCGAATTCTCCGCCGGCCTTCCTCGCGACCGGCGGCAAGGACAAGACCGTGCGCCCGGAGAACACGTCCCGCCTCGCTCAGCGCCTGCGCGAGGCCCGCGTGCCGGTCCAGGAACGGATTTATCCTGACCTCGGGCATTCGGACACGTTGCTGGCCTTGTCCGTCACATTCCGCTCCAAGGCCGCCGAGCTCGCGGAAATGTCGAGCTTCCTGCGTCAACACGCAGAGAGACGGCACCTGAGAACAGTACAAATGCGCTGATCGATCAGCGCCCGATCGAGATGCGCGCGTGGCTCGGTGCTTCGAGCCAATTCTCGTATTGGTTCGATTGAAGACCCGGAGCGCACTTTCCAGATTGGCATCCATCTGCCGACACAAAATTGAAGGCCCATCGCATAAGAACATATTTTTCTCTATTTTATAGATTAATAATATATTTATAGTTCAATTTCGATTTATCTTTAATGATATTGATATCGCTTCTGTTATCAATTTTCAAATCGATTTTGCTGCAATTGATCGCTGTCAACGGCTTCGTGGGCATCGAAATACCTTAAAATCAGGCGAAATCTTCGCAAATCGAGATGTTTTATCTGATTTGATCTGAAAACATATAGAAGCTCGGCCGTATTCATGGCGCCGCCGCGACCTGAGCCACAAGTTCTCAGCGGTGCGATTTGACACCGAGATCACGGCGCGCGCCGCATAATTGAAATTGCCAGCATGGTGAATGAGGCATAACTGAATCTTTACTGAATTCGTTCTGATGGGAGGGACCGATGCCAGCTTGGGCTGCTCTTCTACCACTTCTCGTGGCGATGCCGGAGACATCTGCCATAGGCGAGCCGCTGATCCAACGGGTCGGCTGCACCACGGCCGTCAACGGCAACTGCATCGACAAGGTCGCGGCCGGCGGGGCCGGCGGTGCGGGCGGAAATGCCAGTGCAACCTACAACATCATCATCGGCGGAGCGCCGCAGGGTGGAGCCGGCGGCAACGGCGGCAACGTGTCCGGCTCGCCCAATCCCGCGATCAAGAACGTCAACGCACCGGCCCCGGCGCCTATGAAGCCGATCAAGGCGGTGATTTCGCGCTGCCTTCTGGAAATCGCCGGCAAGCCGGTGGTCGACAATTCGGGCTGCGGTTTCGAGAAGAACGACAAGAAGGTGAGCTTCTACGGCAGCGACGCGAAGGGGCTACCTTACGTCACCACAGTGGTCACGAATGCGGACATGACGACCGGCCAGGGCTATCTCGCCGGCGGCCGCACCGCGAGTTCCCGGTCGCTCGGCACGATGACGATGCAAGGCCCCTGCTGGCGCAGCATGGACGGCAGCGTCCGCGTCTGCGGCTGGAAGTGACGCCGACCTCCCGGATTCCAAGTGATCGCCGGCCGCTCGGGCCTTCGATCACGGCGTGACTTCACGTTTCGGGAGGCACCGGGCGCGGGCGGCGGTCCCTGCCGATCGCGACGAAGGTGAACAGAGCTTCGGTGACCTTCGTCGTCTCCTCGCTCTCGCGTTCGCGGCGCCAGACCTCGACCTGGATGCGCATCGAGGTACGCCCGATCCTCTCGATCCAGGCATAGAGGCTGACCTCGTCCCCGACGAAGACCGCGCTGTGGAACGTCATGGTCTCGACCGAGATCGTGGCGCAGCGTCCCCGAGCCCTTCGAGCCGCCACGTTGCCGGCAGCCAGATCCATCTGTGCCATCAGCCAGCCGCCGAAGATGTCTCCGGCCGGGTTGGTGTCGGCGGGCATCGCAATGGTGCGGATGACCGGTGGTCCGCGGTCATCGGGTTGTTGTCCGACCTTCGGGCCGGGCGCGTCGCTTTCGAGCGTCAAGGGACTGTCCTCCGGCTAAAATCGCATCTTCAAGAGGCGTTCTGCACCTGGCACCGAGGTTGCGCGTCAGCTTTCGCGTGAACGCCGCGCCCCGGCGCGGATGCCAATCTGGCAGGTCGGCCCAGCCATCGCCAAATGCTCCGTTAACCGATCTTTAACCCATTGATTGCCGCTCGCCGCCTGCTGTGACACCTTGATTAACGAAAGCTTAACGGGGTGTCGCAAGGCCATGCGTAGCGGATCGTCGATGTTTCGGCTGGCCTCTTTCGGCGTCACGATCCGGCGCGCGATCGCCTTGGTCGCGGCACTCGCCTCCATTGCCGTGGCGCCGGTTGCGCAAGCCCAGACCTTGGTCAGCCTTCCCGGCCGGGGACTTGCCGCGGCGACGACGGGACCTGCCCGTGCCATCGCCGGCTGGACCGAATTCTGCCGGACTTATGCCCGGGAATGTGTGCTCGACCAGAATGAACCCGCGATGATCACCCTCACCCCGGCCGTCTGGCAGACGATCAACACGGTCAATCGGCGCGTGAACAAGGCCGTCAGCTCCGTGACCGATCTCGACCATTGGGGTGTCGCCGATCGCTGGGACATGGCGGAGGATGGGCGCGGCGATTGCGAGGATTTCCAGTTGCGTAAGCGCAGCCTTCTCGCCGCTGCCGGCTTGCCGCGCCGGGCGATGCGCATGACGGTCGTCATCGATGAAAAGGGAGAAGGCCATGCCGTGCTGACCCTGATCACCGATCGCGGCGATCTCGTTCTCGACAACAAGACCAGCGCGATCCTGCCCTGGAACCAAACCGGCTATACTTTCGTGAAGCGCGAGAGTCAGGATGCGATCGGCTGGGTCGCGCTCGGTGGCGCGACCTCACCGGTCACGACAGCAAACCGCTGATCGGCCTTGCCAGGCTCGGGCAGGTGACTTTCGGTAACGATCGAACCCAAATCTGCCGCTTCGAACCCAGGATGCCGTTTCTCAAGCGCGCGGCGCGTTCCAAAGCGGCACGCTACCCAGGGCGCAGCATTAGCGGGGTGTTAAGAAAACCGACCTCAGAGTGAATGGATCGTTTCCCGGAACCGATGGTTTCGGGGCTTTCGCCTGATCCCTGGACCGATCCGTCCTCGGAACGGGCTGCCGGCAGCCCGGAGAGATCGCATCCGATGCCCCGGTTCTTTGCCCGTCATGCGGTCTGTGCCGCTCTCCTCGCGAGCAGCCTGTCTTCCGCTCCCGCACGCGCCGGCGGGCCCGTCGATACGAGCTTTCAGGCATGGCGCGGATGTCTTGCGAGCGCATTCTCGCTGCGGGCTTCATTGTCAGGCGCGACGCTCGCTGCCGATGCCGCATTCAGGGAATGCCGTGAGAACGAAACGGCTTATCTCGCTGCCCTCTCGGCCTCGCCGCTTCTCGACGACGAGGACGTCTCGCGCGTGCGGCCCGCTCTCCTCGTCCGTGCCAAGCAATGGCTTTTGACGAGTCGCGGAAATCGCAGTTTGTGAGCTGCGCCGCACGCGCGGCCGTCCGCGCAACGGATCGATCGAGAAGCTGTTCTTGAACCAGGCATTCACAGCAGAATAGGCCGTGACCCGAGAAGATCGGCTTCGCCTTCTCGAACCCGCCCCTATTGCAGCATATGAGCGAGCAGAGAGCGCAATTGTGCCGGCTTGATCGGCTTATGGATGAGTTCCGCCCCGCTCTCGATAGCGTGCCGCTCGACGTCGACCCCGTAATCCGCGGTCGTCACGATCACAGGCGTCACCCAGCCCTGCGTCCGGCGTAAATTCGCCACCGCGTCGAGCCCGCAAGCTCCGTCATCGAGGTGATAGTCGATGATCATCACGTCTGGGCGCTTCATCCCGCTCCAGAGCGCAGCATTGATTCCGGCAAGGTCGCGATGGCATTCGACCTGCGCGTGCCAGGTTCGCAGCAGGTGGACGAGCGCCTTTGCTGTGGAATCATCGTTCTCGACGACGAGGACACGGGCACCGGTCAGCGTCGTCACCACGGGAGCGACACGCAGCTGTTGTTCCGGCTTCGTCGTCGCGTAGGGCAGCACGAGACTCATGCGGGTCCCGCGGCCGACACGGGAATGCACCGAAATATCGTGATCGAGCGCCGAAGCCATGCGTTGGACGATCGACAGGCCGAGACCCAATCCGGGCCCTATGCCGGAATCGTCCGCGTCCTTTCCACTTCGGTAGAATTCCTCGAAGACCAGCGCCTTCTCGGTTTCCGGAATACCCCTCCCGGTATCGACCACATCGATTCGACAGGCTGATTTGCGCGCGCGTGCCGCTACCAGGACACCCCCGTTATCCGTATAGCGCACGGCGTTCGAGAGAAGGTTCTGCAAGATACGCTGAAGCAGCACCGCGTCGGTCTCGACGACCACATCCGCGCAGCGTGCGATGAGGCGCAGGCCTTTGCGCTCGGCGAAGGGCCGAAAGCTGTCCTCGATATTCGTCAGAACGTCGTAAAGGCGGACCGGCTTGATCACAGGGCGGATCACGCCGGCGTCGAATTTCGAAATGTCGATCAGCGTCTTAATCAGATCCTCGATCGTCTGCAGGCCTCGCTCGACTTGGCCCGCGATCACCTGGGCTTCCGGGGCTGGCGACAGATCGGCGAGCGCCGAAAGCGATAGCCGCGCGGCATTGAGCGGCTGCAGCAGATCATGGCTCGCCGCGGCGAGGAACCGGGTCTTGGAGCGGTTGGCGTTCTCAGCTTCTTCCTTGGCCGCCTTGTACGCCTCGTTCGAGCGCTCCAGGCTGTGCATCAGCGCCGTCAATTCCTCGGTCCGGGCACGCACGCGCCCTTCGAGGGTAATGGCTGTCTGGAATAGGGAATAGGCCCCGCCCTGTTGATCCATGGCCCTCTCGACATGGGCCATCAGCGACGCATTGATCCGTTCGAGCTTCTCGACGCGCTGGGCGAGGGCCTCGCCCGATTGCACGGATTCGATCAGCACGCTTGCGATATCCTTAGGTCGACTATGGATCTCCTGCATGTCAGATCAGGCTGTTTCGTCCAATCGCTACGCCCGAGAAGGTCTGGTTGAGGTGCATCGAGCGATATTGCTCGCCATAGGTCTCGAAGCCGACGACGTTGTAGCGCCGGTAGAGTTCTGCGATCCGGTGGCGCACCTGCCGGCTTTCTGCATCCAGCCGGCGCAGCACGCAATCGAAGCCGATCACGAGGTCGAGGCCTCCGAGCCTGTCATCGAGCCCGGAAAGCTCGATCCGGGTCGCTTCGACGATGTCGCGTGGCCGCGCCAGGGTCAGCACCGCGCCCTCGCTGATCGCGCAGAAGAAGGTCAGTGAGCCATCGCTTTCCAGCCGGCTGATCGAGCGGCAATAAAATTCTCCTCCGATCTTCACCGCAAGCGGATAGGCAGCAAAGCTCATCGGCGTCAGGTTCTCGTGATCGAGCCCGACGGCCATGGCGTATTCGCGCGCTGCCGGCTCCGCATTCAACTCGTAGACCCTGCGCTCCTCCTCCGAGGCTGCGGTCACCACGAACTTCGTTTCGGTCGCTTCGAAATTGTCGCTCTTGAAGATGCGGATCGGAAAATCCGTCTCCACCAGGATCAGGATCGCGGCATTCTCATGGATCGCACCGTTATGGATGAGCGAAGTGCCGGCAAAGGCGAGATCGTCTCCGGCCGAGCCGCCGACGAGCGGAACGCCGTCGAGAGCCCAGGCCACGACCGAAACCACGATCTCCTCGGCATTGGCGAGCCCATCGATCAGTGAGAGGGCGAAGCACCGCCCGCCATCACGGTTGGGATTCCCCTGGTCGAGCATACGCTGCAGCGAGCGGACCGCGACAGCGGTGTGCTCGACGTCCAGCCGATCGATATCGGTGAGGATACTCGAGACAATGCGGAACCCATTTCGCGGGAAGGCGATCACGACGAGGCCACGATCGATCGAACCCGCCGGGCTGATCCCGCCCGAGGTACTGCAGCCGGCGACGCCGACACCGGGAAAATGCGCGCCCATCGCCGCATTCAGGTCGGCGGTCACATAAGCCGGCGAAAAAAAGATCAGGAGATAGCCGATCGATGCGCGGTCCAGGACGCTGGCCATAGCCGACACCGCCTCGCTCACATCAGGCGCATCGCTCCAGGCCGTCTGAATCCCGCACAGATGCGCGCGCATCTGCGTGCCTTGTATCACCTGTTTCGCTCCCGTAGCGCGGGGCGTGTCCGAGGTTCGGGCCGTCCCTTTCATGATGACTTATATGTCCGGTAGGCCGGGACTTGGCAATTCCATGTGATCCCGCCATGGCCCGCAGCGATGGCCGTCACCCGGCTTTTCCAGCGGGTTCAGGGCTGCTCCGCATTCTTCCGGCCGATCGCCGCTTGGGGCGCCATTCATGGCGCGGTCACCATATCTCGTCGACGCCAGGAATCCGGCTCGACGAACGCGCCCGATGTCAGAAGTTCTTAAGGCAGGCAGGCTTTCATCCAACGGATGTGGAGTGACTCCGAATGACCGCCGGAAAGCGAGCGACTTGGGGCGAGACCGAATTCTACGATCTGCTTTGCTTGATGATGATCGGTGTCTGTTGCTGGGTGGTCGGCATCAGGCTCGGCGTCTTTCACATGCTCGACGGTGTGATCATCGATTACGGTCTCTCCGACATCGTCATGTTCGGCTTCTTTGTCGGGATCGGCGCCTTCGCCGCGAGTGTGCGCAAGTCTCTGCGCCTGCGCCGGGCCATGATCGAGCGCGACAACGCGGAGAAGCAGGCCTCGCTGGCCGCCCGCCACGATTCTCTGACGGGTCTAGCGAACCGCCGCTGTTTCACCGAAGCCGTCGATTCCCGCTGCGCGCAGGACCGCGACAATCGATCGGCCGCGCTCCTTCTGATCGATCTCGATCGTTTCAAGCCGATCAACGACCTCTATGGGCACGCCGCCGGTAACGCCGTGCTCTGTGCGGTCGCCGAACGGCTTCGCAAGGCTCTGCCGCCGGGAAGCCTCGCCGCCCGACTTGGAGGCGATGAATTCGCGGCCCTGGTCCCGTCTGCCTTCGGAAGCGAGAACCTGCCGCGTCTCGCCCAAACCCTGATTGCGGCCCTCTCCTCTCCGATCGCCTGGCAGAATAACGAATTCAAGGTCGGCGCGACGATCGGTATCGCGCTCATCAACCGCGATACCGGCGACGCCGAGGCCGCGCTCCACGCCGCCGATCTTGCGATGTACCAGGGCAAGAAGGACGGCCGCGGCACGTTTCGCGTCTTCGAAGCCACGATGGACGACGACCTCAAGGCACGCGCCCGTCTCGAGGGCGAATTGCGTCAGGCGATCGCCCGCGGCGAGATCGAGCCCTACTACCAGCCCGTCGTTGCCCTGCCGGGCCGCGAGATGATCGGCTTCGAGGTCCTGGCGCGCTGGCGGCATCCCGAGCGGGGCATCCTCATGCCGGGCGAGTTCATCGCGGTCGCCGAGGAAACCGGGACGATCGCCGAACTCAGCTACGATCTTCTGCGCCGCGCCTGTCTCGATGCGCGGGACTGGCCGCCGCACCTCACGCTCGCCGTCAACATCGCCCCGCAGCAATTCAAGGATCGCTGGCTGGCCGAGCGGATCATCGCGATTCTGACGGAGACCGGCTTTCCGGCGAGCCGGCTCGAGGTCGAAATCACGGAAAGCGCGCTCATCCAGGATCTCGAAGCGACGCGGGCGACGCTGACCTCGCTGCAGAATCTCGGCGTGCGCATCGCGCTCGACGATTTCGGCACCGGCTATTCGAGCCTGTACCACTTGCGTGAATTGCGCTTCGACAAGCTCAAGATCGATCGCAGCTACGTCAACTCGATCACCATGAGCGACGAGCGGGCCAAGCTCGTCGACGCGATCATCAAGCTCGGCGCAAGCCTCGGGCTCGTCACGACTGCCGAGGGCATCGAGTGCACGACCAGCCTCGACTGGCTCGAAAGCCAGGGTTGCGATTACGGCCAGGGCTATCTGTTCGGGAAGCCGATGTCGAAGGAAGAGACCGATCGCTTCGTCGCGAGCCGCCCGGTCTGCGACGCGTCCGAGACAGGGTCCAAGGCCCGCGCGGCCTGAACTTTTGCGGCCGGCCGATCAGCTCATTCGGCAGCGCCGGCCGATTTGTGATCCGTCGCCGCCGGTTCGGCCGCGACCGGTCGCACGGCCGCTCCCCAGGGGTAGCGGCCGACCTTGATGCTCTTCAGAGCTTTCAAGGTGGCGACATCAATCACCGTAACGTCACCGGAGACGCCGTTGGTGGTCAGCAACCTGTCCTGTTCCGGCGTAAGCATCACATGCCAGACCCGGCGTCCGACCAGGATGTAGGTCAGGACCTTGTAGGTCTTGGCATCGACGACGGCGACACGATCGGCCGGCCCGAGCGCGACGAAGGCATAACGGCCGTCGTCGGTCAGGGTGAAGCCGACCGGCTGGATGCGGTCGCCGGCGATGCCGCGGATATCGAAGCTGATCGTCTGGACGACTTGTCGGCTTGCGACATCGATGATCGCGACCGTGCCGCCGATCTCGGACGACACCCACAGCTTGGTTCCGTCCTTGGTGAAAGCGGCAAAGCGCGGTCGCTGGCCGACGGGCGTCGCATCGTCCGCCTTGAGCGTCGCCACGTCGATCCAATGGACCATGTTGGTGGTCTCGGAGGTGGTGACGGCCAACTTGCCGTCGGGGCTGACTGCCATGCCCTCCGGCTCGATCCCGACATCGATCTGGGCGAGCACCTTGCGCGCCTCCGTATCGACGACCGTGGTGGTCGCGTTGTCCTCGTTGGCGATGAACAGCGATTTGCCATCCGGCGACAACGCGAATTGCTCCGGATCCTCGCCAGAGGGCAGGTTGTGCAGCAACTTGCCGGAGCTGGGATCGATCACCTGCACGGCATCGGAATCGCTCGCACAGACATAGAGCTTGAGCCCGTCTCGCGAGAATGTGATGCCGCGCGGCCTGCGCCCCACGGGGAAGGTCCGCGTGACTTCGTAGGTGGTGGTGTCGATCACCGAGACGGTGTTGTCCCGTTCGTTCGTGACGAAGATCTCGTGAGCCGCGCCAGGCACGGCGGACAGGCAGAGCGAGGCAAGAGCGGCGCAGGCGAAACGGATCACGTCACCCTCCAAAGGCGCGGCAAGCACTGTCCGGCTGATCGAGGCCAAGCGTGTCGAGTTCGGTCCGCTGGTGAAGGAAGCCCTCGATCGGGGCCGCAGCCACCACCGCACCAGGCCAGAACACGAAGATCGGCTGACGCAGCTGACCGTTCCAGGCACGGAAGCTGAGCGCCCTGCCCTTGAAGCCGCCGACCTCGAATTTCGACCCGAGCATCAAAGCCTGGATCGCGTCGGGCTCACGCGACTTGAGCTGCACCGCGGCCTCACCGACGGCATGGGCCGCCATCCAACCCGCCCAGTCGATCGGGCGCATCGCACGGCCCGCGAGCTTCTTGAAACGATCCTGGAGCTGGACGGCTGCCCAGGCCTCAACGGAGTGGCTCCAGGCCGCGGGCGTCAATCCGTGCGTGCCAATGACCGGCCGCGGCGAGGCGGTGTTGAAGACGAGGTTCGCCCCAAACTCATTGGTCTCGTCCGCGACCGCCACGACGTCGTGCTCTGGCCCACGCGTGATCAGCGGGAATTCCTTGATCGCGCTGTCACGCAAGTCGGATCCGCGCGCGTCGAAGGTCGATTCCGCCACGATCTTCGCGCCGAATTTCTTGACGCTGCGGCTTAGGGATTCGGCGTAGAGTCGATCGTTCGGGTGGGGGCCCGTGACCAGCAGGATGCGCGTCCAGCGCTTGAACACCAACCATTCGACGAGAGCGTCGGTCAGCATCGCCCGTGAGGGCAGGACATGGAGCAGGTGGGCACGGCAATCGACACTGCGCAGGCGTGTGTCCGGTGCACCGATATTCAGGACGAGGACGTCGCGCGCCTCTGCAGCATCGGCGAGCGCGAGGACATCGTCAGCCGGCGCATTGACGACGACGAAACGGGGATGTTCGGATCGGATCAGATCTGCGAAGGCTGCCCGGATATCCGCATCCGGCTCGACGATCGTCGTCTTGAGGGCGAAGGATAGGCCGACGAAGCGGCCCGTAGCATTCGAATCCTTGATGCCGAGTTCGGCACCGGCCAGGCCCTCATCGGACGGGATCGGATCCTCGTTGTTGAGCGGCGTCGGTCTTTCGACGCGTCGCTCGACATAATGGATCGTAATGGGCTCGCTCGGCGGTGGGGGGGCAGCTTCCGCTTGAACGGCACCGAAAAACGCGGCGATCCAGATCGCGACCGCACGCCACCAAGCCGCGCCGACACGCATCCGTCCGACACCGTGGCGCTGGCAACCCACCTCCATGCGGCTGATCTCGTTCCCGCCCCGAGCGAATATCTTGGTTGACCGGGACGATAGGGAGCAGGGGCCCGGCTTTGTATTGGACCATGGTCCACCGGGATAATTAGGCAATCACGTCTGGAATAGTACCAAAGCACAATGGGTTTAGAGGAACCCCCTTGCTACCTGTTCTGCCCAACGAAGGGCACCCGATCCAGGGGCCAATCGGCGGGACGTAAGTGCAATCGCTTCAAGCAATTGCCGTTCGGTCAGGGAGGGAAAGCGATGAAGAAGACGTTCGTGCTTGTGGGAAGCGCGTTCCTCGCGCTCCTGGTGTCGCAGGCGGCGGTTCTGGCCCATGGCGACGTGCAGCCTCAGCCCGTCGACACGAAGGGCCTGGACCCGCTCGGGAGCGAGTGGAAGGAAGAGAATCCCTATCGCGACAACGCGAAGGCCATCGAGATCGGCGCCCACGGATATGCCCAGAACTGTGCCCGCTGCCATGGCCTCGAAGTGATCTCAGGCGGTCTCGCGCCCGACCTGCGCTACCTCGAGAAGGGCAAGGACGGTGATACCTGGTTCCTGGAGCGGTTCCGCCACGGCGCCTTCGTCAACGGCGTCACCAAGATGCCGGCCTTCGAAGGAATCCTGTCGCAGGAAGCCGCCTGGGCGATCCGCGCCTACCTCGAATCCAAGCACGAGGAATAAGCGCCTCCGGCCGAGCGATCGCCCCATGCGCCACTTGGTTCTCTCGATTATCGCTTGGGGGACGCTGCTCTCGGGCACGTTGCCTTTGGCATCGGCCGCCTCTGCGCGCCCCTTGGATCAGGTGGTCGCCGACGGCCATTTGCGTGTCGCCGTCTATGACGACAACGCCCCCTTCTCGGCGATGCAGGACGGCAAGCCTGTCGGCATCGATGTCGACATCGCCGAGGCGATCGCCAAGGAGTTGAAACTGGCGCTCGACCTGCGCGTCTTCGATGCCAGCGAGAATGTCGATGGCGACCTCCGGCTGAATCTCTGGCGCGGCGACCTCGCCGGGTCGCAACTCGCGGACGTCATGCTTCACGTCCCCACCGACAAGCTGTTCGCCCTGCGCAACGAGCAGGTCTTCATGACCCGTCCTTATTTCGACCAGCACCTGGCCCTGGCCTGGCGGCGCAGCTCTTCGATGCCGAGCTTCGATTCGCTGGAGGATATCGAAGACCAGGAGGTCGCCGTTGAGGGCGCCAGCGCCGCGGACCTGATGCTGATGATGGCCGAGGAGGGCCGCTATCGTAAGAATCTCAAGCATTTCAAGAATTTCGACGGCGCCTCGAAGGCCTTCCTCACGGGTGAGGCGCCGATCCTTGCCGGCACGCGGGCAGGCGTCGAGGCGAGCTGTCATGACGCCAAGCTCGCTCCAGAAGCGTGCCCGATCAAGGAGATCGCGCTCGGAGGGCTGGTCAAGTCGCAATGGGACATCGGGGCGGCCGTCCGAAGCGACTCGCGCGATCTTGGCTATGCGATCGGCGAGGCTCTCGCCAAATTCGCCGAAGATGGCACACTGAAAACGATCTTTGCTAATTACGGAGTGACTTTCGCGGCGCCAAAAGGCTACTGATCGTCGCTTCCAAGAATTATTAGAATTTGAAAAAGAAATCGTCGTGCAGATTATACTCTGCATGGCGCAGTTTTTACTGCGCCGATATCGATATCATCCTCAAGGGTCATTTTCTTATATTATACTTATAGGCAATTACACAGAATTGGCGGACTCACTAACGTCCGCGCCTAGGCGGAGCCGATCGTCAATCAAGGGATCCAGCCCGGCGGCAGCCGACTATCGATGCGGAGGAGATGCCATGAGAATGCGTGACCAATTTCTCGCGGCCGTAGGGGCGACGTCGCTCCTCATCGGCGCGAGCATTTTTGCGACGGGCGTGCAGGCGAAAGACGAAAAGGCCGCCGCAGCCGCGGCCGGCGGCGTGACCGACGCGGACATCCTCAATGATGCCAAGACGCCCGAGGATGTCGTCACTTACGGTCTCGGGCCGCAGGCGCAGCGTTACAGCTCGCTCAAGCAGATCGACACCGACACGATCAAGGGCTTGGTCCCGGCCTATTCCTTCTCCTTCGGCGGCGAGAAGCAGCGCGGCCAGGAGAGCCAGGCGCTGGTCAAGGACGGCGTCATCTATGTGACCGGCTCCTATTCCCGCCTCTATGCGATAGATTCGCGCACCGGCGAGAAGCTATGGGAATACGCCGCCCGCCTTCCTGAAGGCATCCTGCCCTGCTGCGACGTCATCAATCGCGGCGCCGCGCTGTACAAGAACCTCGTGATCTTCGGCACGCTCGATGCCAAGCTCGTCGCGCTCGACCAGAAGACCGGCAAGGTGATCTGGAAGCAAGACATCGGCGACTTCAAGTCAGGCTACAGCATCTCCGCGGCGCCGCTGATCGCCAAGGGCATGGTCATCACCGGTGTCGCCGGCGGCGAATTCGGTATCGTCGGCAAGGTCGAGGCGCGCAAGGCCGACAACGGCGAGCTCGTCTGGTCCCGTCCGGTCATCGAGGGTCACATGGGCACCCTCAATGGCAAGGAATCCACCATGACCGGCAAGCTCAACGAGACTTGGCCGGGCGATCTCTGGAAGTATGGCGGCGGCGCCACTTGGCTTGGCGGCACCTACGATCCGGAACTGAATCTGCTTTACTTCGGCACCGGCAACCCAGGTCCTTGGAACTCCAACGTCCGCCCGGGCGACAACAAATGGTCCGCATCGCGGCTCGCGCTCGATGTCGATACGGGCGAGATCAAATGGGGCTTCCAGACCACGCCGCATGACGGCTGGGACTTCGACGGCGTCAACGAGTTCATCCCGTTCGAGCTGAACAAAGACGGCAAGACCATCAAGGCCGGCGCCACCGCCGACCGCAACGGCTTCTTCTACGTGCTCGACCGCACCAACGGGAAGTTCATTTCGGCGGTTCCCTTCGTCGAAAAGATCAACTGGGCCAAGGGCATCGACGAGAACGGCCGCCCGATCTACAACGACGAGAACCGGCCCGGCGATCCCGCCAAGTCGGAAGACGGCAAGAAGGGCAAGGCGGTTTTCGCCGTCCCGGGCTTCCTCGGCGGCAAGAACTGGATGCCGATCTCCTACAGCCCCGACACCAAGCTGTTCTATGTCCCCTCGAACGAATGGGGCATGGACATCTGGAACGAGCCGATCTCCTACAAGAAGGGCGCCGCCTATCTCGGTGCCGCCTTCACCATCAAGCCGACCTTCGAGGACCATATCGGCGCACTGAAGGCGATCGATCCGGCCACCGGCAAGGTCGTGTGGACCTACAAGAACAAGGCTCCGCTTTGGGCTGGCACGCTGACCACGGCGGGTAACCTGGTCTTCACCGGCACGCCCGAGGGCTTCGTCAAGGCCTTCAACGCCAAGACCGGCGAAGAGGTCTGGAAGTTCCAGGTCGGCACCGGCGTCGTCTCCTCGCCGATCACCTGGGAACAGGATGGCGAGCAATGGATCGGCATCGCGGCCGGCTGGGGCGGCGCGGTCCCGCTCTGGGGTGGCGAGGTGGCTAAGACCACCGCACACATCAACCAGGGCGGCAGCTTCTGGGCCTTCAAGCTCCCGAAGAAGACCGCCTCGCGCTAAGGTCGCGATTGAGTGGATCGATTCCGACAGGTGGTCCCCGCCTGTCGGAGGAAGATCGATTCACCAGCAAGAGAGTGGTGGACTGACGTGTCCAGACGTTCGAGGGGCTTGCGAGGAACTCGAACGTCTGGGTCGGGCCACTACGATTGATGCATAGGACCGGACTCGCCTTTCGGTCCGATGCGGACACGACCGGGCCGCTGCCGGCTCAAGCGGAAGACGCGGTCCAGCGGATACGAGCCGCTGGACCGCCCCGCATACCGGAATTTCCCCAACCAGAAGCTTGCCGGGTCGAGCGAACCGGCTAAGACTTGCGAAATGTCCGGTCGACAATTGAGGTAGAACTCCCGACGAACGGACTTCCTTCGAGGACGGCATGCCGGATACCATGCGCAACGCCTCATTGGACCAGACCGGTGGCTTGCACGTGCCTGGTGCCGGCATATTGGGTGGCGAAGTCAGGGCGGAGGCAGACGCCATGCACCTCCTCGTCGTCGACGATCATCCCCTGTTTCGCGAAGCACTCTCCAGCGCGATCACGCTCGCTTTTCCCGCCGCCACTTTGTCGGAGGCGGACGGCATCGAAACTGCTTGCGAAACGCTCGCCGCCAATCCCGACATCGACCTGACTCTGCTCGATCTCTGCATGCAGGGGGTGACCGGCTTTGAAGGGCTGGTGGCGATTCGCAGCCGCTTTCCCCGCATCCCGATCCTGATCGTGTCCGGCCTCGAAGAGCCACGGATCATGCGGGAGGCCATCCAGCACGGCGCTTCGGGATTCGTGCCGAAGGCGGTCGAGAAATCGACCCTGACCCGCGCCATATCCGAGGTTCTGAACGGCTCGCTTTACGTGCCGTCGAACCTTGCCGACGCGCTCGAAGCGCCGCCGGCGCGACCCGTGAAGCCACCGCTTGCCGAACGCATGAGCCGCCTGACGCCGCAACAGGTGAAGGTGCTGATGATGATCCGCCAGGGCAAGCTCAACAAGCAGATCGCCCACGAACTTCAGGTCGGCGATTCGACCGTCAAGGCGCATGTCTCCGAGATCCTGCGCAAGCTCGAGGTCATCAGCCGGACCCAGATCGTGATCGAGACCGCCTATGTCGATTTCGATCAGAGCGGCGGTCGTTTTTCGGCAGGCTGACGTGCCTCGGTGGCTTTATGCTGCCGCGGCGGCCTTCTCCGAACGCACGCGATAGGACAACGCCTCGGCGAGATGGATGCGGCGGACCTCGGCCTCGCCGTCGAGGTCGGCCAGCGTCCGGGCAACCCTCAGCGTCCGGTGGAAGCCGCGAGCCGACAGGCGCATCGCCTCTGCCGCGTCTCGGATCAGGCTCGTCCCGTCGGCATCGGGACTCGCAACCTCCTCGATCAGCGTTGCCGGGCAGGTCGCATTGGTGGTCGCCACCGTGAGGCCGAGCGCCTCGTAACGCGCGGATTGGCGCTGCCGCGCCGCGAGCACACGCGATGCGGCTTCCACCGAGCCTTCAGTGGGCGGCGGCAGGATCAAGTCGGCCGCGCTCACGGCGGCGACCTCGATGCGGAGATCGATACGGTCGAGCAGGGGCCCTGAGATGCGTGCACCATATTGCGCCATGCAGCGCTCGTTCGGGCCGCGCCGGCAGGCATAGCCAGGCTCCAGCGCCTGCCCGCAGCGGCAGGGATTCATCGCAGCGACGAGCTGGAATCGGGCTGGATAGGTCACGCGATGATTGGCCCGCGCGATCATCACCTCGCCGGTCTCCATGGGCTGACGCAGCGAATCGAGCACCTGCGGCAGGAATTCCGGCAATTCGTCGAGGAAGAGCACGCCGCCATGCGCAAGCGAGACTTCGCCGGGCCGCGCATTGATGCCACCGCCGACCAGAGCGGCCATCGAGGCCGAATGATGCGGCTGTCGGAACGGCCGCCGGTTCGACAATGCCCCATCTTTGAGCTGGCCGGCGACCGACTGAATCATCGAGATGTCCAGCAATTCGCGTGGGGCTAGCGGCGGCAAAATGGAAGGCAGACGCGCCGCAAGCATCGATTTGCCGGCACCGGGCGGCCCGTTCATCAGAAGGTTGTGGCCGCCGGCCGCTGCAATTTCGAGGGCGCGTTTTGCACTCTCCTGTCCCTTTATGTCGCGCAGGTCCGGCAACACGCCACTCGTCGCGGCAATAGTGGGTTCGGGCCGCGCCATGACCTGGCTGCCCTTGAAGTGATTGGCGAGTTGGATCAGCGAGCGCGGCGCGAGCACATCCATGTCGCCGGCCGCCCAGGCCGCTTCCGGCCCGGTCGCTGCCGGGCAAATCAGGCCGAGGCCGCGCGCATTGGCAGCCATTGCGGCGGGCAGCACTCCCGCGACCGGCGTGATCGCACCGTCGAGAGCGAGTTCGCCGAGCACGCAATAGCCGGCGAGCGCATCGGCCGGCAGCGCGCCGATCGCGCCCATCACGGCAAGCGCGATCGGCAGGTCGTAATGCGAGCCTTCCTTCGGCAGGTCGGCCGGCGCGAGATTGACGGTGATGCGCTTGGCCGGCATCGCCAGCCCGGAGGCGATCAGCGCCGAGCGCACCCGCTCGCGCGATTCGGCTACCGCCTTGTCCGGCAACCCTACGATGGCGAAAGTGACGGCGCCCGGCGCGATCTGCACCTGGACGTCCACGGCGCGCGCCTCGATCCCCTCGAACGCGACGGTGGCGACGCGCGTGACCATGAAGCTCGGGCCGCTCTCCTATCAAAGGTTGAGCTTACGGAGACCTGCCAAGCGCCACAACCACTTGCCTCACATCTAGCCGGGGATGATCGCGTTTCGGCTGACGGCTTTCGAAGGCGCCAGTGTGACCTGCGCCCGGCGGCATATTCAGTTCTCCCCTGCCCCTTCCGCAAACCGCTTGGCGACGGCCCGGATCACCTCGGCGGCCTGCGCGATACCGGCGCGATTCACATCGAGATTGGCCGTTGCGCGGATCTGCTCCGCGCCGATCGCCCGCACGCGCACGTCGTGTTCGAGGCAAGCCGCGGCGAATTCGGCCGCCGCGATGCCGAGCCCCGCCACCGAGAAGCATAGGATGTTCGATTGGCCGGCCAAAGCATCGAAGGCGAGGCCGGGCACGTCGCGGATCGCCTCATGCAGGCGATGCGCATTGGCGTTGTCCTCGGCAAGCTGACCGATATGGTGGTCAAGCGCGTACAGACCGGCCGCGGCCAGCACTCCGCTTTGGCGCATGGCGCCGCCGAGCCGGTATTTCCAGCGCCATGCCTCGACCACGAAGTCCCGAGCCCCGCACAAGACCGCGCCGACCGGGCAGCCGAGCCCCTTGCTCAGATCGATCCAGGCGCTGTCGAAGCCTTCCGCATAATCGCGCGCCGGAATTCCTGTCGCCACCACGGCATTGAGAAGCCGCGCGCCGTCGATATGGGCCTTAAGCCCCTTTTCGTGCGCGAGATCGCGGATCGCCCGCATCTGCTCGAGGTCCCAGACGGTGCCGCCAGAAAAACTCGTCGTCTGCTCGATCGAGATCAGGGCGGAGCGCGGCGCGGTTCGCTGGGGAGGCCGGATCGCGCTGCGTGCCTGGTCCAGCGTGTAGATTCCGACGCGGGTCGGCAACGCCTTCACTGAGACGCCGCCGATCGCGGCCGAGCCGCCCGCCTCGGTGTTGTAGATGTGAGACTGGTCGTCGACGATGATCTCGTCGCCCGCCCGCGTGTGCACGAGAATCGAGGCGAGGTTGCACATCGTGCCCGACGGCATGAACACGCCGTCTTCCATCCCGAGCATGGCCGCAACGCGCGCGCAGAGCGCGTTGGTCGTCGGGTCTGAGCCGGACTGCTCATCGCCGACCTCCGCCCGCGCCATCGCCTCGCGCATGCCCGGGCTCGGCTTGGTCTGCGTGTCGCTGAACAGATCGATCATCATGCGCGGCCTCATTCTCCCGAAAGCGGCGCGCCCCTCTGCGCGATCGTGCGGCAGAGCCGAGACAGCGTCCATCTCCTTGTCGCAGGAACCTCTACCTCGAACTCGCCGCCGACGCTCCGGTCTTCGGGACGTCGTCCGGCAATCACATCGGAACCGTTCCGGGATTCGTTCAGTTCGCTCCCCACCCCCAACCATTTCGGAGAAATGCGATGTCACGGAAAGTAGTCTTCGTCCCGATGCTCGCCCTTGCACTTTCCGGGGCGAGCCCAGCCTTCGCCGATCAGCGGCTTCCAGCGGACCAGCAGGCCAAGGTCGAGGATGTGCTCAAGAGGGAAGGCTTCACCAAGTGGAAGGAGATCGAACTCGATGACGGCCTGATCGAGGTCGACGATGCGATCGACGCGAACGGCAAGAAGTTCGATCTCAAACTCGATCCGCAGACTCTGGCGATCACCAAGCGCAAGGCCGAGTGAGCGTACCCGGACCTGCGAGCGCGCCGGCGGATCAGCGCGTGCGCGCGAAGAAGTTGCCCGGGTCGTCGAAACGGTCGGTCTCGTCTGGCGACAGCTTCAGCCATTCGGTGAGCAGCTTGCCGCCGGCCCGCCGCAATGCGAGCAGGCCCTGCCCGACTTCGTATTCCCGGATTCCGTAGGCGTTGACGGTGCTGCCGTCGCCGTAGCTTTCGAATCGTACGGTCGCCTCGTTCTCGGAACCTGCTAGCGAACAGAGGATGGTACGATTGGTCTGGAATCCTTCGATGTCGAGCCGGCAGGCCTTGCCCTTGGGATCGGCCGCGATTCCGAGACGATACTCGATCACGATCGGCGAGCCGCCCGCGGTGCGGCCGCCGTCATAGGTGTATGTATAGCCGCCGGCCCAGAGCGCGCCGAGATCCCGTGCTAGAGCTCCGCCGGCAGCAAGCGCCAGCGCGGCGGTGCCGGCCGCTAGAGCGATACCAAGACCCCGTGCCATCGGACCAACCTCCCGAGCGCCGCCTCGCGCCTGGGTGCACGCGCGGTCGCTGATTGAAGCTTGGCCACAGGATGGGGCGATTTCCGGGCAGATGCGATGTAGGCTTTGTCGCGCTTGCATCGGCCGCCCGCCCCGGCCATATACGGGCCGGGAGGTTGGCGAGGGACGTATCACTCGCCAACCGGGTCAGGTCCGGAAGGAAGCAGCCCTAACGAGACCGAGCGGGTCTTTGTCCAGCCTCCCACTTTCGCCCATCGGCGAGCTACGGCGCCACCCGACACTCGAATCGGCATGGACGAGTCCCACGGCACGCTGATCGATGAGCCGGGGCTTCCCGGTATGCCGGCTGCCGCGCCTCAGGCGCCCTATCGGGTCCTCGCCCGCAAATACCGGCCCCAGACGTTCGACGACCTGATTGGCCAGGGCGCCATGGTGCGTACATTGGCCAATGCGTTCGAGGCCGGCCGCATTCCCCAGGCCTGGATGCTCACGGGTGTGCGCGGCGTCGGCAAGACCACGACGGCCCGCATCCTGGCGCGCGGCCTCAATTATGTCCGCCCGGGCCATCCCGATAGCGGCCCGACCGTGACCATGCCGGAGCTCGGCCTGCATTGCGCGGCGATCATGGAATCGCGGCACATGGACGTGCTGGAGATGGATGCCGCCTCGCATACCGGCATCGACGACGTGCGCGGCATCATCGACGGAATCCGCTATGCGCCGGTTTCGGCCCGCTACAAGGTCTACATCGTCGACGAGGTGCACATGCTCTCGGAGAAGGCGTTCAACGCCTTCCTGAAGACGCTCGAAGAGCCGCCGCCGCACGCCAAATTCGTCTTCGCCACCACCGAGATCCGCAAGGTTCCGGTGACGATCCTCTCGCGTTGCCAGCGCTTCGACCTGCGCCGCGTCGAGGCCAATGTGCTTGCCGCGCATCTCGAAAAAATCTGCGCAGCCGAGCGCGTCTCAGTCGATGCGGAGGCGCTCGCCGCGATCGTTCGCGCAGCAGAGGGTTCGGTGCGCGATGCGCTCTCCTTGCTCGATCAGGCCATCGCCCATGGTGGCGGCACGGTGAGTGCCGAGAGCGTGCGGGACATGCTCGGGCTCGCGGACCGCGCCCGGATCGTCGATCTGTTCGAAGCCGCGATGCGCGGCGACGTGGCTGCGAGCTTTGCCGAAATCCGCGCGCAATACGATGCCGGCGCCGATCCCGGCGTGGTGCTCTCCGATCTTGCCGCCTTCACCCATCTCGTGACGCGGCTGAAGCTCGTGCCGGAGGCGGCGGCCGCGGATCCGAACCTCAGCCAGATCGAGCGCGAGCGCGGCCGCGCTTTCGCCGAAACACTCTCGGTGCGGGCCCTGTCGCGGGCCTGGCAGATCCTTCTGAAAGCGATTCCCGAAGTCCAGGCGGCGCCGCGCCCGCTCGCCGCGGCCGAGATGGCCCTGGTGCGGCTGGCCTATGCCGCCGACCTGCCGACCCCGGACGAGGCCTTGCGCCAGCTCAAGCGCGAGACCGGATCGAACGAGGCAGGAACCGGAGCCGCGCCGGCACCGTCCCGGGACGGCCGCCCGCTCCTTCCGCGCGAGCCCATCTCGGCTACGCCGCGCCACCTCGCGGCTGTGGCGCAACCATCGGTGCCCCGCGGCGACACGGCGTTGAAGGCTTCTCTCGCCCCGGCACTAGCACCGCCCGCGCCGGCCGGACCGCGTCTCGGCCGTTTCGAGGACGTCCTCGCTCTGGCCGACGCGAAGCGCGATCTGCCTTTGCGTCAGGCGCTGGAGCGCGATGTCCATCTCGTGCGCTTTGAAGAGGGCCGGATCGAATTCCGTCCCGCCGACGGTGCGCGACCGAGCCTTGCCAACGACCTCGCCCGCGCGCTCGACGAATGGACCGGCCGCCGCTGGATCGTCGCCCTGTCTCGCGAGACGGGCGAGCCGACTCTCGAAGCGCGCCGCAAATCGGCGGAAGCGCACCGGCACCAGGATGCGGCAGCCCATCCGCTCGTGCGCGAGGTGCTGTCGCGCTTTCCCGGCGCCCAGATCGTCGACGTGCGCGACCGGGCGGCGGAACCCGAGGCGGACGTATCGCTGGCCGATTCCCTCACACCGCCAGATGCGGCCGGCGCGGGCGAGGGTGACGAGACAGAGGGCTAGGTGCCTCTCCAGGCTCGTGTAATCGAGTCGCGCTTCATGAACTTCGCCTTCTTGTTTCCCCCTCGCGTCACGCTGGATACCTGCGGAGGCAGCGAGTGCCGCAGAGCAATCATTGCGTGAATTTCCGTCTAGATCTCGCTAAGAGTCTGTCCGACGTCATCTCGTTTTCTGACAGAGCTTTCGGGTCATAAGGCGAATGGATGCTAGGAGGAGGAAGGCGCGGCCTTTTCGGCTCTTGCATTCCCAATCCTTGGCGAGGCGCCGGCATCGGTTCAGCCATC
>JBGAFL010000057.1:0-33629 GCA_044227265.1 Methylobacterium sp.
AGATTGAGTCAAATAGGTCCGCCCCTCGCACGGCGTGTCGCAAAGTACATTTTGAGCAAAGTTGTTTTACCAACGCCGGCGAGACCCGCGATGATGATTGGCGCGAACGAGTGCCCCCGCGAAGTCCGGTCAATCAACCAATCCAGTTCAGCGGCTCGCCCTAAGAATGACTTGAATAAAGAATCCTCGACGCGCGCATAACCCTCCAGATTTTGACTTTCTCGCCAAGGTAGAAATTCTGGATTATCGTGCTGCAATATTTTTTCTCCCTAGAAAATTGAAAGTGGCAAACTAGCATTTATAGGCCGTTTCGACCACAGGGCGGAAATTTGATTCAGGAGTTGGGAGAAATCTATCTAGCTCAAACTAGATCCGCAACAAAGATCATCATTACCTTGATCCAGTTGGATTATTTAGAGAGTATTTATAATAGATTGTTTGGAAACATATTCTATATCGGCAGTTATATAGTTTATTTATTATGCTGCATACTTTAGCAGAAAGCCGTAGATCCGTTCCTGACGCATTCGATCACGGCTCTCGGTCTCAAATAAGCTCAGTTAGCTAAAGTGCAAATTATACCAAGCGCTTGATTTCTGCCCTGCCTCCGCGGCATCAGCTTCTCATTGCCCGCATCCCAAAATCTCCCCTAAACCACCGCCCCATGTCCCAACCCCGAGCCACCCTGATCGGCTTCGGCGCCGTCGTGCTGTGGTCCCTCCTGGCCCTGCTCACGGCGGCGACCGGCACGGTGCCGCCGTTCCAGCTTGCCGGCATGGCCTTCGCCATCGGCGGCGGCATCGGCGCGCTGTCCTGGATTTGGCGCCCCGGAGCGGTGGCGAGCCTGCGCCAGCCGGCCGAAGTCTGGGCGCTCGGGATCGGCGGGTTGTTCGGCTATCACGCTTTGTATTTCGCGGCCCTGCGGCTCGCGCCGCCGGCCGAGGCCGGGCTGATCAACTATCTGTGGCCGCTGCTGATCGTGCTGTTCTCGGGGCTGCTGCCGGGCGAGCGGCCGGCGCGCTGCTCGGCTTTTCGGGCGTGCTCGTGCTCATCTCCGGGCGCGCGGATCTCGAGCTGAACCCGGCCTATGCGCAGGGCTATCTGTGCGCCTTCGCCACGGCCTTCGTCTGGTCCGGCTATTCGGTGCTCTCGCGCCGGCTCGGCCATGTCCCGACCGATGCGGTCGCCGGCTTCTGCCTCGCCACCTCCGCGCTCAGCCTTCTCTGTCATGGGCTGTTCGAGACGACGGTCTGGCCGGCCACGACCTCGCAATGGCTCGCGATCCTGGCGCTTGGCCTCGGGCCGCTCGGCGCCGCCTTTTATCTGTGGGATTTCGGGATCAAGAAGGGCGACATCCGGCTTCTCGGCATCGCCTCCTATGCCGCGCCGGTGCTCTCCACCAGCTTCCTCGTGCTCGCCGGCTATGCGGAGCCGAGTTTCGCGCTGCTTCTCGCCTGCCTGCTGATCGTCGCGGGCGCGCTGACCGCGAGCCTGTTGCCGGCGCTGTTGGCATCGGGGCGAGTCTCGCTCCGGCGAGGCTCAAGCTGAAACCGACGGCCATCGGCCGTCGGCAAGCGCGACCGCGCGTCGCCGCTGATGCGGCCGAAGACAACAAACAAAACGCTCGAGCTTGGTGCGCGGGCGCACCGCGCTCCCGCTTGTCAATGTGTCCGGTTTCGTGCGGATCTGTCCGCATACGGGAACCGGGGCATGACACTCCAAGAGACCGAACTCTCCGACGCGCAGAGCCGGGTGATCGCGCAGGCCGTGCGCGAAGCGCTGGCGCGGCGGCGCATCTCGCGCCAGATGCTGGCCGACGAGGCGCGGATCAGCATCTCGACCCTGGAAAAGGCCCTGTCCGGCCGCCGGCCCTTCACGCTGGCGACGACGATCCGGCTGGAAGAGGCGCTCGGCGTTTCCTTACGCGGACCAGCCCCGGCCGAGTCCGCACGACAGGCCGAGCATCAGGCGCCGGAGGAGCTCGGCGCCTATTCGCACGATTCGGTCGCCTGGATCGAAGGGCACTATCTGACCTTGCGTCCCTCCTTCGGCCAACCAGGCGCGATCTTCGCCTACCGCACCGAAATTGCCTGGGATGGCGAGATCAGCCGGCTGGTGTTCCGCGAGGCGGAGCGCACCGATGCGCCCTTCGCGCAGACCGGCTTCGTCTCGGTGCCGAACATGTCGGGCACGATCTATCTGGTGACGAACTGGCAGGGCCAGCACCGCATCGCCATGCTCTGCCGCCCGACCATCCGCAACGAGATGTACGGCATCCTGACCACGCTGCATTCCGGCCGCGGCTCGCAGCTCACGCCGGCTTCCTGCCCGATCGCGCTGATTCCGGAGCAGGTCGCGAGTGCGGAGGCGATCGATTTCGGCTTGATCGCGCCGGGCAGCCCATCCTTCGCCGCGAGCCGGCGCCTGCTCGGCCGCGTCTGCGAGGATGCATTTGCGATGTTCTTTTCGTGTCCGGCGTGAAGCTCGGCGTCGTCATTCCGGGGCCGCGCAGCGGAACCCGGAACCTACCCGTGACGGGCGGCCCAAGATTGGTGTCGAGCAAAGAGCGTTCAGCGAAGAGGGCTCAGCCAAATCATGGGTTTCGGGTTCCGCTGCGCGGCCCCGGAATGACGGAGGTTCGAGTTGCATCGATCTTCCGACCGGCCCTCGAATCTTGGTACCGTACGGCGCATCGTGACGCGCGGTCCCGCTTGGCTTATGGGAGCGCCGTGCATCTCATCCGTTCGATCGTGCTGCTTCTGAGCATGCTCCTGCCTGTCGCCGCGCAGGCCGCCGAGCGGCTCGCCTTCGTGGTCGGCGTCGAGCGCTACACCAATCTCGGCCCGAGCGCGCAGCTTTTGCGGCCGGCCGCGGATGCGCAGGCCGTGGCGGGTGCGCTGCAGGGGTTCGGCTATCAGGTCACCTTGCTGTCGAGCCTCGTTACGCAGGAGATGTTCCTGCGCCGCTTCGGCAACTTCGTCGACAAGGTGCAGCCGGGCGATACGGCGCTCGTCTATTTCGCCGGGCACGGCATCGCGCTGCAGGGAACGAACTACCTTTTGCCCTCCGACATTCCGGTGATCGAGCCGGGGCAGGAAATGCTCGCCCGCAGCCGCTCGCTCGCCGAGGCCGATCTCAGTGCGGCCCTGCGCGACAAGGGCGCGCGTGTCGTGGTGATGGTGGTCGATGCCTGCCGCGACAATCCTTTTCCGAAGAGCGGCACCCGCAGCGTCGGGCTCGATCGCGGGCTCGCCCGCACCGAGCCGGCAGACGGCGTGTTCTCGCTCTACGCGGCCGGGGCCGGCCAGCAGGCGCTCGACCGGCTGCCGGGCGACGATCCGAACCCGAATTCCGTGTTCACGCGCGTCTTCGTGCAGCAGCTCAAGAAACCTGGCCTCAACCTGATCGACCTCGGCGAGAGCGTGCGCGACGAGGTCGCCAAGCTCGCCGAGACCGTGCCGCACAAGCAGGTGCCCGCCTATTACAACGAAGTGCGCGGCGCTCGCTTCCTCTCGCTCGCCGACCCGCAAGCACCCGTAGCCTCGCCGCCTGAGACCGTCGTTCCGCCGGTGACGAGCCGACCGGCCGATCCGCCGCCGTCGAGCGTGATCGTGCCGGCACCCGCTCCCAAGCCGCTACCGCCCCTGCCGCAAGTGACGCTGCCCCCACGGCCGACCGTGCCATCCGCCGCGCCAGAAGCGCTGCCTCCGGCGCGGGTCGAATTGCCGCCTCCGGCCACGATCCAGGTGCCGCGCTTCGAGATGTTCAGCCATCCGATCCGGCTCGATCCGTTCGGCGACAATTGGGTCGCGCTGCGCAGCCAGCCGAGCGGCAGTTTCGGCGTGCGGCTGATGAAGCTCGGGCCCGACGCATTGTTCACGGTAATTGGACGTCGGGGCGTCTGGGTGAATGTCCGCCTGCGCACCGGCGAGACCGGCTGGGTCCACGGCGATTTCGTCGGCTGCTGCCGCAAGGCAACCGTGCTGCAGTAGTTGCGCGCGATCATTGCTCCGCGTCGATTTTCGGCAGGCAGCCGGAGAACCGCGCGAGCGCGGCCTCCGGCAGGATCGCGATCACGGCGCCGGATTGCGACAATTCCTGAAGGGCCGCGACCCTCGCCTCGGGCAGTGCGACGCAGCCGGCCGTGCCCTTTGTCGGCCCACGCCAGACATGCAGGAAGATGCAGGAGCCGGCCCGCCGAGCCCTGTCACTCGGATAGTCGATGACGAGGCCGCGCCGATAGAGCGGCTCGGCGCCCATATCCTCGCCATGGGGCATAGGGCCCGCGAGCGGGCGCTCAAGGATCGTGTTGTAGGCGGGCGAGGCCGGATCGTCGACGCAGATGGCCGAGCCGGGCCGCAACGTCAGGTGGCCTGCGCGCGACAGCGGCGCCTGGCCGAAGCTGCGCCCGACTGCGTAGAAACCGGCGGGCGTCCGGCCATCGCCTTCGCGCTTGACCGGCTCGCCTGGCGTCGCCGAGCTCCGGAACGGATCGCCCCAGGCGAGACCGTGGCGGCCGACAACCGCGGGCTCGGAACGGCTTTCCGGCCGCCAGGTGGTCCCCGGCCGATCCCGTGCAAAGAGGCGGAGCCGGGCGGTGGTGGAATCCATGCCCCGCGTGGTCACGACGAGCAGCCGCTCGGCATGGTCGAGAACGGCCGGACAGGCTGGCGCGGCCATCGCCTGTTCGGCCGCGCAGAGGGCGCCCGGGAGCAGCCACGCCGCGAGGGCCGGCCTCGGGGCGCCCGACCGTAGGTGTGGTCTTACTGATACGGTCGGTTTCGATGTCACCGGCGGGCGCTCGTCCAGGTTGGCTTCAGATTAGCTTAACCATATGCTGCCAGCGTCGGGCCAGAAGGAGCCTGCGATGCGTATGCTTGTCGCCCTCTCGATCGTCCTGTTCGCGGGCCCGCTTGCCGGGTGCATGAGCCGAACCGGACCGGTCGCCGAATTCTCGCCGCCTCGGGGGCATCGCTCCGCCACCGTGCCGGCGACACTGACCAGTGGCGGCCTCGTTACGTCGTCATCCTCCATGCTGATTCTCGGGTTGAACTGATCGCCGCGGATTCGTCCGCCTGGTTGCGATTGACAGTACACCCGGTGCCCCTCAAGCCTTCCTGACGTTGCACGCCGCCCGATCTTACGCGGAACGGGACCCTGACGGGAGCGATCATGGAGGCCGCCAGCACCGAGCCCGGGGCCAGTGCCGCTCTCCAGGAAGCCATCGCGCTCTCGACCTCGCGCGGCTTTCCCGAATGGCTTTCCCGAATGGCTTGCCCGCTCCAAGGCGAGCCTCGTCTTTACGGCCTATCAGGCCGGAATGCTGTTTCTGCTCGGGCTGCGGCCGGATGGGCGGCTCGCGGTGTTCGAGGCGATCGCCTTCTGCCCGGGCTACGCCCGCGGCCTTGCCTTCATCGGCAGCTTCGCGCTGGTCGGCCTGTCGCTGGCGCGCGAGAACCGCACTCTTCAGGGCCTGCCGCTCGACCAGGCCCCGCTGAGCCGTGGGGGCGATCCGCGCTGCGGCCTGCTCGTGATCGATACCCGCAATGGCGACACGGTCGAGTGGGTGCGCATCGAGGGCGTGGTGCGCGAGTTCTTCGATGTCGGCGTATTGCCGGATGTCATCAACCCAGCCTCGATCGGCTTCGTCGGTGACGAGATCAACCGCGTCGTCTCCATCGACGACGCGGTCGTCTAATTTTCACGCCGGCGGCTTGCCCTTGCCGACGAGCACCGGCTCCTTGTTCGCCTGCTCGGGGAAGAAGCGCTCGAAGGCGCGCAGCTTCGGCATGTCCTGACTGGCGATGTAGCCGTGGGTCGGGTTCAGGGCCATGAAGTCCTGGTGGTAATCTTCCGCCGGATAGAAGCCGGCGCCCGGTTCGATCGTCGTCGCGATCGGGTGGGTGTAGGTCTTCGCCGCATCGAGTTGGGCGATATACGCCTTGGCGATGCGCCCCTGTTCCGCGTCTGTGGGGAAAATCGCCGAGCGGTATTGTGATCCGACATCGTAGTTTTGGCGGTTCTTCTGGGTCGGGTCGAGCCCGACCGAGAAGAAGATCCGCAAGAGCTCGTCATACCGGATCTCGGCCGGGTCGTAGGTGATCGCGACAGCCTCGGCATGGCCGGTCTGGCCGGTGCCGACCTCTTCGTAATGGGCGGTGTCGCGTGTGCCGCCGGCATAGCCGGAGACGGCCTGCTTCACGCCGCGCACATGCTGAAAGATGCCTTGGATGCCCCAGAAGCAGCCGCCGGCGACGATCGCCGTATGTGTGCCGGGCGCCTCCTTCGCCTGGAGCACCGCTTCGGGCAGCCGGCGCGGCGCCTCCTCCGCGCAGGCCGAGGTGACCGAGGCCGCGAAGGCAGCCGCCAAGCCCAGAGTGAGCGTGCGCAGACGGCGAGGAGGGAATTCGGATCGGATCATGGAAACCTCGCGGTCAGTTCGGATCGGACGGAAAAAAGCTCATGTCAGGCCGGGACGAAGCGCAGCGAGACGCCGTTCATGCAGTAGCGCAGGCCGGTCGGCTGCGGCCCGTCGTCGAAGACGTGGCCGAGATGGCCGCCGCAGCGGCGGCAATGCACTTCGGTGCGGCTCATGCCGAAGCTGCTATCCGTGTCGGTCTCGACGGCATTGGTCAGCGGCGCGTAGAAACTCGGCCAGCCGGTGCCACTGTCGTATTTCGTATCAGAGGCGAAGAGCGGCAGGTCGCAGCCGGCGCAGGTGAACTGGCCCTTGCGCTTCTCGTGATTGAGCGGGCTGGTGCCGGCGCGCTCGGTGCCGTGCTGGCGCAGCACGTTATAGGCGAGCGGATCGAGCTGCTTGCGCCACTCATCGTCGCTCTTCACGACCTCGAAGGCGGCGAGCGCGGGCTGAGACAGCTTCAACCCCGAGAGCAGGCCCACGAGAGAGGCTCCGGCGAAGAGGGCATGGCGGCGATTCATGATGATGGCCTCCGAAAGAAACCGATTTGCCGATCTTTTCGCGAGGGGAGGGGCTGCGGTTACAGGGCCACGCCGCCGCGCGTGATCGTAAAAGCAATACGGAGATGGCCGGGCTGGCGTTTCAATCTTCGCCGATCCGGGATTCGTGCAAGCCGTCACATCGCGCGGCGCGCTCAAAGGATAGGAGAGGGGGCGGCGTCTCAGAGGGATGCCGAAGCAGATCGCTCCGGACATCAGAGGGTGCCATGAACTCCCAATCTCGGCCGTTGCGGGCAACCGCACCGGCACTCGCGATCCTGGTCTCGTTCGGCGCCGCGGCTCTTGCCGGCGATACGCCCAGGAACGTGCCGGAGCCGGCCCCGGGCTTTGCGCGCGATCTGCTCGATGCGCGCAAAGCGAATGCCGGGGCGCAGCACGAGGGACGCCCCTCCGTCTGGATGGCTGTGCCGATGGAGCGCAAGCCCTCGCGGCCGCAGGGCGGGACCCCGACCGGACTTCCAAGACCTGCCGAAGGCTTGGCGGCGGATGGCGGTCCTGCGTCGGATTGAAGGGGCGTCTTGGGCTCTTCGGAATGCAGGACGGCCGCGAAACGGGTGCTGCTTCGCGGCCGTCCTGTTTGGCTGTTCGATCAGTGCAGCAGGATCGCTGCCTTGGAGAGCGTCTTGTAGATGCCCCAAAGAATCGGGATGCCGACGACCGCCCAGGCGGCGATGGCCGTCACCGAAAGGCCGCCTCCGCCGATCCCGGCTGATCCCGAGGCGCTCGTCACAATGCCTGCCCCCTTGGCATCGAGCTTGGCGACATCGGCATCGCTCATGAACCAGCTGCTTGCGACCGGTCTCACAAGGAGATTGCAGATGAAGCCCACGGCCAGGAAGCCGGCGAGCACGTACATCGTGCGGCTATAAAGCTCGAGCCCCTGCAAGCCGGCGTCGACCTGATGTTGCCGGATCGCCGTGACGACGACGGGACCGACAATGCCGGCCGTCGACCAGGCCGTGAGCAGCCGCCCGTGGATCGCGCCGACGAATTGCGTGCCGAACACGTCCGCGAGATAGGCGGGAATTGTGGCAAAGCCGCCGCCATACATCGACAGGATCACGCAGACGAAGATCACGAACAGGACCGTCGAGCCGAGGCCCGCTGCCCACGGCGCGGCCGCATAGAGAGCGATGCCGAGGCCGAAGAAGATCGCGTAGGTGAGCTTGCGCCCCAGCTTGTCCGACATCGAGGCCCAGAAGAAGCGGCCGAGGATGTTGAACAGCGACAGAAGCCCGACGAAGCCTGCGGCGATCGCCGCGACCTGCGTCCTGCCAGCGGCATCGAGCTGCGCGAAGCCGACGCCCGGCTGGTTGATGAGCTGGCCGCCGAAGATCTCCTGGAGCATGGGCGAGGCCAGGGCGAGCACGCCGATGCCGGCCGAGACGTTGAGGCAGAGCAGCAGCCAGAGCAGCCAGAACTGGACCGTCTTGTGCGCGTCGTCGAGATGGACGTGGCCTTTGGTGATCATGCCTCTCTTGGTCGCGGACGGCGTCCAGCCTGCCGGAGTCCATCCGGCCGGCGGCACGCGGTAGCCGAAAGCGCCGCCGAGCATAAAGGCAAGGTAGCCGAGACCCATCACGGCGAGCGTCTCCCAGACGCCGACGCTGCTCTCCGACTTGAAGTGGTTGATGAGCATGTCCGCGAGCGGCGAGCCGATCATCGCACCGCCGCCGAAGCCCATGATCGCCATGCCGGTGGCCATGCCGCGCCGGTCGGGGAACCATTTGATCAGGGTGGAAACCGGCGAGATGTAGCCCAGGCCGAGCCCGATGCCGCCGATCAGGCCCATGCCGAGCCAGATCAGCCAGAGCTGATGAATGTAGACACCGAGGGCGCCGATCAGAAAGCCGCCGCCCCAGCAGAACGCCGCGGCGATGCCGGCCTTGCGCGGCCCGGCCCGCTCCAGCCAATGGCCGAATACGGCCGCCGCGATGCCTAGCATGACGATGCCGATCGAGAACACGATAACGAGGTCGGAGACGCGCCAGTCGCAGGTCGTGGTGAAGAGCGCTGTGATGACGCTCATGTCCGGACAGGCCTTGGGGGCCGGCTGGCCGACGCTCAGCGAGCGCGAGAGCGGCAGCCAGAACACCGAGAGGCCGTAGGCCATGCCGATGCAGAGATGGATGGCGAGCGCCGCCGGCGGCACCAGCCAGCGGTTGAAGCCCGGCTTGGCGACGATATGCTCGCGCGAAAGCCAACTCGGCGCAGCCACATCCGGCACGCCAGTCGTCGCAATGTTCATCGCTTTCCTCCCGCCGGCACCCTTTCCGGCGCCGTTGTGGAGCGGACTATAGCCGGCCGAGCAGCCGGGTCCATCGCCCCACGTTTCAAAGGGCAGCGTATTCCCGCCCTTCGGCGGTAAATTTGCGCGACGGCGCTAGGGCGGAGGCGCGGTGCCAGACCGCTCAGCCTTCCTTCACGCCGTATTCCGGCACGCCATCTTCGGCGCCGTAATACTTGTAGGGCAGGAACTTGCCCGACATCATCATCTTGACGCGGTCGCCCTTGTTGTTGGGCTCGCGCTCGATCTCCATGTTGAAATCGATCGCCGACATGATGCCATCGCCGAAATCCTCCTGGATCAGCTCCTTCCAGGTGGTGCCGTAGACCATGACCAGTTCGTAGAAGCGGTAGATCAGCGGGTCGGTCGGCGGGGCTGTGAAAGAGCCGCGATAGGGTGCTTCGTTGAGGAGCCGCTCCTCGGCTTCGGTGAGGCCGAACAACGCGGCGGCTTTTTTGGCCTGGGCCTTGGGCAGCTTCATCTGGCCCATGCAGGCGGCGGTGATCAGGATCGGCGAGAGGCCGCCGATTTCGCCCTGGATGTATTTCCAGCTCCAGCCCTTCTCGCGCTTGATGTCGAGAAGCTTCTCGGTGAGGTCTTCGCGCTTCATGCTTCCGCTCCTTGGGTCCGAGGCGGGCGCCTCGCTGCGGATGAGCGGGGATACAAGCCCCGTTCCAAGATGCCGATTTGGGGGGCCGAATTCGGGGCCTACGCCTTCGCAAGTTCCAAGCGCTTCAGGATGAGCGTCCTGAAGACCATGCCCGCCGCGACGATCGCCACGGAGCCGGCGAGGATCGGGGTCGCGAGAAAACTCCAGCTCGCGCCCGCCAGGATCACGACGATCGGGTCGGCTCCGGCCGGCGGATGCACGGTATCCGTGAGCATCATGGCGACGATCGCCAGCCCGACGCCGGTCCCGAATGCGACGGGAGTCGCGCCGAGAAGCGAGAAGACGGCGAGGCCCACTGCCGCCGAGACGAGATGGCCGCCGATCACGTTGCGTGGCCGGGCGAGCGGACTGTCAGGCAAGCCGAAGACCAGGACGCAGCTCGCGCCGAAGGGTGCGATCAGCAGCATCACATCGAGCCGCGCCGTCAGCTCGGCCAGCAGGAAGATGACGGCAAATCCGCCGAGGCCCGCCAGGAGAACGGTGGTTGTCCTACTCGTCCCGAGCGCGCTCGCGAGCCGTCGCGTCGGGCTCGGCGCCTCGGCCAAGGCGAGTCCGGTCTGATCGTCCATTTCGATTGTCCAGGGATTTGCGAGAGGTTCGGCGGGTCGGCCGGGCGACACGAGATCGCCCGGCCGATGTCGAAATCAGCTCTTCTTGCCGGCGCTGTAGGAATGCGCGCCGACCCCGGCGAGCTTGCCGCCATCGACGATCAGGTACTCGTTGCGGATCGGGCGGCCCTCGAAGAAGCATTCGAGGATCTCGCGCGTGCCGGCCGCGTAGCGGGCCTGCGCCGAGAGCGAGGTGCCGGAGATGTGCGGGGTCATGCCGTGATGCGGCATCGTCCGCCACGGATGGTCCTTCGGCGCCGGCTGCGGGAACCAGACGTCGCCCGCGTAGCCAGCGAGCTGGCCGGATTCGAGCGCCCGGACGATCGCGTCGCGATCGACGAGTTTGCCGCGGGCGGTGTTGACGAGGTAGGCGCCGCGTTTGAACAGCTTGAGCGTCTCGTCGTTGATCATGTGCTCGGTCTCCGGGTGGAGCGGGCAGTTCAGGGTGACGACGTCACAAGCGGGATACATGTCTTCGCGGGTCGGGTGCCAGGTGAGGTCGAGTTCCTTCTCGACCGATTCCGGCAGCCGGTGGCGATCGGTGTAGTGCAGGTGCATGCCGAAGGGCTTCAGGCGCCGCAGCACGGCGAGACCGATGCGGCCGGCCGCGACCGTGCCGACATGCATGCCCTCGACATCGTAGGAGCGCGAGACGCAATCGGCGATGTTCCAGCCGCCCTTCATCACCCACTGGTAGGAGGGGATGTAGTTGCGCACGAGGCCGAGGATCATCATCACCACATGCTCGGCGACGCTGATCGAATTGCAGAAGGTCACCTCGGCAACGGTGATGTTGTTCTTGATCGCCGCGTCGAGATCGACGTGGTCGGAACCGATGCCTGCCGTCAGCGCAAGCTTGAGCTTGGGTGCCTTGGCGATGCGCTCGGCCGTGAGATAGGCCGGCCAGAACGGCTGCGAGATCACGACCTCGGCATCGTGCAGATGCTGGTCGAGCACCGAGTTTGCGCCGTCCTTGGAAGACGTCACGATCAGCTCGTGGCCGAGACTTTCGACATATCTACGCAGGCCGAGCTCGCCCGAGACACTGCCGAGCAGCGTGCCCGGCGCGAAGTCGATTGCCTTCGGCGTCGGCAGCGTCTGCCCGTCGGAATACCCGTCGATCTTCGGCAGATCGTCGCGGGCATAAGATTTCGGATATCCCTCGACCGGATCATCGTAAAGTACGAGAACAATCTTGGCCATTTCGATTCCCTATGTTCGTGACATGAGGGGAAGACATCCGGCCGTGAAATAAGTCATTTCCAAAATGGAAATGTTCTCAAATGCAGACGTTTCCCCGCCCAGTTTTGCGAATTGGATCACTTTTAATGTGATACATCGTACCGAGCGAAGCGGTGTTTGAGCTTTATTGCCGATATCGACAAACGAATATTTTGTATCGCATGATCGATGACGTCGATCAGGAGGCAGGCTCGACGGCTTCGGACCGCTCGCCGAGGCCGGTATCGAGATCGACCTCCGGCAGGACGCGCAGGAGCGAGGCGGTCATCAGCGGGAGTGGATCCCGGTCCGAGAAGACGAGGCCTACCGACTGACGATGCGCGGGCTTCACGAGGTCGCGCATCGCGAGATCGTCGGTGCCTCCGAACAGATGCCGGAAGGTATGCGGTACGATGCTGGCATATCCCCCCTGGCGCAGATGCGCGCAGACACCAAGGAAGGAATTGCTGATCACGGCTGGGCGCAGGGCGAGGCCGAGCGAGGTCACGAACCGGTC
This sequence comes from Methylobacterium sp., assembly GCA_044227265.1. Taxonomy (GTDB): domain Bacteria; phylum Pseudomonadota; class Alphaproteobacteria; order Rhizobiales; family Beijerinckiaceae; genus Methylobacterium. The sequence goes on from JBGAFL010000057.1 coordinate 12,282, forward strand.
GAGGATGCGCCTGTTCTGCATATCGTCGCTGAGCAGGCACAGAGTCTGCGCGGTCGCCTCGGTCCAGGTCACCGTGGCCTTGCCGGCGAGCGAGTGGTCGGCGCGCATCGCGAGGATGTAGCGCTCATGGTAGAGCGGCGCGCAGCGGACGCGCTCGAGCGGCTCGTTGTCGAGGTAGGTCAAGCCGGCCTCGATCTCGAACTCGTCGAGCGCGCGCTGGATGTCACGCGAGGACAGGGACCGGATCTCGACGAGTGCTTCCGGATGCGCCTTGCGAAACGGTGCGCTGAGGAAACCGACGGCGCCCATCGCGGCCGGGATCACGCCGAGCCGGAGCGTCCCGCGCAAGCCGCCATGCAGGCCCGCGAGTTCGCCGCGAAGGCTGTCGTAATCCGTCAGGATCTGCCGGCTCCAGCCGAGCAGATGCTCTCCCTCGACCGTCAGGCCGACGAAGCGCTGGTTGCGCACGACGAGCGGGACCTGGAAATCGTCTTCCAGCTTGCGGATCGCCGCCGACAGGGTCGATTGCGTGATGTTGCAGAGCTCCGCAGCCCGCGCGAAATGCTGCTCTCGCGCGAGCGCGACGAAGAAGGACAGATGACGCACCAGCATGGGCCGGCCCTGGATGGTCGATTCGCTATTCCCTTACGGATATAGCGCTCGTGCACCAATTGACCGCTATGAGTTCAATCGACCAAGGCGGCGTAGGTCAGAACCCGCAATTCGCGCCGGATCGGCAGGGCGGAAGAGGGGATGAGCTGGGCCATCAGCACCACCGCCATCTCCTCGGCGGGGTCGATCCAGAACGAGGTCGAGGCGAGGCCGCCCCAGGCGACTTCGCCCGGCGTGCCGATGATCTGGGCGCGGGCCGGATCGAGCATCACCGAAAAGCCGAGCCCGAAGCCGATGCCCTCGTAGGAGGATTCGGCGAAACGCGGCTGGCCCATCGCGGCGAGATCACCGTCGAGATGGTTCTCGAGCATCAGGTCGATCGTCTTGCGGCCTAGGATCCGGGTCCCGTCGAGTTCGCCGCGATTGAGAATGAAACGGCAGAAGCGCAGGTAATCGCTGGCCGTCGAGACGAGGCCCCCTCCGCCCGAAGCGAGCGGCGGGGGCGTGAGGAAGCGGCTGCCGACGGCGTCGTCGTAGATTTTCAGCTTGCCGTCGCGGCCGAAAATGTAATTGGCGGCAAAGCGCTCGTGCTTGTCCTCCGGCACGAAGAAATCGGTGTCGACCATGCCGAGCGGCGCCAGAATCCGCTCGCGCATGAAATCCGCGAAATCCTGCCCGGAAAGCACCGCGACGAGATGGCCGAGCACGTCGGTCGCGACCGAATAGTTCCACTCGGCTCCGGGCTGCGCGAGCAGAGGCTGGCGGGCGACGCGCTCGACGAGATCGCCGAGTGGATGCTCCGACAGTTGGAAGTCGATGCCGTGCACCCGGTAGAGCGCATCGACCAGCGTCGCCTCCATGAAATGATAGGTGAGGCCGCTCGTATGGGTGAGCAGGTCGCGGATCGTGATGAGGCGGTTCGCCGGCACCGTGTCGAGCTTGACCCGGTTGCCGCCGATCGCGACGCGCATCTCAGCAAATTCCGGCAGGAAGCGTGCGAGCGGATCGTCGAGCTGGAAGCAGCCTTCCTCGTAGAGCATCATCACCGCGACCGAGGTCAGCGGTTTCGTCATCGAATAGATGCGGGCGATCGTGTCGGCCGTGAATGGCTTGTCGCGCGCGATGTCGGCCTGCCCTTCCGTATGGAAATAGGCGAGTTTCCCCTTGCGCAGCACGCCGACCGAGAGCCCGGCGAGCTTGCCGTTCTCGACGTAGCGCTTCATCCAGGCGTCGATCCGCGCGAGGCGATCCGGGCAGAGACCCACGTCGCGGGGATCGGTTTCGACCTCGGCGTTCATCGCTCTTGTCCTGTCATTTACATGCTGGGTTCTGGCGGGATTTAACCCTGCTCGTTGGATCGGCATTGCCAACTTCGGCAGCTGCCATTGCCTTCCGCTGCCTCCGCCCAAGCTAGCGCAGGGCGTTCGCGGGAAAAAGGATGCAGATGTGAGCGACGACCAATTCGCCCTGTTCCTCGATTTCGACGGCACGCTCGTCGACATCGCCCCGCGTCCGGATGCGGTGGTGGTCGAGACTGGTCTTGTCGATGCCCTGGAGCGTCTTCGCACGCGCCTCAACGGGGCGCTCGCCATCGTGACTGGGCGGCCGATCGCGGTGATCGACGATTTTCTGGCGCCTGCTCTGTTCGATATTGCCGGTCTGCATGGTGTCGAGAGGCGCGTGACGGGAGTGACCAGCGGCGGACGGGCGGAAGATCATCCCGATCTGCGTGCGGCCGTCGAGCGCCTGAAGACCGAACTCGAAGGGCTCGATGGGGTGCTGATCGAGGACAAGGGCGCCTCGGTCGCCACGCATTGGCGCCTCGCCTATCCCGACGCCGCCGAACAGGCCGAGCGGATCGTCAAGGCGCTCGCGGCCGATCTTGGAGCCGGCTACCGGCTACAGCTCGGCAAGGCGGTCGGCGAGATCGTGCCGGCGAGCGCCACCAAGGGCCACGCCATCCGCGCCTTTTCGGAGAGCCCGCCCTATGCGGGGCGCCGCGCGATCTTCATGGGCGACGACCGCACGGACGAACTCGCCTTCGCCACGGTCAACGAGGATGGCGGGGTCAGCGTGCGGGTCGGCGACGGCGAGACGGTCGCTCCGTATCGGCTTGCCTCGCCCAAGGCCGTCCGTGCGCTGATCCACGAATGGGCTCTCGGCGCGCCGATCGGCGTGCAGGCCCTGCCGATTGCTTGATCGAACGGCGTGCGTCAGGGCACTGGACAAGCCGCGCCGAGCCCGCTTCGGAAGTGGGAAGTCGCTCCCGGACCACGCCATGTTCCTCTCGATCTCGACCACCCATCGGCCTGCGACCGATCTCGGCTTCCTCCTGATGAAGCACCCGGATCGGGTCTTCGAGACGCCGCTCGCCTTCGGGACGGGCACGGTGTTCTTCCCGGAGGCCTCCGAGGAACGGTGCGAGGCCGTGCTGACGATCGATGTCGACCCCGTCGGGCTGGTGCGCGGCCGCGGCTCTGGAGACGGGCTGCTCGATGCCTATGTCAATGACCGTCCCTATGCCGCTTCGTCCTTCCTGTCGGTCGCGCTCAACAAGGCCTTTCGCACGGCGATGACGGGCGTTTCGCGCGAGCGGCCGGACCTCGCCGACAGCCCGATCCCGCTCGAGATCCGGTTGACTCCGCTGCCTGTGCGCGGGCCCGACGAGACCGTCGTCGAGCTGTTCGCGCCGCTCGGCTGGACGGTCGGGCTCGAACGGCTTGCGGCCAAAGCTGGTCCATCGCGCTATCTGACATTGACGCTGCAAGGCAATCTGCGGGTCGCGGACGCGTTGGCACAACTCTACGTGCTGATCCCGGCTCTTGCGGTCGATAAGCACTACTTCATCGGCGAGGACGAGGTCGACAAGCTGATCGCAAAGGGCGGCACCTGGCTCGCCGGCCACCCCGCGCGCGACGCGATCGTGAATCGCTATCTGCGCCGTCGCCGGTCCCTAGTCCGCGAGGCGCTGGCACGGCTCGCACCGGTCGAGGCCGCAGAAGAAGCCGATGAGCCGAAGCCCGATCGCGAGGAGGCGCTGGAGCGGCCGATCCGCCTGCATGACCAGCGGCTCGACGCCGTCGCCGAGGCTTTGGCGCAGGCTGGAGCGAGCATCATCGTCGATCTCGGCTGCGGAGAAGGCAAGCTGCTGCGCCGCCTCGTCAAGGATCGGCGCTTCAAGCGGCTGATCGGGCTCGATGCCTGCATGCGCTCGCTGGAGCGCGCCACCGAGCGGCTCGGACTTCGCCAGGCGGGAGGCTTGGAGCAGCGCGTCAGCCTGCTCCATGGAGCGCTCACCTATCGCGACGAGCGCTGGCACGGCGCCGACGCGGCTGCCCTCGTCGAGGTGATCGAGCATCTCGACCCCGAGCGGCTGCCGGCGCTGGAGGAGGTGGTGTTCGGTCAGGCTCGGCCCCGCACGATCGTCATCACGACCCCGAACGCCGACCACAACGTCCTGTTCGAGGGGCTGCCGGCCGGTTCCTTCCGCCATCCCGACCACCGTTTCGAATGGAGCCGGGCCGAATTTGCCGATTGGATTGCGCGGGTTGGCGAGCGCTATGGCTACGCCGCAACCGTCTCGGGCCTCGGTACCGACCATCCGGAGCATGGTCCGCCCTCGCAGATGGCGGTGTTCACGCGATGACGCAGGATCGGACACTCCTCGACATCCCCGATTTCTCGCTCGTCGTGCTGATCGGCGCGACCGGATCGGGCAAGTCGACCTTCGCGCAACGCTGGTTCTCGCCGACCGAAATCGTCTCCTCGGACGCCTGCCGTGGCCTCGTCGCAGACGACCCGAACGACCAGGCGGCCTCGGGTGATGCCTTCGATCTCGTGCGCTTCATCGCCGAGAAGCGCCTGAAGAGCCGCCGGCTCACGGTGATCGACGCGACGAACGTGCGCGCGCCGGAGCGTCGCGACTGGGTCGAGATTGCCCGGCGCTGGCATGCCCTGCCGGTGGCGATCGTGCTCGATCCGGGGCTCGATGTCTGCATCGAGCGCAACAAGGCGCGGCCCGACCGGACCTTCGGCCCGCATGTGGCGCAGCGCATGGTCTTCGAAATTCGCCGTGGCCTGAGAGGGCTTGCGCGCGAGGGATTTCGGCAGGTCTGGCGGCTGACCTCGGAAGCTGCCGTCGATGCCGCGCGCATCGAGCGCAAGCCGCTCTGGACCGATCGCCGCGACGATGCCGGGCCCTTCGACATCATCGGCGACATCCATGGCTGCGCTGACGAACTCGAAAGCCTGCTGGCTCAGCTCGGCTATGTCGTGACCTGGCACGATGGCGAGGTGAGCATCGCGGCGCCGCATGGCCGCAGGCTCGTCTTCGTCGGCGATCTCGTCGATCGCGGGCCGCGCACACCGGATTCCCTGCGCATCGCCATGGCAGCGGTCGAGGCCGGCATCGCCCGGGTCGTTGCCGGCAACCACGACCAGAAGCTCGCGCGCTGGCTTGCCGGCCGCGACGTCAGGATCGCGCATGGCCTGCAGGACTCGATCGACCAGCTCGCAGGGACGCCCGACGCCTTTCGAGCGAAGGTGCGAAAATTCCTCGACGATCTGCGCAGCCATTACTGGCTCGATGGCGGCCGCCTCGCGGTCGCCCATGCGGGGTTGAAGGAGGAAATGATCGGGCGCGGCTCGCCGGCCGTGCGCGCCTTCGCCATGTTCGGCGAGACCACGGGCGAATCCGACGAATTCGGGCTGCCGGTCCGTCTCGACTGGGCAGCCTCGTATCGCGGCGCCACGACTGTGGTGTACGGCCACACGCCGACGCCCGAGGCGGAGTGGATCAACAACACGCTCTGCATCGATACCGGCTGCGTGTTCGGCGGGAAGCTCACCGCTCTGCGTTGGCCCGAGCGCGAGGTGGTCGCGGTGCCGGCCTTGCGCCAATGGTCGGAACCGGTGCGGCCGCTGGCGCCGCGCTCGCGCGACGTTTCCGGTCAGGCGGCTGCCGACGCTCTTCCCGATTATGCCGACGTGTCGGGGCGCCGCTGGATCGACACCACATTGCTGCGACGGATCGTGGTCGCGGAGGAGAATGCCGCCGCCGCGCTCGAAGCGATGAGCCGCTTCGCCATCGCCCCACAATGGCTGGTCTATCTCCCGCCGACCATGTCGCCGGTCGAGACCAGCACGCAGCCGGGCTATCTCGAGCGACCGGAAGAGGCCTTCGCCTTCTTCCGCCAGCGCGACCAGGAAGAGGTCGTGCTCGAAGAGAAGCATATGGGCTCGCGTGCGGTGATCGCGCTCTGCCGCGACGATGCGGTGGCGCGCCGCCGCTTCGGGACGACGGGTGCCGAGCCCGGCGCAATCTGGACGCGCACGGGCCGGCCCTTCTTTCAGGATCGGACGATGGCGCAAGGCGTGCTCGCCCGCCTGATCGCCGCCTGCGACACATGCGGATTATGGGACGAACTCGGAACCGACTGGCTGATCCTCGATGCCGAGATCATGCCCTGGTCGGCCAAGGCTTCGAGCCTGATCGCCGATCAGTACGAGCCTGTCGCGATAGCGGCCAAGGCAGGGCTCGCCGCGGCGCGCGAGGCGGTCGCCCGCGCCGCCGCGCGCGGCGTGCCGGTCGACGCGTTGCAGCAGCGTCTCGATTTGCGGGCGGGAAAGGCGGCTGCCTATGCCGGGGCTTGGCAGCCCTACGTCTGGCCGGTGGTCGGCATCGACGATCTCAGGATCGCGCCGTTCCATCTGCTGGCGAGCGAGGGGTCCGTGCATTTCGAGCGCGACCACCTCTGGCATATGGGGATCGCGCGCCGGCTCACGGAAGTCGGCGGCCCGATGCTCGCGCCGACCGGGATGCGCCATCTCCGGCTTGATAACGACGCGGCCTGTGCCGAGGCGATCGCCTGGTGGGAGGCGATGACCGCGGCGGGCGGGGAGGGGATGGTGGTCAAGCCGCTCGCCTTCGCGCCGCGCGGCGCCAAGGGGCGGATCCAGCCGGCGCTCAAGGTGCGCGGGCCGGAATATCTGCGGATCATCTACGGGCCCGAATACGACATGCCGGAGAATCTCGATCGGCTGCGCCAGCGAAAGCTCGGCGGAAAGCGCATGCTGGCCTTGCGCGAATTCGCACTGGGGCACGAGGCGCTGATGCGCTTCGTCGCCGGTTCTCCGCTGCGCAAGGTTCATGAATGCGTCTTCGCGGTACTCGCGCTCGAAAGCGAACCGATCGATCCGAGGCTTTGACAGCCACGCCTGGAAGACTCCCCATCGACCGATGGCACGGCGCTTTGCTAGGCTGTGGTGGCTACGCGCCCGGCCGGGGCGGCGGGCGCGGGAAGAAGGACGGGCATGTTCGCGTTTCCGGTGCTGGTCGGCGATATCGGCGGGACCAATGCGCGCTTCGGCATGATCGAGGCGCCCGGTGCTGTCCCGCGCGTGCTCGCGCACGAGGCGACGGCCGGCCATCCCGATCCAAGCGCAGCGATCCGGACTGCCTTGCAGATCAGCGGCGCCCCGGCGCCGGGCTCCGCCATCCTCGCCATCGCCGGCCGCGTCGATGCGCCCTCGGTCCGTCTCACCAATGCGGATTGGGTGATCGAGGCTGCGCGGATTGGCGCCGACTTCAGCTTGTCGCGTGTCGCGGTGGTCAACGACTACGTGCCGGTTGCGGCCGGCGCAGCCGATATCTCGCCCGACGACCTGACGCCGATCGGCGTGGCGCGCGAGCCGGGCTCCGGCTCCAGGCTTGTGCTCGGCCCGGGCACCGGTTTCGGAGCGGCGGCTCTGGTGCCCTATGGCGAGAGCCTTGCCATCGTCTCGACCGAGGTCGGCCATACCGAACTCGGCCCCTGCGAGCCCGACGAATTCGCGTTCTGGCCGCTGCTCGAGCGGATCGAGGGGCGAGTCACGATCGAGACGCTGCTTTCCGGTTCTGGCCTGTCGCGCCTGCATGCGGCAATACGGGCGGCGCGCAAGGGCGTCGCCGAGCCGCATCTTGAACCGGCCGCCGTGACCGAGGCAGGGATCTCGGGCAGCGACCCGGATGCGGTCGCCGCGCTTGAACTGTTCGCAAGGCTGCTCGGCCGGGTCTGCGGCGATCTCGCTTTGACCTTCCTCGCCACAGGCGGCGTCTATATCGGCGGGGGCATTGCACCGCGCCTGATTGGCGTCCTGAATGGCGGCGGGTTCCGCGCGGCTTTCGAGAAGAAGGCGCCGTTCGAGGCGCTGGCACAGGCCATCCCGACCAAGGTCATCACCGTGAAGGACCCCGCCCTCAGTGGGCTAGCGGCTCTGGCGAGCGGCGCGGGCCGCTTCGTCTATCACGGGCAGTTCTGGGAAAGCGGCTTGAGCGATCCGGCCTAAGGCTTGCGGCCGGTCCGTGCCCTCAACGCCCGGATCAGGCGCCATTTCAAGGGGCGCGCCGCCTGCCATGGGCGCGTCGCTCGCAAGCGATCGAGGAGCCGCTCGCCCGCGAGATAGGCCCGGCCGGTCAAAGTCGTCGCGATGGTGAGACGGTACAGCGGGAGCACCGTCTCGCAATACTCGGCCTTGTAGGTCTCGTCGCCAAAGCCGAAATCGAACCATGTCTGGCCGCGGGCATGGCACCAGCGGATCAGCGTGTCGTGCAACAGGGCGCCGGGCGAATAGCGGCGCCACGGATCGCCGGCATAGGCGGTCATGAGCATGTAGAAGCGCTCATCCGTCATCAGCCCCCAATGGCAAGCGATGATCGCCCCGTCGACCGTCAGGGCCGAAACATGGAGTGGTTCGAACAGCTCCAGACGATCGATCGATTGCCGCAAGAAGGATTCTTTGCCGGCAACCTCGAAGCCCGGAACGTTCGTTTCGGCAAATTGCCGCGATTTCAGTGAGATCAGCGCCGCCAGAATCACGCGCGCTTCCTCGCGCGTCTGCGCGACGCGGATCTCGACGGCACCGTGCGCCTGCAATTGCTTGCGGTGGCGCGCGCGGATCTTCTTGCGCGGCAGCCGGGCGTCGAGGCTCGGCAGCGAGCCCTCGAGCCGGGTCACGTGACCCGAGACGTCGATCGGCGTCGCGCCGAGGGCGAGGAACGGATTATCGAATTCGCCCGCAGCGCCTGTCATCTTGTCGAGGATGGCGACGTCGAAGCGCGGCAAGGCCGTGACGATCCCCTGCCAGATCGCGCCGATCGCCATGGGATCGAGTCCAGCCACGGGTGAAAACAGCACGGGCAGGTTGTAGTCCGAGACGCCCGCATCGAGGAAGGACAACACCCTCGCGCCGCGATGCCGCTCGATCCCGAAGGCGAGCAGCATCACCGCTCGGTCGGCTTCGTCGAACACGCCGACGAAATGGGCCTGCGTGCCGCGCGCCGCCCCGATCGTCGCCAGCCAGAGCGCGATCACATCGGCATATTGGAAGACGTGACAGCGCCCTTCCCCGCGTTGCCCGCTTTTCGGCCAATCCGCGGCGAAGGCGTCGAAATTCCGGCTGACCCGTATCCGGAACGACCTGTCTCCCGCCTCGACGGGGACCATCGAATCGGCAGGCCGTATCGGGACTGTCGACGAAGGATTGATCCAATCCTGGCCGATATCGTCCCGGATAGAGGCGATGCCATTCGGCATAGTCTTCGCCTCAACAAACATTGGACGGATAAGCCGACGGTTTGCGAGGTCTTGAAGCTAGAGCTCTCAAAGTCGTCGTTCCCTCCGCAGGGTCAATCAAGAAGAACCGGAAATGCTATGAAGTCGGGTCATTCGCCGGTTATGATGGCCGCACGCTTACTTGCATCTGGCGACGTGGCCGATCTCTGGAGGCGGTCCGTCGGTCGGTTCAACACCAAGCCGTTCGAGCGCAAGGTCGCGTACGGATTGCGGCGCGACCTCGACGTGCCGTTCAAGGCGCCGCAGGCCAAGATCCCGATCGTCGTTCGGGAAGCATGCGACGCGGATGCCGAATTCCTGTTCTCACCGGACGATCCGGGCCTGGAACCAGAGGAACGTCAAGAACGTGTCTGGCGGCTCGCGCATTTCCGCAAGCGGATTCCGACCTGCTACGTAGCGATTGACGAACGCGACGGACGACCTTGCTATGTCCAGTGGCTGATGACGGCTCGCAACAATGCCGAAATCCAGGCGCTCGGGCCGTTCCCCATTCTCAAGGACGACGAGGCACTGCTCGAGAATGCCTATACGCCCTCGACGCATCGGGGACTTGGAATCATGCCGGCCGCGATGGCGCTGATCGCAGAAAAGGGCACCGCGCACGGTGCCCGCTACGTGCTGACCTTTGTCGGGACCGACAACATTCCCTCGCTGAAGGGGTGCGAGCGTGCCGGGTTTTCCCCGTATCTGGAACGCACGATCACGGTCTGGCTGTTCAACCTGATCAAGCGCGTCCGCTTCGCGAAGCTTCCGGCGGCCGCCTGATGAGCGACGGCCCCGGCGCCGAGATCAAGTCGCCTTGGCGGTGTCAGTTCGTCTTGGCGTAGGTGAAATTCCCGTCCCGCCAGACATAGAGTACGTAGCCCTGTGCGGTGACGTCGCCTTTGGGGTCGAAGCCGACCGGGCCGAGCACGAGATCGAAACGCTCGGAATGCAGGGCCTTCAGGATCTCCTTCGGATCGGTACTTAGGGCGAAATTGCCGGCCTCGACCAGGGCCTGGAGCGCGGCATAGCCGTAGATCAGCGAGCCGTCCGCTTCGAAGCCCTGCTCCTTGACGGCAGCGACCACGCCTTGCGCCTCGGGCTTGCGGCTCGGATCGAGATAGAATGTCATCAGGACGCCGTTGCTTGCGGAGCCGGCGATCTTGGCGAAATCCGGCGTGGCAATTGCTGAGGTGCCGAACCATTGCGGCTTGTAGCCCCTATCCGCTGCGATCCGTACGAGGCGGCCCATCTCCTGGGCGTCGCCACCGTAATAGACGACGTCCATCCCGAGGCTCTTGAGGCGGTCGGCGAGGGCCGCATCATCCGCATCGCTCGGCTGGAAGGCGGTGAACAGCGCCTCGTTGACGCCGATCCGGTTGAGATTGTCCTTTGTCGCGGTGGCGAGCGCGCGGGCTGGCGGCGAGGGATCGTACAGGATCGCGATCTTGCGATCGCGGAACCGTTCCGCGAGCACGGCCGCCGAGAGCCTCGCCTGGTCATCGTCGCGCCCGCAAACTCGGAATACCGTCGGCAATCCGCGATCGGTAAGCTTGGCCGCGACCGAGGCGGCGGTGATCATGACGATACCGTTCGCGGCATAGATGTCGGATGCGGCTAGCGAGGCGTTCGAGCAGACATGGCCGACGACGAGGCGGATCTGGGCCTGGACGAAATGATTGGCGACGGCGGTCGCCTGATTGGAATCGCAGGCATCGTCCTGCACGTCGAGACGGATCGGCTCGCCATTGATCCCGCCCTTGGCATTGGCATCGCGCGCCGCGGCCTCGACGCCGCGCAGGACCTGTTCACCGATGCCGACATAGGGCCCGGAGCGAGGAACCGCGACGCCGATCACGACATCGGCGCGCGCCGCCTCGGCATGGAATCCGAAGCAGAGAGCTGACAGGAACACGGCGGCGAGCGCGCCGTGCGGGACAAGGCGTCTGACGATCATTTCGCCCCTTCTAACGCCCTTGCTCCCGCTTCCAAACTGCGCCGTTCCGGGTTTGGAATACCAGCATCTCAGCACCGGCCGCTGATATCGCAGAGGATCGGCGATCGCTCACGCGATTTTCGAGTTCGACTCAAGGATTGATGCAGTACGCCGTAATGGCAAGACGCGGCGGATCAAGTTTGCGCATCTCAAAAGATATCATGGGGCGACAAAAGGTACTGGCAGGCCGATGCCGGCCGGGTCTTTCACGAGCATCCAAACCCGGCGCGCCGCGGGCGATGCAAGCGATTGATGGTTGCTCCTCGGTACAGTGACCACAATAATGCCGCCCTCCGACTGCAAAAGGCCGGCTTCTGCCGCAACTTCCGGTTTGCGCCGCGATGCGCGCATCGCCTCGAATTGGGATGAGCCCAGCGGGCGCTGGAGTTGGCTGCGACCCGAGGGGTGACGCGCGATGACGCTCGAACGATCTGGTCTGTGCGCCGGCGCTTCGTCGCGAACCCGATGACGGCACCGATCAGCTATACTCCGCCAGGCCGTAGCGCGGTTGACGAGCGCCCGGTCCGGCACCGTCAGGTCTTCTATCTTCCGGGTTACGATCCAGAAGCGCGCAGCCGTTACCGTCTTCTCTTCGTGCGGGAACTGACCCGCTACGCCAAGCAGTTCGGCGAGCCGAAGCGTGCGATCGGCCGCGCGGCGCTCAGTGCCGATGGCCTCGTCCAAAGCTGGACGATCGCGGCGGAACCCACGACCGGGGGCGCCCACACCCATTACGAAGTGCTGCTGTGGGACGACATCGTCGAGCGGGATGCCGCACGCTGGAAATTCGCCAGCGTTGCGCTCCTGGTGCTCGGGACGCTCCACGCGCTGATCGCCGGAAAGCTCTACGCCTTTTACCGGTTCAACTGGAAATACGGGAACATCATCCTCTACCCCTTCGTGATGGTCTTGATCCTCGGCGCGGTCACGACCGCGATCGCGATCCTGGTCCTGGGATATCTCGGCGAACCTGCGCCACGCGGTCTCGGCTGGCCGCTCTGGATCTCGATTCCGCTCGGTATCCTTGCTGCGCTCGCCTGCGTGAAGGCCGCCGAGGCGCTGCTCAACCGCGCCTATTTCTGGCAACTGCTCAACGATTGGGTGTTCAACTGGCAATATGGCCAGGGCTGGCGCGAGGATTACGCGCAGCGCCTTGACCTCTTCGCCGAGCGCGCGCTCGCCCTACTGGCCGAACACGGAAGCGATCCGGAGCATCCGATCGACGAGATCCTGATCGTCGGCCATTCGACCGGTGGCCTTACGGCGGTGGAATTCGCCTCGCGCCTCCTCGCGCGCGATCCCGAACTCGGCCTGCGTGGCCCGTGCCTGTCGCTCGCGACGCTGGGTTCGGGCCTGCCGCTCGTCGCCGTGCAGCCGCAGGCCGAGAAGGTGCGGGCGGATATCGCGCGGATCGTCGCCTCGCCGCGGATCCTCTGGGTCGATTACGTGGCGCCGCAGGACTGGATGAACTTTCCGCGCTTCAATCCGCTGGCCGATCTCGATCTTCAACTGCCGGCCGGCGCGCCCGTCGCCAATCCGCTCATCCGCTCGTCGCGCTTTCGCGACATCATCGACCCGCAGACCTACTACAAGGTCCGGTTCCGTCCCTTCAGGATGCACTTCCAGTTCCTGATGTCGAACGATCGCCGGGGCGCCTACGACTTTTTCGCGATGACGCTCGGACCGCAGACGCTCGGTGCCCGCGCCTTCATCGACGAGCCGGAGGAATCCGAGCCGCCTGACCAGCAGCCGCGCCAGTCGATCGCCGCTTGACCCCGACGATCCTCGTCGTGATGGGCGTCTCGGGCTCCGGCAAGAGCACGGTCGGCGCGGCGCTCGCAGCCCGTCTCGGCTGGCCTTTCGCTGAGGGCGATGCCTTCCATAGCCCGGAAGCGGTCGCCCGCATGTCGGCCGGAGAAGCGCTCGGCGATGCGGATCGCTGGCCCTGGCTCGCACGGATCGGCGCCTGGATCGATGAGCGGCTCGCCGAGGGGGAGAGCGGCGTCGTCGCCTGCTCTGCCTTGCGGCGCGCCTATCGGGACCAACTGTCGCGCGGGCGGCCGAACTTGCGGTTCATCCATCTCGCCGGGAGCCCGGCGCTGATCGCGGCCCGGCTCGCGGGACGGAGCGGACATTTCATGCCGGCGCGCCTTCTCGACAGCCAGTTCGAGGCACTCGAGCCGCCCGAATCGGACGAGGCTGCGATCAATGTCGATCTCGACGCGCCGCTTGATGTCATCGTCGCGCGGGTGATCGCCGCGCTCGGCATGACCGATTCCACGCCGGAAGGGGAGGGACGTTGCCCGCGTTGATCGCGTGCCGGATCCGCAACAGCCTGTCCGTGCGCGACGATTTGTGACCGTTCCTGAACGAACTGCCGCTTTCCAGCCGCATTTGCCACCGACGCAAGCGTGGCGGAACGGGACCGTTCCAAATCACGAACTTGGGTCACGCCAGAATGCACCAGCGCCTTGTGCTCGCCGCCCTGCTCGCCGTCGCGGCGCCGGCACCGGTTCTGGCACAGGGCGCCTCGCGCGCCGAGATCGAGTCGCTGATCGAGCAGACTGCGCGGGCCTACAACGTCCCGGTCGAGCATATTCATCGGGTGGTCCGGCGCGAGAGCAACTACAATCCGCGTGCCTCGGCCGGCGGTGCACTCGGCCTGATGCAGATCAAGCACGCCACTGCGCGCGGCGTCGGCTACCGTGGAGACGCGTCCGGCCTGTTCGATCCGGCAACCAACCTCAAGTATGGTGTCGCCTATTTCGCCGGTGCCTACCGGCTTGCGAACGGCAATTACGATCAGGCCTATCGCTACTACAACCGCGGCTATTACTTCGCCGCAAAGGCACGCGGTATCCGCCCGACCATCGACGATACAACGCCGGTCGTCGCCGCGGTCCCGGCCGCCAGTACAGCGAGCGGCTTCGCGAGCCTGTTCAATCCCCGTCCGGCGCCGGCAGCCGCGACCGCGCAACTCGCTTCGGCCGATCCGAGAACGGCGATCGCCGGTTCGCCCGCGCTTGCCTACGCCGCAGCGTCGGCATCGCAAACGGTTGCCGCCGTCGAGGTGCCGTTGCCGCCGCGCCGTCCGGCCAGCTTCGGCCTCGATGCGGCTGCTCCCCAATTTGCGGCCCTCACGCCTGCCGCTGCAACGCCGGCGCCTGCCGCCCAGGCGGCCATACAGGTCGCCGCCGTCGCCGCCCAGGTCGAGATCGTCGAAGTGCCTCTCCCGCCCCGGCGTCCCGGCGAGCGCGTTCTAGCCGCCGTCGGCCGGCCGGTCGTCGTCGCGCGAGCTGCGATGCCGTCCGCTGCCGCACCGGTCCGCGAGGCGACCGCACTCGTTCCGGCGCAATAGCCGCTCACGGAACAGACATGCGGGCACGCGCCCGCGCAATACCGACCAAGCCCGGTCGCTCCCATCCGCGAACCTTGGATCGACACCCCGATCCTCAGCGCGGGTCCTGTAGGCACCGCCCTGCGGATTCACGGCGATCTCGGTATCGAAGCGCGATTGACGCCGCTGGCGATCGCTCGACGCCCATCGCTGCACATCTGACCGAGGCGCAATGATCCCATGCTGATTTTGCATGGGTGTCCTGCTTCCCTAGCGGTTGATTGCGCCTATCGCCCGCGAGACACCTTGACGGTTGCCAAGCGTAGGGCTGGTCCCGCGTTTGTGAAGTCTCTGCGCGAGGGTGGCTTTTTCGAGGTTCTTTTCGGCCGGCGGAAGCGTGATTGCTGAGGCTGCCGCGCGGGCGAGGCGCGACAGCGCGGCAACTTGACGTGGCCAAGCCCGCTAAGAAAAAGGGCGGCAACAAGAAAGGCCGCAAGAATGGCCGCCACGAATGCGGCCAACACCAAGCGGCCCGTTGCATCCAATGGGCTAACCGTCGCCGAAAGGCGGCGTGTGAAGCTCCCGGAAACGGCCAGCAGATTGTTCGACGGAAGGACTGACCAAGCCATGACTGGCGTCGTGGAACCGGAATCGCGCTTTTTGAGCGAACTCGGTCAGCGCGTGCGCGATGCGCGCACGCTGCGTGGCCTCTCGCGAAAATTGTTGTCGCAATCCTCCGGCCTTTCCGAGCGCTACATCGCGCAGCTCGAGAGCGGGCGCGGCAACGTGTCGATCATCCTGCTGCGACGGGTCGCAAACGCCATGGGCGTGCGGCTCGACGACCTGATCGTCGGGCCGGAAGGCTCGCCCGATTGGTGCGTCATCCGCGACCTGCTCGCGCAGGCCAGCCCGGCCCAGGTCGCCGAGGTCAAGACCCTGCTGACCGGACCGGCGCATCACGACGATCCGACCGCATCGAAACGGGTCGCCCTCGTCGGGTTTCGTGGCGCCGGCAAATCGACGCTCGGCCGGGCCTGTGCCGGGCGGCTGGGCTGGGACTTTGTCGAACTCAACGCTGAGATCGAGCGCGAGAACGGCCTGTCGGTCCGCGAGATCTTCGCGATCTACGGCCAGGACGGATACCGCCGTCTCGAACAGCGCGCGCTGCGCCGGCTCACCGACCATGCCGGTCCCCTGATCCTGGCAACCGGCGGCGGCATCGTCGCTGAGCCGCTGACCTACGATCTCCTGCTGCGCTCGTTCCATGTGATCTGGCTGCAGGCTGGCTCCGAAGAGCTGCTGCAGCGCGTGCGCGAGCAGGATCGGATGGCGGCGCCCGGAGATCAGGAAGCGACCCTGTCGGAACTGCGCACCGTTCTGGCGAGCCGAGAGCCGCTTTATGCGCGTGCGGCCGAGACGGTCGATACGTCAGGCGTATCTCTCGACGTGATGCTCGCCCGGCTGATCGCGGCCGTCGAGGCGCGGTTCGGTGAATGCGGCACCCAGGCATTCGCGCGGCGGCGCAGCGCCTGATCCGTAAGCCGAACCGGCGCGAATCGTCGTTTTTGACTTGACGCGGAGCGGCCGCGCGATCACCTCCCCTACATCGCGGCCCGGAAATCCTGCGAGGCCGATGAGTCGATGCCGCGCAGCTCTGTTGCGCATCCCAATTGCGGCACGAGCGTTGGCAGGCCTGTATCCGGGCTGCGCTAGGCTGATCCAAAGCCGGCCTATCCGCCGCGCCTTTGCGCCGCATTCGCCGAGGAGGAATGCATGTCCGCCAGTTCGTCCACGAGCCCGAGCAGGGTGAGTGATGACGTGTCAGGCGTCGTCGATTTGCTGTGGACCCGGATTCGCAACGAGGCCGAGGAGGTCATTCGCAAGGAGCCGCAGCTCGCTTCCTTCTTCGTCTCGACGATCCTTAATCATCCGAACCTCGAAGAGGCTGTCACTCATCGCGTCGCCGCGCGGCTCGGCCATGCCTCGCTTCCTGCCGAACTTGTCGCGCATGGCTTCCGCGAAGCGCTCGCCGACGATCCTCAGATCTCCCAAGGCATCCGCGCCGACATCTCGGCGGTGCTCGACCGCGACCCGGCAACGCTACGGGCCCTCGAGCCTGTTCTGTATTTCAAGGGCTTTCATGCCCTGCAGGCACATCGCCTGGCTCATTGGTACTGGCATCAGAAGCGGCGCGACCTCGCGCTCTACCTGCAGAGCCGGAGCTCCGAAGTCTTCCAGACCGATATCCATCCGGAAGCACGTATCGGCCGCGGCATCCTGCTCGATCACGCGACGGGCTTCGTCTGCGGTTCGACCGCGGTGATCGAGGACAACGTGTCGATCCTGCATGCGGTGACTTTGGGCGGCACCGGCAAGCATGGCGGCGATCGCCATCCGAAGATCCGCCACGGCGTGATGATCGGGGCAGGCGCGAAAATCCTCGGCAACATCGAAGTCGGCGCCTGCGCCCGAATCGCGGCGGGCTCGGTCGTCCTGCGCAATGTCCCGCCGCACGTTACCGTAGTCGGCGTACCGGCCAAAGTCGTCGGCACGGCGGGCTGCGCCGAGCCGGCGCGCTCGATGGATCAGCTCGTCGCGATGACGGATTACATCGACCTCGCCAGCAACATCTGAACGAAGCCCATGTCGGGCATGCCAAGCTTCCCGGGCTTGCCGGGCTTGGCGCCGCATGGCATGCGCGGCCCGCGAAGTTCCGGTGCTCCGTTTTTTATCCGCCACGGAACAGGTTGCTCGAACCCGAAAGGCTCGACCTCGTGAACAAATCCGAAGTCGCCAAGCTGCAGAACTATTTCCGCCGCACCTTCGCGAACACGAACATTCGCGTCGTTGCAATGAAGACCGGCGACACCGCCGAGGTCTTCGTCGGCGAGGAATCGATCGGCGTGATCGCGGACGACAAGGAGGACGGCGACGATTCCTTCGTGTTCCGGATGGCGATCCTCGATATCGATCTCGAGGATTAGTCGTGGAGGGCGCACTCAAGCCTGTGCATGGTTAACCATGGCCGCCGGATTTCCTTAACAAGACGTAAACGCTCCGCCAGACTGGGCTTCCCAGTCCGGGAGCGTCACGCGTCATGGCCATCGACCCCTCCGCCCTCGAATCGATCGAAACGCTTCTGATCGGGCTCGCCCTGTCGGGCCTGCTCGCCACCGCCTTCGAGTTGTTCACGGAGCGCCGGGCGAGTTTCCATTTGCTGGAGGCCGGCGGCGTCGCGGCGGTCGCGGCCTTGCCGATGCTGGCCTTCACCGCGCCCTTCATCATTTTGCGCAACACCTTGCGTGGGCGGCGCTTCGAGCACCGGCCGATCCCCTTCGTGATGATCGCGACCATGATCGCCTGCGGCTGGGGTCTGGTTTCCGGCCGGGTCGCGCTCGATCTCGCTCAGCTCGTTGCCGGCAGCTGAGGTCGAGCCATTTTTCGATGCGAGGAAATGCCCCGTGACCGTACGACGTTTGTCTGGACGTCATGCGCGTTCTGCGCTGGCGCCCGCGCGGCGCACGATTATCTGCGATTGATCGACGGCTCACGCGTCATCGGTTCATGAACCAGTCACGGACGACAGCAGACTCGCGGCGCGCGACGATTTGAGCGGCTTTGTCGAAGGGTGCGGAGCGGGGCTCGGCACGATCCGAACTTGCCGACAGGAAAACCGGATCAGCGATTTGCGGTCGTGACCGGCGATGAGCCGTTGTTGAGCGAGACCCAGGTCCCGCTGGCATCCTGACCCTCGCGCTTGACGAAGCGGTATCCGGTCCGATTCCAGGGCAGGATGGCACTGGTCTTGTTGTCGAGGATCAGGTCGCCGCGATTCGTGCGGACCATCAGCACGGCGTGGCCTTCGCCGATCTCGTCGATCACGACGGTCATACGCAGCGCCCGGCGGGGGAGGTGCCGCTCGACCAGCATGCGGCGCTTGAGGAGCTGGATGTCCTCGCAATCGCCGAAACCATCGTCAGGATAATCCCATCGGTCGACCACGCCCCAATGGGCCTGGTCGGTCACCGGTTTGATTCGCTGGTTCACGCGCCGATTGACGCTGACCAGCATGCGCATCAGAGCCGGGTTCAGCGTCACGAAAGCCGGCTCGGACGGATCGACGGCACAATCGGCCGGATAGCGGCGGCAGAAATCCGTCCAGGCCGCGACCGGGCGAGCGGTCGGCCCCTGTTCGGCGACGCCGATCTCGGGAAGCTCGACGCCGGGCTGGGCCTGAGTCGTTGCTCCGCCGAGGAGCAGCATCGCGCCGACGATGGCGAGATGCGTGCTGCGGCGAACCGGACGTGTTGCGGGAAGCGGGGGCGATGCGTGGCCGAGCGATGAGCCGATACTAACGCTCCGAAGAACCGCGTACCGCATGATGCCCTGCCGCTCGTGTCCAACGGTAAAGCTTGCACGAGCCGGGCGCGAGCTCAACCGGAAAGTTAAGCAATCCTTACGAAGCCGAAGCGGTGCTTCGTCTCAGGTTGGCGCATCTCACTTTCGTGCCGCCGCCCGGAAGCCTCGAGCTTAGCGCATCATCCGCGCCGCGAAACGCTGCCGAGATCGATCTGTCGAGCTTATTCTCAGCGGTTTGCGGTAGCAACCGGCGACGTCACGCCGCCGAGCGACACCCAGGCGCGCGCATCCTGCGATTCCCGCTTGATGAAGGTGTAGCCCGTCTCGTGCCAGGCCATGATGGCGTTCGTCTTGTTGTCGAGAATGATATCGCCGCGATCGGTGATGAGGGTGAGAACGGCATGGCCTTCGCCTTTCTCGTCGATGACCACGGTCATCCGCATCGCGCGGCGCGGCAATCCCGCATTGGCGAGCAGCGAGCGCTTGAGGAGCTGGAAATCCTCGCAATCGCCGATGCCGTCCTCGGCGAAATCCCAGCGGTCCGGCACACCGAGATGGTCCTGGTCGGTCATCGCGCGCAGGCCGCGATTGACCTTGCGGTTCACTGAAGCGACAGTCGAGGCGATGGCCGGCGTCCAGGTGATACGGGCCGGTTCATTGAGATCGAGTGCGCATTCGGCCGGATAGTTCTGGCAGAAATCGACCCAGGCCGCGATCGGCCGCGCCGGACCGGTGATGACCGCGCTGGCGCGCGAGGCTGCCGCATAGCCAGCTTGCGCCATGGCCGAGGTTCCGCCGAGGCACAGGAAAGCGAGGCCGATCGCTACCGTCTTGAGAGTCTTCGCCGCCGCACGCATCGCGCCCATCCCTTAGAACGGATGTCACGATGCGGCCTCAAGCGCTCCGGCGCGCTGAAGCCGATCCGCGCAATTTTATCGATTATCCGGTGCAGCTTGCGGATGTTTCGGGAGCGCGAATCGACGGCTGCAAGATCGTCGAAAATCGGTGGAATTCGGCTAAGGAGCCGGTAACCACGTTGCCTGCGTCGTGGCATCGGCGGCGTGCCGTCGGGCGCTCCACAGCACGCCGTGAGCGTGCCGCGACGGGAACTAGAGGCGAATGCCCTCGTGGAAACGGTCTGGCGAGATCGGAAGCAGGAACTGAGCGCCGAAGCCGCCCTCGAAATGGCGCACGACCTTGCCGGGCGTGCTGCCGACGAGAACGTTTGTGCCGAGCGCCGGTGCGCGGGTGCTCGCCAGTGCGATGCCCGACATCGAGACGTCGATTATGCGCGCTTGTGCCTCGCCTTCGCCCTCGATCTTGACGGTGACGGCCGGATTGCGCGGCGTGAGCCGCTCATGCGTGCGGCCTTCCGGCAGGCCGAGTGCTTCACGATTGGCAAGCCACGTCAGCTGAGAGGCGATCTTCTCGCGCTTACGCGGGGTCGCGGTGAGCCGCGCGGCGAGGCTGTCGCTGGCTGGATGGCGCACGATCACGCCTTCAACGCGCCCGATCTGCTCCAAATACAGGACGACGCGCTCGCCGATCGCGCCGAGGACGGCACAGATGATCCGCACGCCGCCAGGTGACATATCCACGGTCTGGCAGGGGAATTCGCGCCTGTCCGACAGCATGTAGCGCCCGAGGAGGGCGACTGGTACGCGCTGATGTCGCCGCTTGTCCGGGGCCCGCTCGACGCGGGGTCCAGGCACCACGGCAGGTGCGGAGGCCAGGGTCATGTCGATTCTGGAGGTAGTCGAGCCGGGTTGGCGAATCATTGGTAGCGCAGGAGGGTTACCAAAAGCCTCTTCGCGCGAGGTCGATGGAAAAATTCGATCCATATCGGGGTCCTGTAGAAAGGTGTCGTCTGTATGCTGCGGACAGGTCGGTGACCTGCCGCCACTGGCGTCAAGAACTTCTCCCGTCCACGTCATTGAAAGAATATTCGCAAATATTGAATTATTATGATTTTGCCAGATTCTGTTCATTCAAAATGGAATCTATAAAATTATTGAGCGCAAGGCAAGGTGTTATCGAAATAGAACGGGCGTTTATCGATTCAATTTTGTGAAATACGGACAGTTGTTGATTAAATAGATGGCAATTTGACTCAATATATGCTATATTATGTCGAATTTAACGTAAAATATACCTCTAGAAGTGCGTTTTTATATGTCTAATATCAAATTGATAATCCTCTAATATCGATTGATTATCTTGTGATAAAATCATTTCTAATACATAACTCAAAATTTTGAATAGTATTGCAGCATGTCAGATTGTTGTAATTGAATTTCAGTCGCAATTTTCTTAAGTGTCTGTCCGATGACATATTGAATGATGTGAGTGATTTGTGATTCAAGACGTCGGCTGCTTGGAGGCTGCCGATGTGGACAAACGAGAACCGGGCTCGCTATGACCGGAGCGGGCTTCGCTATCCGAGTGACCTC
>JBGAFL010000058.1:0-33607 GCA_044227265.1 Methylobacterium sp.
GCGCCGGCGGCTTTCATCTTGTCCCGGGCAGCGAGGATGTCGTCGACCTCGTAGCAGACATGGTGGATGGCGCCGGCCGGGTTCTTGTCGACGAAGCCCTGGATGGTCGAGTTCTCGCCGAGCGGCGACATCAGCTCGACTTTGCTGTTTGGTAATTCGACGAAGACCACCGTGACGCCGTGATCCGGCTGCGGCAGCGGCTCCGTCACCTTGGCGCCGAGCGTGTCGCGATAGATAGCGGTGGCAGCATCGAGATCCTTCACCGCGATGGCCACGTGGTTGAGCCGCCCGATCATGTCTTTCGCTCCTTGGATGTGGGCCGCCCAGGGACGGCCAATTTCCCGATGGCATAGCAGGCGCAGAAGCGGCGTCTACTGGGCGGTGGACTCACGCCGGCCTTCTTCGCGAATTCCTCCCTGTTCGACCACCTGCAAATGCCTTGTGGCTTGCTCCCGCTTGTGCGGCTTTGTCGAAATGCTGGGGAGACGCTGCCCGGCATCTGGCTCGTGCCCTTTATCGTCGCCACTGCACTTGGCATATTCGATGGCAGCCGGGGCGATCGGAACGAGCTCGCCAAGCAGCTATTACGAATTTTTCTCGGCGAACTACGTAATCTAACGCAAAATTGGTCACAAAATAGATTTGCAACGATTTGAATGTCTATTCTATAAATTTTATGCAAGGAAATTTTATATGACCAATTTGAAAATGCGCATAATTGTACTCGTGTCGATTTGGATTTTTACTTTCGTAGTGCACTCAAGCGCGCATGCACAACGGAATATGAGAGTTACCATTCCCAATCAATTTCCCGGGAAATACTCACAATACAAACAACAGATCGCTTTCTTAATTGCACAAAGAATGGTCAACACAAATTATAGTTCAGCATGGGGCGGCGTGGCAATACTGCGCTTCGTTATCGAAAGATCTGGCGTTGTTTCACGGGCCGAGATTGTAAATTCGTCTGGCTCACCCGCCATTGATCGGCTTGCCCGTGAAACTATACCAGTCGGATGGCAACTCGTCCCAATTCCTACAGAATCAGATGCTTCCAGCATTTCTGTTTCTGTTCCATTGAGATTTGGTCCGAGATATTAAAATATCAAAATCAAAATAATACTTTCATTATTAATATATAAACAGATGGATTAGAAGGATATCCTCAATTATTGAAATATTGGCGTCATTCTTGCGCAAACCGCAGCGGCTTATGCTTGACGACTTCGATATTTGAACATTCCCAGCACATCTCTGCGAACAGCCTCACACCTCCACCACCTGCACATGGCAGGCCGGCTTCTTGCCCCAGCCGGAGTTCACCGCCGCGCGCACAGCCCGGTCGACCGCCTGCTCGACTGCCTCGGAATCCTTGAGCTTTCCCCGCGAGAGACCCGAGAGCGTGCGCGAGACCGTATCGACCACGACCTCCAGCATCGGTTCGTTCTCGCGGCTGCGCGCGGGCAGGCCCATGATGTCGATGGCCGGCTCGCCGAGCACCACGCCGTCCTCGTCGATGGCGATCGCGACCGAGACGATGCCGGCCACGGCGAGCTTGCGGCGCTCCGGCACGGCGCGATCCTTGCCGTTGAGGAGGACGTTCCCGTCCTTAAGCAGGCGCCCGGCCGGCACATGGCCGATCACCTCGGCCTTGCCCGGGGCGAGGCGGATCATGGCGCCATTCTTCGCCTTGACGACATGCTCGACCCCTTGCGCCCGCGCGAAGCGGGCATGCTCGTCGAGATGCAGAGCCTCGCCATGGACGGGGATCGCGGTTTGCGGGCGCGTCCAGGCATACATCGCGGCCATCTCGTCGCGGCGCGGATGGCCGGAAACATGGACCAGATCGGTGCGGTCGGTGACGACCTCGATACCCATCTCGATCAGGTCGTTGATAATCGCGCCGACTTCCTTCTCGTTGCCGGGAATGGCGCGGGACGAGAAGATCACGAGATCGCCCGGCGTCAGCGAGACCAGCGGGTGATCCTCGCGCGAGACGCGGGCGAGCGCGGCGCGCGGCTCGCCCTGCGAACCGGTGAGCAAGCAGACGATCTTGTCGCGCTGCAGATGGCCATAGGATTCAGCCGAACGGATCTCCGGCAGACCGTCGAGATAGCCGCATTCGCGGGCGACATCGATGACCCGGTCCATGGCGCGCCCGACCGCGACCACCTCGCGTCCGCAGGACAAGGCAGCCTCGGCGACAGCGCGGATGCGGGCGACGTTCGAGGCGAAGGTCGTCACCGCGACCCGGTGCGGCGCCTCCGTGATGATGCGTTTGAGATTGGCAGCGACTTCGGTTTCGCTCGGCGAGCGCCCCTCGCGCAGGACGTTGGTCGAATCGCAGACCAGAGCCAGGATGCCCTCGTCGCCGAGCGCCCGGAACGCGTCGGGCGAGGTCATGTCGCCGGCAACGGGCGTATCGTCGAGCTTCCAGTCGCCGGTATGCAGGACGAGGCCGAAAGCCGTGCGGATGGCGATGGCATTCGATTCCGGGATCGAATGGGCGACCGGCACATACTCGATTTCGAACGGGCCGAGGGTCAGCCTTTTGCCGGGCTTAATCTCCTTCAGCGTCACCTTGGGCGCGCCAGGCTCGGAGAGTCGACGCGTTTCGAGCAACTGCTTGGCGAAGCGCGTCGCGTAGACCGGCACTTTGAGCTTCGGCCATAACTCGGCGATCGCACCGATATGGTCCTCGTGCGCATGGGTGATGAAGATGCCGAGGAGGTCCTTGCGCCGCTCCTCGATGAAAGTGAGATCGGGGAACATCACCTCAATGCCCGGCAAATGCTCCTCGCCGGCAAAGCCCATACCGCAATCGACCATGATCCATTTGCGGTCCTTCTCCGGGCCTAAGCCGTAGAGCGCCGCATTCATGCCGATCTCGCCCACGCCGCCGAGCGGCACGAAGACGAGCTCGTCCTGCCGTGTCGTCATAGTGTGAAACGTCCGTCCTCAGACCGCCGTCGCGGCCTCCCCGAAATGCACCTCGCCCGCCGTCACGGTGTGTGTCTTTCCATTCGGGGCGAGGATCCTGAGCCGCCCCCCCTCATCGATTCCGTCATGCCGTCCGACAATCGTGCCGCCCGGGAGCCGCACCGATACGGGGTCGCCGATCCCCGCCGCGCGCTCGAGCCAAAGTTGTCGGATGCGTAAAAACCCGTTGCCCTTGTTCCAGATCTCGGCCGTTTCCACAAACCGTCCCGTCAAGGCCTCGAAAAGGGCGCGCGCATCCGCCGCAGGAACGCGTTCCGCGAGCGCGGTTGCCGGATAGGGCAAACCCTCGGGCGCGGCCACGACGTTGACGCCGAAGCCGATCACCACCGCGCGGCGTCCCTCTGCCTCGAGCAGGATACCCGCGATCTTCTTGCCATTCGCGAGGACGTCGTTCGGCCATTTCAAGCGGAATGTTTTTGACGTTCTTCTCTCACTCTCGACCTCATCCTGCGGTGCTGCCGCTCCAGCGGCAGCCTCGAAGGCCCCCTCCAGGAATCGCCGTTCCAACTGGAGCCCTCCTTCGAGGCCATCGCTTCGCTTCGGCACCTCAGGATGAGGAGTGGGGTGAGAAATAGCGATGTCGTCGAGTACTTTTACCAGCGCCAGCCCCGCAACGAATCCGAGCGTCGCGACGCGCTCGGGCGCCACGCCGGTTACCGGCATCAGCAGGCTCGCGGCGAGATTGCCCTCTGGCGAGACCCAGGCATTGCCGCGCCGTCCCCTGCCCGCTTTCTGGCGATGCGTCACGATCCAGAGCGGACCGGGCTCTCCGGATCGCGCAAGCTCCAGCGCCTCGGAATTGGTCGAGCCGAGTTGTTCGTGGACATGGAGGCGATGGCCAGCCGCTCGAGCCGCCGGGCCGAGCCGGAATTCCATGAGCGTCAGAACAACGACTTTGCAGCGTTCCCCGCCAGGGCGACGAGTGGTCCCGGGATCACGAAGAACAGAACCACGACCACGCTCGACAGGCCGAGCACGATGCGAAGGCCCGGCGGCATCGGCTCGTAGGGCGCCTGTGCCTCGTCGAAATACATCACCTTGACGATGCGCAGATAGTAGAAGGCGCCGATGACGCTGGTCACTACGCCGATCACCGCGAGCACGACAAGGTCCGCCTTGATGGCCGCGGCGAAGACATAGAACTTCGCGAAAAAGCCCGCGAGAGGCGGAATGCCGGCCAGCGAGAACATCATCGCGGCGAAGCAGAAGGCCTTGACCGGATGGGTCCGCGAGAGGCCCGAGAGATCGTCGATCGTCTCGAACATCTCGTCCTTGCGGCGCATCGCCAGGATCACGGCGAAGGCGCCGAGCGTCGTGGCGAGATAGACCACCATGTAAACGAGGACGCCGCGCACGCCCTCTTCCGTGCCGGCGGCGAGCCCGATCAGCGCGTAGCCGACATTGCCGATCGAGGAATAGGCCATCAGCCGCTTGAGGTTGCGCTGGCCGATCGCCGCGAAGGAGCCCAGCGCCATCGAGGCGATCGAGATGAAGATGATGATCTGCTGCCAGATCGCCGTGACATCGGGGAAGGCGCTGATGAAGACCCGCACGGTCATCGCCATCGCTGCCAATTTCGGTGCCGAGGAGAAGAACGCGGTGACCGGCGTCGGCGAACCTTCGTAGACGTCCGGCGTCCACATGTGGAAGGGCACGGCGGCGAGCTTGAAGGCGACTCCAGCCGCCACGAACACGATGCCGAGCACGATGCCGAGGCCCGCATTTTCCGCGCTCAGAGCCGTGACGATGCCGGGGAAGGAGATGGTGCCGGTGAAGCCGTAGACGAGCGAGGCGCCGTAGAGCAGCATCCCGGAAGAGAGTGCGCCCAGCACGAAATACTTCAGGCCGGCCTCGGTCGATTTGGCATCGTCCCGGTGGAAGGCGGCGATGACGTAGGACGCGAGCGATTGCAGCTCGAGGCCGAGATAGAGCGCGATCAGGTCGTTGGCCGAGGCCAAGACCAGCATGCCGATCGTGCAGAGCAGGATCAGGATCGGATATTCGAAGCGGTCGATCCGCGCGCGCTGGAAATAGTCGCGCGAGAGCAGGATGGTCGCGCCCGATCCGAGCAGGATCAGCACCTTCATCAGCCGAGAGAACCCATCCGAGATGAAGGCGCCGTTGAGGGTGACGAACTTGCCATGCCCCGAGACGACGGCGAACAGGGTCAGCACGAGGACGAAGAGAGCGCCGAGATTGATGCCCTCGACTGCGCGATCCCCGCGCCAGGCGCCATAAAGGATGAGCGCCAGCGTCCCCAGGCTGAGCAGGACCTCAGGGAGCAGCGGGCTGATCGCCGGCATCACGGCATGGATCGTATTCATCGCGCCGCGACCTCCGCCGGCACCGGCAGGGCGAGGCCGGCATTCTGCGTGTTCGAGAGAGCCGATTTCATGCTGGCGACCAGCGCCTCGGTCGAGGGCGCGAAAGTGTCGAGCACGGGCGAGGGATGGATGCCGTACCAGATCGTCAGCGCGACAAGCGGCGCGAGGATCAGCCTTTCGCGATTGTCGAGATCGAGAATACCCTGAAGGTTCGGCTTTTCGAGCTTGCCGTAGATCACGCGCGCATAGAGCCAGAGCGCGTAGCCGGCCGAGAGGATGATCCCGAAGACAGAGAAGAAGGCGACGTTCGGATTGGCGCGGAAGGCGCCTAGCATCGCCAGGAACTCGCCGACGAAACCCGAGGTGCCCGGCAGGCCGACATTGGCCATGGTGAAGACCATCAAGGCGACCGCATAGAGCGGCATGCGATTGACCAGCCCGCCATAGGCCGAAATCTCGCGGGTGTGCATGCGGTCATAGATCACGCCGACGCAGAGGAAGAGCGCGCCCGAGACGATGCCGTGCGAGATCATCAGGAACAAAGCGCCCTGGATGCCCTGCTCGTTCATCGTGAATAGGCCGAGCGTCACGAAGCCCATATGGGCGACGGACGAATAGGCGATCAGCTTCTTCATGTCGGTCTGGACCAGAGCGATCAGCGAGGTGACGATGATGGCAACGACCGAGAGCGCGTAGACCAGAGGCGCGAAATACAGCGAGGCATCCGGCAGCATCGGCAGCGAGATCCGGATGAAGCCGTAACCGCCCATCTTCAGGAGGATGCCGGCCAGGATAACCGAGCCGGCCGTCGGCGCCTCGACGTGCGCGTCGGGGAGCCAAGTATGGACTGGCCACATCGGCATCTTCACCGCGAAGGAGGCGAAGAAGGCGAGCCAGAGCCAATATTGCATGTTCACCGGGAAACGGTGAGTCAGCAGAGTCGGGATATCGGTGGTGCCGGCATGCCAGTACATGGCAATGACCGCCAGAAGCATCAGCACCGAGCCGAGCAGCGTGTAGAGGAAGAACTTGAAGCTCGCATAGATGCGGCGCTTGCCGCCCCAGATGCCGATGATCAGGAACATCGGGATCAGGCCGGCTTCGAAGAACAGGTAGAACAGCACCAGATCGAGCGCGACGAAGACACCGATCATCGTCGTCTCAAGCACGAGGAAGGCGACGAAATAGGACTTTACGCGGCTGTCAATCGATTTCCAGGAGGCCGCGATGCAGAATGGCATCAGGAAGGTCGTCAGCAGCACGAGCGGCATGGAGAAACCGTCGACGCCGAGCTTGAACTTGATCGTGTCGGCAAGCCAGCCATGCGTCTCGACGAGCTGGAAGCTCGGGCTCGAGATGTCGTAGCGGCCGAGCGCCGCGAGCGAGAGCAGGAAGGTGACGATCGTGGTGATCAGCGCCGCCCAACGGGCGTTGCGCTTCACGCCTTCGGTCTCCTCGCCGAGCGTGAGGATGAAGGCCGCACCGCAGAGCGGGACGATCAGGAGGCCGGAGAGAATACCGAGGCCGAGCATCAATGCGCTCCCCCGGCGGTGCCGGTCACGAGGTACCAGGTGAGGAAGGCCGCGACGCCGATCAGCATCACGAAGGCATAGTGGTAGACATAGCCGGTCTGCAGCCGGACCACGCCGCGGGTCACGTCGATGACACGGGCCGAGATGCCGTCCGGCCCAATCCCGTCGATGATGCGGCCATCGACGCCCTTCCAGAGCAAAGTCCCGAGCCACTTGGCCGGGCGCACGAAGATGCGGTCGTAGAGTTCGTCGAAATACCACTTGTTGAGCAGGAACTGGTAGAGGCCCTGCTGCTGCGTGGCGAGGCGGTTCGGCAGGTCCGGCCGGCGGATATACATCCAGAAGGCCAGGAGGAAGCCGAGCACCAGCATCACGAAGGGCGAAGCCGAAACCCAGCCCGGCGCCTCGTGGATCTGATGCATGATGTGGTTGTCGGGCCCATGCGCGAGGGCATGGCCCCAGAACGCTTCCATGTCGTGGCCGATGAAGCGGTCCTTGAAGATCAGGCCGGCGAACAGCGCGCCGAAGGCGAGGACAGCCAGCGGCAGCGTCATCACGATCGGGCTTTCATGCGGCTTGTGATCATGATGATCGTCGTGTGCAGCCGCGGTCGCATGAGCATCGCCATGGCCGTCGTCATGCCCATGCGAGTCGTCATGAGCGTGGGCATCGCCATGCCCCGCCCAGCGTTCCGGCCCCTCGAAGGTCATGAAGAACAGGCGCCAGGAATAGAAAGAGGTCATGAAGGCCGCGATCACCGTCGCCAGGAAGGCAAGGACGTGGCCCGGGCGGTCCGAGACATAGGCCGCCTCGATGATTGCATCCTTCGAGTAATAGCCGGCTGTGAAAGGGAAACCGATCAGCGCGAGCGTGCCGATCGCCATCATCGCAGTGGTGAAGGGGATGTAGCGGCGCAGGCCGCCCATGTTCCGCATGTCCTGCTCGTGATGCATCGCGTGGATGACCGAGCCGGCCCCGAGGAACAGCAGAGCCTTGAAGAAGGCGTGGGTGAAGAGGTGGAAGATGCCGGTCGCATAGGCGCCGACGCCCAGGCCAACGAACATATAGCCGAGCTGCGAGCAGGTCGAATAGGCGATGACCCGCTTGATGTCGTTCTGCACGAGGCCGACCGTCGCGGCAAAGAAGGCGGTGATGCCGCCGATCACCGTGACGACCGAGAGCGCAACCGGCGCATATTCGAAGAGCGGCGAGAGCCTGGCCACCATGAAGACGCCGGCCGTGACCATGGTCGCGGCATGGATCAGGGCCGAAACCGGGGTCGGGCCCTCCATCGCGTCGGGCAGCCAGGTATGCAGCAGGAATTGCGCCGACTTGCCCATGGCGCCCATGAACAGGAGCAGGCAGGCGAGCGTCAGAGCGTGCCAGTCATGGCCGAGGAACTCGAAATGCGCGTCCTTCAATTCGGCGACGCGCGGAAAAATCTCACCGAAGGAGACCGAGCCGAACAGCACGAAGACCAGGAAGATGCCGAGCGAGAAGCCGAAATCGCCGACGCGATTGACGATGAAGGCTTTCATCGCGGCGGCGTTCGCAGAGGGCTTTTCGTACCAGAAGCCGATCAGCAGGTAGGAGGCGAGGCCGACGCCCTCCCAGCCGAAGAACATCTGCACCAGGTTGTCGGCCGTCACCAGCATCAGCATGGCGAAGGTGAAGAGCGACAGATAGGCGAAGAAGCGCGGCCGGTGCGGGTCCTCCTCCATGTAGCCGATGGAATAGAGGTGGACGAGCGTCGAGACCGTGGTGACGACGACCAGCATCACGCAGGTCAGCGTGTCGATGCGGAAGGCCCAGTCGACCACCAGCCCGCCTCGTCGTCAGGTATTCACTGACCCGTGCGCCGATCCAGCGGCCGAACAGGCCGGCGATGATGGCGCCGATCAGGGGGAAGAAGACGATCGCGTGAAACATGCTCGATGCGGCCTCGCAGAAGGCTGAAGAAGGGACGGCGCGGGGCCTAACCCTTCATCATGCTCACGTCTTCGACGGCGATGGTGCCGCGGTTGCGGAAGAACACCACCAGGATGGCGAGACCGATCGCAGCCTCGGCGGCCGCGACCGTCAGCACGAAGAGCGCGAAGACCTGCCCCGTGATGTCGTCGAGCGCGCTCGAGAAGGCGACGAGGTTGATGTTCACGGCGAGCAGGATCAGCTCGATCGACATCAGGATGACGATCACGTTCTTGCGGTTGATGAAGATGCCGAGCACGCCCAGCGTGAACAGGATCGCTGCGACCGTGAGGTAATGGGTGAGGCCGATCATCGGGCGATATTCCCAAGCTCGCAACGAACCCCTCTCCCCTTTGCGGGAGAGGGTACCCTGCGCAAGCAGGGGGGGAGAGGGGCCGGCACAGGACTCTCCGAAAAGGGCGGCGCTCCCCACTCCCGACCCGCTTCGCGGGCCACCCTCCCGCCCAGAGGGGGGAGGGCTACGCGTGCGCGCGGCTCGCTCATACCTCCACTCCCTGCCGGGAGGGCACCTTGCGGGTCTCGACCGCCGTTTCCTGCGTGCGCGCATTCTGCACGGCGATGTTCTGGCGCTTGACGCCGGGGCGGTCGCGCAGGGTCAGCACGATCGCGCCGATCATCGCGACCAACAGGACGAGGCCGGCGATCTGGAAGAAATAGGCATATTGCGTGTAGAGCACACGCCCGAGCGCATGGGTGTTGGTGAGTCCCTCGGCGCTGGTCACCTGGCCGAGCGGCGCGCGGACGAGATCGGGATCGAGGCTCCAGGAGCCCACGATGAGAATCAGCTCGATCAGAAGGATGCCGCCGATGATGGCACCGATCGGCAGGTATTCTTGGAAGCCCTGGCGCAGCTCGGCGAAATCGACGTCGAGCATCATCACGACGAACAGGAACAGAACCGCAACGGCGCCGACATAGACGACGACCAGGATCATCGCCAGGAACTCCGCCCCCATCAGCACGAACAGGCCGGCGGCGTTGATGAAGGCGAGGATCAGGAACAGGACCGAGGTCACGGGATTGCGCGCGGCGATCACCATGAATCCAGAGGCGATCGCGAATCCCGCGAAGAGGTAGAAGAAGGCGGCGGGTGCGGTCATGCGGACCTTCGCGGATACGGGCCGTCTATAGAAGCTGGTCTTGCGGTGCACAACTCGGCCGCCGCTTCGCGGCAGCCGGGTGAATGGCGAGTGGCGAATGACGAATGGAGGCGTTGAGCCAATGGCGGGACCGGCGCCTCATCCGCGCCGGCTACCATTCGCCATTCACCACTCGCCATTCGCCCAGCCCTACCGATACGGAGCATCGACCGCGATGTTTCTCGCGATCTCGCGCTCCCAGCGATCTCCGTTCAGAAGCAGCTTCTCCTTGTCGTAGAGCAGCTCCTCGCGGGTCTCGACCGAGAATTCGAAATTCGGCCCCTCGACGATCGCATCGACCGGACAGGCCTCCTGGCACATGCCGCAATAGATGCATTTGACCATGTCGATGTCGTAACGGGTCGTGCGCCGCGTGCCGTCGTTGCGGCGCGGGCCCGCCTCGATGGTGATGGCCTGGGCCGGGCAGATCGCCTCGCAGAGCTTGCAGGCGATGCAACGCTCCTCGCCGTTCGGGTAGCGCCGCAAAGCGTGTTCGCCGCGAAAGCGCGGGCTGCGATAGCCCAATTCGAACGGGTAGTTGATCGTCGCCTTCGGCTTGAAGAAGTACTTCATGCCGAGGATCATCCCCGCCACGAACTCCTTCAGGAGAAGGCTCTTGGCGACCTGATCGAGCTTCATGGCGCGATCCTTCTCAAGCGCCCGGCGCAAGGCCGGTGAGTTTCAGGACGAAGGCCACCACCACCACGGCGATCAGCGACAGCGGAAGGAAGACCTTCCAGCCGAGCCGCATCAGCTGGTCGTAGCGGTAGCGCGGCACGATGGATTTCACCATCGCGAACAGGAAGAACAGGAAGCAGGCCTTTAGGATAAACCAGATCAGGCCCGGCACCCAGGTGAAGGGCGGGAACGGCAGCGGCGAGAGCCAGCCGCCCAGGAACAGGATCGTCCCGAGCGCGCACATGGTCATGATCGCCACGTACTCGCCCAGCATGAACAGCAGGTAGGGCGTGGAGGAATACTCGACCATGTAGCCGGCCACGAGCTCGGATTCGGCCTCTGGCAGGTCGAAGGGCGGGCGGTTGGTCTCGGCGAGGGCCGAGACGAAGAACACCACGAACATCGGGAAGAGCCAGAGCCAGTACCAGCCGAGGAAGCCGTAAGGCGATTCCTGCGCGATCACGATGCGCGAGAGGTTCAGCGAGCCGGCGCACATCAGCACGGTGATGATGACGAAGCCGAGCGAGACCTCGTAGGAGATCATCTGCGCGGCCGAGCGCAACGCGCCGAGGAAGGCGTATTTCGAGTTCGAGGCCCAGCCGCCCATGATGACGCCGTAGACCCCGAGCGAAGAGATCGCGAAGATATAGACGATGCCGACATTGATATCGGCAATCGCCCATCCATCCGAGAGCGGGATCACCGCCCAGGAGGCGAGCGCGAGCGTCGCGAAGACCATCGGCGCGAGCAGGAAGATCGCCTTGTTGGCGCCCGCCGGAATCACCGGCTCCTTGAGCACGAATTTCAGAAGGTCGGCGAAGGACTGGAACAGCCCCCAGGGCCCGACCACGTTCGGACCGCGCCGGAGCTGCACCGCCGCCCAGATCTTGCGGTCGGCGAGCAGGATATAGGCGATGAAGACGAGGAGCAGCACCAAGAGCACCAGGCTCTTGAGCACGATGAGCAGAACCGCTCCGAGGGTTTCCAAACCGGTCATGGCGCCCTCACTCCGCCGCCTGCAGCACGCGGCCCTGAGCAAGGCGCGAGCATTCCGCCATGACCCGCGAGGCGCGGGCGATCGGGTTGGTCAAGTAAAAATCGGTGATCGTCGGCGCGAACGCGTCCTTGCCGAGCGTGCCGCCGAGACCCGCCAGCGTCTCGATGGAAGCTGCCGGATCGCTCGGCGCGATCGCGTCGATGCCGGCAAGATGGGGATGCGCGGCGAAGATCGCGCGGCGCAGAGCCAGCAGCGAATCGTATGGCAGGCGATGACC
This sequence comes from Methylobacterium sp., assembly GCA_044227265.1. Lineage (GTDB taxonomy): Bacteria > Pseudomonadota > Alphaproteobacteria > Rhizobiales > Beijerinckiaceae > Methylobacterium. The sequence continues at coordinate 11,937 of JBGAFL010000058.1, forward strand.
GAGCACGTCGGAGAGGGCACGCAGGATCGCCCAATCCTCGCGCGCATCGCCCGGCGGGAAGCCGGCGCGGTTGCCGCGCTGAACCCGGCCTTCGGTGTTCACGTAGGTCGCCGATTTCTCGGTATAGGCGGCGCCCGGTAGGATGACATCGGCGCGCATCGCGCCGCGATCGCCATGCGTGCCCTGGTAGATCACGAAGGCGCCCGGCGCGATCTCGATCTCGTCGGCGCCGAGATTGAACAGCACGTCGAGGCCGCCCGCCGCAGCCATGCCGGCCGTATCGAGCCCGCCCTCCCCCGGAATGAGCCCGAGATCGAGCGCGCCGACGCGCGCTGCCGCATTGTGGATCACGCCGAAGCCGTTCCAATCCGGCTTCACTGCGCCGATCGCTTTGGCGAGCGCTGCGGCAGAGGAGAGGATCGCAGCGCCATCGGCGCGCGCCAGTGCACCGGAGCCGACCGCGATCAGCGGCTTTTCGGCCTTGGTCAACGCCTCGTAGAAACTGTGGTTGCCGGCGGCGAGATCGGCGAGCGTCTGCGGTCCGGCGCCGATGAGGAGATGCGCATAAGTCAGGTCGGCATCGGCCCCGATCAGCCCGATCGGCAGCAGGCCGGCGCGCCAGCGCTTGCGGATGCGCAGGTTGAGCAGCGAGGCCTCGTAACGCGGATTGGTGCCGACCAGGAGGATCGCATCGGCCGCCTCGATCCCGGCGATGGTCGGCCCAAATGTGTAGGCGGCCCGGCCCCAGGCCGGATCGAGCTTTTCGCCCTGCTGGCGGCCATCGAGACTGGTGCTGCCGAGTGCGCCGATCAGGGCCTTGAGCGCGAACATCTCCTCGAGCCCGGCGAGATCGCCGGCAATCGCGCCGATACGCTTCGGGTCGGCCGCCTTTACCTTGGCGGCGATGGCGGCAAACGCCTCGCCCCAGGAGGCGGGGCGCAGCCGGCCATTCTCGCGCAGGAATGGCCGGTCGAGCCTCTGCAGCTTCAGCCCGTCGGAGATGTAGCGGGTCTTGTCGGAGATCCACTCCTCGTTGATGTCCTCGTTGACGCGCGGCTCGATCTGCATGACGTCGCGGCCGCGCGTATCGACCCGAATCGCCGAGCCGACTGCATCCATCACGTCGACGGACTCGGTCTTGGACAATTCCCAGGGGCGGTTGTTGAAGCTCTGCGGCTTGTGGACCAGCGCGCCGACGGGGCAGAGATCGGCGACATTGCCCTGCACCTCGGAGGTGAGCGCGGTCTCGAGATAGCTCGTGATCTCCATATCCTCGCCGCGCCCGATCGCGCCGAGATCGGGCACGCCCGCCACCTCCGCGACGAAGCGGATGCAGCGCGTGCAATGGATGCAGCGGTTCATCGCCGTGCGGATCAGCGGGCCGATATTCTTTTCCTCGACCGCGCGCTTGTTCTCGCGATAGCGGCTCGAATCGATGCCATAGGCCATCGACTGGTCCTGCAGGTCGCAATGGCCGCCCTGGTCGCAGATCGGGCAATCGAGCGGGTGGTTGATGAGCAAAAACTCCATCACCCCCTCGCGCGCCTTCTTCGACATGGCCGAGCGCGTCACCACCTCAGGCGGCTCGCCATTCGGCCCCGGCCGGCAATCCTTCACCGCATAGGCGCAGGAGGCGACGGGTTTCGGCGCGCCCTTCAGTTCGACGAGACACATGCGGCAATTGCCGGCGATCGAGAGCCGCTCATGAAAGCAGAACCGCGGGATTTCCGCCCCCGCGGCCTCGCAGGCCTGGAGCAAAGTGAAGTCTGGCGGGACATCGACCTCGGTGCCGTCGACGAGGAGTTTGGTCATTGCTTCTGCTTTTCCTCCCGCTTCGAATCCGTTCGCCGTGGTTCGGCGCGACAGTAGATTTCGGCAGGGGTGTCGGTGAAATATTTGAACAAGGCCGGGCAGAGCCAGCCTTCCAAATTAGCTTCAGGCCAACGGTACCAATTGCCCTCGTATTCCGCCCGATCGTGAACCAACCGGGCTTGAAAACTCGGGAACGGTTTCTCCGAGAACAGAAGAGTGAAACCACCTTCTGCGTTCGGGATATCGGACACGAACCGGTCGATCATCTCGGGCACGCCGAACACAAACGGCTCGCGCACGAGTTCGACCGTATCGTCGTCGAAGACCCACAGGCCTTCGTGTCGGTAGGGATGGATGGTGAGCATGGCGTTGGCCATCACACCCGCTCCCAGTCGAACTTACGATGTTGGTGAAGGTTCTTGGGGGAGGACGCCTCCCCACCCAAACCCTCATCCTGAGGTGCGAGGCGAAGCCGAGCCTCGAAGGAGCCCTCCAGCCAGCCACGCGGGCTCTGGAGGTCTCCTTCGAGGCCGCTGCGCGGCGCCTCAGGATGAGGGTGCGGGTGGGACAGACGCATCACCCTACTCCGCCGCCATCGGTACGACATCGGAATGCGGGTTGGCGCTGTAGCGGTCGATGCGCTCCTCGATCAGGTGGCGGTAATGCCGGATCAGGCCCTGGATCGGCCAAGCGGCGGCGTCACCCAGAGCGCAGATCGTGTGGCCCTCGACCTGTTTCGTCACTTCGAGCAGCAGGTCGATCTCGCGCTTCTGCGCGCGCCCCTGGGCCATCCGGGTGACGACCCGCCACATCCATCCGGTGCCCTCGCGGCACGGCGTGCACTGGCCGCAGCTCTCGTGCTTGTAGAAGTAGGAGATGCGCGCGATCGCCGAGACGATGTCGACCGACTTGTCGAGCACGATCACCGCTGCCGTGCCGAGGCCCGAGCCGAGCCCGCGCAACGTGTCGAAATCCATCTTGGCATCGATGATCTGGTCAGCCGGCACCAGAGGCACCGACGAGCCGCCCGGGATCACGCATTGCAGATTGTCCCAGCCGCCGCGGATGCCGCCGCAATGCCGGTCGATCAGTTCACGGAAGGTGATCCCCATCACCTCCTCGACATTGCATGGCTTGTTCACGTTGCCGGAGATGCAGAACAGCTTGGTGCCGGTGTTGTTCTTGCCTCCGAGCGCACCGAACCAGGCGCCGCCGCGCCGCAGGATGGTGCCGGCGACCGCGATCGACTCGACGTTGTTCACCGTGGTGGGGCAGCCATAGAGGCCCATATTGGCGGGGAATGGCGGCTTGAGCCGCGGCATGCCCTTCTTGCCCTCGAGGCTCTCGATCAAAGCCGTCTCTTCGCCGCAGATATAGGCGCCGGCGCCGTGATGGACGTAGATGTCGAAGGGATAGTCGTGCACGTTCGACTGGCCGACGAGCCGCGCCTCATAGGCCTCGTCGACGGCGGCCTGCAGTGCGTGTTTCTCGGCGACGTATTCGCCGCGGATGTAGATGTAACAGGCATGCGCGCCCATGGCGAAGCAGGCCAGCATACAGCCTTCGACCAGGAGATGCGGATCGTGCCGCATGATCTCCCGGTCCTTGCAGGTGCCGGGCTCGGATTCGTCGGCGTTGACGACGAGGTAATGCGGCCGCCCATCCGACTTTTTCGGCATGAACGACCATTTCAGGCCCGTCGGGAAGCCGGCTCCGCCGCGCCCGCGCAGGCCCGAACCCTTCATCTCCTCGATGATCCAGTCGCGGCCCATTTCGAGCAGGAACTTGGTGCCGTCCCAGGCGCCGCGCTTCTTGGCGGCTTCCAGCCCCGGCGAATGCAGGCCGTAGAGATTGGTGAAGATGCGGTCGGAATCGGAGAGCATGGTCTAGCCCTCTCCCTTTTCGCCGAGGTCTTGTGCCTGACCGACCCAGTTCTCGCGCTCGACCCTTCCTGGGAAGCTGAGCTTCGCCCCGATCCAGGCGCTCTGCGCAGGGGTCCAGGCCGCGATCTGCGCGATGTGGAAGATGCCGAGCGCGTTCAGGCGGCGCTCGTTCACCGGCCCGATGCCGTTGATCTGCTTGAGATCATCAGCCTTGCCGTCCCGGGGCGCATCAAGCGCTAGGGGCTGCGAACCGGCCTCGGTCTCGGCAGGCGGTCCGCCCGCTTCCCGCTCAGCGATGTGGCGATAGGCGGCAACGAGCTCGGAGGTTCCGATACCGCGGATCCGCTCCTTCTCCTGAGGCGAGGATCCCAACGTCGGTGAGCCGGCGGAACCGCCTTCGCGGCGCGACTCGACGAGATTGCCATCGGCACCGGAGCTCTCCGGCTGCTGCGGGGGCTCGCTGCGAAGCGTGCGATCCTCCGCGACGGCTCGATCATCGGCGGCCGCTTCCACTGCTTCCGCAGCGGCTGGTTTGACGGGCGCTTCGGCGCTCGATGCAGCCGCCTTCGGCTCGACCGGCGCGGGCTTGTCGGGCACTGCTGCCTTCGGTTCGACCGGCGCGGGCGCATCCTGCTGCGCGACCCCTGCCCCGTCGACATGTGTCTCCGCGAAACGGGCGCGCCAAGCTCCGACGCGCGAGCCATCAAAAAGCGTCGCATCGCTCAAGGTGCCGATCGCATCCTGCGGCTCAGAAGCGTGCCGGCCATTCTGCGGACCAGGCTTGACCGGACGGCCAGCGGCGAGATCGTCGAGCAGCTTGTTGAGGCTCTCCGGCGTCAGGTCCTCGTAATAATCGTGGTTGATCTGCACCATCGGCGCGTTGCAGCAGGCGCCAAGGCACTCGACCTCGATCCAGGAGAAGTTGCCGTCCGGCGTGACATGGCCGGGCGGCCCGATCCGCGCCTGAAGCGCGGCCTTAAGGCCCTTGGCGCCGCAGACGTCGCAGGGCACGGTGCCGCAGAGCTGGATCCAGAAGCGGCCGACCGGCTCCAGCGCGAACATCGTGTAGAAGGTCGCGACTTCCAGCACGCGGATCACCGGCATGCCGAGCGTCGCGGCGACCGCCTCGATCGCCTTCTGCGGCAGCCAGCCGCCATTCTGTTCCTGCGCCCGCCACAATAGCGAGATCACCGCCGAAGCCTGACGGCCGGCCGGGTATTTGTCGATCTGGCCTTGAGCCCAGGCCGCATTCTCCGGCGTGAAGGCGAAGGCGCTGGGCTGGATTGCGGCGGGGGCTAACCTGCGGTTGGCCATGCTTCAGAGTTCCGCTGAAATTGTAGGCATCGTCAGTCGGATGAGGGATCCAGATCGAGACAAGGCATTTCGTACCGCGCACCGTGCGAGACGCGAGTTACGCAAAGACGTGATGCCTCGTCTTTGCGCATCACTGCATACGTCTCGAAAACGTCGGACCAGTGGCTGTCCTTCGTGCGCGACACTACTTTCCAGCCAAGAGACCTGAGCTCCTTCTCGCAGAGAAGCGCTGCGCATCGGCTCGCAGCCGCCTGTCTTTCGCTTGGTTGCTCTTTTGATCGCTCTTGTTGAGGTTTCGCTCGCTCGTCGTCTCGCAGTACCTTCAACAAGTCGAATGCCGACGCCTGACAAGGTGCGAGCAGCACGACGATTGTCGAAGCGGCAACGACCCGATTGCGAACGGTGCGTATCGCCATGACTCACCGGTCCACCTCCCCGAACACGATATCGAGCGTGCCGAGCACGCAGGACACGTCGGCGAGAAGATGCCCGCGGCACATCCAGTCCATCGCCTGGAGATGGGCGAAGCCCGGCGCGCGGATCTTGCAGCGATAGGGCTTGTTGGTGCCGTCGGCGACGAGATAGACGCCGAATTCGCCCTTGGGCGCCTCGACGGCGGCATAGACCTCGCCCTTCGGAACGTGGAAGCCTTCGGTGTAGAGCTTGAAGTGATGGATGAGCGCCTCCATCGAGCGCTTCATGTCCCCGCGCTTCGGCGGCGCAACCTTCCCGTCGGATGAGGCGATCGGCCCCTGTCCCGCAGGTTCGCGGAGCTTGGCGACACATTGCTTCATGATGCGCACGGCTTGGCGCATCTCCTCCATGCGGATGACCTGGCGATCATAGGTGTCGCCGTTCTTTCCGATGGGGATGTCGAATTCCATCTCCTCGTAGACTTCGTAGGGCTGGCTCTTGCGCAGATCCCACGGGATACCGGAGCCGCGCACCATCACGCCCGAAAACCCCCAGGCCATCGCCTCGTCCTGGGAGACGATGCCGATATCCACGCAGCGCTGCTTGAAGATGCGGTTATCTATGACGAGCACATCGAGATCGTCGACAACCTTGAGGAACGGATCGCAGAACGCCTCGATATCGTCGATCAAGGCCGGCGGCAGGTCCTGGTGGACGCCGCCGGGGCGGAAGTAGTTCGCATGAAGCCGAGCGCCGCTGGCGCGCTCGTAAAAAATCATCAGCTTCTCGCGCTCCTCGAAGCCCCAGAGCGGGGGCGTGAGGGCGCCGACATCCATGGCCTGCGTCGTCACGTTGAGGAGGTGCGAGAGCAGCCGGCCGATCTCGCAGAACAGGGTGCGGATGAGCTGGGCGCGGCGCGGTACCTCGATCCCGAGCAGCTTCTCCACCGCGAGGCAGAAGGCATGCTCCTGGTTCATCGGCGCGACGTAATCGAGCCGGTCGAAATAAGGCGTCGCCTGCAGGTAGGTCTTGTACTCGATCAGTTTCTCGGTGCCGCGATGCAGGAGACCGATATGCGGATCGACCCGCTCGACCACCTCACCATCGAGCTCCAGCACCAGCCGCAGCACGCCGTGCGCAGCCGGGTGCTGCGGGCCGAAATTGATCGAGAAGTTGCGGATGTTGTGTTCGGTCATGGGCGGGCTCCGCCCGAGAGCGAATAGGGAGTAGCGAGTAGCGAGTAGGGGCGCATCACCCGGCGACCTCCGGATATTGTGCGAACACTTGGGCTTCGGTCATCTTCCTGGTGTCGTTGGCGAAAGCATAATTGGCCGGCTTCCGATCGATGAAGATCTCGCTCGCGAACCGAAACCTTTCCGGTTGCTCGAAGGCCTGAGCGGACACGGTCAGCAGGCTCGTGTCGCGCATTCGCCAGAATAGGGATGTGCCGCAGGTTTTGCAGAACCCTCGCTCCGCGTGGTCTGAGGAACCAAAAAAAGACGAGGGCTTCGTCGCCCTGCACTGTGAGAGAATCTGGCTCGCATTCGACCGTCATCCAGGCCCCGCCAGACCACCGGCGGCAGACGCCGCAATGGCAGACGTCCATCTCGTCGTGCTTCGGGCGAGCGGAGAACCGCACTGCACCACAGAGGCAATGGCCAAAGAGAGGATCCGAAGCCGGCATAGCCGCTCAGCCCGACTTCTTCTCATCCCCCGGCAGCACGTAATCCGTGCCCTCCCAGGGAGAGAGAAAATCGAAGTTGCGGAATTCCTGGATGAGCTTGACCGGCTCGTAGACTACCCGGCCCTCGTCCTGGTCGTAGCGGAGCTCGACAAAGCCGGTGAGCGGGAAATCTTTTCGCAGAGGATGCCCCTCGAAACCGTAATCGGTCAGCATCCGGCGCAGGTCCGGATGCCCCGAGAACAGGATTCCGTAGAGGTCGTAGGTTTCGCGCTCGTACCAGTTCGCCGCCGGAAAGACCGAGATCACCGAGGGGACCGGGCTCGTCTCGTCGGTCTGAACCTTTACGCGGATGCGCGTGTTATGGCGCAGCGACAGCAGGTGATAGACCACGTCGAAGCGCCGCGCTCGCTCGGGGTAGTCGACCCCGCAGATGTCGATGAAGCAGCGGAAGGCGCAGAGCGGATCGTCGCGCAGATAGGTCAGCGCATAGACGATATCGCTCGCCTGCACGGTCAGCGACAGCTCGCCATAGGCCAGCACGCTATCGGTGACGGCGGGGCCGAGCGCGGCCTTGATGCGCTCCGCCAGAGCGGATAGCGCCGCATCTCCCTGTGCGACCTCGATCGTGCCGCGCAGGACGATGCCGTTGGTCGTAACGGGCTCTTTGGTGACCGGTTCGCCGTCGGATGTGGAGCTCATACCGCTCACCGCTCGATCGTGCCGATGCGGCGGATCTTCCGCTGCAGGAGCAGCACGCCGTAGAGCAGAGCCTCGGCGGTCGGCGGACAGCCCGGCACGTAGATGTCGATCGGCACGATGCGGTCACATCCGCGCACCACCGAATAGGAATAGTGGTAATAGCCGCCGCCATTGGCGCAGGAGCCCATCGAGATGACGTAGCGCGGCTCCGGCATTTGGTCGTAGACCTTGCGCAAAGCCGGGGCCATCTTGTTGGTCAGCGTGCCGGCGACGATCATCACGTCGGATTGACGCGGTGAGCCGCGCGGGGCGAAGCCGAAGCGCTCGCAATCATAGCGCGGCATCGACATCTGCATCATCTCGACCGCGCAGCAGGCGAGACCGAAGGTCATCCACATCAGCGAGCCGGTGCGGGCCCAGGTGATGAGCTCGTCCGCCGTGGTGACGAGGAAGCCGCGATCGGCAAGCTCGTCCGAGATCGACAGGAATGTCGGATCGCTCGCGCCGACCGGCTCGCCGGTGGCGGGATCGAGAATGCCTTTCGGCCGCGGAGCGATTTCGGTGGTGCGGTCGAGCGTCAGCGCCATGCGCCACTCCGAATCGTTGGAACCAGGTTCAATCCCATTCCAGCGCTCCCTTACGCCACTCGTAGACGAAGCCCACGGTGAGGACGACGAGGAACACCATCATCGACCATAACCCGAACCAGCCGAGCTCCCCGAAGGTGACCGCCCAGGGGAACAGGAAGGCCACTTCCAGATCGAAGATGATGAACAGGATCGAGACGAGATAAAACCGGACGTCGAACTTCATCCGCGCATCGTCAAATGCGTTGAAGCCGCATTCGTAGGCCGACAGCTTCTCTGGGTCCGGGCTCGAATAGGCGACGAGGAACGGCGCGACGAGCAAGGCGGCGGCGATGAACAGCGAAACGCCGATGAAGATGATCAGCGGAAGATAATCCGCGAGCAGGCCGGTCATGCGACACCCTCGTGGTTCCAACGCGCCGGATACGCCGACCCCCGGCTGAGTCGGCCGGGCGCCGAGGCCTTCGCACCTGGAATTGATCCAATGCGAGATCGGGCACGCGGGAGGCTTAGACGAGCGCCCCACGCCACACAAGGGCGTGGCGCGATGCACAAAGGTCCACTTTTCGTCGCGGATCTCGTCCTGCCGGGACGTGACATTCAGAAGGCCTCCCGTGACGGAGATCAGCAGACCAGACCGACCTTCCGACAACCATTCACGCTGTCGTCATGAAAGCCGCCCCGCTCTCCTTGACAGGCCGGGTACCCGACGCATAAACCGCGCCGTCGCCGAAACGGCGGCCCGATGCGCGGGCGTAGCTCAGTCGGTTAGAGTGCCGGCCTGTCACGCCGGAGGTCGCGGGTTCGAGCCCCGTCGCCCGCGCCACTTCATCTTCGGAATCCAGTCTTGACGCAACCCGACCGGGGTTCGGCTCACGGTTTCGCTTGCTGCGCGAGCCAGGCGACGACGTCAGTCGCGCTGCGATCCGGCGGGAAGACGGGATAGAATACGAACACGATACGGCCGTCCTCGATCACCAGCGTGAATCGCTTCAACAACGTGGTGCCATCCACCTCAAAGGTGGGCAGATTCATCGCCTCGGTCAGCGCCAATGCCATGTCCGAGAGGATCGCGAAGGGCAGATGCAGGCGCTCCGCAGCTTCGTATTGGTACTCGGGATCCTGGGTCGAAAGGCCGAACAGATGATCGACGCCGAGGGCCTTCAACTCGGAAAAGTGATCGCGAAACGCACAGCTCTGCGGCGTGCAGCCGCGCGCACCCGGTATCATGTCCCAGCCATCGGGGTTGGCGATGCCGGGCTTGCCGGTTCGGGGATAGGCATAGACCACGATCCGCCCGGGCAGCAGCGACAGATCGATGATGCGTCCGTCGGTCGCCCAGAGTGGCACGGAGGCCATAGGGGCGCCGATGAGGTGGCGCGCCGCTCCATCATCCTGGGGCGCGGGAATCGTTGTCCAATCGGGCGCGTCCACAGTGCTCATCGTCGCCGAATCCCTGATTTGGCTCGTCCCGGATGAGCCGCCGAGCCGCGGCGGCCCATGGCGAGATGTGTTCCCCTTTCGCGGCTTGGACCACCGGTTTTCTGCGCGCCGGTCCTTGCGCCCTGTCTCACACGCCGGCCCCCCGACGTCATCACCCGAGAAAGTGGTCGCAGGCTCGGCGATCGAGCCCCGGCGTTGCCCGGGGGGCACACCGCTTTGCGCCATGGCCACCTCGGATCGAAACGCCCCGCTTTCGCCTCAACCTGACCCGATGGGCGATCCTTTCACGGTCGAGCGCCTTCCACCAATCATGTCGATTCCCGCCTTAAGCAGCGGACGCCCTCGCGTCACAGCGGCCCTCGCTCTGATCCTGCTATCGCTCGCGGGCTGCAGCACCGATGCTCCGGTGCTCGATGCCGGCGTCTCGACGAGCCCTGTAGTGCTCGACGAAACGGCCGCCGCCTCGGAGATTTCGCGATATCGGGCCCAGTTCGGGCTCGGCCCGGTGACCGTCGACCCGGCCCTGGTCAAGGCGGCCTCGCTCCAGGCCGCGTCCAATGCGCGGGCCGGACGGCTGAGCCACGATCTCGGCGGCAGCTTCGAGACGCGCATGGCGAGCGTAGGGTTCGGCAAACGCTATGCTGCCGAGAATCTCAGCGCGGGGTCGGAGACCTTCGATCAGGTCCTCGGACGCTGGAAGGCCTCGCCCGAGCACAATCGCAACATGCTGATCCCGCAGTTGCGGCGGATCGGCATCGCCCGATTCGACGCGCCCGAGACGCGTTTCAAACGCTACTGGGCGCTCGTCCTGGCGGGCGATTGAAAGCTATTCAGCAGAGCGGCCCGGGGATCGCCGCTTCCGCCTTGACGAGAAGGCGCTGCTCGTGCCGGCGCATGAACAGCCAGAGCGCCAGCCCACCGAAGATCACGAAGGCGAGCAGAGCGAGGCCGATCGGGCCGACGATGTGCTCGATCTTTCGGCCGCAGAAATGCGCGCCGAACCCCATCAGGCTGGCCCAGGCCACGCCGCCGACGCCGTTGAAGAACATAAACCGGCGCGAATCGAGCTTGTTCACGCCCGCGAGCACGGCCGCATAGGCCCGCAGCATCGCCGTGAACCGCCCGAAGAACACGATCTTCCCGCCATGCTCGCGGAACAGATATTGCCCGAGCTTGAGCCGGCCGTGGTCGATCCCGATGAGATGGCCATGGCGCAGGAGCAGTGGCATGCCCCAGCGTCGCCCGACCCAATAACCGAGATTGTCGCCGAGAATCGCTGCGGCCGCGGCCGCGGCGACGATCAGGGTGATGTCGAGATTGCCCGTGCTGCCGGCATAGATCGCCGCCGAGAGGAGGATGGTCTCGCCCGGGAGCGGAAGCCCGGCACTTTCGAGCGCGATCACCACGAACACGGCGAGATACCCGTAGGACGCAATCAGCTCGCTGATCGGAAAGTCGTGAAGGAAGGACACCACGATAGCTCCTGCAAGCCAAGTGACCGGCGCGCACAAGTAACCGGCACTCAACGGAGCAACATGGCCTTAGGATGGCGTAACGCTTCGCACTGCACGCTGACGCAGCGGCTGCGACCCCGCCGCAACGAGAACCGGCCGGAGCAGTATTCCGGCCGGCTCCGCACTGGTTCCAAGGTCTCGAAGGATAAGGCGACGTCAGGCCGCTATCAGGCCGCCACCCGCGCTCAGCGGATCGTTGGCCGGGCTTTCGATCACAGCCGCCTCCATCGGAACGGCGGAACAGAAGGCGGTCGGCAAATGCTCGACCGGAAACAACTCCGCGAGCGCCGATGCCACGCCGAATAGAACCGGGTTCGAGCACGGCCCAGATTCATGAGGTTCGATATGGGCCGCGTCGATCATCGTCGGTACTTTCGAGACAGGAATTCAGTTCGCACCCTCCCCGCCGCGGATTTGGCGGCTCTCGTCGGGCATTCGACTATGAGAAGTCTTTGAGCGGCGCCCGGTTGCATGCTCGCCCGCATATCTGGTGTGCATCGGCACGAAGATCGGCACTTTACCCACACGAAACGGGGTCGACGAGCCGCGCCCAGTGTCAGGGCGCCCCTTCGCTCGCAAGGGCGGCGAGCGATGCCGCCGCCTCGAATTCGCGCTTACGGGCATCGAGCCGCGTCTTCGCCTCCGCATCGGCACCCCAGACGCTCGCCTGGAACGTCTCGTCGACATGGGCCGCGTCCCAGGCCTCGTCCGGCGTCAGGTGGCGATCGAGGACCGCGAGCGCGATCAGCAGCGATCCGGTGAGCGTCGTCATCGCGTGGAGCGCGGCGAGACGGAACGGATCGTCGATCCGGTTCACTGCCTCGTGCAAGGCGGAAATTGTCGTCGCCGGCTGGTCGACATGCCTGACTCCCTCGCTCAGGATGAGTCGCACGCCGAGGGCCTCGCGCGCCCATTCGACGATCGGGTCCCAGGCCGCGCTTTGCGCCGCGACGAGACGCGGCGGGTCGCCGGCACGATAGGCAACGAGATCGGTGCCGGCATAGGCACAGAGATCGGAAGCGACGGCCTCGCGCCGATCCGCGACGCCATCGATCGCGGAATTGACGAGACGCGTGAGCGGCATCTGCGCGGGATCGATGGTCTCGCCTTGCTCATCCCATTCCGCGGCGACGCGGGCCGCGAGAGCCTGTGTCGGCAGGACGAGCGGTTTCCGGGCCGGCGTGCGCGCGGGACGTCCGTCGAGCGTCAGCTGGAAGCCGTGATCGGTCTCTCGAAAACCGGCCTTCTCGTAAAATCGCTTCGGCAGCGCGGGTTTGGCCGCGGTGCGGGCCGATTTGGCCGGATCGGGGCGCGGGGTGCCGTCCGGCGCGCCGAGCCAGTCGCTCGTGGTGTCATCGCTCATTCCGGCGATCTAGGGCATCGCGGGTACGCCAGCGAGTGGGACTTACCTGAGAACCATCACCGCGCGCCGACCTGCTCGGCCGCCGCGAAGGCGGATTGGTCCAGGGGGCCGGAAAACAGCTCGGCGAGACGGGCCGGGCTCTCCGCCACCGTCACCGCCCCGGCGCCGTATAGCGCTCCCGGAGGGTGATAGCCCCAGGCGACGCCCACGGCCGCCGCGCCGGCGCTGCGCGCCATCATCATGTCGAAGGTAGTGTCTCCGATCATCACAGTCATCGCGGGCTCGGAATCTGCCTCTTCCATCGCGTGGTTCAGCATGGTCGGATCGGGTTTCGAGGGCGCGTCGTCCGCGGTCTGGATCGTAGCGAACCAATCCTCCCAGCCGTAGCGCGCGAGCAAATGCGCGACGCCGCGCCGGGACTTGCCCGTGGCGATGCCGAGGCGCAGGTCGGAGCGCTCGCGCAGCTTTCCGATCAGCTCGGCCATTCCCGGAAACAGCGGGTCTTCGAAGTCCGGATCGATACGAAGCGCCTGGAAGGCCCGCCGATAGCTCTCGGACAAACCGGCGATCGGTCCGGCATCTCCCACGAGCCGGCGGAACGCTTCCGGTAGCGAAAGGCCGACCACCGACAGAGCCTCCCGCCTTTCAGGTGCCGCCATGCCGTGTTCGGCGAAGGCGCGGGCCTGCGCCTCGACGATCAGGTGCTGGCTGTCGACGAGCGTGCCGTCGACATCGAAGACGATGAGCTTCACCACCCCGCACCGCCGATCGCGCTGACGTCACAAGGTCGAGAAACGGCGGCCTCGCCGGGCGTCGCTTCACCGGTCCGTACGACAACGTCAGGCATGTCTGCCTCGGTGCCTCTCATCGACTCCCGTCCTGCGCGAGTGGAACGCCGTATTGGGATGCCCGACTTGGACCGCGCCATGCAAGAACTGGCCCGCCTGTTCGCCACCTCGCAGCAACAATACGGCGCTGCCCGCGCTTGCCAAGGCCATGCTCGGCCGAAGCCGGCTACGCTTCCGGCGCCTCGACGATCGGATCGTAGCGCGCAGCGTCGAAGCCGAGCAGGTTCCAGCTCTGCGCCATATGCGGCGGCAAGGGCGCCGAGACGTCGACCGGCTTGCCGGTACGCGGATGCGGAATGACGATGCGGCGGGCAAGCAGATGCAGCCGGTTCTGGATTCCGCCGGGCAATTCCCAGTTCTCGACATCAAAGTATTTCGGATCACCGACGATCGGGTGGCCGATATGGGCGGCATGGGCGCGAAGTTGATGGGTGCGCCCGGTCACCGGCTTCAGAGAGAGCCAGCACAGCTTCTGTGCCGCCTGATCGACCGTCGCGTAATAGGTGAGCGCGTGGCTCGCCCCCTCCTCGCCGTGCTTGGCGACCCGCATGCGCGCGTCCGCATCGGTCGGCTGCTCCTTAGTGAGATAGGTCGAGATCCGGCCCTGGTGGACGCGCGGTACGCCGGCCGCGAGCGCCCAATAAATCTTGCGCGCCGCGCGTGAGCGAAAACTCTTGGCTAGCGTCGCGGCGGCGAGACGAGTCTTGGCGATGATCAGGCAGCCGGCGGTGTCCTTGTCGAGCCGATGGACGAGGCGCGGACGCTGGCCGCCGGGCTCGGTCAGGGCATCGAGCAATCCATCGACATGGCGCACGGTGCCCGAGCCGCCCTGCACCGCGAGCCCGAACGGCTTGTTCAGGATCATCATCTCCGCATCCTCGTAGAGGATCAGAGAGCGCAGAAACTCCGCGTCGTCGGAGATTTTCGCGGCACTGCGCGGCCGCTCGGTCGGCTGATCGAGCTTGAGCGGCGGCACGCGCACGCTCATGCCGGGCTCGAGCCGGTCATTCGGCTTGGCGCGCTTGCCATCGACCCGCAATTCGCCCTTGCGGACGATGCTTTGGACGCGGGTGAAGGGCAGCTGTGGAAAGCGCGCGGTCAGAAAGCGGTCGATCCGCATGCCCGCCTCGTCCGGCTCGACCGCCAGGGTCTGAACGCCCGTGGCGAGCGTCGCGGAGGCGGCCGCGCGCTGCTCGCGGCGGGTCGGTCCAGCCGGCACGACGGCAGACGGCTTGTCGGGTCGCGTGCGCGGCTTGCGTGGCGGGGCCTGCTCGATTTCGCCGGACCACGGCGACTTGTCGCCGGCCTCATCGCCACGATTGCGCGCGGCACGCTGCGCGGCATCGAGCGCGGAGCTGCGCGGGCCGGTCCCGGCGCGTTCGGGCCGTGCGCCGGGGCGCGGCTTGCCACGGCCAAGCGGTCTGCTCTTGCCGCCAGGGCCTTCGCGATGTGGTGGTTTTCCTCGCATGCGCCGCTGCTAACACCCCGCCGTGACGCCGCAAAGCGATCCGACAGTGGCTGCTCCAACGCATCCCCTGAACCGCTGCATCAAGTGATCGAAATTTTCGATGTGCGTTGCCGCACTTGCCGATGAATCAGGGCGTCGCCGGGCCGGTGCGCCGTCCCAGATCACCTACCGACTTGGAAATCGAGAAATTCGAAGCGGGAGAGAACGGCACCATGGACGCACGCGTGATGAAGCGCCTGAGCTTCGCGACTCGATGGAGGGTTACAGCGGTAGCCTTCGCCCTTCTGGCGACCGCACCCGCGATGGCCGCGCCCGAGAGCATCGCTCTGCCCGGCGGGGGCGCCTACCCAGAAAGCATCACCGCAACGGCCGATGGCACGCTCTATGTCAGCAGCTTCTCCGATGGCGGCATCATCCGGGTGAAGCCGGGCGCCAGCGAGGGCGAGGTCTGGATCAAGCCGGGCGCCTACGGCACGCGCTCGACCTTGGGGGTCGTGGCCGACGAGGCCTCGAAAACCCTATGGGTCTGCTCGAACGATCTCTCGCCGCTCGGCATCAAGGGGCCGAGCGATGAGAAGGGTGCCGTGCTCAAGGGCTTCGACCTCGCGACCGGCGAGGGCAAGGTCAGCATTCCCCTGCCTGTCAGCCCCGCGCTCTGCAACGACATCGCAATCGGCCAGGACGGCTCGCTCTATGTCACCAACACGCTTGGGACGCAGATTTTCCTGCTGAAACCCGGTGCGACCACCCTGGAAGTCTGGAAGAGCGATCCGCTCTTCGCGTTGGAGCAGGGAGAGGCCGGGCTCGACGGGATCGCTTTCGGCAAAGACGGCAACCTCTACGTCAACACCTTCACCAAGGCGAAGCTGTTCCGCATCGATGTGAAGGACGGCGTAGCCGGCACGGTCACCAAGCTTGAACCCTCGCGCCAGCCGGTCCTGTCGGATGCTTTGCGCCCGCTCGGCGACGGCACTTTCGTGATGGCCGAGGGCGGGGGCAGCGTCGATCGCGTCACGTTCGAGGGCGACAAAGCCAAGATCGAGACGATAAAGGACGGGTTCGCGGGCGGCGTCACCGGCGTCACCAGGGCCGGCAACACGATCTGGATCACTGAAGGCCAGCTCGCCGTGCTCACCGACCCGTCGAAGAAAGGCACGAAGCCGCAGCTGCCCTTCAAGGTTCACGCGGTCCCGCTGCCGGCGAACTGACCCAGAACTACGCATCGATCGTCCGAGGGGGCACGATCGCTTTTTTGAAACCGAAACCGTGAGGAGAACGCCTATGCGCTCCGCCCGTACTTCGAATCTCCCCCTCGCACTCGGCGTAACAGCCTTGTCGCTCCTCGCGTTCCCGACCGCGTCGTCCCGCGCTGAGGCGGCGGAAGCACTCGGCTGCAAGGGTGACAATGGCGGCATCAGCCTGCCGCCGGGGTTCTGCGCGAGCGTCTTCGCCGACACGATCGGCCATGCCCGCCAGATGGCGGTGGCGAAAGACGGCACGCTCTACGTGAACACCTGGAGCGGCGTGTATTATCGCAACGACACGCCCCCGCCCGGCGGTTTCCTCGTTGCGCTGAAGGACAGGGACGGCGACGGCAAGGCGGAGGTGATCGAGCGTTTCGGAGAAAGCGCCGCGGATGGCGGCCACGGCGGCACCGGGCTCGCGCTTCATGGCAGCTCGGTCTTTGCCGAGAGCAATGACCGCATCATGCGCTATCCGCTCGCCGAGGGCGAAGTCGCGCCGAAGGCCAAAGGCGAGGTCGTGGTCTCGGGCTTCCCGCTCAGCGGCGACCACCCGATGCATCCCTTTACGATCACGGAGAAGGGCGAGATTTTCGCCGGAATGGGCTCGGCCACCAATGCCTGCGAGGTGAAGAACCGCATGCCCGGCTCGATCGGCAACGTGCCCTGCACCGAGAAGGAGACCCGCGCCGGAATCTGGCTCTACGATGCGAACAAAACCGGCCAGACCTTTTCGGCGGCGCAGCGCTATGCCTCCGGCAACCGCAATGCCGAGGGTTTTGCGACCGATGCTTCTGGCCGCATCTTCGTGACCCAGCACGGCCGCGACCAGCTCCACGAGAATTGGCCAAAGCTCTATTCGGCCCAGCAGGGTTTCGAACTGCCGTCCGAGGAGGTTACCGAACTGAAGAAGGGCGCCGATTACGGCTGGCCGGAATGCTATTACGACCCGACCCAGAAGAAGCTGGTGCTCGCTCCCGAATATGGCGGCGATGGCGGCAAGAAGGTCGGGCTCTGCGCCGATCGCATCGCGCCGGTCGCGGCCTATCCGGCGCATTGGGCGCCCAACGACATGAAATTCTATGTCGGAGCGGGCACCGAGAGCGCCTTCCCGAAAGCCTACCGGGACGGCGCCTTCATCGCATTCCACGGCTCCTGGAACCGCGCGCCCGGCCCGCAGGGCGGCTACAACGTGGTGTTCCAACCCTTCAAGGACGGCAAGCCTGCGGGCGATTATGTGGTCTTCGCAGATGGATTCGCCGGAGCCGTGAAGGAGCCGGGCCGGGCCGCGTACCGTCCCACCGGGCTCGCGATCGGGCCTGACGGGGCGCTCTACATCTCCGACGACGTGAAGGGCCGGATCTGGCGGGTCACCTACCAGGGCGGCGATGCCGACGCCCCCCTCACGGCGGCGCCTGCCCCGAAGGCCCAGGCCGCGACTTCGAGCGACGCGCTCCCGCCCGAAGGCATCCACCCTGATGCGGGCCGCACGCTCGCCGCGCTGCCGGTACCCGAGGGCGCGACCAAGGACGAGGTTGCCTTGGGCGAGCGCGTCTTCAAGGGCGAACAGGGCGGTGCGACCTGCGGCGGCTGCCACGGCTCGGATGCCAAGGGCTCACCGGTCGGCGCCGACCTGACCACCGGCAAGTGGCTCTGGAGCGACGGTAGTCTCGCTGGAATCAAGGCAACGATCACCAACGGCGTTGCCGAGCCCAAGGAGCATGGCGGCGCCATGCCGCCGATGGGCGGCGTCAACCTCACCGAGGCCGAGCTGAAAGCAGTCGCTGCGTATGTCTGGGCGATCGGGCAGCCGCACAAGTGAGGCTTTGGCGGCATTCGGCAGTGCATGCGGGCTGAGGGCACGCTTCTCGCCAGGCGATTGTTCAATACGCGCCGTCTTTCCGGAGCACCAAAGGCGAACCCAGAACCCAGAAGCGCTAACGTGCAAATACCTAGCGAGGATGGTGTTTCTGGGTTCCGGGTTCTTGCCTTGCGGCAAGCCCCGGAATGACGGCGGAGTGTGATTCAAACCTCAGCCCGTTGCAGCCCTGCGACGCGGCATCCTCGCCTTCGCGGCGAGGCGCCCGGCTTCGATGGTTAGGCCGAGCCCGACCGATCCGAAAATGTCGCCCTCGACGATCTTCGCTTGCGGAACCGAGCCCGTCAGAGCGGCGCGGACATGCGGCAGACGCGTCGAGCCGCCGGTGAGGAAGAGTGCGTCGATGGCCTCGGCCCTCAGGCCGGCTTGAGAAAGACAGCGATCGATCCGCTCCGCGATGCGCCGCCCGAGCGCATCGGTCTCGGCGGCAAGGCGGTCTTGATCGATTCCGACGATCAACCCCGGCTCGACCCAACCGAGATCGATCGTCCCCTCGCCCGCATCGGAGGCCGCGATCTTGGCTCCCTCGACCGACATGGCAAGGCCATGGCCGCGCTCGGCCTCGACCACCTTGACCAGCCGCGCGATCAGTTCGGGCCGGCTCGCATCGCGAGCTACCTCGTCGAGTTCACGCAAGATCTTGCGGTCATAGAGCCGGTTGATCTGTGACCAGGTCGAGAGATCGTGGAAATAGGCGTTGGGCACGTTGAGATCGCCGCGCCGCAGCGGCGTGCCGAGGCCGAAGAGCGGCATCACCGTGCCGAGGCTGAGCTTTCGGTCGAAATCCGTGCCGCCGATGCGCACGCCGTCATTGGCGAGGATGTCCTCGGCACGCTCATCCCGGCCATGCCGCTCGGGCGACAGCCGGACGATCGAGAAATCCGAGGTGCCACCGCCGATATCGGCGATCAGCGCGATCTCCTCGTGCTCGACGGATTGCTCGTAATCGAAGGCCGCCGCGATCGGCTCGAACTGGAAGCGGATATCGCGAAAGCCGATGCTTTCCGCGATCTCACGCAGAGTCGTCTCGGCCTTGCGGTCACCCTCTGGATCGCCATCGACGAAATGCACCGGGCGTCCATGCACGACAGTGTCGAGCGTCTCGCCAGAAGCCTCCTCCGCCCGCACCTTCACAGCGGCGAGGTAGCGGGCAATGATCTCGCGAAAGGTGATGCGCTTGCGGCCGACCGGCGTGCTCTCTTCGATCAGGCTGGAGCCGAGCACCGATTTGAGGCTGCGCATCAACCGCCCGGGCGTACCCTCGACATAGGCGGCTATCGCGGCGCGTCCGATCAGGGGTTCGCGGCCCGGCTCGAAGAAGATGGCGCTGGGGATGGTGCGATGCGCCTCCTCCAGCGGCAGCAGGGTGGGACGCCCCGCGCCGGCAAGGCCGAGCGTGGTGTTGGACGTGCCGAAATCGAGGCCGCAAGCCGCCATGTCGTGCCGATGATGATTCGCGAGGGAGCGGCTGGGTAACGATCGCTGCCGTGAAGGTCCAGCGGCTTCGATGCGTGCCAACCGCGACGTGCATTCACGAGCACCCCTCGCCCCGCTTGCGGGGAGAGGTTTTTGACGACCTTGTCGTCGTCAAAACTAGGCGGCAGCCGAAGGTGAGGAGGACCGCCGAACGAGCCTCTTCCGGTTGCCTCCCCTCACCCTCGCTCCGGCTTCGTCTGCGCTAACCGAATGCACGACAAGGTGCGTTCGGCCCACTCCCCGCGTGCGGGGAGTGGGGTAACGCGCGGGATCGACGTCACCGGTGAGTTCACGAATCTGCCCCGAGATAACGTCGCTCCAGATGGCCCTTGAAATCCGCCACGCCGAGCGGCTTTCCAGTCGCCTCGGTCAGAAGGTCGTCGGTTTCGAGCAGGCTGCCCTTGCCGTGGACATGTGTCCGCAGCCACCCGCGAAGCGCCGAAAAGTCGCCCGTTGCCAAAGCGGGCCGGATGCCGGGCTCGGCCCCCTCCGCCGCCGCGAAGAGCTGCGCCGCCGCCATCGCGCCGAGCGTGTAGGTCGGGAAATAGCCAAAGCTCCCCGAGGGCCAATGGATGTCCTGCAGGCAGCCGAGCCTGTCGTTGGGCACTTCCAGCCCGAGCAGGTCGCGTAATCCGTCCCGGAAGGCGCCGGGCAGGTCGGCGACCGCGAGATCGCCCGAGATCATCGCCGTCTCGAGGGCGTAACGCAGCAGGATATGGGCCGGATAGGTCGCCTCGTCCGCATCGACCCGGATGAAGCCCGGCACGACGCTGATCGCGAGTCGATGCAGGTTCTCAGGGTTCCAGGCCGGCCCCTGCCCGCCGAAAGCATCGCGCAATTTCGGGGCGAGAAATTCGGAAAACTCCCGGCTGCGGCAGGCCTGCATCTCGACCAGCAAGGATTGGCTCTCGTGAAGGCTCATGCCCCGCGCCTGCCCGACCGGCTGGTGGCGCCACTCCAGCGGCTTGCCCTGCTCGTAGAGGGCATGGCCGGTCTCGTGCAGCACACCCATCAGCGCGCGCATGCAATCGGCCTCGTCGTAGCGCGTGGTGATGCGGACATCGTCGGTGGCGCCGCCGCAGAAGGGGTGCAGGCTGACATCGAGCCGGCCGCGCTCGAAATCGAAGCCGATCGACCGCATCAGGCTCAAGCCGAGTTCCTTCTGGGCCGCAATCGGGAACGGGCCGGGCAAGGGCAGCGGCGCGGGCAACGCGGCCTGCAGGCTTTGCGCGCGCGCGATGGTCTCCGGCAGGAAGGCGCGCAATTCCGCGAACAACGCGTCGATCCGGGCCTGGCGCATTCCGGGATCGTAGGAATCGAGCAAGGCGTCGTACGGCGAGAGGCCGAGCGCCTCACCCTTGGCCACGCCAATCTGACGCTGGAGATGCAACACCTCGGCAAGATGCGGGGCGAGGCCTGCGAAGTCATCGTCGCGCTTGGCCGTCCGCCAGACCATTTCCGAGCGCATCGTCGCCTTAGCGCTGGCTGCGATGAGATCGGCCGGAACGGCCGAGGCATGGAGATGGGCGCGGCGCATTTCGCGCAGGTTCGCCTGCTCCCAAGGCCCAAGCGTCGATTGGTTCGCCCCGGCTTCGGCGAGGTGGTCGGCCGTCCGTGGAGCGGTCAGGAGTTCATGCGCGATCACCTCGAGCACCGCGAATTGCTCGCCGCGCGTCTCGGATGCGCCATCCGGCATCAGCGTCTGGCTGTCCCAGCCGAGAATGCCGCGCGCATCCTGGATGGCGGCGATCCGGGCGAAGGTGGCGGCGAGGTCGCTATAGGCCTGCATCGATCGGCAATGTCCCTGGTCGAAGAAAGGTTCTTGGTGCTGCGGGAGCTTGGCCGAGGCCACATCGTCGCGCGGGCGAATCGCGCGACAGTCCCGGCCGGCTACGCTCGCCCGGTTCCGGTTTCGACATAGGCCGCGAGCTTGTCCAGCGACATGCTCCAACCGGCCTCGTTGTCAGCAGGCGAGACACCCGGCGGCACATTCTCGTGAATGGCGACGAGTTCGGTCCCGCATTCAGCGTCAGCGAGAAGGAAGGT